>JAFUAL010000041.1 GCA_017460745.1 Bacilli bacterium | reverse complement strand
ATAACAAATAAAGACAAGCTTTATTTGAATAAATATTATAATTATATGATAAAAATCAAGGGTCTAGATGAACTCACTTCGTTCGCCCTTGATTTTAATTTACTTTTTTATTTGATGCCTCCTATTTGGGGTTCACATCATTAACTGATACTTTTTCTTCTTTTTTACCACATAATTCATATATAGGTATTTTAAATTCTTTAGAAAATTTATATAAATTAGATGTTGATATTTCAATTATACCTTTTTCATATCTAGCAATACATGGTTGAGTTACTCCAATAATATTTGCAATATTTTCTTGAGATAATCCTTTAGAATGTCGAAGTTGTTTTAAATTATTGCCTAAAATATTAACATTAAATCCTTTTTTTAAGTCATTTGGGTGTTTATTATTTGTTAATCCTAAAACATAATCAATGCTATAGTTAAAGTGATCTGAAAAATTAGATAGATATTTAATAGGAATAATATTAATTCCAAGTTCCCACAAAGAATAAGTTGAACGATTAACATTCAAAATATTGGCCATTTCTTTTTGACTTAGATCATGGTCTTCCCTTATATTCTTTAATCTTTCTATATCTATCATAATTACTACCACCAATTTTATTTTTACATTTATAGTGGTAAATCCATGCCATATGCTATTTTTAGTTATTATTTTTTAAAAATATGTGGTATAATAACTAACATTAGGAAGGGATTTTATGTTGAAGGAAGAAAAAGATTTAAATTTCTTGATAGATGAAGCGCTTGAAGAATCAAAAATATATTTAGATATGTATAAAGATAAGTTAAAACATTATCAAGATGATTTAAAAAAACTTGAGGAAAACAAAGATGAATTTATTGATAAAAATAGTTTATTTAAATATGAATCAAAAAAACATGATTATTTAAAAGCAATAGAAAAATACAAGATAGAAATCAAAAATGAAAAAGATTCTATTGATAGACTTTTAAATAACAAACAAAATAATTAAAAAAACTAAAATAATGCGACTAGTATAACATATAGTTGAGTATTTATATTTAATTTCCAATACATATGATATTTAGTAAATTTTAGTATATGTTTTATTTAATTTATGGAGAATTATATAAAATATTAAAGAGAGAATTACCAGAAACATTTGTATAGAATTTTGGATGACGTAAAAAAAATATAAAAAAGATTTAGTTAATAGTGTAAAAAAAATAACCAATTTTTTTGATTATATGGTATAATGAATACATGTTCCTTGTGTGGCGGAACTGGTAGACGCGCACGACTCAAAATCGTGTACTTATGTGTGTGGGTTCGACTCCCACCACAAGGACCAATTAGTATTTAGTCGGACTAGTTAGTTCGATTTTTTATAACAATTGATATTATGTATATAATTTTAGTATGGTAATAAAAAAGGTTGACTAAAAAAAAGAAAAAGATGTATAATAATATCGTTAAAAACGTTGATGCAGAGAGTATTATATTTAGTTACTTAAAGAGAATTAACGGTAGGTGGAAGTTAATAGGAAGAATATAAGAAGAACACTGTGGAGTATATTTTTGAAATTTAGTAGAAAGTATCGGAATATTTCCGTTATCAAAAAGAGATATCAAGCATTGATAAAAAGAGTGGTACCGTGTTAAAGTAATGCCTCTTTTATTGGTGCTTTTTATATTATAGGAGGATTTTATGGATATCAAAGAAATAGTAGTTGATGTAGAAAAGTATTTAGATAAGGAAGTAAAAATATTTGGTTGGGTTAGAAATCATCGTAAACAAAAGGAATTTGGATTTATTGATTTTTCAGATGGCACATGTTTTGGAACGATACAACTTGTTTATGATAATAAGTTAGATGATTTTTTAGAAATTCAAAAAATTAAAATTGGTTCTAGTTTAGAAGTAAATGGAACAGTTATTAAATCTGAGGGAAAAGGACAAGAATTTGAAATAAAAGTTCAAAGTATTAAAGTGCTTGGTGATTGTCCTGATGAATATCCAATTCAACCAAAAAGACATACAAGAGAATTCTTAAGAGAACAAGCCTATCTAAGACCAAGAACAAATTTATTTAATGCTGTTTTTCGTGTAAGAAGTATAACTGCAATGGCAATTCATACTTATTTCGGGGAAAGAGGCTATGTATATTTTCATGCACCTTTAATTACAGCCAGTGACTGTGAAGGAGCTGGACAAATGTTCCAAGTAACAACCCTTGATTTGGATCGAGTTGCAAAAAGTGGAAGTGTTGATTATTCTAAAGATTTCTTTGGAAAAAGTGCTGCTTTAACAGTATCTGGTCAACTTGAAGCGGAAACATATGCTCTTGCTTATAAAAAAGTTTATACATTTGGTCCAACATTTAGAGCTGAAAACTCAAATACGAAAACTCATGCCAGTGAATTTTGGATGATAGAACCTGAAATTGCTTTTTGTGATTTAGAAGGTGATATGGATATCATGGAAGATATGCTTAAGTATGTAGTTAAATATGTTTTAGAACATGCTAAAGAAGAAATGGAATTTTTTGATAAATTTGTTGAAAAAGGACTTCTTGAAAAATTAAATAAACTTATTAATAGTAAATTTACAAGAATTAGTCATCATGATGTTATAACTATACTTAAAGAAGCAAAGGTTAAATGGGAATTTGAACCTAAGTATGGTGAAGATATAGCCCGTGAACATGAAAAATATATTACAGAATATTTTGATGGACCTGTATTTATTAAAGATTGGCCAAAGGATATTAAAGCATTCTATATGAAATTAAATCCAGATAAAGAAACAGTTGCAGCCGTTGATTTGGAAGTACCAGGTGCTGGAGAATTGATGGGTGGAAGTGAAAGAGAAGCGGATTTAAATAAACTAGTTTCTAGAATGAAAGATATGAACGTACCAGTTGAAGGTATGGAATGGTACTTGAATTTAAGAAAATTTGGAGGATGTTATCATTCAGGATTTGGTATGGGATTTGAAAGACTTCTTATTTATCTAACAGGTGTTGAAAATATAAGAGATGTAATTCCTTATCCAAGAACTCCAGGTAACTGCGATTATTAAAAATAAAAAATACTATATTCTAGTATTTTTTTTCAGATTGTAGACAAACCCCTATAATTTTGATGTGAACCCCATTTGGTAGACATCAGAAAAAACCTGGGTTTTAAAAAATCAAGGGCGAACTTTAGTGAGTTCATCTAGACCCTTGATTTTTATTATGTAATTATAATAATAATTCAAATAAAGCTTGTCTTTAT
>JAFUAL010000040.1 GCA_017460745.1 Bacilli bacterium | reverse complement strand
TTATACATGGGGGAGTGATACTTATAGTGGATCAACAATGAACAGTAAACAGTACTATACAGCAGAAAGAACTAATCAAGGAAATAATAACGAGTTAACCTGGACAGGTAATCTAGGCTTAATGTATCCAAGTGATTATGGTTATGCAAGTAGTGGTTCTGTATCTGGAAATAGCTGTAGAAATATAGCATTATATACATGGGGTTCATCAGCAAATGCTCCTTGTCGAAATAACGACTGGTTATTTAATGGTGCATTCTGGCAATGGACAATGACTCCGCGTGCTGAGGACTCCTACGATGTGGCTTATGTCAGTACCAGTGGCGATGTCTACTACAACAGCACGAATAATGGCTTTGCGGTGCGGCCAGTAGCATACCTAAAGAGCAATGTATCAATTCTAGGTGGTACTGGAGAAAGTGATAATCCATATCGTATTGCTTAATTTAATAAAATATATTAGATACTCTTTATTAGAGTGTCTGTTTTTTGTAATATTTATTTTTTTATAAATTTATAATTGTATTTAATAATATTTTTCGGTATAATCTTGAATTTGTCACTTTAGGTATCAAAAAATCTCGCCAGCCCTTTTAATTAAACGCTTTGCGAGATTTTATTTTTTTGCGTACTTGTGTCACTTTTTTAATTGTTTAAAAATTTTTTCAAAATTTTCATAATTTATTATTTCATAATCAGTTCTGAAGCCAAATGCCTTATGTAAATCATCAGTTAAATCATTTCTTACATAGGCTGGTGAATATCCAACACCTTTTTCTTCGTAAACTTCCATTTCTCTTAATTTATCTATAATCTGAGTATTAGTATATTTATAATCTAACTTATTTTCTAATATTCTGTATATTAGTAGGGATATAAAGCAAGTTAAAAAATGTGCTGTTATTCTATCTTCTCTAGAAAGATATATGTCACCAGATTCAAAATCTGATTTTAGTATTCTAAAATTTTCTTCTATTTCCCATCTGTTTTTAGATATATTTAAAATAGCTTCTATATCACCATTTAAGTTGGTAGTTACTCCATAATAACCATCATATTTTTCTTCTTCTCTGATAATGTCATTATCGATAGAGTAAGAATAATTATATTTTTCTTTTTGTTTTTCTTCGTTTAAAGAATTGTCATTAGTAGTTGTTTTCTTTTTGATTTTTTTTGTTATTGTAGTTACATCTTCTTTTATGAGTCTTCTATAATCATTTGGGTTATTACTTAGTTTTATCTTTTTACCATCGGTATTTGCCTTAATTTTATTTTTAGCTCTTTCAATTTGGCCGTTTCTTACATTTCTTAAATAGTCTCTATATTTAATTTGAAATGTAACTATTAAATCTTGAACAACATGAGCAGTTTCTGTTTGAACTATTTTATAAAATATAGTTTCATAATGTTCTCTACATTTATCTTCATCGTTTAAAATATCACTTAATTTATAGATATGTTTTAAATCACCAACAATTCTCCAATTATCATCTTCAAAGACCTCATTTTTATATTCCTCTTTTAATTTCTTTATGGATTGAGTAATAACGAATGCTTTACCATCTTTTATATTAAATTTTTTTATTTCATCAGTGCACATAGCTGCATCTGTACAGATAATTGTTTTGTCGTTTTCTAAATCAAATCCCTCTATTTCAATTTTTGTTACTGGATCTATTCCAATTATTTTTTCTTGTAAAGGGATTAACGTGGTGCTTTCATTAGCATTTCCAGGGAATATATTCATAGCTATTGGATAACCTTTACCATCTAAAAATAATCCCATACCAACAACAGGTTTAGCTTTTTTATCTTTGGCATTTCCAGTATATTTTCTTAAGTCATCTTCTTCAGAAATATCGAAATAATAATTAGTACAATCATAATATATAATCCTGGTATTTCTATCAACTACTAATTTACTATTATTATAAAGTTCTTTTTGGATGTAATCTAAATCTTTGTTTAAATAAGTTAAACCACGATATAAATTATTCAAATTATATTTAGGAGTTTCGATAAAAGATTTACTTAATTCATATGTTTTTAATTTAGAAGATGGATATATAATTCTTGAATAAATTAAATTGGATAATACTTCATTTAAATTAAATTCAAATTTATATTTTTGGCTAATAATTTTACAAATTTTATCTAATTTTAAGGAATAATATATATCTTCTAAAAATAAATAACCAACATTGAATTTGTTTGTAATATTTGATGGTATTAATTTATTTGCATACTTTTTTATTGTGATTTCATTCATCTCTGTTGGAATAGGAATATTATGTTCTCTTTTAAAATTAATTAAATAATTATTTAACCAAGTATCAACATCAATACCCTCTTCATTAGCAAGTTTAGATACTTTTTCATAATTTCCAATATTATCAATAACACGAGTAGTTCTTTTTCCATTTCGTTTATAATCTTCAATAATACTATAACTTTTAGTGTTTGTATAAATATTTGTTTTTATTCTAGCCATACCATAACCTCCGTATAATCTGATTATATCAAATGTACGACAAGTACGCAAGACTAAAATTAATAAAAAAATAAGTAATTATAGTACTTGATTGAATGTTTTTGGTTAACAAGTGACAAACTTGGGGGTTAATAAAGTCAAATAAGTATCAATACTTATTTTTTTTCTTGTAAAATTTAATTCCATGTTTTATAATCAAATATAGAATAAAGTAAGGAGCATTTGTTATGGGATATACCAAAGGAACAAAAATTGTTTTGGTAATACTTTTGTTGGCTATTATTGCAATGTCTAGTTTTACATACTCATATTTTCAAAATGT
>JAFUAL010000039.1 GCA_017460745.1 Bacilli bacterium | reverse complement strand
TCTATTATGTTTGATGGTAGAATTTAGGTCTTTGACAATTTTAAATTATGTGTTATTATTTATATAACAAAAAGAAGTAAGTTATCAAACTTACCTCAAATCATGGATAGATTCCATTTACACAGATTTTTTTACACACTCGCCTTTTTAGTTATTATTTAATTTTTCTTCAATTAACTTCATATTATTTTTAATACGTTCATCATTCGGAGCCATATCAAGAGCAATTTTAATATATTTATATGCTTCTTCATAATTTTCTAAATAATATAAACTAACAGATAATAAGTCATAGACAGTATTATCCCAACTAAATATTTCATTAATATAGGATTTATTATGAGATTTAATTTCTAAAGCCTTACGACAATTTTTTTCTACTTCTTTAAAATTTTGTTCATTGTATTCTAACATAGCTTTTTCTAAATAAGCCTCTCTTAAATATGGGGCTTCGTTTATAGCTAAATCAAGCCACATTCTAGCTTCTCTTATTCTATTTAATCTTTGATAACATCTTGCAATAAAACGCATTGAAGCAGATCTTTCGTCTTTCCAAGTAGCACTTTCTAGTGATAAATGTCTAATTAAAGTATCAATTGCTTTATTCCATTCTTCATAGTACATATATTCTCTTCCTAGATAATGCATATTTCTATCATCAAGTGGATCTTCTTTAACAGATAATTCTAGAAGATTTAGATAATTACTTCTACTTTTATTTGGGTCAGGATAGTGATTAACTGTTATTTTATCGGTTGTAATTTTATATTCCTTATCGTTTCCAGTATACTTTAAAACTTCATGAACGGGATGATGCCAAATATAGTTTTGTCTTGCATGGATTTTTTCAATATAAAAGTTTACTAATGGAATATTATTTTCATCTAGTTTCCAATTATAATTATACATAAGTCGGGTTGTATTTTTTTGCCAAATATTTTCTAATTTTTCTCTCCATCCCTGTTCAAATACTTCATCTAAATCGCAGCAAACACATATATCAGTATCAAGTGGTATCATATTTAAAGATTCATTTCTAGCAACATCAAATCTAAATGGGTCAATTATTATTTCTTTAACATTTACACCTAGTTCTTCAAGTAATTCCTTTGTATTGTCAGTAGAGCCAGTATCTAAAACATATACCTCATCTGCTTCTTTTACTGAATCATACCATCTCTTAACAAATTTTTCTTCATTCTTTGCAATTGCATATACACATATTTTATATTTATTCATAGTTCACCAATTAAGTTTATGCAAGAAAAAAATAAATATTAAAAAAGTTCTTAACAAAAGTTAAAAACTATTTTATATTTGCATATTCAAGTCGAAGTTTATCTGCAACTGTTACAATGAATTCTGAGTTAGTTGGTTTTGCTCTATCGATATCAACACTATAACCAAATATTTCTTGCATAAGGTCCCAATTACCTCTGTTCCAACTAACTTCAATTGCATGTCTAATAGCACGTTCTACACGTGATACAGTTGTATTAAATTCCTCAGCAATTTTTGGATATAATTCTTTAGTTATTCCACCAATCATGTGGGGATTGAAAAAGACTTGTAAAATACATTCTCTTATATATGAATATCCTTTAATATGTGATGGAACTCCAAGTTCATGTAAAACATTTGTAACAGCGATTTGTAAATTATTATGAAATAAATCAATATTTTTAGGACCAGGTTTTACTTCATTGGTACACTCTAAAATTTTTCTTTCAAGTTCAGGAAGTTCAAATGGTTTAAGCATAAAGTAATTTACTCCCATACTAGATACTTTTCTAATTATATCAGGTGTATTATATGATGTTAAAACAATTATTTTGGGAAAATCTTTAATATTTTGAAGTTCTTCCAAAACAGATATACCATCCTTTTTAGGCATAATCAAGTCTAGTAGGACTAAATCAAATTCACCTTTGTGCTCATTGATTACTTCAAGTCCTTCAATTCCATCATTTGCTACAAGATTTATTTCTATTACTGCGTGACTACTAAAATACTCCTTTACCATGTCGACAAGTTGTTTATTGTCGTCAATCATAAGTACTCTAATTTTATTCATTATTCTATCCTTTCCTACTGCACGCAATTATAATTATATAGTATTCTACAAATTTTTCAAGAATTTTTTTTATCTTTTTTTGTCGATTTTACATAATACGAGTAGATAAGTCTAGAATATTTTCGGGTTTTAACGAAAAACTTCCAATTAAGTAACCATCTATTTCATTTATTTCTTGTAAAGAATCAATATTACTTATGTTAACACTTCCGCCATATAATACTTTTATTTTAACTTTATAGGTGTTAAATACATAATCTTTTATATAGTTAATGGTGTTAGTAAGACAAGTATTATCAGGAATCAGACCACTTCCAATTGACCAAATAGGTTCATAAGCAATTATTAAATTATCATTTTTAATTAAATTAGTATTATTTAAAAATGCATCATCTATTTCTTTTTTTAAGATAGCATAGGTTTCTTGTTCATTAGTCTTAATGCTTTCTCCAATACAAAGAATAACTTTAACATTATTATTCAATGCTAAATTAATTTTTTCTTTAATGTATATATCATCATTAAAATATTTACGTCTTTCAGAATGCCCTATAATAGTATATGTAATTCCCATTTCTTTTAATTGTAATATAGATGTATCACCTGTTATACTACCAAATTCATTAAATGAAATATTTTGGCTTCCAACTATAAAACCATTTTGTTTAAAATCGTTAATATAAGGTATACTTGGAAATATAATTAAATTATTTTTATCCACATAATTGTGGATAACTTTTATATAGTTTTCAATATCATCTTTTAGTAAATTCATTTTAAAATTACAACATACTAGTTTCATTTCATTTTCTCCATTTTTAAAACTAAATTGAATAGTTTTTCAATTGATTTATTTTCTTCATAGTTTTTTAAATTATTATACATATCATCTATTAGTTTAGGGTTTTCTACTAATTTTTTAGTTTTATAAGCAAGACTATATTGATTTCTTACACGTATTCCAAATTTATTTTTAGTAATGAATCTTGCATTATGATTTTCTTGACCGCCGTTTCCAGGAATTAAAATCATAGGTGTTTTCATTTCAAGTGCTTCTGTAACAGATAATCCACCTGGCTTGGTAATTACAAAGTCAGCTATATTTAAAAGATTGGATACATCCTGAGAAAAACCAATTATTTGTACATTTTGTATATTGTTTATTTCAATATAATTTATACATTTTTCATGTAGTTTTTCATTTTTTCCAGCTACAAATATTATATTAATATCTAAATTTTCTTTTAATAATTGTTTAAAATAAGAATATGTAAATGATGAACCAAGGGAGCCACCACCAAAGAATAAACATGTTAATTTATTGTTATTAACGTTGTATTTATTTTTTACTTTTTCTTTGTCATCTAAGTTTTTAAACTTACTTGAAAGAGGGATTCCAAATGGATAGATTTTATCACTTGGAATTCCATAATCTATTAGTTCATTTTTAACAAATTCATTACTAACAATGAAAGCACTTTCTCTTTTATGGTTTTTAAGCCACATAGCATGTGATGCATAGTCTGTTAATATAGTAATTATTTTAGTATTTGTATTATATTTTTTATTAATGCATCCCATCAATATACTACCTAAAAAATGTGTAGAAATCATAACATCTGGATTAAATTCTAAAATATCATCTTTTAATTTACTTTTAAGGAGTGACTGTGTGATTTCTTTATAGGGTGCTGTTATTAATTTATTATCACTTATTTCATAACCTATTGTTGATGGTATACTATTTTGAAATTTAAAGTTAAGATTAAACATTTTTTGACTTATTTTAGCAAATAAATTTCCATAGTCCATAACATCAATTACTTTAATTTCAAACTCATTTGAATGTTCTTCAAAATAATCTTTAACATAGTTAGCAACACTTTTATGGCCTGATCCGTATGATGCGTAGGTAATTAATATTTTTTTCATTTAATCGCCTCAATTCCAGGTAATTCTTTTCCTTCTAAGAGTTCTAAAGAGGCTCCTCCACCAGTTGATACATGAGTAAATTTATCTTTATATCCTAAATTTATAACACATGATGCTGAATCTCCTCCTCCAACAATACTTGTAGCTTCTATCCTACTAATTATTTCACATAGAGCTTTGGTTCCTTTTTGATATGTTTCGTTTTCATAGTATCCCATTGGTCCATTCCAGAATATTGTTTTACTTTTAGTTAAATATGATTTAAATGATTCTATTGTTTTTGGACCTATATCAAGTCCTATATCATCATTTTCAATTTTTTCTTTAACTTTATAATTACTATTTAAGGTATTATCTGATACTAAATGGTCAATTGGTAAAATAATTTTATTGGTTGTATTAAGCATCTCACGAGCAAATTCAAGAGAGTCTTCATCGACAAGAGATTTTCCAACACTTTCCCCTTTAGCTTTTAAAAATGTATAAGCCATCGCCCCACCTATTAAAATATAATCTGCTTTTTTAACTAGATTTTTAATAACACCTATCTTATCACTTACCTTAGCACCACCAAGTATTACTGTAAAAGGTAATTCAGGATTATTAGTAATTTGGTTTAAATTATCAAGTTCTTTTTGTACTAAAAAGCCAATACAAGACTCTTTAATATATTTAGCAATTCCAACATTAGAAGCATGAGCTCTATGAATAGTACCAAAAGCATCATTTATAAATATATCGGCGAGAGACGCCCAATATTTTGAAAGTTCTAAGTCACATCCACTTTCTAGTTTACCATCTAAATCTAAAAATCTTGTATTTTCAAATAAAACTATATCTTTTGGTTGCATATTTAAAACAGTTTCATCAACTATTTCGCCACGAGCTTCTCCAGTAAAAATTATTTCTCTATTTAATAGTTCAGACAGTCTTTTCGCAATAGGTTTTAAAGATTTTGTTTTTAAATCATCTTCACTTTTAACTTTACCTAAATGTGATAATAAAATAATACTACAATTATTATCTAAACAATAATTAATAGTTTTTAAACTTTCTTTAATTCTATTATCATCTACTATATTTAAGTTTTTATCAAGAGGTACATTATAGTCAACTCTAATGATAACTTTTTTATTTTTTAAATCAATTTCATCTATTCTTTTCATATTTATCCTTTCCAATTTATTCAATTTAATTGTATTATTCTTATAAACTTATTATAACATTTTAAATATTTTTGAACAACTAGTATACAAATTTATACAACATTTCTAATTTAAGCAATTCTTATTGAAATATAAATTGATATCCTTTATAATATATCAAAAAAAGGAAGTGTTTATTGTGAATGAATTAATAGTTACACCTTTAGGAACAGTTTCACCATATTGTTTTAAAAAATTTAATTGTTCCGGTTATTTAGTTCTTTATCAAAATCAAAGGTATCTGCTTGATGCTGGTAATGGAATTTCTAGATATCTGCAAATGCCTGGAATTCTTACTAATTTAAAAATATTAATAACGCATTTACATCCAGATCATTTTGAAGAATTATCAGTTTTATGTCAATCTGCTTTAGTATATAAGAGACTTGGTATGTTAAAAACTGATTTAGAAGTTTATATACCAGGAGGTGATTATATAAATAATAAACATAGTATAGAGTATGAATTTATTCATTCTCTTGAAAATAACTATCCTGTTAAGGTCATTGATTATGATAATATTAATATTCAAAATAAAGATTTAGAAATTACTTCATTAAGAGTTCCACATCAAGTAGTAGCAAATGCTTTTAGAATAGATACGAGTATTGGTAGTATTGTTTATTCAGGAGATACAGGAAGTGAAAATGATTTAAGAAAGTTTGCTCAGGGTGCAGATTTATTTATATGTGAATCTACTTATTTAGATGGACAACCTAGACTAGACAATACTCATTTGTATGCCAGAGAAGCGGGAATGATTGCACGTGATGCGCATGTTAAAAATCTTTTATTAACTCATTTTTGGCCACATATTGCAAAAGAAAACTATGTTAAAGAAGCAAAGAATTATTTTGAAAATACTAGTTATGCAGAAGAAGGAAAGAAACTAGTTTTAAAAAGGTAGTTATGGAAAAATTTAGAAAACAATTATATGAAATCTTAATGCAGGACGATGTTGTCTCATCAATTAGAAATAATTTAGATCAATTAATTAAAATAATACCTGAAATAAAATATATGATTAATTTTCCACATAACCATCCACATCATCATCTAGATGTATTTGAACATACTTTACTTGCTCTTGGTTTTTCAAATTATGAATTTGATGAAAGACTTTGTTTATTACTTCATGATATTGGTAAACCTTTTTCATATCAAGATGAAGAAGTTAGACATTTTAGAGGACATCCGGAAGTATCAGCAATAATGTCTTTTGTTATTTTAACAAGATTAAATTATCCACCTGAATTTGTGGAAAAAATTATTTATTTAATAAGATATCATGATACACCTATTAAAGTAGAGGATATAGAAAGTAATTATGATTTAGCATATAAAAGATTTTTAATTCAAATTAGTGATGCTTATGCTCATAATCCTTTAAAACTTGAAAAAAGGATAGCTTATCTAAAAAATATGAAAAATAAATTTGAAAATTATAAGGTAATTAAAAAATAGCAATTTATAATTGTTATTTTTTTATAAATGTATAATTGTTATTTTTTTATAAAAAGTGTTGACAAAACGATTTGTTATTAATATAATGTTAATAACAAAAGCAAATTTGTTTTTGAAAAAGGACCTATAGTCCTAATAATTTATTTTTGTGTTTTTAACAAAACATTAAAAAGAAAGTGTGGTGAGTATAAGAATTTTTAGTCGGTAAAATGAATCGGGTTGGTTTAATAGACTTTAACAAGTCTTAAAAAATTAGTATTTGATATTAATAAAAAGTTAAAAAGAAAGGATTTGAAAATATGAAAAATTTAGAAAGAAGTTTAGAAGAGTTAAAAGAAATAAGGGAGTTATTAGTAGTAATTGATATGGTCAATGGTTTTGTTAAAAGTGGAACTTTAGCGTCCCCTAGTATTATGAGAATAGTACCTAGAATTAGAGAATTATTAAATAAATATTTAGAAAAGAATAATTCTAAAATTGTTTTTGTAAGAGATTCACATTCAGCGAATGCAGAAGAATTCAAAATATATGGACCTCATTGTATAGAAGGTACTAAAGAAACAGAAGTAATTGATGAATTAAAATTTGCAGAAAAAGATGCTTATACTTATTTTAAAAATAGTACTAATTTAGTATTTGCTGATAAGTTTATTCATGATTTAACTAATATGAGAAACTTAGAAAAAATAGATTTTTGTGGATGTTTATCAGAAGTATGTGTTGAAAATGGAGCAATTTCTACTAGAAACTTACTAGATGAATTAAATCGAAATGTTGTAGTTGGAGTTCATGCCGATGCTATTGATACATATGATGCACCTGGTCATGAAAGAGATGAAATAAACCAAGCAGCAATTAATAGAATAAAGCGAAATGGAGTAAAAATTTATAAGAAAGGAAAAATGTAGTTATGAAAATTTATAATGGATATAAAAGATTAAATGATAATTATACTTTGTTTACTGATGCTTATGAATATAATATGGGAAGTGCCTATTTACTTGCAGGTAAAAATAATCAAGAAGCAGTATTTGATGTATTTTTTAGGCGTATTCCTAATAATGGTGGATATGCAATCATGGCTGGAGTTGATAAAGTAATTGATTATATACAAAATTTAAAATTTGAAGAAAGAGAACTTAATTATTTTAGAAACTGGGGTTATCCTCAAGAATTTATAGAGTATTTAAAAACATTTAAATTTACAGGAGATATTTATGCAATTCCAGATGGAACACCTGTATTTCCAAACGAACCACTTTTAACTGTAAAAGCTCCTTTAATTGAGGCTCAAGTAATTGAAACAGCAATTCTTGCACTTATGAATGGAGCAATGGAACATGCAACTGGTGCTAGAAGGATAATTGAAGCAACTCCTAAAGGTATTCCAGTTATGGAATTTGGATCCCGTAGAGCAGATGGATTTGATGCTGGCATTGACTCTGCAATTTATGGAATCATGGCAGGTTGTTCTGGTACTAGTAATATTCATGCAGCTAATATGCTAAACATTAAAGCCTTAGGAACTATGGCTCATAGTTTTATTGAATCTTTTGACTCAGAATTAGAAGCCTTCATGACATGGGCTAAAATTTATCCCGATAATTGTAATTTACTAGTTGATACATATGATACTTTAAGAAGTGGTATTCCAAATGCTATAAAAGTATTTAAATATATGAAAGAAAAGGGAATTAGTACCCAAAATATTGGAATTAGAATTGATTCAGGAGATCTTGCTTATCTTTCAAAACAAGCAAGAATTATGATGGATCAAGCAGGATTTCCTAATGCTAAAATTTGTTTAAGCAATGGACTTGATGCTGAAACAATTGAATCTTTAGTTTTACAAGGTGCTAAATTTGATAGTTTAGGAGTTGGAGATAATATTTCTAAACCAAGTGGCAGAATGGGATGTGTTTATAAAGAAGTAGCATTAAATGAAGACGGTCTTTTAGTTCCTAAAATTAAAGTAAGCAACGATACAATTAAAACAGTTAATCCTGGTTTTAAAAAGTTATATCGTGCTTATAATAAAAATGGTATTGCGATTGCAGATATTATGACTGAACGTGGAGAAAAAATAAAACGTGAAAATTTATTAATCATTTCCCCAATTGATAATATGAAAAATATTACTATTAATAATTTTGAATTAAGAGAATTGCAAAAAACTATATTTAAAAATGGAGAATTGGTATATTATGATCCAGAAATAAATGAAAAAAAGAAATACTGTGAAAGTGAAATGCAAACTCTTTATGAAGAAGTTAAAAGATGCAAAAATCCACATGAATATTACGTTGATGGAACGGAAAATTATATAAATTTAAAAAATAATTTAATTAAAGAAACTAAAGAAAAAGTTTTAAGATTAGAGAGGTAAAAATGAAAGATTTTAATGCAGAAAAAGAAGTAAATAATATTGTAAAATTTATAAGAGATTACTATAAAGAGAATAATTTGGGTGGAGCAATTCTTGGTATAAGTGGAGGAAAAGATTCAGGTATAGTTGCAGCACTTTTAGTTAAAGCATTGGGACGTGAAAATGTAATTGGAGTAACTATGCCATGTCATTCTCAAAATGAAGATAAAACAGATGCCAAATTAGTAAGTGATTATTATGGTTTTAAACTTATTAATTTTGATTTAACTAGTACTTATGATATTTTTAAAGAAGAATTAAAGAAATTAGGTAATTTTAATGAAACAGAATTAAAAGACAGTGATATTAATATTAAACCACGTCTTCGTATGTTAACATTGTACTACTTAGCAGCTATGTATTCTAAAATTTATCATAAAACCTATATTGTAGCAGGAACATCTAATAAATGTGAACTATATGTTGGTTATTTTACTAAAGGAGGGGATTCTGTTTCTGACATTTCACCTATTGCTGATTATACAGTCGATGAAGTAATTGAAATAGGGAAGTATTTAAATGTACCAAAGAAAGTACTGTATAAAACTCCAAGTGATGGTTTATCTGGGATGTCTGATGAAGAAAAACTTGGTGTAACATATAAAGATATTGCAAGTTATATGAATAATCCTTTAAGTGTAGAAATAGAGACGAGAAATAAAATAAAACATATGCATGAAGTAAATCTTCATAAGTTTAATACTCCGACGTTTAGTAGGTAGTATATGAATTTAGGAATATATCCAGGAAGTTTTAATCCTCCTCATGATGGTCATATCAAAATAGTTAAATTTTTACTTAATAACAATTATGTGGATAAAGTTTTAATGCTTCCAACACCTAATTACTGGAATAAACAAGATTTAATTGATTTAAAACATAGAATTGCAATGTTAAAATATTATGAAACTAAAGATATTATAATAGATGATATTCATAATAATTATCCCTTTACTTATCAAGTATTACAGACTTTAGAAAAAGATTATCCAAGAGATTACTTATATTTAATTATAGGAAGTGATAATCTTTTAACATTAGATAAATGGAAAAATATAGATGATATTTTAAAACATCAAATAATTGTTATGAATAGAGGAACTTCTAGTTTAGAAATAGAAAAAATGGTTTATAAACTAGGAAAAGAACATTTTATTATCATAAATGATTTTCCTTACATGAATATATCATCAACTATGATTAGAGAAGGAAGCAATAAGTATTTGAATATAAAAGTATTAAATTATATAAAAAATAACCATTTATATGGAAGATAAATATATATTATAAAATTAAAATGGAGGTAAAAATGAAAAAAATTATTAAAAAATTTAGTTTATTTGAATGGGGAATGATTATAGCGGTTATTGGTTTTACTGTTTACTTTTCATTAATAGATAAAGAATCAACTATTTGGTATTTATTAATTGATGGTATGGCTGCTATATGTGGAATATTTTGTGTAGTTCTTTGTGCTAAAGGAAAAAAAAGTCAATATATTTGGGGATTATTTAATGTTATAGGTTATATCATAATTGCTTTTATAAATAAATATTATGGTGAAGTAATGTTAAATGCACTTTATTATTTACCAAGTCAATTTATTGGTTATTATTTATGGAATAGACATGAAAATAAAGAAACTTTTGACGTAGAAGGAAAGAAGTTAAATTTTAAAAAAACTATTTTATTACTTTTGGGTACTACTATATTAATAATATTGTATAAATTAGTTTTAGATTTATTGGGTGGAAATAATACTATCTTAGATAGTGCATCAACTATTATTTCTATTGTTGCAAATTCTCTTATGTTATTTAGATATAGAGAACAATGGTTACTTTGGATAATAATTGATATGATAACTGTTATTATGTGGTTACTTGTAAAAGATTTTGTAATGGTAACAATGTGGTTTGTTTATTTAGTGAATGCTTTTTATGGATATATAAATTGGACAAAAATGGCTAGGAGGTAATATGTATAAAGTTGGAATGTATGGAGGAAGTTTTAATCCGCTTCATTTAGGACATGTTAATGCAATTATAGAAGCAGCAAATCAATGTGAGGAACTATATGTTGTGCTAAGTAATACAAATGATCCAAACGAAATAAATCATAAAGAAAGATTAATGTGGCTAAAAACAGTAACACGCGATATGGAAAAAGTTCACGTCTTTGAAATATTTGACGAGAACGTTGATAAAAATGTTTATGATTGGGATATTGGTGTAAAACAAGTAAAAGATTATATTAATAAACCAATTGATGTAATCTTTGCAGGTAGTGATTATAAAGGAAAAAACGTATGGGAGAAAGCATATCCTGAATCAAAGGTAATCTATATTGAAAGAAATGAAATCTCCAGTACTTTAATAAGAAGTAATCCTTATAAGTATTATGAATTTTTACCTAATATTGTTCAAAGATATTATATTAAAAAAGTTTGCGTAATTGGAACAGAAAGTTGTGGAAAAACTACTTTAGTTAAAAATTTAGCTAATTTATATAATACCGCATATGTTTATGAGGCTGGAAGATATATATGTGATAAAGCCGGTGGTATAGATAATATGCAAAAAAAAGATTATTTTGAGATTCTTTATAGACATAAACAACTAGAAAACGATGCTCTTAATCAAGCTAATAAAGTACTTTTTATTGATACTGATTCACTTATTACGTTATATTATTATCAACTTGATTTTCCAGAATGTGATGACTTAGATAAAGCATTTGAAATGGTTGCGGAAGGTATATCAAAATTAAATAATTATGATTTATATTTGTTTTTAGAACCTGATGTTAAATGGGTTCAAGATGGAAGTAGAACGTATGGAAGTGATGAAATAAGAAATAGAAATAATCTGATTTTAAAAAAATTATTAGAGAAAAACGGAATTAAATATATATCAATAAGTGGGGATTATCGAGAGAGATTCGAAAAATCTAAAACGTTAGTAAAAAAATTGTTTGAATAAGTAATGCTAAAAATGCATATGAGGCTACGAGCTTATCTGTTCCAATCATGTAAAAGGACATAAAGATAAGGAATATTATTCATTAGATGAAAAGTAGGTTTGTATATTTACAAGGTTACTTTTTCATATAAAAATACTAATTTAATTGAAAAAAAGTTCAATATTTGCTAAAATAACAAGTAGTTAGGGGGCTAATATGAATTTAGATTTAAGAAAGAAAATTGTTAAAAATATTTATAAGATTGCAAGATGGGAAATGTTGAAATTTATTACTGGAAATATTGGAGATATCATTGAAGAAGATGACAAGTTTATTTGTAAAGTAAGTCAAAAGAAATTGGATAAAATGTATAAAAAAGATAGAGATTTAACTCTAAATTTAAGTGGTGTAAATCCAGATAGTGAATATTATACTAGTTATAAACTCGATAAACCTATTTATTATGTATTTGATAATATAAATTTTTTAAATACGTTAAAGTTTTTTTCGCCATTTAATTCAAATGTTATATTTAGAGAGTGTAATTTTAGAAAAAATATTGATATTCTTTGGGCAAGTGGAGAAGTAAAGTTTGAAAGAAATTCATTTTGTAATCAATCAAGTTATGAATATGATAAATCATTGTTTAAAAGTAAATATGATAGAAAAACCGAAATATATGAGATGTTATATGGCCGAAGAATAAATAAAATAGTTTTTGAAGGTAATTTTAGAAATCTTAAAAGTGGGGCTCATCCTGGTCATTATGGGATTGATATCCAAGCAAATGATGTAAAAATAATGGACTCTATAGTAGAGATTAAAAAACCAGGTGTATGTTTTATAAGAGCAAATAACTTAAAATTTGATAATGCATGTATTAAATGCAATGAATTATATATCGATAGTAAGAATATATATTCATGTGATAGTTCGATAGTTGCTAAAAATGTAATTATTGATAACGAAAATAAAGATTTAATTAACAATATTTATGCCAATACAATTGTTTATAATAATATTTTATTAAAAGATGATAATTTACTTGATGGTAATCATGATGTTGTTTTATCAGAAGTTGTTGTTAATGTTGATGAAAACTTAGTTGAAAAACAAAACTTAAGAATGGAATTAATTAATAGATTAAAATCTTTGCAAAAGAAATGTGAAGAAATAAAACAAGAAGAATTAGGACAAAAAGAACAAGAATTAAATAATAAAGAAGTATCTAAAATATTAAGAAAATAGTTATTTTAAAAGAGTAAAAGGAGTAGAAATGAATTATAAAAGTGAAAGTGATTTTTTAAAACATTATGATTCAAGTATATTTGAGAAACTATCAATGACAACTGATATTGTTATTTTAAGTGTATCGGATGAGGAGAATAAGAATTATAGAAAGACTAGTACTAAGAAAATGAGTGTTTTGCTTGTTAAAAGAAATGATTATCCATTTAAAAATATGTGGTGTTTACCTGGTGGATTTTTAGAACCTAAAGCAGAAACTCTTGAAGAATGTGCTAAAAGAATATTAAAGAAAGAAACAAATTTAGAAAATATTTATCTAGAACAACTTTATACTTTTGATAGAATTGATAGAGACCCACGTATGAGAATAGTATCAACAGCCTACGTTGCTTTAATTGATAAAAAAAGACTTAATCAAGAAGTCAAAAATGCTAAATGGTTTGATGTTGAAAGTATTGAAGAAAAAAATAATATAGTAACAATTATTTTAAAATCAGATGATGAAGTAATAGATTTTAATATTAAGAAAATATTAAAAGAAAAGACAACTGATAGATATGAATTTAAAACTCATAATAATAAATATTTGGCATTTGATCATGATGTTGTTATTTTATCTGCTCTTGAAAGAGTAAGAAATAAGATAAATTATACAGATATAGTTTTTAATATGATGGGAGAATATTTTACTTTAGGTGAACTTCAACAAGTATATGAAGTAATTCTTAATAAAAAATTACTTGACCCAGCATTTAGAAGAATAATTGCTAATAAAGTTGAAAAAACAAATAAAATGGATACTGGTAAAGGTCATAGACCATCATATTTATTTAGATATAAAAAGGATTAGGATAATTATGAATAACAAGATAAAAGAAAGAGTAAATTTAATTATAGAATATATTGAACAAATTTTAGCTGATAATATGAAAATTGAATCTAATATAGAAATTAATAGAGAAATTATCGATGGTAACAAGACTTTGGTATTAGATATTTATGTTCCAATAAGAAACTTTGAAAGGCATTTTAATTTAGATATTTTAGAGGAAAATGAAATAGATTTTTATAAATATTTTATGAATATCTTAATAGAAAAATTTATGAAAAGTGATTTTATAGGAATAACTAAATATTATATGATTCGACCAGAATTTTTTGGAAATAGTTTTTCTGGTATAGATATTACTAATATCAGCGGTAGTTGTTTGAAATTAGCTTTTGGTTCTAGTAAAGAAGAATTTATAGAACATGTTAATAGTTACAATACTAAAATTGATAACTATTTAGACTTGTTGAGAGATAATAATAATCAGAAGGGTTTATCATGAATATAAATAAGGATTTAAAAAAATATATAGAGGAAAATATCTTTCCAAGATATGAAAAATATTATTCACATGGATTAATACATATAAATAATGTAATAAAAAATATGTTGATGCTTGCAGATTATTATGATTTAAATGAAGATATGGCTTATACGATAGCATCATATCATGATATAGGTTTAAATGTAGATAGAGAAAATCATGAATATGAATCTGGAAAAATTTTAAGTGAAGATGTTGAACTAAAAAAATATTTTACTGAAGAAGATATTAGAATAATGAAAGAAGCAGTTGAAGATCATCGTGGTTCTAGAAAAGAAAGGCCTAGAAGCTTTTATGGTGAATGTGTATCTGATTCTGATAGAGATTTTGATATAGAATTGCTTGCTAAAAGGCAACTAGCAACTTCTCTTAAAAATTATCCTGAGTTAAAGAAATTCGATGAACATTTTGAAAGATGTTATGAATACATGTGTAAAAGAATAAATACCAAAGGTAAGTTTAATCTTTGGACAAATAATCCTACTTTAGTGAGTGAAAGAGATAAATTTCAACTGGATTATTTAAATAAAGAATATGCTAAATCAGTATATCAAAAAGAATGGAACAGGATATCTTCTGATGGAACGAAAGAAAAAATAATCAATTATTATGAAGATTATTAGAATAGGTGAAAGTAATGATTAACAAAAATTTACAAGAATACATAGAAGAAAATATTTTTCCTGAATATGCTAAGAACGAAGAAGGACATCAATTAACTCACATAAAATATGTTATAGAAAGAAGTATGAAATTTGCAAGTGAAGTTTCTGATATTAACTATAATATGGTATATGTAATTGCAGCATATCATGATATAGGTCATCACATTGATGCTAAAAGACATGAAATTATATCCGCAGAAATTATGTCTCAAGATGAAAATTTAAAAAGATTTTTTAATGCTTCTGAATTAAAAATAATTAAAGAAGCAATTGAAGATCATCGAGCATCTTCAACTCATGAGCCACGAAGTATATATGGTAAAATTGTATCAACGGCAGATAGAAATAATACAGTTGAAGATTGTTTAATGAGAACTTATACTTATGGAAAAGCACATACAGAAGGTCTTAGTGATGAAGAATTATTTGAAAGAGCTCATACTGTTTTAACTAAAAAGTTTGGAGAAAATGGTTATGCTAAATTTTATTTTGAAGATGAAGATTATGAGAATTTTCTAAAAGATATAAGAAAATTATTAAAAGATAAAGCACATTATTGTGATACTCAAAGAAAATATATAAAGAAATTAAAACGTGATGGTTTAATAAAATAGAATTTCTTTACTTAAAGTAGCTTTTATGATATAATATGTGCAATTTTAAGGGGAGCAAAACTATGAAATTAGTAATTAATTATGATTTTTTTAATGCTATTTTAGATGTAAATCAAAAATTTATACCAATGAAAGTATTTAGAAATAGGAAAAAATATTTAGTATTTGTTAGTATTCTTTATTTGTTTGGCGATTATTATATTTTTAAAAAAAGAATGCCAGAGTTATTAAGTTGTGTAGTTCAACAAACTAGTGGATGTTTTATGACGTTTTGTATGTTCAATTGTATAGCCATAAATATTGGTGGTGATTTTTATAAAGACGAGGGACAAGAAAAATTAAAAAAATTGGTAAGTGATTTAAAAAATATATATGTAAATACGGACTATGATTTACTATTAAATTCAGAATTAATCAAAAGAAAATATAAAGTTCAATTAAATGAAAATAAAATTCCAGAATTAATGGAGGAAAAATATATCTTAGTTCCAACAAATGATTTTAGTAATAATATAAAAAATGTTTCTATAAAACAAGAACATATAATTGGAAGTACTGATTATGTTTTATCAGTTGGTTCACCTAAAAAAGAATTGAAATTAGCCTATTCTAATGTTTAAGTTTTAAGGATTTATTTAAAAGAAAGTAGGTCTTATGAAAGAAAATAAAGTAAAATTAGATGAAAAAGATTTAAAAATTTTAAAAGAAATGATAGATAATATCGTAAATGTTAAATTAGTGGAAAGCATTTATTTAACTCCAAGTTATTTTGATGGTGAATACAAAATAGGTATAAATTTTATTATAAATAATACTCCCAATTATTCTTTAAAAACTTTTAAAGAACAAATAAAAGATTATAAAAAAGAAATATTATCTTTAAAAACAATAATAAATGAATTAAGAAATAATCTTGGGACCAAAGATAATGGAAAAATTCATTTTGAATTTTTCATTTACGATTCAAAAGATTTTAATGTTGATGCTGAAAATACTTTCGAAATTTTACTTGCTAAAGGATTTGTAAGTAGTTATATAGTATTTGATAGATATAATTACATGCAAGAACTTTTAGAAATTTTATTAACACGAGTTACACCATATGATAATTTATTTGAAGTAGAAAATATTATAAAATTAATAGAATATAAAAAAAGGTAATCAGATATTTTGATTATCTTTTTCTTTTAAGAGCTGTATCTAATGTAAAATCTTTAGCAGCATTGTAAATTGGATCAATATTTGGATTATATCTATTTTCTTCAATATAACCAAGTTTATTAGCATACTCTTTATCAATTATTAACATAAATGTTGTATCTATTATATAGTTATCATTAAGTATCCATGTATGACTTCCGTCAATTGAATTTGGTGTATTTATTAAATATTTTACAGTACCACCACAAATGTATGGATTGTCGATTGAATAACTTAATTGACGAGCAGCAACCGTACAATATCCAATATTAGCTCCATCACGAAATACAGATTCAAAGTTATCAATTCCTCTTATATTTTGGTCATGAATTTTAGTCCATAATTCATCAGTAAAACCAAATATTTTGTGATTCATTGTACCTTCTATAATAATATTTCTAAATTCTGTATTTTCTATAAATAATTTTTTTAATAAATCAAAACATTTATAATTACTTCTTTCACTACTTATTAATTCATTTAATATTTTCATAGTAATTCTCCTCAATATAAATCAATAATAACAAAATAATTAAATTACATCAAGATGTCTATTTATAAATTTTAAAATTTGATATAATAATTATATAGGAGAATTGATAAATTATGATAAAAGTATTAGTAGTTGATTATGATAAAACCTTTTATTTAAATGATTTAGATATCAAGAAAAATATTGATTTGATTTCCAAATTTAGAAAAAATGGTAACATATTTATAATTGCAACTGGTAGAAGTTATCATGATTTTTTAGAAAAGAAAGAAAAATATAATATAAAATATGATTATGTATTACTTAATCATGGTGCGACTATATTGGATAAATTTGATAATGTTTTATATAATTTTGTGATAGATGAAGATATTTTTGAAATAAAAAAATTATTACAAATAGAAAAAAGTATTATGCATTTTTGTTGTTCAAAACTAGAAAGTAGAGTAGATTTTAGTCATGATGATTTAACTAAAATTGCTGTTCGTTATTTACCAGATGTTAATATACCTAAAATAAAAGAAGATTTAGATAATAAATTTTCTAATATAAATTCATATTTAGTATCTACTAATATGCTAGAAATAATATCAAATAAAACGGATAAGAGTAAATCAATTAGTTTATTAATAAATGATTTAAGAATTACTAAAAAAAATGTTTATACGATTGGAGACTCTTATACTGATATAAATATGATTAAAGATTTCAATGGATATGCTATGAGTAATTCTAATAATAGTTTGAAAAAATATGCTATAAAAGAATATGAAAGTGTAAGTGAGTTAGTTAAAGAATTAATAAAAAAATAATTAAAAATTTTTCATTTCAATTAAGAATTTGAAAAATTTTTTTATTATATATAATTGGTGCATATAAATGAAAGAGAATTTACTTAATAACAAAATATTTGATGATATAAACGGTCATTCCTTAGATATAGAACAAAGAAAAATAATACTTGATGATTCAAGTAATTTATTAGTAGTAGCAGGTGCTGGAAGTGGTAAAACCTTGACTATTCTTGGTAAAATAAAATATTTAATAGAAATAGAAAAAATAAATCCTAAAGAAATACTTTGTATATCATTTACTAATGAAACAGTTAATAACTTAAAAAATAAAGTAGAGTATAATATAGATATTTTTACTTTTCATAAACTAAGTTTAGAAATATTAAAAGATTATAATTATTATTATAAAATAGCAGAAAGCAATTTATTAGAATACATTGTAAATGAGTATTTTGAAAGTAGTTTGTTTTATCAAGGAAAACTAGATTTTATTATTAGTTATTTTAAATATTATTTAAAAGATATTAAAGATTTAGATATTGATAAGATTAAAGTAGAATACAATAATTTATTTACAAGTTATAAGAAATTAATTATAAAGTTTATAAATTTAATTAAAAATAATGATTATGATATAAATTTATTAAGAAAGTATTTAAAAAGAAATAAATATATATTTAATGGTAAAAAGAAGTTAAAAAATGTTTGCTTTTTTATAATTGTGTTTGATATATATATAATTTATTTAGAAGAACTTAGTAGTAATTTAAGAATAGATTTTGATATGATGCTAAAAATAAGTTCGAATCTTATAAAAAAATATGGAATAAAGAGATATTATAAATATATTATTATAGATGAATGGCAAGATACATCAATGATAAGATATGATTTAATAAAAAATATAAGTTATGAATGTGATAGTAAAGTAATTTGCTTTGGTGATGATTTTCAATCTATTTATAAGTTTTCTGGTTGTACAATGGATTTATTTGTTAATTTTAAAAAGTATTTTAAACCAAGTAAGATATTATATATGCATAAAACATATCGTAACTCAATGGAATTAATTAGAATAGCTTATAGTTTTATAATAAAAAATCATTATCAATTAAGTAAAATATTAGTATCTTATAAAAAACTTAATAATCCACTAAAAGTAGTTTATTATACAAGAAGTAATTATAAATATAAATTTAATAAATTAATAGAAAAATTATATAAAGAAAATAAAAGAGAAATACTTGTACTTGGTAGATGTCATCATGATATTAAATTAGTTTATGATCAAGATTTAAATAATGGATATTTAAATTATTTGGATATGAATATAAGGTTTTTAACAGTACATGCATCTAAGGGATTAGAAAGTGAAAATGTTATAATATTAAATTTAAGTGATGAAATACTTGGATTTCCTAATAAAATAGAGGATGATGAGGTTATAAAATTATTTTTTAAAACCAAAGAAAGAATGTTATATGCTGAAGAGAGAAGACTTTTTTATGTTGCACTTACTAGAACTAAGAATAATGTCTATTTAATTACTAAGAAAAATCATGAATCTATTTTTGTCAAAGAAATAATTAATAAATGTGAAGTAATAGATATTTAAATATATTTGACAAGTAAATATTTTTTTAATATTATAATGAACAAGGAGTATTTATGCATAAATATTATAAAATAGTTTTAAATAATATCTATTTAAAAAATGGAAAAAGTGAATTAGTATTTGGAGTTCTTGAAAATGGTAAATTATATGAAATACTAACTAATAAAGAAATATATATGATATATGATGAAAACTTAAGTTATAAAGATGATTTTCTAGAACAAAATAGTAGATTAATTGGAATAGCCAAAGAAGAAGTTGGTGGAGAAGATGTGTCTTTATTTCTTAGATTTACAACTAAGATAGGTAAAGAAAGAATTATAAAAAGAATAAAAGATATGGAAAAGTCTATAAATGATTGTCTAAATGATAAAAATACAGATAATTTTAAGATTAAACAAATGAAAAAGTCTGATTTTTTGAAAAAATATTAAAAATTCAGTGTTTTAAGTAAAAAAATAATTGACTTTTAGTATCAAGTTTTGTATAATTTATGTCGGTACATTGATTCCCGATAGTATATAAAACTAAAAGTTTTATAAAAGTTTCCGAGATTTCGTGGTGGGAACACGAAATATAGTTTCCAAATAATATTTCATTGTGGGAAAATGAAATTTAAAAAAAGGAGAAATAAAAATGAAAAGTTATATGCAAAAAAAAGAAACAGTTGAGCGTTCTTGGTATGTAATAGATGCTGAAGGCGAATCACTAGGTAGAGTTGCAACTAAAGCTGCACATATTTTAAGAGGAAAACATAAAGTTACTTATACTCCACATATAGACTGTGGTGATTATGTAATAATTATTAATGCTAAAAAAGTTAATTTAACTGGAAATAAGTTAGATGATAAGATGTATTATAATCATTCTATGTATCCAGGAGGCTTAAGAGAAAGAACAGCACGTGTTATGCGTGAAAATTATCCAATTGAAATGCTTGAAAGAGCAGTTAAGGGAATGCTTCCACATAATCGTTTAGGAAGAGCTATGGGTAAAAAATTATTTGTTTATGAGGATGCAAATCATCCTCATCAAGCACAAAAACCTATAGAGATAGAAGTTAAATAAGGAGGATAATAGAAGATGGCAAAAGTATATCAAGCTACTGGAAAAAGAAAAAGTAGTATAGCAAAAGTTACTATGACAAATGGATCTGGAAAAATAACTGTTAATGGACGTGACGTTCGTGAATATTTTCCATTTGAAACACTTGTTATGGATTTAGAGCAACCTCTAGAATTAACTGGAACTAAAGAATTATTTGATATTGATTGTTCTGTTAAAGGTGGAGGATTCCGTGGACAATCAGGTGCAATTCGTTTAGGAATTACTAAAGCATTATTAGTTTACGATACTGCAACTAAAGATAGTGAAAATAGTTTAAGAAAACCATTAAAAGTAAATGGTATGATTACACGTGACGCAAGAGTTAAAGAACGTAAGAAATATGGTCTTAAAAAAGCTCGTCGTGCACCACAATTTAGTAAGAGATAGAAAAGCTTTTTTGAAAGTCCGATTATTCGGGCTTTTTTCTATGTCTAAATACCTAAAATATGTACTTTTTAAAGGCCATAGGCTACAAATTATTCGCAAATCCTTTATTTATCTTAGGCTAGTAGAACAAGCTAGGTAAATAGTTTTGAAATAAGGGTATTGTATTTACTAATTATTATGGTATAATAGTCAATCACAAAGGGAGGTTTTATATTATGGTAGTTAAAACTATTCAAGAAGATATTTTTAATACTGAGGCAAAACATATTGCATTTGCTGTTAACACTGAAGGATATAACGATGCAGGATTTGCTGGACAGGTATCAAGTAAATATTGGAATGAGCTAGCAAATTGTGGAGAACATGAGTTAGGAACAGTATTATCCAAAACAGTTGGAGATAAAACATTTTATGCTTTAGTTTGTCATTCATTGAATAATGGTTGGGGTGAAAATCAGGCCGAAATTATTAAAGAATGTTTTGATAAAATACCATCTAATGGTGAACCAGTTGCGACTATTGCGATTGGTACAGGATTTGTTGGAATGATGAGTGGAGCCGATTTTAGACAAATAGTATGTGGAATGCATGATTCAAAGCAAGAAATTATGTTACATGCCGGTTATACATTGGAAGCCGTAATAAATTGCTATAATGAAGAAAAAGGTAAAACAAAAAAGAAAACGAGATAGCAATTAGAGCTTTAAAAATGATAGTTAAAGCAAAACAGAAAGAAAATTATTAAGATATCGCTAAGAACATATAGGATCTGTTATGTAGGCGACACGTAGGCTACAAAACGCCCGCAAACCCGCATAAATAAAGGAACGCTAATTTAGTAAGAGATAGAAAATTATATCAAAACCTGATAATGTCAAGATAAAAATGTATATTTTGACTAAAATAATAATGTAGGAAAACATACATTTTTATATTAGCATAATTTTATTGTTTGTTTTTTTCTGAATCTATTAATATATCTTTAGTTCTGTATGATTTTCCTGTTA
>JAFUAL010000038.1 GCA_017460745.1 Bacilli bacterium | reverse complement strand
AGAAATGCGAACACACATTTCTTGGGTAAGTTCAAACCAAGATTTTCATGAGTGGGATTAAGAACTGCTGTCTGCTCTGTATCAAACTCCAAAATCGGTATTTCGTTTTTAATAATAGCCATACTATCTCTCCGTCAAATTACTATTTATCTGTCAATTCAATTATACTACATTTTAAGAAAGATTTTTCATTGAATTGATAATCGTAAGATTAATATTTTCCGATGTATAAGATTTTTCTATATTTCCATATCTTTAGATTTTGTTTCTTTAAAATCTTTAAATCCATCTGGATCATATTGTTTTAATAAATCAAAATCAACTTGAACCATGTCATATTTACCCATGTTATATTGATATGTTTCGATTGATTCACTTATTATTCCTTTTTCTTCTAAAAAATTTCTTAAATCTCTTGTCATATCTCCATTAACAAAAATATAATCTTCATCTGGTATCATTAAATCTGTTAAATTTATAGTAAGATCGGCATATGATTCTTCTTCAGTATCTACGCCAACATAAATTCTTTTATTATTTTGATAACTTGCAACTGTTAAATAAAGGTTATCTCCTTTAAAATTTCCAATACTTTCTTTCAATTGAATCACCTCTCATTTTTATCAATTTAATTATAACATATTTTCTAATTATTCCTCTATATGCTCATCAGATTTTTTTGCTATGATACATAAACACATCATAACTATTCCCATTAATCCACCAACGATTAATCCTAATAAAAAAAATAGAAAGTTTGTCATAGACTATCACTCCTCTCTTTTCCATAATCAAACAATTTAGAAAACTCTTCTGATGCTTTTTCCATTTCATCATTTATATTTCTAACAGCATTTCTAATCTTTGTTTTATTCATATAAGTTTTACTTGTTAAAGAATTAGTAACAATATTCTTTTTAGAATAGTTTTTATTCTTTCTATAATTATTTAAAATAATAGCTTGAACAATATCATTTGAATCAATTACTAGTTTCTTGTTCTTCCTATAATGATATCTTGAATGATTAACTATAGCATTTAATATATAATTATCAAGATATTTCTCTTTATTATTTATATAAGATAAATCTATATCAGATTTCTTTAGTCCATTATTCTTAGCTACTGAAGTTAAATAATTATTCATATTATCAATTCTTTTATTAAAGTCATCTTTTGTGTAAATAAGATTCTTATTCTTCTTGAATAAATCTTCTTTTATATCTCTAGTTAATTGTTTTATTTCATCATCTTTTATTGAATTAAATTTAATTCGTGAATTATAACTAATATCTCTTTCATCTAATAACTTACCTAATCGTAAAATTTTATCTTCAAGAATAACATTTTCTTTATCATAAAGGACAAAATTCCTAGTTTTAGGATCAAAGTACTTTTTAAATTCGTCTATATCTTTATTTATATCCATAGACATAGTTTTAAATTTAGATTGTCTTTGAATAGTTAAAACTGTTTCATTTTTTATATAGTTAATAACTTTCCTAGGAATTTTACCTTTTCTTCTATAACCTAGTGTTTTATTTTGTCTTAATGTATTTGGTTTCTTTTCCATAAAATAAATATGATAATGTGGATTGTTAGTATTCATGTGTCTAGACATTCCATAAGTCATATTTTTTAAATCTTTAAAACCCATTCTTTTTAATGCTTCAGGTATTATCTTTTTGGATACTTGTTCATCCATATCTTCCCAACTAATATTCTTATCAACTAAATCCTTTGGAATAGACAAGACTACTTGCCATAAGTTAGAATTATTAAATTGTTTAGATATGTATTTTTTTCTTTTTTCTTTTTCTTCTGGAGTAGCATACTTACCATTTTCCATTATTAAATTAATATCTTCATGTTTATTAATCTTACCAGTAAAATAGTCTATCAAGTTCAATGCTCTTTTTGAATCATCTGAAAAATAGTCTATAATACCATCAACATATTTTTGATCCTTATCCTTAAATGTTTTTAATCTATCAGGATTATTTAAAGATAATTTATATTGAGTTCTAATAACTATTTTAGACTTAGTCATTCATATTCCTTTTATGATATTTCTTATTAAACTTATCTAATGAATCACTAGAATTAGTATCAACATATTCTAAATTTAAATCTGCATATGTTTGAATTAACAATTGTTTAATATAAGATATATCTTTTTTTAGATTAATAAAATTATCTGATAATTCTGTTATTCGTTTATCATTGTCATTAATCTTAAAAGACAATTCTAAAAGACTTGCTATTTCATCATTAATAGCAACTTTATGAAGTTTAGATAATTCTAATATCTTTGAATATAATTCATTACTAATTCTTAAATGTACATCTTTTCTCATTTTCTTTTTCCTCCATTAATAAATCTTTTAATTCTTTATATATTTTTAATTTATAAATTGTAGTTTGAGTATCATCTTTGCTGATAAATACTTCTCCTTTAAAATAATCCAGTAAGATTGCATAAGTTTTTTCTGAAACAAAATAATCCATACCATACCTATAATAAAGATTTTCCCAACTCTTAATTCTAGTTTGTGGTAATTTAGGATTCATTAACTTAGTATTAAATCCAGCATATTCAAATAACTCTCTACAAGACTTTTCTGGATATTTCTTTCTTTGCAAAATAGTCCATAATTTAAAAAGAGGATCATAATGTATGAACCTCTTTCTTCTAACTTCTAAAACAAATGGACTTTTCTCTAAACTTTCAACTTCTAAATCCGAATAAATTTTAGATTTCATATTTAGACCTCCATTCTATAACCTTTGAACATTTTAATAAAGTTAGTTAAAACTCTACTTAAATCTTCTCCATAAATTACTTCATCTGATATTTCTTGAACCTCATCAATTTCTAAATTTTCTCCCAACACTTGGGATGCATTATAAATAGCTTTATCCAATCTATCAAATATACCATCATAATAAAAATACATATTGATATCATCTTTATCAAAATCAACTTCTGCTATATTTGGATTACAAGATATACTGTTAAATATATCTTCCTTATGCTCTGTTAAATACTTTTTAGAATCATCATCAAACTCTTTCATATAATCTTCAAAACTCTCAATATAGTTTCCAGTTGATGTTTGTTCCATTCCATGATGAACAATATCATTTGCTATTAAATCACTAATTGTCACTTTCATTTATATTCTCTTCCTCCTTAGTTAAGAATCCAATTTGAATAAGTTCTATCATTAATTCATTAATACTTATATGATAAAATTTAGCCATAGCTTTTAACTTATCATAAGTATATTCATCTATTCTTATACTTCTAGTTATCATATTTTTCCTCCTTTATAAAATCCCAAAAACACCAATTTTTAATTGGTATTTTTTTATCAGGATAAGACGATGGCACCACAACACACATTTTACCTAAGTAAAATCTATGTTTTGTGTGGTACCAAACTTATTTTGCACTTGCAAAATTTATCCCAAAATGAAATTAAATATTCATTTTACCCTTATAACATAAGGATAGTTAATATCCCATTTTATAAAATCCTTAAAAATATGTGGGATGTCATACTTTAAGGTTGATATGGAGTATATCCATTAAAGTTAGGATAATTTCCATTCAAATTTGGATTTAGTCCATTGTATGGTTCCAATGGTGGCTTAACAAATGTTTCTGAATTTGTATCAGTAAAATCTATTAAACTCATTCCATCAACTGTACTACCATCTTTTGAAACTTGATAATGAAGATGAGGACCAGTTGAATATCCTGTTGTACCAACTTCAGCAATTTGTTGCCATTGTTTAACTTTATCTCCTTCTTTTACTTTTGAACTTTTAGGATATAAATGTGCATACCATACTTCATAAGTTGTATCTTCATCAACTTCACATTTAATCTTAATTTGATTTCCTCCGCCTCCAGAAGTATCTATTTTATTTTCTGAATACGGAAACTTAACTTGTATTACTTCTCCATCACAAGTTGAATAAACTGGGGTATTATTTGGAGATGATAAATCCCAAGCTTCATGGACATCAAATTTACCATAAACTGTTCTTTGTTCCATAAAAAAACTAGTAACATTCATATTACTAATTTTTAGTGGAGCTGTAAAAGGTTTTATTACATCCTCATCACTTTGACTAGAATCAGATAGTTCTTCTGTCTTACAAACTGACATACTTTTATATCTAGGCATTTCACATACTTCAGATATTGGTTTTTGTTTTTTAGTTTCTTTATCAAGATTATCAGAATAAATCATACTAAACGATAATTGATCATCTTCTAAATAAAAATATAAAATTCTAGATAATGAAACATAACCATTTCCATATTTAATATTTTGATTTAATACATTCTTATAATCTTCTGCATATGCCTCATTTTCTTCTACATATCCATCTGTTTCATTTGTTCCAAAAAAATCTAAAGTAACTAATGCACAAACGATAACAATAACTACTGCTCCAATAAGAACTACTGGAGCAAGTGCCATTATTATTTTTTTCTTAATCTTTTTCTTTATCATAAATTATATATCCATATCTTCTGATTTATCTTTTTCATGTAGATAAATATTTAAATCATAACAAATTCTAGTACAATCATCATATTGTTTTTTTAAAATCGGATCAGATAAATCTTCATACTTTAATAACATATCTATTTCTTCCATCATTTCAGTAAGAAGTCCATTTTCTGAGTTAGCCATAGTGTCATAAAAATTGTTATATGCTTCTTCTTTTGAATCATAACAATCATTCATTTCATAAGGTCTAACTTCATATTCATATTCAACAACTTCTGTAGCTAGTTCATCAATGGTTTTCATTATTCGCCCATCATCTTTCTTTCAAGTTCAGTTGCTTCAATCTTAATTCTAAGTCTTGTTTTAGAATCAATATTTAATAAGAACTCTCCTCTTTTAGCACTTAATAAGAAATTCTTTTGTGTATCAGTTAATGGATTTTGTTTAAATAATTCTAGATATGCTAGAAGATCATCTTCTTTTAACATACCAACCATTTGATACTGACAGTTATTAAATATAGCTGTAGAGTGTCTTAATATTTGATTACTACCAACAAAGTCTTTAATAGATTGTGTTGCTACAATTAATGAACCTGAATATTTTCTAATTCTTCTTGCTAGTTGTCCGAAGTTTCTTAAGACTTCAAAATTATTTTCATCTATAAATAAGTGAAATTCATCAGCTATTATAGTAACATGTTTTCTATCTTTAACTTCTAACTTATCATTTCTAATTTTATTAGCTACTATACTGTTATTAAGATATGTTAATAAGTTTAATGTTTGAGTATTTATTAACCTTTGATTTTCTGAATACAATAATTCTTGTAAGTTAAATGCAATTAAATCATTATCAAGATTTATATTAGTATATCCATCAAATAAATAAGAATCTGTTCCAGTTAAGAATCTAGATAATAAAATATCTAATTGTTCTACTATCTTTTTCTTTTCATTACTCTTTAAGTCTTTAGAGTACTCTGGTAAGAAATTATATAAATCCGAGAAAATTGGATAATCAGTTGGTTTAAATGATTCTAAAGTATTTATTGAAGTGTTTTTATAAATACCTTTTTTGTTATATAGTTTTTCAACTATAGCAAGTAACATTACAAGTTCCTTCTCAGTAATATCTTCAAATGCTGATTTAAAGAAAGCTTCTAAGAAACCTAAATGTTTAGCAAGAGGGCAATCAGTTTCTTTTGTATCTTTTTCCTCTTCATCTGTTGCTATATATCTAATTTGAAGTGGATTAATAATACCACCTTTCTTAGAATATAAATCAATATATTCTCCACCATTAGCATCAACTAATTTCTTATATTCGTTTTCAGCATCGAATATAAATATTTTTGTTCCTCTAGCAAATTCATTAACTATTATCTTTTTCATTGTGAAAGACTTACCTCCACCAGTGGAAGCAATAATTGCTAGGTTGTGTGATGTTCTAGAATTATTTAATGTAAATGGATCATAAAAGATAGGTAAAGAAGTATGAATATCAACACCCATCATATAACCATTAGCATCATTAAAATATGTTTTAGTAAATGGAAATCCTGCAGATAAAGTCATTGTAGGAAGATATACAGAATAATCATCTAAAGACTTAGTTCCTAAATCATAAGTTTGCCATAATTCCATTTGCCTAAGTCTAGGTATATCAAGTTTAATCTGATAAGCATCAGCCAATCTTTTTAATTCTCTTAATATCTCATCTCTTTCTTTTTTATCTCCAGTTATTACTAATATAAGAGATACTTCTTTAATCTTCTCATCGCCATTTTTAATTTCTTGCATAAGTACTTGAAAGTTCTCTTCTTGTTTATCTAATTCTGTAGCATCACTTAATTTTTTCGTAGTGTTTCTATCACTTAATAAGAATTGATATTGTGAGTTAACCCATCTAATTAATTCTTCTTGTGATATTGTGTCCTTAACTGAAATACAAGCTCTTACATTTGGAACATTGAATATACTTTCAAAAAACAATTCATCAATAAATGGTGGAAGTGTTTTTATTGTGGCAAGTGAAAATTCCATATCATCAAATTTAAGACTACTTGGTCTTTCAATTAAATTCATTGGAGCAACCATTTCTGGTAAATCACTCCACACAAGTTGATCTAATGTTGTATTAGTTAAATACACATTAGTTAAGAACTTATATATTTCCAATTTATTTTGAATAATTTCATGATTTATTTTAGGACTAATATCGTTTAATACTTCCTCTACTTCATCAAGAATCTTCTCTAATTCTTCTTGTGTTTTTGCTGTTAATACAAAAAAGTATTTACTAGATACAGTAAAATCATTTTCTTCTAAATATTCAATTAATTTTTTACTTTCTTCAAGTAATGCTTTTTTCTTTTCATTACTCTCAAAGTATTCAAGTTTAGAATCTAGATTAACTTTATTATTATTTAAGTTTAATCTATCATCTATTTTATAACATTTTAAGTTTATACCTCTAATTTGATATAAAGCTTTTAATGTAACAAAGAAGTTGTTTTTTTCTTGATTACTAGTCAATGATAAATCAATTGCCTTAATCTCAATTAATGAAGATACCTCTCCAGTTTTAAGATAGATTAATCCATCTTCTCCAACTTCTTTAACATTACTCATAACTCTAGAATTTTTCATTCTAGATCTCATAATACCTTTTGGTATATATTTTGAATCTTTATGCTTTTTTATTTTTGCTAAAGATTTTTCTTCTTTCGATATTTTCAAAATCATTCACCTCTTCTTTCTTATAAATAAATTCTTTACTTTTAAAGATATATTTAAAAACAAGAGCCATAACCTTGTACATTCTATTTTTCTTAGATAATTTTATTGGTATAAGTAAGAATAATACAATACTTAAAAATACAAGTGAAAATAATCTAGTGAATGGAATTGAAAATAAAACTATAAAGACAACTAGACATGGTACTCCAATATATAAATCCGTAAATTCTACATATTTACCTAATGTCTTTTTTAAGTTATTAACTGTTATAAACATTATATTCTCCTTCCATTATATCTACTGCGATACATATTTCTTGTAGGGCTCATTGTTGAAATAGCATCTCCTACATTTCTATATCCAGAAGTTCTCATATTTTTACCTATTGATGATGGTGTATGTTTTTGTACTCCTCCACCAAATCTAGTAATTGCATTTCCTATCTTATTCATAGGACTATTCACTGGATGATTACCAGCCATACTTCTACCAAAATTACTTATACTTTTTCCAATGGAATTAGCTAGTTTATTACCACCTAATCTACCAGCTACAGAAGTAGTTGCACCAGCTCCAACTTTTGCAAGTCCTAAAGCTCCAACTCCTCCAGCAACAGCAGTTGTTTTCATACCTTGTCCAAATCCCATCATGCTCATTAATTGTTCTCTTCCTGAGTTAGCTGATACATTTCCACCTATGAATCTATTAACTACTTGAGAACCAGTAAGTAAGAATGTTCCACAACCTATATATAAAATCGATTTAATAACAATATCTTTAGCTGTAGAATTAGGGAAGAAGTCTGTTCCTTGTATTGACTTCATAAGTAAAGCTGTAAGACCAATGATGAGCATTACAACAGCACCTTGTAGAATTAAAGAAACTAATTGTTCAAATACTGCTCCTCTTCTTTGTTTATTTCCTACTGATGTAGCAAATATTACAGGAGATATTACAAATAAGAATAGAAATTCTATCTGCCTACGAGCGAGCATCATTCCACTAAAGAAAAGTGCATACAAGAAAAAGCCACCTACTACAATAGCCATTATCCAGTTAATGTCATATTTATATTCTTTTTCATCTGGTAAGATAAAGTGAGCATCAGTTACAAACTTGTCTTTATACATTTTCTTTTTTGTGAAAGTATCATTTTTTATTGCTTTTTCATAATCATCGTTTTTAAATTCATCTGAAACTTTATAAGCTTCTTTATATGATACATATTGAACAAGCATATTATCTCCAATTGAACCATTATTAGTTGTAAATATATTTGCTGTATATCCACTAAGTTTAATTGAAAAAGTTGATGATTGAACAAATAAAAATGTGGACATTATTACTAACATTCCACACTTAATTATTTCTTTTACTATTTGTCCTGTGGATAATCCTTCATCTGGATCCATTATCTTTTTTACAAAACTCCATATTGCGAATAAACCAAGAACTGTAACAGCTATTGCCATTAATCCAGTATAGAACTTCGTAAACATTGATTCATTTGATACTGAATTAACAATATCAAGTGCATTGATTTCTTTTAAAATATCAAATAAAGAGTCTATTAAAGAATAAATAAAATCTACTATTCCCCAACCTAATGTTCTTAATAGGTCGAGTGCTTTCATAAGCATATTTAACACCCTCTTTCATTTAAAATAAGTCTATGATTAAATTTACCAAAGATATTGCTAAAATTATTCCAGCAATACCTAACATTGTTTGAATAATTCTTTGCTTAACTCTTGCCTTTTGTTCAACATCAGCAATTGCATATAATATAAATCCAATAACTAGTGAAACACCTGCAGCTGCAATACCTATTGATAAAGCCCAACTAGTAAGAGTTTTAATTGCTTTTAGGATTGAGTTAACATCATAACTTCCACCTTCAAGATGTTCAATTTTTAACATATTAAAATAATTTGCCATTTTGTACATTATATCCCTCCTTAAACCATTGCTAATATTTCTTCTTTTGTTAATCTTTTTATGAAGAAGTCAAATGGGCTAATTTGAAGAACTTTACTTAGATTTCTGAGTAAATGGAAATCTAACATACAAACATATCCTTTTTCTATATCTTCTATAGTTTCAGGATCTGTAAAAGCTAATTTTGCTAATTTTCTTCTAGACATTCCCCATGCTCTTCGTTCATATTTCAATCTTTTACCAGCATCATCACTGATAAGTTGATAAAATAAATTCATGTTGTTTCCTCCTTAAAAATTTGAAGAAAAAAGCAAAGAAGTGATATAATACCACTAGAGTTATTTTGCTGGCTGGCGATTTAACTCTTTTTTCTTTGCTTATTCTCATATAACTAAACCTCTAAATCTTCTTCTTTGGTTTTATTAACTCCTTCTTTTTCAAGAATCTCTCTATTACTTGATAAGAATGTAAGTTTTTCAGCGATTACTTCTGTAATTTTTCTCTTTTCGCCTTTTTCATTCTCATAATTATTTGTTTGAAGTCTTCCTTTAACTCCAACCAAATCTCCTTTTCTGCAGTATTCAGCTGTTCTGTCAGCAACACCACCCCATAAAGTACAATCGATGAAGTCAGTTTCATACTCTCCATTTTCATTTTTATAACTTCTTGGAACAGCAAGAGTAATATTACTTACTTTTTTGCCATCTTCTAGTTCTTTTACTTCAGGCTCACGAACTAATCTACCTATAATACATGTTTGGTTCATCATATCTTTACCTCCTTATAAACCTAAACTATTTGATAAAGCAATCTTTCCAATTGCTATATCAGTTTCTTTAATTGATTCTTTATCGAATCTTTTTTTATACTTTTCAATTTGTTCATCTGTTAATGACAAATCTTCGCCACAACCATCATCGCCTACTAAAATAAAAGTACCTGCAATAATGTCATGACCAATATCTCTATTTAGTGGTAACCCTATACATTTACCTTCTTCATTACATATTAAAGCAACATTTTCATCTTCATTTAGATATGTATATTCTATATATCCATCTACTATTTCTTGTTTTGCTTTTAATGTATTTGGTATTTCTTTTTCATAAGGTAGTTTATAGGGTTCTACTACGAGAACTCTTATGTTCTTAGCTATATTTCATCACCTCCTTTAAGAACTTATATCCATATCATTAGAATTCATATTATCTTTAACATAATCATCATCAAAATATCGTTCTATACAAGGATATTCTAAATCTTGTTCTTCTTCCTTTTCTGATTCATAAGATTCTTCTTCGTAATCATCAAAGTTTTCTCCTAATCTTGCAAATCTATAAGAGAAATCTTCATCTTTTAATTTATGAAGTCCTTCCATAACTATATCAACATCCTCGTAGTACCATTTAACATTATTCCAACCAAAATATTTTGAATAACTATTATTATGTTCAAAACCTAAGTTTTCCATTAAATTGTACATATTAGGATTTTGACTATTTGCTATTTTATTTGTAACAAAGTCTTTTAACTTTTCAAAACCTTTTTGTGAAGTAACAATTCTAACATCAGATCTATAACCCATAATCGTTACTCTCTTCTCTATCATCACCTTCATTTAACCAATCATAGTCAAATATTTCAGTGTATTGTTTTTGTTTATTTAAATCACGATAATTATTTGCTATTAAAATAATATTGTTCTTATTATCTGAATCTTTAAATACTTTGATTTTTCCAAAAATATTTAAATATTTACCAACTTCTAATACTTTTTCAAAGTTCTTAAATTGACTTTCAAATAGTTTAATATTAATAAAAGATGGCTCATCTACTAGATTGCCATCTTTATCTTTATACTTATTATTTTGTGCTAATTGAAAATATCTATATTTAGTTCCATTCTTTTGTTCTTGAATATCCCCAATATAAGAAATGTTCCCAACTAATGAAAATGAATTAATATATTCTTTTAACATTTCATGCCTCCTACAAATAAATGTTTTAAATAAGTTTAAATGTTTTAAAAAGATTAAATGATATAATTCTCTATTATATTCTTTATTCTATTCTATATTAGTAGGATGTCTGCATCTATACTTATAGGATGTCTTTTTCTATACTTAATAGATGTATTCTTCCTCTTTATCAAAACTTATTTTTCTAAATGTTTTGAACTTATCGTTCTTATTTTTACAAGAATTAATATATCCCAATTCTCGTAATTTTCTTATACAAGAAGATACTGTTCTAGGATTTATTTTTAAAATATCAGCCATGTATTGATTAGTAGCCCAACAATATCCGTTACTTCTTGTTAATCTTAAAATAATTCCATAAACAAGTTTATCTGTACTGGTTAAATTATTATCCTCTAATATTCTTTGAGGAATAATAACATAATCTTTATCATCCATTAATAAGATTCCTTATTACTTAAATATCCAATAAAAACTGTTTGTTTATCTTTACTATATTTTTTACAAGTAATTAGAGTTATAGTAGTTCTATTTTTATCTCTAGATATGTTAACAGTTCCAGTTTTATCCACATCATATATGTCAGCTATTTTATATTCATATTTTATACCATCAAAATAAACATAGACACTATCATTTATATCTAACTTATATAGATTTTTAAAAAAAGAAATATAAGCAGATCCATTATGACCTGCAAGTATTAGATTACCATTTCTGACATAAGGCATTAAAGAGCCATCAACTATTTTAATATTGTAATTAACATTATTATATCTACTGTCTGTACTAACTAAACCTCTCTTAAGATTTATTTTTGGTATTTCTAATACTGCAATATAATCATAATTAATTGTTTGTTTTTCTTCTTTAGGTTGTTCTATAACTTCTTCTATTTCTTCTTCTGGTTCTTCATCTTCTATTTCAAAAAATTCTTCAATTTTATTATTATCTTTTTGCTTTAATCTTTCATTAGAAAAATGATTAAATATTAGATATGAAGCACCAAAAAATATTAGTAATATTCCTACAACAGTAATTATACTATTTCTTTTTGTTTTTCTTTGTTGCATAGATAATTAATCCAGCTCCTAATACAATAACAATAATAGGAGTTACCTTATCATAATTTATTTCTGATAAACCTGTGTTTGGAACTTCAACAATCTTTTCATCTTTCATAACAGACTTAATTACTTGTCCATCTTCAGTAATTTCAAAATACATTTTTTCAGGATTTAGTTGATATCCTGCTGGAGCTTCTTTTTCTAAAATGTAATATTTACCATATTTGATTTTATCAATTGTGATATTACCATTTTCATCTGTTCTACCAGAGAATACTAGTTCATCGTTTTCAGCATTGTAAATTTCAATTAGTGTATTTGGAAGTGGTTCATCTGTTGAAATATCTACTTTAGTAAATTCTAAAGTACCAGTGATATCTTCATCTTTCATTGTTGATTTAATTATTTCTCCATTTTCTTTTATTTCAAATGGCATTTTTTCTTCATTCAACTTATAACCCTCAGGAGCTTCTTTTTCTAAAATGTAATATTTTCCTTGTGGAAGTCTTTCAATAACTATCTTACCATTTTCATCTGTTCTACCAGAGAATACTAGTTCATCGTTTTCAGTATATATTTCTATAAGTGTATTTGGTAATGTTTTTGATTCGGATATATCAGTTTTTGTGAATTCTAATTTTCCAGTTTTTAATATATTTAAAATTGATTCAGAATATACAATAACTGGTGTATATTGATCCTTATAAATTAACTCTGCTTCATATGTATTTTCATCTAAAACATAATTATCTAAGGTCGAAAGTTCTTTAACATAGTATTTACCTAAGTAAAGATTATCAAACACAATGTTTCCATCTTTATCTGTTATTTTTTCTTCCACTAAAGAATCTTTAGTATAAATCACTTTATCATTCCAAATAATGTCCTCTTGTGCATATAATCCGAACTTAACTCCTTCTAATGAATCTGTTTTAAATTCAAAACCATTATCAGTTAATTCTGCTACTTCTCCAGTTTTCTTTATTTGAATTTCTCCTTTAACTGGTTGATTTTCAAAAGCTGTATCAAATATAATTCCATACTCAGAATCAGTTCTTAATTTAGAATTCTCATCAATTGAAAATTCATGTGATTGGCTATTCCATAAATAACCCTCTACAACTTGATCTACTTCTTCAAGTCTATATGTACCTGTCATCAATGGATAAGCTGTTGTAAATTCCCCCTCTGAATCAGTTTCCCATTCACAGATTGTTGTTTTATTTGGATATGTAATTGTTTGACATACATATTCATTGTTTTTAATATCAAATATTTTAAACTTAATATTTGCTCTTTTAATTACTTCTTTAGTTTCTGCATCTATTTTAACTACTCTTAATTTAGCAGTAATAGGAGCATTTGAAATAACTTTCTTTACAACTTCTCCTGTTGTTTTAACTTCAACATTAAAATCTTCTATTTTTTCATGACCTTTTGTTGTTGTTAATTGTTTAACTGTATAAGTTCCATAAGGTAAAGTAAATCTAAATACACCTTGAGAATCTGTTGTTATTTCTTTAACTTGTTCTCCAGATTTATTGTAAATACCAAACTTAATTCCTACTTCAGGTTCCATAATTTGAGTTTCAGCACTAGCATATACTTTTGTAAATTCAAAATCTAATTTAATTACTTGCTCAAATACTTGTACTTCAGGATTTAAATTATCTTCAGTTATTTCAAAATAGTATTTATTACTATCTAATAAATATCCTTCAGATGGTTTTTCTTCTAATAGGTAGAACCTACCAAGTTCTGGTAAATAATCAGAAGTATTTCTACCATCATCATTAGTAGTAACAGAACCAACTCTAGTTCCATCTACTTTATAAATACCATATACAGCTCCACCAAGTTTTGCTTCTCCTTGTGGAGTATTGGTTTTTGTTTCCACATCAACCTTTGCTGGTGTAACTCTTCCACCAATTACTTTTAAAGTGAATTTTGTTCTAACTGGATCATAATTACCAACTCTAAATACATTTTGAGAATGATCACTAAAATATACTATTGGTGGTATTTCATATTTAGTAGCTCTCTTTTCAAAAGTTACTTTACCTTCACCAATACTATTTGCTGTTACTGATAATGTATTACCATTAATTGAAGCAGTAACATTTTCAGTTCCAGTTATTGTGTAATTACTTAGAACTCCATTTGAATCATTTAATTCTTTAGTTTGTCCTATTGGTAAAACTATACCACTTTCTAAATTAGGAGTTTTATAATGATTAGATACTAAAGATTCTAATTCAGCCATTTCTCCATCAAATTTAGAAGTATAATTACCATTTAATGTATCAGTAAAATATATATTTGAATCTGGATTTGTTGTTCTCCAAATCATTACTTGAGTAATAGCATACCATTTTTGATCATTATGATTATAACCATTATCATTATATTGATATCCATAATATGCTAAAAGTGAAATTCTTTCCCATTGTGCTTCACTAAATCCTAATACTCTTTCATAATCAGATCTAATTACATCATAATATGGTAAATTATTATCTATATCAGCATAAGGTTGCAAACAATAAACGAATTTATTATCTTCACTTCTTCTAATAAATCTTGCTTGTTGCCATTTTGAATATCCATCATTTCTATCTTTTTTAATATAGATATTGCTAATATGTTCACTAGGCCAAATTGCTTGTCCAGTGTACTGTTCAGCATGAACTGTCTGAATACCAAAAATAGTCAACAAAAAAAGTATGCTCATCATAGCATACTTACCTATCTTTGATTTCATATAATTATCCTTTCTAGTATTTAACTCTAAGCATATCTCCTAAATAATCTCCAGAATAACTATTTATATTAGTACAAGAATAACTAATTATATCTTCCATTTGATCTCCAGCTGTTATACAAGCATTATGTGTTGCATCAAAAGAACCATAATCTTCAATCTTATAATCAACTCTAGCCCAACTCCACATTGGTTTATGGTAATAATCATATTCACTAATACCTAATTTCTCCCATTCAGTTTGTTGTTTAGGTTGTTCTTGTACTGGTTGTTGTACTGGAGCAACTGGAACACTTTCCTGTTTAGGTTGTTCTTTAGGTTGAGTAGGTGTAGTATTCTTAGTTTCATTATTAGTTGATTGCTTTTGTTCTGTCTTTACTTCTTCTTTTTTAGGTTCAACTACTGGTTGTACCTCTTCTTTCTTCTCTTCAACTGTTTCTTGCTTTGATTCTTCTATAATTTGAGTTTCTTTCTTTTTAGAAGTTTCTTCTATCTTATTATTTTGAAATACTTGTTTTGGATTGTCAGATTTTTTAGTTAATACCACAGTTATAGAAACAATTAAAATAATAACGGCTGGTATTATTAATAATAATTTTTTCTTCATAACCTTCTTCTCCTTGATGGCATGTTACCATCACTTGTTAAAAAAGTCAAATTACTAACAATCCTTGTTTACAATCATAAAACCACCTCCTTTAATGCAAATAAAAAGAAGTCCAAGACTTCCTAAACAAATTTATCTAATCCTAGTTTTAATGCAAATCTCACTATTGCACTTTTTTTAATTTTACTTAATGTTTGAGGAGAACATTCTATCTTCTCACATATTACCTCAAATTCTATACAATTAATAAAAGTATATATTATTACTTTTCTTTCTGTTTTTTCTAAAGATTCCAATGCTTTAAAGTATTTATCAATAAATTGTCTTTTTTTATCTTCTTCATCATACATTCTTATCAGCATACTTTCTATTTTAGAAGTAGTACTAAATTGATGAGAGCCAATACATTCTTCATATTTAGCTGTTGAAGATGAATTGTATTTATTTTCATCCCCTAATTCTAAAATAAAGTTTTCTACTATATCTATTACATTAATTATTAACCCCTTAAACTTTTCAATCGGATATTGTTTAGAAATTTCCTCACTTAAATATGGACTTCTTTTGATTTTCATAGTAACCTCCCCGAACGAAAAAGAGGGCAAAAGCCACTAAGACTTTTTCCCTCTTATATAGTCAACAACTCCAAAAAAAACGGATACTAAATAAACAACATTTGAATTGTTAAAATTAATTAAGTTTAACTTAGATGTCATAACCATTTTCATCACATCCTTTGATAGTAGAACCTATGTAATTAATTGATTTCTATACTATCACTCGATATTTTTAAAGTCAATTCCTTATTTAGGGAATGAACTTTTGTATCTATAGGATGGATGTGTTCATCTATCTCCTAGAGTTTTCACTCATTATAGCAAATTTACCATAAAAAATTATGATTGTCCATTCGTTTTAAACTACATTTTAAACTTCATTTATACTTCACTAAAACTCTGTAATGCCTTATAAAATAAGAGCTTCTGCAAAATAAAAAATTACAATTTTTTAAAAAATCGCAAAAAAAAAATTAAATTTTTTCTTTTATTTTTATCAGATCTTCAATCTTACAATCCAGATATACACAAAATTTTTTTAAAACTTCACTATCATATCTTAACATTTCGCCATTGTAATATCTTTTAACAATATCATATTTTATATTAGCTTTTCTACTTAATTCACTAATACTTATTCCTTTATTATCCATTACTTCTTTTACACATAATTCTATTTCTACATCTTGATTCATAATGTCAACCTCTTTCTAAAATCAAAAAAAGAGGTAGTACTACTCAAAAACAGAATAATACTACCTCTGTATATTTTTAACTTATATATAGATTATACCACAAATTTTATAAACTTTCTTTAATTTTTTTAAAAATTTCTGAAACTTCACTTTTTTGGACATATTCTAATAATTCATTATAATATTCAATAGCAAGATTTTTTTCTTTAAATTGTTTATATAACAAATTATCAATTATATCATCATCTTTATTAATAATCATATATGTTCTATACATAGTTATTGTTGGAACTTTTTTACCTAGTTCTTCTAAAGACTTATAATCTTTAAATCTACTTTTTGTAGTTACAATACAAAATATAAAACCATCTTTTTCTATTTCATTTAGGTTTACTATATTCTTTTTTATATCTTCTTTATTAATATTTGATTTGTTATCTATTATATTATCAACAAAATTATTAATATCATCTTTTGAATTAAATCTTTTTTTACCATGACTATTTAATTTATCTAAAAATTCTTTTTCTCTTTTGTCTTGTTGGCTTTTTATAATCTGTTTTAGTTCTTCATAACTATCCATCAGATTCACCTCTTATTCATATTATACACAATATTATATTATTTAAAACAATTAATTAATTTCAATTAACTTTTTGTAGTATTCTCTCTTTTTTATATATTCATCTAAAACACTACACCAAGCCCACATATAAAAATCTATTCTTTCAGTTTCTATAGTTTTATTATCTATAAAAAGATTAAATAAATTATCATGTCTGCAACATATCATTCCACTAAAGAAGTTAAATACTTCTCTAGCATCATCTTTCTTTTTAAGGTTGTAATCTTTTGGATTAAACTTTAATTCTTCTAATCTTTCTCTAATTGGATCTAGCATAGACATAACTCCTAATACTCCAAGCAATCTTTCACTAGCTATTTGCCAAAAATATACTTCAAACTTGAATGAATCATCTTCAAACAATTCTTTAGAAAATAATATTTTATCTATGTAATTACTTTCAATTAAATATCCTAAATAAATTCTAAATTCAGTAGGATTAATAAATAATCTATCTCTTAAATAATAGACAAATCTATCTAGGTTATGGAGAAATATTTCATATCTTTGAACCTTATTAGTTCCAAGAGCCATTTTAGATTTTACTGAAACTGTACCATCCTTGATCTTTGAAACTAACTCTTTCATATAATCTTCTTCTAAAAGATTATATACATCTGTACCACACAAAATTTTACTACTACTACACATACTTCTTAATTCTTCGTATTTGTTCATAATAACCTCTTTTCTTGTACTACACTTTAATTATAGCATATTTTTACAATATGACCCATAGAAATAGTAGTATTTCTAGAAAAAATGGGAAAATTAATATGGGTGATAATATGATGTTAAATAATAATATCAAATATTGTAGAGAAGAACTTGAAATGACACAAGAGGAACTTGGATATGTTTTTGGAGTTACTGGAGCAACTGTATCTGGATGGGAAAATAATAACGATACTATGCCTCTTCCTAAAATGGTTAAGTTTGCAAATATGTATCACTACTCTTTAGATTATATTACTGGATTATCTAGAAAGAATGACTATTCAGCAATAAAGAAACCTAATAAAGAAGATGTGGGAGCAAAACTTAAATCTATTAGAAAGCAATTAGGTTTAACTCAAAAACAAATTGCTGATGAATGTATGATAACTCAACAATCATATAGTTTATATGAAAACGGTAAAACTTTAGTTACATCTCTTGTACTCTATACAATATGTTACAACCACAAATTATCAATTGATAAATTATTAAAATAAAAAGGACTTATACTTTGAGGTATAAGTCTTTTCTTTTCTAAAAATATAGACTTTTAATTCTTTCAAGACTTGCAAGTATATGTTGGCAACTAATTTTATATTGATCATATATGATATTAAATCCTTCTTCATCATCACATACAAAATTCCAATATTTTTTTCCTATTAATAATTCATCTTCAGCAAAAAATTGCCTTACTCTTTCTTGCTTCCATTCATTATCCTCGCCATTCTTATTATAAGCAGTAGCAAAGAATATTTTAACAGTTTCATCAGTACCAACTAATTCATTTTTCAAAATGAAATATTCTTTTAATAATTCCATTTTTTCACTTTTAGCTTTTTTATTGTCTAAATCGCCACCTGCTTTTAATTCAATAATATAATGTTCTTTTGTAGCTGGATTATAAAAATGATTGTCTGTTACATGACTTTTTGTATAACTTGAAGTGTTTTGAGGTATAAATGCATCAAATTTAGAATAATCACTTATCTCAGGTGTTTTTGCATGTTTCTCATAATCAGCCATTATATAATCGATATGTTGTGTTTGTTGTGGTAATAGATATGAAGAAATATTTTCAGTTATAACATCAAAAGATACTTCAGCCACATCATTAGCTAGTGCTTCTAAAACATTACCAAAACTAGAATCAAATGAACGACAAAAGGCAGAATTAAAAATAAATTCATCACCTAATGTTTTAATAAAAACATTATTCTTCTTTGAATTGATTACACCATTTGGATCATTTAATTCTTTAATATATCTTTTTTCCAAATTATCTGCAAACTCTTTTATTCTTGAATCAACAGCTTTACGAATTCTTTCTTCTTTTATTTTATCCATTACTCATCATCCTCCAATTTATAATTTGTAATTAATAAATGCTCTACATCTTTATCATTTCTATTCATGAAACTTACTAAATATTTTTTATCAAATGTTTTAATATATAATCCTTTTACATTATACAAATTATATATAAAATCTGTATTCTTAATAACAAGCATAAACTTTGCTTTGGTATTTTTCAAATAATTTGCAAGTCTTACTTGATCATTTTTATTAAAATCATTTTTAGCATAAGTAGAAAATTCTGTATCATATGGAGGATCTAAAAACATAAAGTCATTTTCATTCAATTCAATTCTATTACAAAATTCTTCAAAATCTAAATTGTATAATTCAGTATTAGATAAATAATCTTTTAATTCTTTTGAAGTAACATATTCTATTTTCTTTGTAAAATCTTTTCTATTATAGCTTATTCCACCGTATGGAACATTAAATTCTCCATTAGCATTATATCTAAACATTGATGCATAACAATAATCTCTTACAAAGTAAAACACTGCACAATAGAATGAATTACTTAATTTTAATTTGTTCTTATTATTGTATAAATATCTAAAATACATATAATAAGCACTTTTAAATGAACATTCTAAATTATCAATTGTATCTTCTTTGCTCAAATCTCCAGATTTTTGCTCTAATTTATACATTCTTGAAATTTTAGAAATCATATTCTTTTTAATTTCACTAATTAGATTATATAAATTAATATCAACATCTTCCCTTAATAAAGCATTAAGTTCTTGATTGTGATTAGAAATATAATCATCAACAAGTTTTTCTAGTTGTGATATATCTTTTTTGTATGAATTATAAAGTTCTATTAATTCAGTACTTGAATTAAGAACTATATTTTCAAGTGCAATCCAATTTTTATTTATATCATTCAAACTTTTGATAAAATCTTTGTCGCCTTTTTTTATCATCTTATATAACAACATTAGTTCATCAGATTTATCATTGATTATGGAATTTTTACAATTAATATTTAAGTAAACAGCTCCACCACCTACAAAAGGTTCAATATACCTATCAAAACTTGATGGTAAATTTTTTAAAATTATTGGTAATTCTTTTTCTTTACCACCAGCCCATTTAATAAATGGTTTTATATTTGACATCATACCACCTCCCAAGATACTTCAAATATAATTATATCATAATTTAGTGCTTTTATCATTGATATAGCGAAAATTCGAAGAAAAATATTTACTAAATTAAGAAGTAGCATATGCTTCAAATTTAGTTACTATATCAGATTCCATTTTAGTAGTTACTCTTACATATATATTATAAGTTGTTTCAATTGTACTATGACCTAGTCTTTTTGATACAGCTTTTATATCAGCACCAGCTTCTATTAATCTAGTTGCATGAGTATCTCTAAAATCGTGGAATCTACATGGTATTCCTAACTCATAATGAATAACTTTAAATGGATATTTGACAGTATCAGTTCCTTCATATATTCCATTTTTCTTAACAAAAACAAAATGAACTTCAGGTAAAGAAACATCTATTTCAGTATGTGCATTTACTATTTTTATTTCTTTCTTATTATTATATGGATTTATTACTTCTTTAGCATAATGTTTCATATACATATCTCCATATTCTTCTTTGTTTTTCTCTTGTTGTTGCTTATATTCTCTTAATGCATTTACAAGAGTATCTCCTATTTCAATAGTTCTATGACTACTAGGTGTTTTACAAGTTCCAAAATACCATACAGTTGTTGAATTACCACTTATATGTCTTTTCTTAGTTCCACCAGCTTGATTCTTTTTTAAAACATTCCTATCTACCCTTAATGTTTTCTTTTCAAAATCAATATCTTCCCAAGTTAATCCAAATACTTCTGATACACGAAGTCCAGTATGGTATGCAGTTAAAAAAGCATAATAGGCACACGGATTGTTAGTAAATCTATTAAGTATTTTATCTATTTCTTCTTTTGTAAATATATGTGCTGGATCACTATCTGGAATATCATATCTAGGTAATCTTACTTTATCAGCTGGATTAGATTTAATAAAATGAACAATCTCGTATGCATATCCAAATGATGTTTTTAATACTTTTAATATATTCTTTAAAAAATTTTTAGAATAACTACCATCCAAATAAACCTTATTAATAAACTCTTGAAGTGTTGCAGTAGTAATAGTTGATAATTTATAACAACCTATTTTTGGTTTAATATGGATTCTTATAATACTTTTATATGCTTCTATTGTATGATATTTTAAATTTATTTCACAGTGTTCTTTCATCCAATAGTCTAGATAATCACTATAAGATATTTCATTTGGGGTAAAAGCATGACCAGTATTCATATATTCTGAATATGCTTTAATTCCAGCTTTCATCGCTTCATTTCTTGTAGGAAATCCACTCTTATTTTGATACTTTCTTTTACCATCTACTGAGGCAATTTGAAATTGATATTGAAAAACATTACCTCTTTTTTGAACATAAACATTACCCATTGTTTTTCCTCCTTTTCTAATATGAATTGGAGAATCGAGTAGAGAAAATTCACAAAAATTTGTAAATTTGTCCCTCTCACACCACCAGTACGTACCGTTCGGTATACGGCGGTTCAATTTATACTAATATGTACTTTTACGTAATGGTCTAATGGCAAAATTAGGCCTTTTT
>JAFUAL010000037.1 GCA_017460745.1 Bacilli bacterium | reverse complement strand
TTTCTTTTTCTTCAGCGCTCCAATATTTATTTTTACCACCTTTTAGTCTACCGCTTGGCATCTTTATCATCTCCTTTTAATAATTATTATAACAAAAAAGCAAACACTTTTTATGTGTCTACTTTTATTTTATAACTTCACAACATAATTAATTGCTATCTTTATCAGTATTATTCTGATTGTTTATTTTATTTTTATTTGATTGTTTGTTAAGATTATCTTTTTTTAAATTGCTATATTTGATAATACCATAAATGAATAATCCAAGTATTGCTAGATTACTTAATAATGAGATAAAAGATGTAATATTTTTTGGTAAAATTGTATATACGTTCTTAACACCATTAATTGTTATAGTAAATTTTCCCGTTATTAAAATACATCCTACAAGAATCCAACCTACTAATTTATTTACTGTTAATTTTCCAAGTAAATAAATATTACAAATTGGTATCCATGCAAGTGGTGTTCCGTTTCCGTTTACAAGTTTGTTAAATTTTGTTAAAAATATTCCTTGTAAAACGTATATTCCGATAACGATAGCAAAAATAATTAATCCGACAATTAAAACTGCAAATGAATTGGCTTCCATATTTTTTCCTCCTTTACTATTTCTAAAATAATTATATCATATATAGATGAATTAATATATTAAATTTGACAAAAGATATGAAAAATGATATAATATGTGCATTCTTGAAGATACTATGCGTCTTAGAATATGGAGGTTTTGATTTTATGAAGAATAATATAGCTGAATATAATAGTTTGAAAAGATTATCATTAATAACTAAATTATTAAAAACAGAAGGAAAATATCGTTTGATTTGTATAGATGTTGATGATGTTATTTTTAATACAGAGCCAGTGGTTCAAAAAATACTTGAAAAAATAGATTATCGTGCAACAAAAAAATATCGTGAAAGAATATCTCATAGATCAAGTGAGGATACACGTGAATTATTAGAGGAGTCATTTAATATTCTAGATGCAATCTTAGAAGAAACAGAATATGTTGAATATGATGAAGAAAAAGAAAAAACAACAAGAAGAAGTTATAAACAAATTAACTATGATGATATATATAAAGAAAAAAATTTAATGCCTAATGCTGTTGAATTTGTAAATAGAATATTGAATGAACGTGGTGAAAATGATTTTATTATATTTTTATCTCATATGAATCCAGAGCGTGAAGGTTTAAAAAAAACACAGATTCTATATAAGTTATTTCCTGAAGTTGATGCAGTTGAAACACTTCCATTCCATATAGAACATGGTTCTAAAAACATTAATAGTAAAGCATTATGGATTAAACAATTATATGGTTTAGAAACTTTAGATAATTGTTATTTAATTGATAATAGTAGAAGTAATTGTAAAGATTTTAGAAAACATGGTGGTAATTTTGTGAGATTTTTACCAGATGGATTTGAAGAAGAAAGTACACTTGCAGATCATATGTCAAGATTAGTAGAACTTGATCCTTACATGTTACAGTTTAGTATGTCATTTATTAATTATTGTAGAAATAATATAGATTATCTTGAAGAAGTAGATATTCCAATGGATAAAGTAAAAAAAATATAAAGACGTTTTTAAGACGTCTTTTAATAATAGAAATTTGTTTGAGAATAAGGTATTGGATATGAGTTATATGGAACTCCATTTGGAAAATAAACAGGAATTGGACCATTATAGTTATAGTTTGGTCTTCCAAGTAAGTATCCACCAACTCCACCAAGCAAGAATGGACCTAAAAAACCACCACCAAAAAATCTATCATCATTATCAAAATTAGGCCTCATTGGCTGGATTGGTCTACTTTGATAATTATTGAAATTTCTTTGATTAAAGTTTCTGTTTTGTGGTATATTATAATTGTACATAAAATACTCCTTTCTAAAGTATTTTATGTTATATAGAAAGGAATGTTAAGATGGAAAGAGTAAAAAAATTAAGTGAAATTATAGTTAATCATAGTATAAAAGTAAAAAATAAAGATAAAGTATTAATTACTTATATGGCTCATGATGCTGATTATTTTGTTAAATGTTTAGTTAAAGATATTTTAAAAAGTGGTGGTATACCAACAGTTAAATATAATGATCCAGAGTTAGAGGATTTAGTAAAAAGAAATTTAAATTTAGATATTATAGAAACACGCAAAAATATTTTAAAATTTGAAGTAGAGGAGTATGATAGTTTTATTCAGATTCATTCTAATTTGAGTGATTATTATGATTCTAAAGTTGATAATCAATTAAATATAAAAATGAAAGAAACTTTAAAACCATATAAAGATATTTTAGTTAATAAAAGACATTGGGTTCTTTTAAATTATCCAAGTTTAATAGATGCTTATAAGGCTCATATGACTTATGAAGACTTTTATAATTTTTCACTTGATGTAATGACAGTAGATTATGATAAAATGTATGAAAGTATGCGTCCTTTAAAAGAATTGATGGAAAAAACTGATAAAGTTCGTATTACAGGAAAAAATACAGATATAAGTTTTAGTATTAAAGGTCTTCCAGCCATAATTTGTGCCGGTGAATCTAATATTCCAGATGGTGAAGTATTTACAGCACCTGTAAGAGAATCAGTTAATGGAACTATTACTTATAATACGCCAAGTCCATATAATGGATATGTTTATCATGATGTTAGTTTAACATTTAAAGATGGTAAAATAATTGAATGTCATGCATCAAATGATGAAGATAAACTTCAAGAATTATTTGAAACAGATGAAGGTAGTAAATATGTTGGAGAATTTTCGTTTGGTTTAAATCCTAAAATAATGAATCCAATGGGAGATATTTTATTTGATGAAAAAATAGCTGGAAGTATCCATTTTACTCCTGGGGCAGCATATGATGAATGTGATAATGGAAATAAGTCTAATATTCATTTTGATATGGTCTTAATTCAAAGAAATGATTATGGTGGAGGAGAAGTATATTTTGATGATGTTTTAATAAGAAAAGATGGAAAATTTGTTCTTCCAGAACTAAGTGATTTAAATTATTAAAATATATAAATTATTATAAACAATAATAATTTTTTCTCGTAAAATTAAGTAAAATTTTTGATATTAAATTTACTTTATGCCTCATAAGTGATATAGTAATTAAGGTGTTGTAAATGAATGAATTTTTTGATAAAGCAATTATGGCTGCAAGAGTTGGGGTTCAAAACTCAGAAGGTGGTCCATTTGGAGCAGTTGTAGTTGATAAAGATAATAAGATAGTGGGAATTGGTAACAATAAGGTTTTAATGAGTAATGATCCAACAGCTCATGCTGAAGTAGTTGCAATTCGAGATGCATGTTCTAAATTAAAAACATATGATCTTTCTGGTTGTAAAATTATTGCAACAAGTGAACCTTGTCCAATGTGTTTATCAAGTATTATTTGGGCAAATATTCGTGAAGTATACTATGGAACAACTAGAGTAGAAACTTCAAGTATTGGTTTTCGCGATGATTTAATATATCGATATTTTGAAGGAAAAGATAAAAGTGTTGTAATAGTAAAGCATTTGGAAAATACAAATTGCAATAAGTTAATTGATGAGTATAAAAATACAATTTATTAGAGAGAAATAAATTTAAGGAAAGTGATTATATTTTAGTTAGTACAGAAAACAATCTCTCTTGTTAACTAACATATATATGTCATAAGGTTTTTATGGAAAAATTAGTTTTAAAAAGTAAAGATACAAATATGTTAAAAGTTAATTTTAAAAAAAATTTAGAAGATGAAAAATTTAATGAATTAGTTAGTACTATAGACCTTCCAAATGAAATACTTATGAAATATACATCAAAACTTATAGATGCCAGTCGTGAACATTTTAATTGTAAAAATTGTAAGTCAATTTTAGCTTGTTCTAATAACATAAAAGGTTATTGTTATACGCCAAGTGTTAATAGTCAATCCTTAACATTTTCTTATGTAGAGTGTGAAAAAAAACGTGACATGGATGAAAAAAACAAATTTTTACAGAATGTATATTATTTTGAAATACCTGTTTCTTTAAAAGGAGCAAGTTTAAGAAATGTTTATAAAGATGATTCTAAAAGAATAGATGCTATAAAGAAAATAAAAGAGTTTTATGATAGTTATAAAAAAGGAAATGCTTCTCGTGGTATTTATTTATCAGGTTCGTTTGGTTCTGGCAAATCTTATTTAATAGCTGCTCTTTTTAATGAACTAGCTAAATACAATTATAATAGTGCAATTATTTACTTTCCTGAATTTTTAAGAAAAATCAAAGCAAGTTTTAATAATAATTATGATGAATTGTTTGATACAGTAAAAACTGTACCACTTTTGTTAATTGATGATATAGGTGCTGAAAAGTTAACAGATTGGGCAAGAGATGAGATACTTGGAAGTATTTTACAATATAGAATGGATAATAAATTAGCAACATTTTTTACTTCTAACTTAAGTTTAAAAGAATTAGAAAGTCATTTGCAAATTACATCTTCATCAAGTGATAAAGTAAAAGCTAGAAGAATTATGGAAAGAATAAAATTTTTAACTGAAGAAGTTACTTTAATAGGAGTAAATAGAAGGAGTGAATAAGATGGACAAAAATATAGCAATGTTAAAAAACATTATAGAAAATGCCAAAAATATAAATGCATGTTTAAAGTCCTTAAATCTTGATTATAACTCTAGTTTTATTTGCTTCCTTTATTTATTAGAAGATGCAAGTATTAATTATCGTGAAGGAGATAATTATGAATATTTAATTAAAATTTCTAATTATTTAGAGAGAGTATTTAATAAATTAAGTATAAAAGAAAAAGAAAGTCATAGAAAACAATTATTAGTTTTAAGAAAAATATATAAAAAACAAATTAGTTCTTTGTTAAAAAATGATAAAAATATTTTTGAAAAAGTTTATTTGAAATTAGAAATATTAATAATGGATAAAAAAGAAGAAAAGGAAAAACCAATAATTGAAAATGATGAATTAAGTGATTTACTTTACAATGTATTATTTAATTTTAAAAATTTAGAATATTTGGATAAATTAATAGAAAAAAATCCTAATATATTAAATTGTTATTATAATGATAAATCAATATTCATGTTGGTTGTAGAAGAATATATTAATTGTATTAGTAATAAAGAAGAATTAGTTTTATTTTATGAAAGAGTAATTAATAAGTTTCTTCTAGAAGAAACATTTCATCTTACAGATGAAATGAGAGATAATATAATAAAAATTTTAAATAATTTTGTAGCAAATAAAAAAGTTAGTTCCTTATATTTAAAAGAAATAAAGAAAGTAATTGAATGTTTAAATAAAAATGAAAACATTTTTGATGTTTTAAAGATTTCTAAAGAAGAACCAGTTCTTTACATAAATGATAAATCATTTGGAGAACAAAGAGAAAATAATATAAAGAATCGAGTAGTATTCGATGGTTTTATTGCAACAATTGATGATGAGGGAACAAAGGTATTAGATGATGCAATATCAGAAATAAAAATATTACCTAATGGTAATTTAATGTATATGATTCATATTGCAGATCCTTTATCTCTTTTACCACTATATTCAGATACATTGAAAGAAGCTAAAAAGAGAACAACAACTATCTATTTAAAGGATATAAATATACCAATGATTAATCCTTATTTTTCAGAGGATAAATTATCTTTGATAAAAGATAAAAAAAGATTTACTAAAACTTTTTGTGTTGAATTTGATAAGCATTTTAATTTAGTAGATTTTAAAATATTAAATAGTATTATTAAAGTATCTGATAGATTAAGTTATAATTCTTTGAATGCTTTATATACAAGTGGTGGACAAAGTAATATTGAAGAAAAAAGATTAGACAATTATGATAAATTGATATCTTCTTTAAAGAAAATGTTTAAAAATGCTAAAATATATGAAGAGATTAAAGAAAAAAATATAGTTGGTAATTCAAAGAATATGGGAAGTTTTTCAGAGAATTTGGTATCATATTCAATGATGTTAGTTGGATATTTAACAGCAAAATATTTTGAAGAACATGGTTTACCTTATGTTTATAGATGTCATAAATTAAATCAAGAATGGATAAGTTTATTAGATGAATTATCAAGTGATTCAAAGGATCAGAACATAAAGAAAATAGTTAAAAGTATGAAGGGTGAAATGCCTAAATCATATTATTCAAGGATCAATGATAAACATATGGGACTGGATTTACCATATTATTCGCATATAACGAGTCCTTTAAGAAGATATATGGATAATTTAAATATGCATGCACTTAATGTTTGTTATTTTAATAATCCTAGTGATAAGGACTTATATGATTTACAAATTGAGATGGATACAACTTGTGATTATGTAAATATGCAAAGTAATACAATTGATGAATGTATTAGCAAAAAGTTAATAAAATAAAAAGATTATTAGTAATTAAATTGAATAAATTACAATAATCTTTTTTTTCTAATTTCCATTTTCTCCAGGTCCAGTAGGCCCAGTAGGTCCGGTTGGCCCTGTAGGCCCAGTAGGTCCGGTTAAACCTGTAGGTCCAGTAGGTCCGGTTAAACCTGTAGGTCCAGTAGGACCAGTTAATCCTGTAGGCCCAGTAGGTCCGGTTGGCCCTTGAGGAATAGTTAAATTTAATATGAAATTTGGAGCAGTTCCGGTTATAGTAGCAGCAGCCTCACTCCCTGGAGCTCCTGTTGTTACAGTTCCAATTGTAAGATTTGGAGTTTCTCCTGCAGGTCCAGTAGGACCAGTAGGCCCTGTTGGTCCAACACCAGTAGGTCCTGTAGAACCAGTTGGAAGAATAGTGAATACTACTTTTGGACAACATTTATTATTTTGATTATTTTCTTTATCATTACAAAATTCATTGTCAAACATTTTTTACCTCCTATATTATTTTATTTACTTTAGAAAAAAAAGATTATTATAGTAAACTATACATTTTATTAGTAAAAATTGTTGTTTTTTTTAAATTTTATTTATATAATTAAATAAAGGAGGATAACGTTGAAATGAAAAAATATATTTCAGAATTTGTCGGTACTTGTTTATTGACATTAATTGCTTGTGGAGTTGCTGTTATTGTTGGATGTGATACTGCAGCTGGAATTGTTGCTACATCTCTTGCATTTGGATTAGTTGTAGTTGCAATGGCATATTCAATTGGAAATGTATCAGGATGTCATATTAATCCTGCTGTTTCTCTTGGTATGTATGTAAGTGGTAAAATGGAACTTAAAGAATGTATTAAGTACATGATTTCTCAAATTTTAGGTGCATTCTTAGGTTCAGTACTTCTTGGTGTATGCTTAGGTAGTTTTGAATTACTAGGAGCAAATGGATATGGTGGAATATTACCAAATGGAATGGAAGTAACACTTATTACAGCTTTACTCGTTGAAGTTATACTAACATTTGTATTTGTTACAACAATTTTAGGTGTAACAGATAAGAAAGAAAACGGACATATAACTGGACTAATAATTGGTCTTACACTTGTTTTAGTTCATTTATTTGGAATTAGTATTACAGGTACATCAGTTAATCCAGCAAGAAGTCTTGCCCCAGCAATTCTTCAAGGTGGAGAAGCATTAAGACAAGTATGGGTATTTATAGTTGCACCATTAGTTGGTAGTGTGCTAGCCGGCGGTTTTTATAAATTTGTTTTAAAAACTTCTAAATAAAAAATATAAATTGAACATCAGAATATGATGTTCTTTTTGTGTGCCGTGCATGGCATATAACTAGGTGGTGAAAGTCCACTATACACGTAGGTATCAACGAAGTATTAGGGAAGCACAGAGCATCAGCCGTGAGGTTTGGGGCCGAAGGAAGTGTGAAACAAAATCGTGGGCC
>JAFUAL010000036.1 GCA_017460745.1 Bacilli bacterium | reverse complement strand
GATCTCATTAAGTTAACTGTGTCTACTAGGAATTATAAATAAAATCTCTTAGTAGAAAAAGAATAAATATTAGTTAATATATTAATATAAAATAGGGATATAAGTCAATATAAAATTTAAAGTAATTAATTATATATCAGTCAAGGGCGAACGTAGTGAGTTCATATTACCCTTGACTGATTTTATATATAGATAATAATTATACAAACAAAGCTAGCCTTTGTTTGGTAGTTAATCATTATTAAATAAATAATCTTTAATGTCATTATAATGAACTTTAATAAGTTCATTATAAATATTATTCCAATTAGATACTTTATTTTTTCGCCATTTAAATTCTAAATCAGTAAGATTTAGATAAATAATGTTTAAAGCAGATTGAACATTTGGTAATGCACCTCTACCATAAAATCCTCTTTTAATTTTAGAGTTAGCTGATTCAACTATATTATTAGTATAAATATAATTTCTAATATTAATTGGTAAATCAAATAAAGGCATGATTTCATCAATATAAACAGAAGCATGTTTTAATAAAGTTTTATTATCTTTATATTTGTCAAGAAAATAATTTTTGTTTAAAATAGCCATATCTTTACAAGTAGCAGAATAAATATTTTTAAAATCAGTTATAACTTCTTTACAATTAGATTTATTAGTATAAGTTTTTAAATTTCTAACAATGTGAACAACACATCTTTGATAAAAAGAATTAGGAAATTCTTCTTTTATAGCGTCTTTAATACCAGTAAGACCATCAGAAGAAAAATATAAAACTTTTTTAAGACCTCTATCTTTTAAATCATTAAATACAGTAATCCAAAAAGATTTAGATTCAGAAACATCATTGTCATATAAAGAATCAATAATATTTTTGTTTTCATCTTCATTACCTAAATAAAGACCAATTATTTCTTTATAACCATCTAGTGTAGTACCAACTGCAACATAGATAGGAATTTTATGAGAATTAAGACATTTTTGATCTCTGACACTAATATAAGTACAATCAATATTAACACAAAAATAACAATTTTCTAATTGTTTGTTTCTCCAATTTAAAACATCAATTGAGAGTTCTTGAGTTAAATTGCTTATAAAAGCAGAAGAAACATCAATATTAAACATTTTTTTAAGAATATCTTTTATATCATTAATCGAATTATTTTTAGAATAAAGTAAAATAATATTATCAGCTAAATCTTTTAAAATTCTAGTTCTTTTAGGAATTAGAAATGAATCAAAATCAGATTCCTTTCTAAGTCTTGGGCGATTAAAAAATATTTTTCTATCACCAATAGTTAAATCAATATTTTTTGTAAAACCGTTTCTTTTATTTTGAATGCCGTTTTTCTTGCATTCTTTTAAATATAAATCTAATTCTAGATTTAAAATAGATTCAATAAAGTTTTTATCAAAATCGTAAATTAAATCATTTAAAGAATAATTCTCAAAATAAGAAAAATCAGATTTAAATTTATCAAATAAACTCTTTTGATATGTACTCATATTGTCATATAAGGTATTAATTAGATCATTATTAGAGTCATTAATTAAGTTATTTAAAGAATTAATAAAGCTATCGTTCATTATAATCCCCTTTCTAAGCAAGTAATAATATACATCATAAATAGTTTTTAATCAAATCTTTGTTAGAAGAATAAATAAAGTTAATTAGATTTAACCATTCTTTTTTAGGGCAATAGCATCTAGATTCCATTATACTAATGTGTGAAATTAATGATTCTAATAATTCATCAGTTGTATTAAAATAATATTTTGCATGTGAAGCGGTATATATTTTTTTACGCATTTCTCTATAGAAATAAAAACAAAAAATATGTTTTCTAAGAATGATATCAAAATTATAATATTTTTTTATAGAAGTAAGATCTTTTTCTAGGATGTCGTATAAGAATGGAGAATTATTAAATTCTTCTTTAAAAATAGAAACGGCAGAGTTATATCCATCAATATTATCTGAAAGATATATATTTTTAATAATAGAAAATACATGAGTATCATATCTAGCATTAAAATATTTAAATATAGTATCAATTGGTTCGTAGCAAGAAATAAAAACTTTGATATCTTTAAAGGTAATCATTAAAGAATCTTTAAGAATTTTATTATTAGGTATATTTGCATATAGAACAGTTTCAACATTTCTTTTTTTAAGTTTTAATAAAAAATTATACCAATCAGAAGGTTTAGTAAAATTATTAACAATACAAATATCAAGAAATTTTCTAACACCTAAAATATTACATCCATAAAAAATATATATATCTTTTTTAGAAATCTCATCTCCTTCCATTATATTAATTTTAGTTTTGAAACACATAATAACAAAATAGCATTTATCTAAATTTCTATTATGTAATTCATTAATAGTTAGGTTACACATAAAAAGACCTCCTTTAACCTAATGTGCCTTAATAGACACAGTTAAGTTAAAAAGGTC
>JAFUAL010000035.1 GCA_017460745.1 Bacilli bacterium | reverse complement strand
GGATAATTGTCAAATAGTGTGTGTAGACACAAATAAGTGATGATTATTTATATAGTCAATGCGTTAAGCGTTGGCTATTTTTTTAATTTTTAATAGACCTTTACATATCATGATTCTTGCCTTAAATCTTCTAAATGATCTAAAACCAAAAGCAATACGTTTAATTACTTTAATAAAATTATTATTACCTTCAATATAACCATTGTGATAATTATTATTAAAAGTATTCTTTATAAATGGTAAAAATTCAAGTAGTGTTTTAATAGAAATTTTCATATAAGAAGAAATATTGGGATTATAAGAATTTAAAGTTTGTTTTAATAAATCATAGTTTTTATTTTTTAATGCATGTAATATATTTTGATATATTATATATGTTTGTTTTAATTCATCATCTAAATTTATTAAAAAATCAACTACATCAGATTCAGTCATTAAAGGATCAAAACAAGTCCATCTTTTCCATTTGGATATATCTAATTCATCTCTGGATTTGAGAATTAATTTCCAATATCGTTTAAACTTTCTGTGATGTTTTTTAAATTTCTTCATAATCATAATTCTAGTTTTATTAAGTGATCTAGAAATAAGTTGAGTAAGATGGAATTTATCTATAATTATAGAAGCATTGGGAAACATTTTCTTTATTAGAGAAATATATGGAGAATACATATCAATAATAATAAATTTAACTTTACTTCGAGCTTTATAATCATAGTAAAAGAAATATTTAATAAGTTTATCAAGACGTCTATCTTCAACTATGTCAATTGTTTGGCCAGTAATACCATCACACATATGAAAACTCATTGCCCCATCAGCAGATTTAACAGATTTAAATTCATCGAAACATAGAACTTCGGGCAAATGATGTTTATAAAGTTTTTGAGTTTCATAGTAAGAATCCATAATTCTTTCAACGGTATTAGGAGAAACGTTATTATCAATTGCAATATCTTTTTCAGAACGTTTTTTTGTTAATTCAGTAGCAATTTTATATTTAGTATTGTTAGAAATAAAACATCCATAATTAACTATATTAGTAGATAAAGTAAATGCTTTATTACAATGTTTACAAAGATAACGTTGTTTATGAAGTTTAAGAATAGCTTTAAAACCAGAAATGTCAGGTATTTTGATATTAGAAATAATAAAACCATGTTTTTCAAAAGAATCATCAAAAATGACACCACATTTTGTACAATGAGTAGGTTTGTAAGAAAGATAAGCTTCAAATATTTTATGAGTTATACCCTTAATTTTACTTTCATAATAAAAATTTTCTTTAAAAAATAAATTTTCCTCTTTTAAATTTAGAATATTAATTATATAATTTTGATTAGACATATAGATTACCTTCTTTCAATGTTTATTCGCACTTATATTGTATCAAGGATAAATCTATATGTCTTTTAATTATGAAAAAAAGTGCATATAATGTTTACACATCACACACACTAAAAATTATACAACCTAAAAACAAAAATCACTAGTTTATAACTAGTGATTTCTTATTATATATAATTTATCATATTATTAGTTTTAATACGCTCGGGACAGGCTATTAGCAATCCACCCTACCATCCGCATTATCAACACCGCAGATTCTACCGTTATTAACGAAGACCATGCCATTAGCAAAAGCATGCGCTTCACTTACTGAAGACCCATAACATGTTGCTTCAGAACTACTAGAATCTGCATTACAACCTGGGAAGAAATGGTTTAATATATCTATATTATTACTATATTTAGATGTGTCCATTCCTTCTAAGCAGAATGCCTCTCCATTTTCTATTCCACAGGCAAATGCTCTTGTTATTATGTTACCTTCTAATATAACTCCTATGAAATTAGTAGAATTTAATGATGTATAATCACTTGTAAATTCACTTGTTATTTGTTCTTCTGATAGATCTTGTGTAACATAATATAAAGGGCTTGAACCATTAAAAATACATCCTGGACACATTTGAGCCATAGTATATTTTGGATCCACTGGTTGTGGTTGTACTATTTCTGGACTTGATGGATTTGCTCCATTTCCTGATTTACTTGTTTCATCTTGTCCATATGTTATGCTTGCTGTAATATTTGTGAATGTTACATCATTTGTTGGTAATACTTGTTCTGTTTCTCTTTTGATGTATTGTATTGTTAGTATTAATTCTTTTTCT
>JAFUAL010000034.1 GCA_017460745.1 Bacilli bacterium | reverse complement strand
GCTATTATATCCAATATGTATATTTAATAATAAAAAAGTTAAGATTGCAGGGGTAGTTATTAGTATTTTAATAATAATAGTAATGACTATAATGGCACTAACCAGCAAAAATGTTTATAACACAACTGTCTTAACAAATGGTGGAGATGCAGGAGCAGTATTTGATGATAGTTATAATGTGTATTTAGAAGATAGTAAATATGGTAAAGTTTATATAGTATATGATGAAGGATTAGAAGATTATTTGATAAATGCAGAATTTACAAGAGCAGGTAAAACAAATTTAATACTTGAAGATTCAAATGGTAATAAAACTACATTTGAAATTGATATAAAAAGCCATAGTTATGATATAAATAAAAAATAAGGTAACACACAAATTACAAGTTATAAGTAGGGCGAAATGCCCTACTTATTTATAGTTCTGGTCCGTATTCATCTTTTGACAATTCTTCTTTTCTTAAATCTATTTGTTCACTTTCTTCAATTTTTTCTAAGCCTATATCCATATATTCCATTGTTTTTAATTCTCTTTGTACTAATTCAGGATTATCAACATATTTATCGTAGTTTTTTCTAAATTGTTTTACATTTTTTAAGATTCTTTCTGGAGGAACTTTATTAGATAGTTGATACATAACAAAACTAACAGTGGCAACAAGTTTAAAGTTAAATATTTTATCTGCTATTTTGTTCCAAAAAGAAGGTTTATCTTTTTCTTGCTCAATAGTTGTATTTTGCATTTCAATGATTCGAGCATTGTTTCTTTGTTTTTCTCTCTCAAACTCTTCTGCGAGTTGTTTTCTTTGCTTTTTGTGATGTATTTCTAATTCTGCAATACTTTCTTCCATATAGTCTTTTTTACCCTTTAAGTTTTCTATTTCCATTTCAAGTTCTTCAAGTTCTTCATTGTCTGCTATTGCTCTATTTTGACACATTTGTATAAATTCAGGATCTTTCTTTAAATCTTCTTTTATTATTTCAATTTCTTCTTCTATGATATTTTCTTTTTGTTCTTCTGGAAGTTGTTCTATAACAGATTTTTTTATTTCTGCAGTAGGATTTTGTATAAGTTCAAGTATAGCCTTTTCTTTTATTTTCTCTTCATTTTTTAGTTGTTCAACAGTTTTATTTCCTTCTGCAGTTGCTCCATTTAAAATATTAACTTTGGTTTGTAGTTTTGTTTCCAAATATTCTTGCATTTGAGGGTGTATTTGTTTTAATTCGGTTTTATTTATACATTGTTTGGCATTAACTTTGTATTCTTGTTTCTTTTTATCAAATACAACAGGAACAAAGCAAAAGTGCATGTGTGGACTTGTTTCGTCTAAATGAATATAAGCAGAAACAACATTTTCTTTTCCATATTTCTTTTCCATAAAGTTATAGGCTTCTCTAAAAAACATTGCTTTATTTCCATCGTAATCTGTTGGAATAGTAATAACCCAAGAAACAAGCCAATTAACATCTTTTCTTTTTAATATTTTTAATTCTTCACATCTTTTTTTCATATATTCATAATCAGTCATACCATTATGTTCTGGTGCAAGGTTATAATTCATATAAGTTTTTGAATGGTCTATTTTTTGATTCTTATAAGTTCTATTCGGATCACTTCTATTACAATGCACCAAAATATTAGTTGATTGATTTCTTGTAAATTTTTCACAATTCATTTTACCACCTCCAGCGACTACCTATATTATAACATAAAATTTTTGGTGTAGCAAGTTATACCAAAATATTTTTCTAACGAAAAAATTATTGGTAAACTTGCAAGGGTGATCCCCTTGACCCCCTCCTGCAGAAATAAAAAAAAACATACCAAAACGGTATGTATATTTTTTTATTCTACATAACAATACCTATACTAAAGCATAGGTATTGCAGGGGCTATTCTCGCCCCTACGAAAATACAAAGTATTTTCTACCCTAGAGCTACCGCACTACATTGCTAATATAAAATTAGCAATTCCGTTTGGTCTTACTTAATCTGTTTTAGTAATATGTCTTATATAGAAAAATACGATTATTTCTGCAATTATAAGAATTGATTGCATTATTAGTATTTGTTTTTCTGCAGGTAATTCATTAAATTTAATTGCTATTTGTAATGCTATATCTGAATACATCAGTTATCACCTCTTTATAATTATACAATCATAAAACACAAGTGTCAAACACAAGTATAATATATGTGTATCTTGCACATTATAAAGTTGTTAAACTAATAAAGGGTGATTTTATAATGGGAATAGCATATCATAAGAAAACAAGCACAAAGTATGTGCAATATACTTTAAGAATTGAAGAATCTATACTTGATAAAATTAAATTAATTGCAGGAAAAGAAGATTTATCTATAAATGAAGTTGTAAATCAGTCGCTACAATTTGCAATAAATGATTATGAAGAAAATAATAATAAAGGCAGTAAGTAGACAAATTGTCGAATTTGATATATACTAGCACCAACCCTACTTTGTGGGGTAATCCCTTGAAGAAAGGGGGTGTAAATTAAATGACTTCCTATGAGTTGATTTGGAGACTAATTGTATTATTACTTTTTAGTAATAATAACAATCAAGACCAAGACAGAAACAAAGAATAATCTTTGAGAGCAGGGCGGGAAACCTGCTCTTTTCTTTTTTGAACAAAAAAATGAGATATGCGGGAACATATCTCGGTGCAAACCAATTTGACTTCCTATGATTTGCTAGCTGATGTTATTATAACATCTTTTTTATTATATGTCAAATTTTATTTTTCTATTCTTTTTTAGATTTTGTTCTGCAGATATAAAAAATACAATTCTATTCGCTCGAAAATCGTTTTTAAGGCATTTTTTTAAATAAGGTATATAACTTTATATCTATTTCAAGCAAAACGGGGGTGAGCGAGGTACGAGCGAAGGAGGGGTGTCCCCTAGTGAATATACTTAAAAGCTAGACCATATAAGCGATAGCAATACATTTATATATATATCTTGTTTTAATGCGGTAGATTATTTATTGTTGCAGAAAAATATAATCGTCCTTAATGAATATAAGAAAAAAGTTATTTACTAAAAATGTAGTTTTTTGTAGGGAAATAAAAAATCTGTGGAAAACAAAAAGAAAAATGTCAGTAAAAATCGTTGACATTTTTTTATATTTAATATATTATTATTTCAATTGAATAAGAGATAAAAAAATAAACCTTTCGAACGCGACTCGAAAGGCAATATTCTGAAGGTATTACTCTTCAAAAACATACCTTCGATATATATAGTTTAACCAATTTTTGTAGAAATGTCAATACAAAACTTAAAAAAACTTAAAAGAATTTAAAAGAATTGAACTAAACTATAAAATATTAAAAGAGAATTTTGCTTAGAGAGTGCATTGAACTGTACTCTCTATTTTTTATTCAATTACAATTAAATATGACTTAAATTGAAGTTTAAATTAAAGTTTAAGTGGGTGGAAAAAATGCAAAGTAACTGACACCTAAAAAATAAGGTTATGGGGTGTGGACGAGCCCATGCAGAGAGTCGCCTCGTATTGCTTATATGTTAGTAGTATAAGTTGTGCGTCAGCAGGAACTCATACAAATCGAAAACCTGCAATATATAAAGAATTTGGGGTGGAAAGTTAAAGAGGATTTACAACTTATGACATGGATTAACTTGTGTTGTCTAAATTAGACTATGTTGTATCAAACTGAAATGTTTGAACTTTACTAACAATGAACGACCGATCGACCGACGGTATTGTTTTAAGCAAAGTAATTTTAAATATATGGGATTACTTTGCCTATTTCACTCCCTTACTCCCTCTGGTATTGTTATTAAATTAGTTTAAAATGTAGTTTAATTGAAAAATTGGTAAAAATGAGTGTTAATTGCAAAAAATTTATATTTTGTGCAATATTGAAAGTGGTTTAAAATAAGTTTAAAATTTGATTATTTCTAGTGAAATCTTAAATATTTGACAATAAAAGTAAAGTATAGTAAACTAATTTTGATATAAAAATAGTGTAGTTTATTAAAGTTGTTTTTTACTTTTTTAAACTAAAAGGAAGGGGGAGTTTAGTTGTTTTTTGTAAAGCAAGTTGCAAAAGATTTAGGAATAACACCACAGGCAATATACAAGCAAAAAGAGGATTTAATTGATAAAGGTTATATGTTAAAAACTACTACAAATGATTGGGAAATAACTGCAGAAGGCTATAATTATTTAAAGGAAAGACAAATAAACAGAGTTAAACGAAAACAAATAATTTCGAATGAAGATGAAAAAGAAAATGGCAATAATAGTACAAATAACGACTTTTTTGGTTTAAATGAAACTTTAAAAAACTTTTATGAAACTAGAATTGAAGAAATGAAACAAAGTTATGAAAATCAAATAAATGAGCAGAAAAAACAAGTTGAATACTTTAAAAATTTATATGAAGAGGAAAAAAGTGAAAGAATAAAAACAAATGCACAATATCAAACTTATCTTTTAGGAACTGCAGAAGATAATAAAAGACATTGGTGGCAATTTTGGAATAAAGGTAATAAAGAAACAGATAAATAGTAATTTTGAGAGGAGATTAAATAATGGAAAAATCAAAAAAAATATTTGGTGGAATTGATTTGAATTGGAAAAAGTTAATTATATTTGCAATTATAGCAGGTGTATATACTGCAATTATGGCTATGCTTCCAATAGTAAAAGATACATCTTTTGCAGATATAACAATATCATTTGAAGTATGGATTCTATTTGGAATACTAATTATTATGAATAGTAAATCAGCGAAAGACTCTGCATTAAAATGCTTTGTGTTCTTTTTAATAAGTCAACCGTTAGTGTATCTAATCCAAGATATAATTAATCATAGCAACTTATTTTTAACTTATTATAGATTTTGGATTGTTTGGACAATACTTACAATTCCAATGGGATTTATTGGTTATTATATGAAAAAAGATAAATGGTGGGGATTAGTTATATTAACACCTATGTTGATTTTTTTGGGAACGCATTATTATGGATTTTTAAATCAAACTTTATATAGTTTTCCATATCACTTTTTAAGTACATTATTTTGTTTTATAACAATGCTATTATATCCAATATGTATATTTAATAATAAAAAAGTTAAGATTGCAGGGGTAGTTATTAGTATTTTAATAATAATAGTAATGACTATAATGGCACTAACCAGCAAAAATGTTTATAACACAACTGTCTTAACAAATGG
>JAFUAL010000033.1 GCA_017460745.1 Bacilli bacterium | reverse complement strand
CAAAAAGGCCTAATTTTGCCATTAGACCATTACGTAAAAGTACATATTAGTATAAATTGAACCGCCGTATACCGAACGGTACGTACTGGTGGTGTGAGAGGGACAAATTTACAAATTTTTGTGAATTTTCTCTACTCGATTTATGAATTTATATTTTAAAAGTTATTTTATAACATTTCATTCATATAATTAATTGAAAGTGAGGAATATTTGTGGAAACACTTAAAGTAAGTAGTAAATCTAAACCATCAAGTGTTGCTGGAGCTTTGGCTAATGTTTTTAAAGAACATAATAATGTAGAAATACAAGCAGTAGGAGCTGGAGCAATTAATCAAGCTGTTAAAGCAATAGCAATAGCAAGAGGATTTGTAGCTCCAAGTGGAAAAAATTTAGTTTGTACTCCAGCATTTTCGGATATTTCAATTGATGGAGAAGAAAGAACTGCAATTAAACTAATAGTTGAAACTAAATAAGAGATTACCATTGGTAGTCTCTTTTAACTTGTATAAGTATCAGATAAACATCTAATTGCAAGAACACAATCTAAGTCAATTGTAAAAAAGTTATTGGTTGAAACATAAGGTAAAAGTGGATTAGTTGTATCAGGATTTGGAGCTAATATTTCAAAAGTTGCACAATTACAATCTAATTTTGATATTTTAAAAACAGTACTTTCACCAGTTGTTCCATTAAAAGTATATGGCATAGACCATAATTCACCACTACAACACATATATAATGTTATAGGTCTAGTATTAAAAATAAGGCCATTACTTATAGTAGGACCAAGACATGGTTTATCACAACCAGCAGTATCATCAAAATCAACATTATCTGCGCCTCTTTGTAAATCTAAAATAAAGTTTAAAATTCTACTGATACTTGTTTCATTACATTCTTGATTATTCATAAATTCTCCTTTCTATAAATTAGTTACAATTACATCAGGTAAACAACGTATAGCACATATACAATCTAAATTAATAGTTGCATATGTATTAGTAGATAAATATGTTGTATTTCCACTTGTATCAGTTGATTCTTCTAACAGTAAAACACCAACACTATCATTAGTAACACTTTCTACTCGGAAAACGTTTGTTGTTAATTCCTCGCCATCTGTATTAGTATAATTTAATGTAACTGGTGAATTATTACATAAATATAACATAACAGGTCTTGTATTAAAACATAATAGAGTAGTATTTATTCCTAGAAATGGTTTAGTACAACTATTATCATTACAATCTAATTTTTCAGCATTATTTTGCAAAACATTTATAACATTTAAAATTCTTGCTAAACAATTATTAAAATTATCCATAATTTTCTCCTCCATATCTAATACATTGTATGATTTGTTAAAAATTAAGTGTGTTACTAATACCTAGAATAGAATGTATTAAATAATGAAAAAAATAATTGCATTAATTAATACAATTATTTTTAATATCTACTTAAAGTAATTTAATTTTTTATAATATTCATCTAGACATTCTTTTAATTTATTAAAATCATTTTTACTATTTAAATAGATTCTTTTATTTATTTCGATCATGATAGATAATAATTTATCTTCTTTTTTGTTAATAAATTTATTTGGAATTATAGTTCCTACATAAGGATTATTAATATCAATAGAATAATTATATTGTTTAAAATGTTTTATCGTAAAATCTATTAGTTCTTTACTTGTATAATTATTATCAATTCCAATACATATATCAGGAGTATTTTTAATATTAAATAATTTTTTAACCATTTCATCAGAATAGCTGTGTAAGTCAATGATAATGCATTTTTTATTTTGATTTATAATATTCGTTACTATTTTATCTAATTTATTATGATGTTTATCATAGTATGATTTTAATACTTTATTTTTATATTCATAATTTGGATTTGTAATTATGTTATCACAGTCTTGAGTATAAATTACTCCCATTCCTTTTTGAAACATAATTTCTTTTTTATCATCTTTAAATTTTTCTACATCACAAAAAAGTCTGGAATATTTAAAAATTAATTTATGACATTTATTTGGTACTAATTTATCAGTTAAAAAATCACACATAAATAAATTTGAGCTAGATATATAATCTTTATCTTTTATACAAATAGCCCAAAATTGTTTTGGTATTTTTAATAATGAATGTGGAATATGAAATAAAACGTAGTTCATAGTAATCCTCCACAATTAGTATAACATGAAAAATAATTATTTTTTAATCATTGTTTTTGGTTTATTAAAAACAATTTCAGGAGTATAATATTCATCAGTCATTTCAGATGCTATCCATTTGTATGCTTCAATGATTTTTGAAAATTCTTTTATCCTTTTTTCAGGAATAGTTATTAAAGGCTTTTCTGTTCCTAAAAATTTAAATGAGTCTTCTAGTATTAATTTAGAATAACCTTTTTTACGATATTCTTCATTAATTAATAAGGTGCATATTTTCGATTCATCATCAGATTTTTTTAACATAGATAAGCCAACTATTTGAAAACCATCTAGATAAAATATTACTTCACCTTTACCATCGATTATTCTTGGTAAATTCTTTTGATAATACCATTTATAGTAATCTGGATATTGAAGTTTATTATAGTCAGTTAATAAATAAATTTCATTAGCTGCTTTTGAAAAATTTTTATCATGCATATTACTTAATATATATTTTTCCATAGTATCTACCTCGTTTGTGTATTATAGCATAATTATAAATTAATTCAAAATTGTATATGTCTACAACTTTTGTTTATAATTTATTTAATTTTTATATTTAAACTATCTCCTTGAATATTTATCTCATTTGTTATTTCTAAGTCTTTGTTATGTTCAATTATTCTGTATACTAAATTAATAAGTTCTTCTGTTTTTAAATAGCTGATTTTATCTTGTTTATTATATACTTTATCATACCATTCCTTAATTGATTGGAATTTTTTTTGAAAATAATCATCATCTGGAAATTCTTCAGTTTGTTTTTTTATTTCATTCAAATCTTTTTTAGCTTTTTCAGAAAGCAGTTCATGATATCTATACGATAAAATTTGCATACTTGGAACTATAATTTTTGATATACCTTTATTTTTTAATTGAGCTGTGAAAAGCATCAAAGCATATAATTTACTAGGATGAACATTTGGATTTTCTATATTTTTATTCAACTTGTATAGATTTCTTTCTATTGTTTTATCTTTTCTTGCTTTAAAGCTTTGTACCCCATAAATATAGCAGGTTCCATTATTATCTATATCGTATAAAATATGTGGAAGTTCATACGTTTTATTATTGCCATTTATAATGAAAACCATACTTCTAGTTGTTTCATCCCATGTATTATTGATTATTGTATTCATAAAAATATCATATTCATTGAATGATCCTATTTTTTCTAAATGGTGTATGTCAAAAGTTCTATTTTTCACAAATTGTAACTGGTTATCTAGAAAAAAATCAATATTTTGAATATCTGTTATTCCCATTCTAAGCCAAATACGCCTCATAATTTGCATTGCTAAATTTCTTGATGATGTTTTTATTCCATAAGATTCTCTTAGTATTATTAATTCATTTGTAATATCTTCTAAATATTTAAAAAATTTAATACTATCTTTTACATAAATAGTTGGACAATCATCATTATGAGAAAAAACAAAGTTTATATCTTCTTGACGAGCATTTGGTGTCCAACTTCCATATTTGATAAATGGCTTTTCAATAATATTTTTAAAAAGTAAAATTGCATCTTCCTCAAATTTAAAATTAATGTTTGGTACTTCGGTTTGTGACTTTATTTGATAAATCGTAGTATTTAAAAATAATTCAACTATTTCTCTAAATTGTATTCTTTCCATAATTGTCTTTCCTTTGGTAATATATTATATCATCAAAATACAAGTTGAAAAATAAAAAATTATTTAAACTAATTATATTTATTAATAATGTCAAATAATATAAAATTATTCTATTAAATTTGAAGAATATATTATATAATAAATACAAGATTATCTATTGTTGTAATAGATAAAAATACTTTAGAAAAATATACAGGTGATGATATGAGAACTCCTATTTTTAATTTAAATAATAAAACATCTTATAAAGATGAATATAATAAGATAATTAAGGTTTTGAATACTAAATGTATTACTTTTAATAAAAAAGATTATACTTATTTTGATTACGTTAATACGTATTTATTCAATAATTGGAAATATCGTGATACTTTTTTAGATTGTTATTCTTATTTAGAATTCATTGGTGTTAATCTAAATAGTAAAAAAAGAACGAAAGCATCTTTTATCAATCTTATGGAATTTATTCTTAATATGGAATATTTAATGGAAAGTATAAAATATTATTATGAAAAAACAAAATTATCTACTTTATGTCAAAGTATTATTTTTCACAATATCCCTTTAATATTAGAAAGTTATTCTTTAGAGCCATTTTATTTAGATGATAAAATAGTTATTTCTAGTAAAAATGTTAATTATGAAGATTTAAGAGAATTAGTTCCAAATGATATTTATGAATTACTTCTTTCTTATACTAGTATTAATAACAATGGTATTAATATGAAGAAAATTATATTAAGTCAGATATATGAATTTTTATGTTTAGATTATGATAAATATAAGTCATATAATCCATCTGTTTTTAATACAATTAAATTTGTTGTTAATAAAATGGGTATAGTTGGTAAAATTGATAAGAAATATAAAAATTTCTCTAATATTACATTAAAAAAATATTATGATGATACTTTTTTAATGATAACATATTTAATTGAAACTGATAATATTATTGCTAAAAAAGATGAAATAAAAAATGCTAGAAATTTATAAATTAATATATCTAGAAAATATTAAAATTTGAATACTTTGTAAATTAAATACAAGGTATAATAAAAACTTACAAACTTTTAAGTAGTTTGTAAGTTATTTTTCAAATGGTGCGAGTGTCGTAGATATCTACAACTTTTTCACAAGTACGAATGATATAAATATCACTCACTAATAATAGTTTAACACATATTTTAATATTTACATAATTTTTAATCTAATTTAGTAAGTATTTTAGCCAATTTTCTTGAACTTTTTCTAAATTCTTCGTGTAATTCTTGTTCTTGTCTGCTAGAAATAGAAATATTACCATAACTATAACCATTATGCAAATCTGTAACAAATATAGATTTAGTTGGATACACTTCTCCTTCAGACCAACCATCTCTATACAAAGAATGTTTTGACATTTTAAAAGTTAGGTATGTTGATAAATCATTTGCTTTAGTTATTTTTTCATCTAGTTCACCAACATTTTGAATAGTTGGTTTTATTAAACGAATAATATCTTCTCTTATAATATTTCCATTTTCGTCAAGTTGAATATCAAGTTCTGAAAGTAAATCTTGAATTGTAGTAGATTGTCTTGTTCCGATTAGTTCAATAATATTTAATAATTGCAATGCTTTGTTTCTTACAATAGTAGTGTATCTATTAAAGTATTCTAAAGTATATGGCTCAAAATGATATCTTCCTGCACTTATTTCATCACCAAATCTTTGCGAAGAATCCTTGATATCTTGTTCGGTCCATTCACCAAATGGCTTATTACATCTAGGTTTTGGATTTTCAATTCTTTCCTTTAATCCTGGATTTTCTTCTTGAAATGTTCTTTCTAAAAATTCTTCAATTTCATCTTTTGTAACAAATATTTGAGCATTATTGACATCATCCTTAATTTCATCTAAACTTTTTCCTAAAATTTTTTCTAAAATTGAAACAAGAAAACTTGCGTCATAGTATTTATTGTCTGTACTATCAAAATATTTTTCTAAATTTAATCTTGACATAAAGATTACCTCCCTTGCAAAAGTATTATATCATATTTTTTCTTATTTTTACTTATTTTCTACTAAATATTTACTATTATTTATTTGCTTTTGCAATATTTCTAATTCCTTAATTCCATTATTGTTTTTTAAAACTTCCATTTGATTTCTAGCAGATTCATTTAGTTTTATTAATCTTTCACTTTGGCTAATACCTAATTTTATAAACTCAGCATTAGAGTTTTCTAGATTATTTAATATTACCAAATGAAGTAAATCTGTATAATCTCTCATATTTCCATCTTCTGCAAGTTTTGGATTGTTTTCTCTCCATTCTTTTGCAGTCATACCAAATAACGCAACATTTAAAACATCGGCTTCTTCGGCATATACAAATTTCTTTTGTTTTTCAGTAAGTGTAGGAACTATATAATTTTTAACAGCATCAGTATGAACTATATAATTAGTCTTAGATAAAATACGATTAGCATGCCATTCTATCTTTTGTTGATATGCCTCGTTTTTCTTTAATCTTTCAAACTCTTTAATTAAATATAATTTAAATTCTGGACTTAACCAACTAGCAAATTCAAATGCTATATCAGGATGAGCAAATGTTCCAATACTATATTTTCCACCTTTAGAATATATTCCAATAGCATTAGTTCTTTGTATCCATCTTTTTGGACTTAAAGTAAATGATGGATATCCAACTTCCTTGATTTTAATTTCACTGAATTCCGTGAAATTAAAATTTTCATTATTTAATTGTTCCCATAAACCAATATAATCAAAAGTTCCTTTATTACTCATCCAATGAATAATTACATTGGCAGGATTTTCTGGGTTAGAATATTTTGCTAAATCAGTTAGAGATATATAATCAACATCACCAATTCGCATAATTCCAACTTTATTGTTTTTTACATCTATTTCTGTTTTTACTAAATTATTTTTCATAAGTTTGCTCCTTTCTTAATTTTTTAGACTCATCTAAAAAGTGTTTAAATAACTAATATAATTTTAACATATAATCTATAGATTATTATTAAATTTCTATCTCAAAATCATCTTTTTCTTTGCCCTTATCATTTTCTTTATTCCAAATATAATCATCTTGAATTGATTTAATAGTTTTATCACTAAATATTCTATGAGTATATAAATCTTTTGAAAAATTCCAATAATCTTCTCGTTCTTTTTCTTTACCAAACATTTTATCTTTAATAAATTTAACTAATCTATCAAATAAGTTTTCAAAGAAATTAATCGTATTTTGTAATTTAGAATTTTTCTCTTTAAGATCATCAATTTCAACTTCTTGTTTATCTATCTTTTTTTCAAGAGATTTAACTTTAATGTTTAAGGCATCATTGTTTTCAGTTAGTATTTTAACTTTTTTTCTGTTTTCTTTTAATTCAGTTTCAACATCATTTAAAGTAATAGATAGTTTTTGCATTTTCTTATATTCTTTATTAGTTGAATCTACTTGCTGAAGAAATTTATCAATTTTATCTTTATCATCTTTATTTAAAACATATTTATCTTTGTTAGTAAAAGTAGTTTTTAAATTATTAACTATATCTTTGACTTCATTAGAATTATTATCTAGTTCTAGTGATTTTTTATTAGCAATTTCTAATCGGTCTTTGTTTTTAGATAATTCTTCTTGCATTTCAATATAGTTTCCCATATCTTTAACATTTATGTCTTTATTTCTACCTTTTTGTTTAGTTTTTAAAACATTATTTAAACCATATTCTTTATTAAAACTAGCAATACATAAAGTTCTCATTTTATCTTGTAGTTCTATTAACTTTGTTTTAGTAAATACATCAGATTTACCAACTTGTTTAGACATACCATTTTTACTTTTATATTTAATTGGAACACCTACAATATGCATATGTGGACTAGTTTCATCATAATGAATAATTGCACTTGCTACTTTAAAGTTAGGAATTAAAGTTTCTAAATCTTTAACTTGTTCTTTATATACATTAGACATTTTATGCTTAAACTTATCATCTTTAGTGTCCCAATATTTTTTATCTCCAAGCTCAATAATAATTTCACAAGCTAAATCATTTTTAGAATTATCACTAATCTTTTTGAAGTAATCATCTATTTTTCTATCATCTCTAGTTTGTTTAGAATTGTATTCTAATCTTGCTTCTTCAAACTCATCTTTATATAATTCTTGAACATCACTATATAAAGAAGTTGTTCCTCTTACTATTTCAATTAAGTGTGGTCTGTCATCATACTTACGATAATTATGTTTATCAACACGAGATAATTGTCTAGCATTTTGAATTGCATTATTTGATAGAGAAGTAGTTCCACTAGCATTAGATTTTGCTCTTGCTCTTGATACATTTTTTCTATTTTTATCACTACCCAAATGTAGTGAGTATGCAAGTTCTGACATATATAAATCACATCCTTTCTTTGCATCTATTTTGTTTATGACAAAATATTTAACCCCCTAGGTATTTTGACACAAGTATCAAAATAACCTGTGGGCTAGGGATTCCCTAGAACCCTTTATGACTTATTCCATATTGTTTTAAAACTTCGTAATAAACCAAAATTACATAAGTCTTATAAAATGCTTTTCCCACTTTCACGAGTAAACTCGCAAAACGTGTACGCATTTTATTCATCTGTATCTTCCTCATATAATAATTCTTTTCTAACAGGCTTAACACCAATTTCAATAGGAACAGGTTCTTTCATATAGATAACACTATCATTTGATTCATCAGGTATATAATCAAAAGCACTATCTATATCTTGCATTAAGAATTCATCTCTACCACGAATATAGATTATTCCATATCTATATTCTTTCATTTTCATATCAGGATCTATCTTACAATAATCTTCCATTGGGAATATTCTTATAATTGCTCTGTTATCTCTTACATAATCAAAGTAAAATACTTTATCTTCTACATAATAGATTGCTTCTTCAAAACCTATATCATAATATTGCCTTAATCTCATAATGTGTTGTCCGATTTCATCTTCTGGTAAATAATTACTAAATCTTAAATAACCTACTAAATTACCAAATAATGTAGGTGTTTTAACATCTAAATATCCTGCTTGTACTAAATCATTACAAGGTTTACAAATTGACTCTCTAAAATCTACATTATCAACATAGATGTATTCGTGCATTATTCCAAGTTTAATTTCATCAACATAAGTCATTATTAAGTTTGCTTTTTCTTCACGAGTATAATCTTTCCAAGTTTTAGTCCTTTTCTCATATTCATCTTTTAACTTAACTCTATTAATATAATCAATATCTCTTTTAAGTAAGATATCTTGTGGAGTATAATTTAGTTCTTCACTATTTTCAGTTTCATTTAATTCTTCTTCTAGTTTGGTAATAGTATCATCTACAATTTTCTTTTCAGCATTGTATTCTTCTAAATCAAATGCACCAGAAATATATGCTTTTCTAATTCTCTCTAATCTATCATTTTGTTTTTTAATTTCTTTCTTTAATTCTTCTTTTGGCTCATCAAATTTTTGTTTAATCATTGGTAAGAAAAATTGATTAACAACGCTATCATATTCAACTAATTCATCTATAAAAGTATCAAAGTATTCTTCAATAGTTTTCTCTTTAATAGTTATCTTACAATCATTGCAATAATAGTAATAATAAGTGTGCCCATTTTTCTTTGTTGTTGCTTTACCACCTAGAATTCTATTACATTTAGGACAACATAATTTTTGTAAGAATAAATAAGTTACAGTTCTTTGATAACTTCTTGAATTTCTTTTCTTTTGAACTTGGCATTCTTCCCATTTCTCTTTATCTATAATAGGTTCAACTACATTAGAGTAATAAGTAGGATTTTTAGTTCTTTTACCATGAACAAAATCACCTTTATATATTTCATTTTCTAGTATTGCAACGATAGATGAATCTCTCCAATTAGTTTTACCTAATACTTGTTCTTCGTTTAAGATATTACTTATCTTTTGATAAGAATTACCATTGTAATATAAGTCAAATATTCTTTCTACAACATCTTTAGTAGAATAATCTATAACTAATCTTTTATCTTCGTGTTTATAACCTAAAGGTGCCTGATTTGGTATATGACCCATTTTGATAGCACCTGCTAGACCAATTTTAGTTCTTTCACTTGTTCTTTCAATTTCATTTTGAGATACTGACATAAGTAAACGAGACACCATTTTACCATTAGCATTTGTAGTATTTATTTCATCATTAGCACAATCAAGATATGCATCATTTTCATCAAGAAAAGTCATTAACTTTTCCCAATCATAAATACTTCTTGTTATTCTATCTAATTTTAAGGCTACTATCGTGTTTATTTTCTTGTTTTTAATATCTTCCTTTAATCTTTCAAATTCAGGTCTATAATTGCCTGTTTTGGCACTTATACCAGCATCTGTATAATAATCAACAATAGTATAACCTTTAAACTTACAAAATGCCTCTAATCTTTCTTTTTGTTCTGGTAAACTAAAACCCTCACGAGCCTGATCTTCAGTTGAAACTCTCATATAAAGACCACATAATTTCTTTTCTTCCATCTATAAATCACTCCCTTTTCCAAGAAAAAAGGTGTCAAAAGTATTAAAGTGCTTAATACTACTGACACCTCTTAAAGTCTAAATAATTATAAAATATATCTTTTATCATCTATTTAACCCCCTTAAATAGACATAAATTCTCTTGATGAATATTCTATCACTTTTTGAAGAAATGTCAATTCTTGTCAAATTAGATACCTTTTAAATAATCTTCTAATTCTGATAGTTTAATCTTTTGAGATAAATTCTTAATATAAATCTCATTAGAATAATTAAAAGCAAGAAATGTTATACCTTTAATGATTATCTTATGAGGTTCTACATAAGAAAGATTAGTTTTATCTACCTTATGAATAAAGCCATTGATAAAAGTGGGAGTAGTATGTGAAAACTCACATATAAACTCTAATCTTTGTTTTAAAGATTCATCAAATGCTATTTCTTGCTTAATAATATTTATCATAAGCACCATCCTTTCCTAGTAGGATGATTTTTCATATAACGAAAAAATCAACCCAATTTGAGTTGATATTTATATATATAAAGTTCGAATAGTTCGAACAGATTCGTCACTGGTGCGGGTAACAGGAATTGAACCTGCACTCCGAAGAACTAGTTCCTAAGACTAGCGCGTCTGCCAGTTCCGCCATACCCGCAAAAAAATAAATTGGTGGACCCTATAGGACTCGAACCTATGACCGATCGGTTATGAGCCGATTGCTCTAACCAACTGAGCTAAGGGTCCAAAAACAATTTACTAAGATATGATAGCATAACTCTGTTTATAAATCAATATTTTTTTGTAAAAATTTGTGAAGTTTTTATAAGTAATGTTTCATATTTTATATATTCTAATTTTTTTAAATTATTACTTGGAATATAAATTCTATTATAGAAGTTGTAATATTGTATGTTTGTAAATGATGTGAAACAAATTTTTTGAAAAAATGACTCAAAGGAAATATTGAGTTGTTTTTTGTTTCTTTGCTAGTTGCAAAACAATACAAGAATGAATTTTGTCAATGCTTAACGAAGTTAACATGCTT
>JAFUAL010000032.1 GCA_017460745.1 Bacilli bacterium | reverse complement strand
TAATTGCTTATGGAATAGTTCCAAGTCTGTTCTATCTTGTTTATTAGGGTTAATAGTACCAGTAAAAAACCAGTCCCAAGGGTTACAATAGGCAAGTTCAAATATCTTTGATTTACTCCTTAATGTACTTTCGATAATTTTACTATCGTTCTTTGTTCCCCTTTCTGCTTTTAACACTTTGTCAATTTCAAGACCACTTGTTTTTAAACAATTCATTCTAACAAGTTTTATCTTTTTATTTTCTCCATCTCCAAATACTTTTAATAAAGTTTGGTCGTACTTATATTCTCTGTCTTTCAGTCTTTGAGTATTCACTTTTTCAACTCCTTTCTTTTTTATATTTTTAACTACCGAACAAAATGTTCGGGAATAATCTTTAAAACACTATAAATATCAATTAAAACTTAAAATATTATAAAATTCATTTCCCGTAAAGTGTTAGTTAGTCAAGTAATAAGAAAGTAAATTTGAAATAGTCTTTTGGGGTGGGTTCCTGTCGCAAACACTTGCGACCAGAAACCCCACCCACAAATATATCTATTTTCAATATTTATTTACTATCTTTCTTTGCCAAATCTTCTGCACTTTTTAATGCTTCTATCATTTTAGGCATTAAATCTAATGACTTGTTATAATCTAAATACCAACTCATTGCAAATACTATCATTTGGCTTTTTGCTATTCCTCTTTTTATTGCCATTTCTCTAAATGCTTGGTCTAAATCATTAGGAATATTTACTACTGTTCTACAAACATTTTCTTTCATAATTTTGTCGTGTTCTTTATTTTTCATAATACACACTCCTTTTAACTTTATATGCTAATTTTATATATCAAAATGTATAAAAAGTCAATACATTTTTATTGACTTTTAAGAATAATTTTTATATAATACAAATGCTAGTAGTTTTAACATAGTAGTTGTAACTCCTTCGACCATAATTATATATAAATAATAGGCATATACAAGAGATAAAGTATATGTCTATTTCTTTATTCACACGAAAAACACTTTTAAAAGTGTTGTAGTGTGTTACAATATAATTTTATATTACTTTATATTTAAAATTTAAAATAAAGGCAATCTCGTTTAAATGTGATACCTTTTTATAATTGTTTTTAATGTCAATTAAGGGCTGTTACTCTCACTTTGTTTAAGTAACAACCCTTATACAATTATAAAACTCGATCATTTTGTACAATGGACTTTCACGGCATAAAAGTTCTAGTTCATACTACGCATCTAAAAATAAACCCTTTATAAAAACTGCTACGCTTTTATTCTTCGGCTATTTATTCCATGTTCCATTGACAAAATATCACTATAATACTTTTACATTAATATTTTACTACTTTTTAAATTTATGGAATAGTTTGTCCCAAAAAGACATTGTTTCGCTATCTCCAATATATTTTATATCTTTTGCTAGTTCCTTTTGTTCTTTTACCGAAATAATATCTAAAAGTCTTTTGTTCTCATTTTCTAAATATTCTATTCTTTGCTTGTAAATATCTATTATTTGATTTTGATATAAAACTATATCATTAGAATTTTGTCGAATATTGTCATTATTTGTATTATCTTGTCTAAAATTAGTCTTTTGTGTCTTATTCTGCTTTATAAATTCAAAACCTTTTTCCGTTATAAATAATTTATTGTTATCGGTATAATAAAAGTATTCGTTCCTTTTCCACTCCGTTTCTGGAACTATACTTTTTATTATATCTATTCTTTTATATATCGTACTTTTACCTATATTTAAACTATTACATATATCGCTTATTTTATAGTCCATATAATCGTTCCTTTCTAGTCCCGTTTCCAGTCCGGCAAGTTAAAAACCGGACTGTCGGGAATAACTAAAAACATTGATATATCTATATTTTTAAACAGTCCCAAATCTTAGTCCGTTGGACTGGAAATTGTGTCGAAAAATGTCTAAAACTCTTGACACTCTAAATAGTCCGTTGGACTGGAAAAAGACTTGACAAAATTTAAAACTTATAATATTATAATTTTATATAAAACGATTAGATAATGAATTATATAAATCTTCGGTATAATCAAGCCAACACACCGAACAATATTCATTTTCGTAAGTAGGTACTATGTTCTCCCAGTTCATAGTGCCTTTTCTTTTTAAGTCTGCAAATTTAAGTCCACGACTATGATAATATGTATGTGCGTTTAACTCTGTAACACTGCTTGCCAATTCTTTATTTATGTACTTTGTAACATACTTGCTTACTGCTTCGTGATTTCTTATAGGCTCTAAATCACAAAAACCAAATCTATTGAAATATGCTTTCCAATTGTAAACTATATCTCCTTTTACAACTTTATCTGCTAAACCTTTACCCATAACATCACCAACTTGAAATTGTGTAAGGTGTTCAACTGGTAAACCATATATAAACCCGTGTATATGCCAAGACTTTCCGTCCTTGTGTTTCTCTGGTACAAATAAAAATTTTATATCTAAGTTGTATTTCTTATTATAATCTCTTAACCATTGTGTTAATTGCTTATGGAATAGTTCCAAGTCTGTTCTATCTTGTTTATTAGGGTTAATAGTACCAGTAAAAAACCAGTCCCAAGGGTTACAATAGGCAAGTTCAAATATCTTTGATTTACTCCTTAATGTACTTTCGATAATTTT
>JAFUAL010000031.1 GCA_017460745.1 Bacilli bacterium | reverse complement strand
TTATATTATATAGTATATATTATATAATATAGTATAGCATACATTCATAAGTTTGCAAATATAAAATATATAAATTATTAATAGGCTCGTATAATGCCTTTATTTGCCCTAAGAAACGCATTTAAGGTTTAATTAATATAAATTGTCGTCTTAACATTAATTGCTGCTAAAATACCCCTCAAAATGATTTTTAGAGTGATATCGTTTTATGAAAATAAAACTTGCAATTATTATAAAAACATAGTATTATATATACGTGCAATAAGAGAGGTGGAACCAGGTCAGGATCGGAAGGTAGCAGCCTTAACATTTATCTCTTATGTGCACTTTTTTAATGGATGTGTATTTATGAATAAAGATGAATTATATATGAAGTTAGCACTTGAAGAAGCAAAGAAGGCATATCTTGAGAATGAGGTGCCAGTAGGAGCAGTAATTGTTTATCATGATAAAGTCTTAGCCAGAAGTCATAATTTAAGACAAATGACAAATGATATTACTAATCATGCAGAATTAATAGCAATTAGGGAGGCTAGTCAAAAAATAAATGATTGGAGACTAGATGATACTACAATGTATGTTACTTTATTTCCATGTCCAATGTGTGCTGGAGCAATAGTTGCTTCAAGAATCAAAAGACTAGTAGTAGGAACACCAACTACTGATTTAAAGACACAGGACTTGGTTTTAAAAATATTAGAAGGAAATAATACTAGTCCAAAGGTGAACGTTGACTTAGGAATATTAGAAAGTGATTGTAGAGAAATACTAAGTATGTTTTTTAAAAAACAAAGATATAAAGAGAGTTAAAAAATACTTGTATCTCTAATATGTTTATGATATATTTATGTTGGTGGTTATAAATATAGTATAGAAAGATTTAGAAAGATCTTTTTATACTATATTTTTTGTTAGTAAGTCAATAATTTAATTATTCATCATTTTACCTAATTGGATAAAATGATAGAAATAAGATTAAAAATATTTTGTTAAACAAAGTAAATTGTTGCCAATTAATTTCTTTTTTATGATAAAATAATGGTGAAAGAAGGATGAATATGGAATATCGTGCACTTTATAGAAAATATAGACCGGAAAAATTTAGTGATGTTGTTGACCAAGAAAACACTTTAAAAATAATAACTAATTCAATTAAAGATGGACATATATCACATGCATATTTATTTTCAGGACCCCGTGGAACAGGAAAAACAACCATTGCTAAATTAGTTGCTAAAACAGTTAATTGCTTGAATTTAAAAGATGATTTTTCTATATGTGGAACATGCCCTAATTGCGTAGATATTTTAAATAATAGTCCAGATATTATAGAAATAGATGCAGCTAGTAACAACGGAGTGGATGAGATAAGAGAACTTAAAAGTAAAATAAATTTAGTTCCAAGTAAATTGAAATATAAAGTTTATATCATAGATGAGGTACATATGCTATCTATAAGTGCTTTTAATGCTTTATTAAAAACACTTGAAGAACCTCCAAGTCATGTTATTTTTATACTCGCAACAACAGAGTTTTATAAGGTTCCAGCAACTATTGTATCGCGTTGTCTTTGCTTAAATTTTACTAGAATTAAAACCAGTAGTATTGAGAAAAGATTAAGAGAAATAGCTGATATAGAAAAAATAAATATAGATGATGAGGCAATTCATTCAATTGCAGAGTACTCTGAAGGAGGTCTTAGAGATGCTTTAGGACTTCTTGATAAATTAGCATCTTACTCATTAGATAAAATAACCAATGATGATTTTTTAAGAATCAATGGTTTAATTTCAAAAAAAGATATAGATGATTTTATAAAAGAAATATTAGATAAAGAAAATGAAAAAGTTATAAATACTTTAAATAAATTTGAAGAACTTGGAATAGATTATTCTAAATTACTTGAAAGAATCATGCAAGAATGTCGAGATTTAATGGTTGATTATTATCAAGGAAAAAATAAAGACATAAATCCAAATGATTTATATGATTTGATAATGTGTTTAAATGAAACCTATAATTTGCTAAAAGAAGCTATGAATAGAAAGATAATAGTTGAAGTCAATTTGCTTAAATATATGAATCATCAAGAAAAAGTTGTATCAATATCTGATGAGTCAAATGTGAAACAAATATCAAATCAGGTTAAACAAGATATTTCCCGAGAAATTATTTTGGAAAATGCTGATACGAAAGAGAATAAACAAGTTAAAGAATTGGGAAATATAGAAAAAAATTCAAAAAAACAAGAGCTAGAACAAGATAATCAAACATTAAAATATGAAATCAATTTAGATACAAAAAGAATTAGGATTAATAATACATTTGCTCTTGCTAGTAAAATGTTAAAAAATATTGCTCTTGCCAAATGGAAACAAATAGATGATTATATAATTTCTAAAGAGTATTCATATGTTGCAGGAATATTAAAAGATATTGAAATAGGTGTTGTTAGTAAATCAAATATGATATTAACAGCAAAGTATGACTCTGTAATTGATGATATTTATAATAATTTTAAAATAACAGAAGAATTAATAAGCAAAATAATGGAAGAAGAAATGAAGATTGTTATTTTAACAGCAAATGAATTTAAAGATGAAGTAAATAATTATAAAGAGCATATGAATGATTCAAATTATTATGAATATAAAGAAGAATTGCAACCTCTTATAAGTGTTCATGAAGTAATTGAAAAAAACGAAAAAATGGGGTATACTAATTTAGTTGATAAGGCAATAGATGTATTTGGAACAGATATTGTAGAAATAGAATAGGAGAGATAAATTATGAATATGCAAGCATTAATGAGACAAGCTCAAAATTTACAAAAAGATATGTTAAAAACAAAAGAAGAAATAGACAAGATGGAATTTACAGGAACAAGTTCAAATGTTTCAGTAAAAGTAAATGGTAAAAAAGAAGTTATAAATGTAAAAATAGATGTTGATTCAGACTTTGATGCAAGTGATATAGAAATATTAGAAGAAATGGTTCAAGTAGCAGTAAATGATGCATTAAAACAAGTAGATAAAGAAACAGAAAAGAAAATGGGAAAATACTCTAGTATGATGCCAGGATTATTTTAATTATGTATCCTAAAAGTATTAATAATTTAATAGAGGCATTTAAATATTTTCCAGGCGTAGGCGAAAAAAGTGCAGAGCGTATGGCTTTTCATGTTTTGGGAATGGAAGAGATTCAAACAGATTTTTTAGCCTCTTCCATAAAAAATGCTAAATCGAAAATAAAAAGATGCAAAATATGTAATCATATTACGGAAGAAGATACTTGTAATATATGTTCAGATATTTCCAGAAATAAAGATTACTTATGTGTAGTTGAAGATCCTAAAACAGTTATATCAATAGAAAAACTTGGAATATTTAATGGTTATTATCATGTCTTAAATGGTTTAATAGAAACACTTGATGGAGTAAATCCTGAAGATATAAGACTTGATAAATTAATTAAAAGAATAGAAGATGAGAAATTTAAAGAAATAATAATAGCTGTTAAACCTTGTTTAGAAGGAGAAATGACAGCCTTATATATAAATAATGTTTTAAGTGGAATGAATGTTGTTGTATCACGTCTTGCTTCAGGAATACCAATGGGAGCTGATATGGAATACATTGATCCAATTACCTTTGAAGCATCATTTGATAATCGTAAAAAGATATCATAAACTAATATAACTTTCATACTTTATTATAGGTGATAAAGTGAAAGTTATATTTAAATATATGAAAAGATTTATATTAGGTGTGTTTATGTTATATGCTTATAACTTAATAATTTCCAATATTGGAGAATTTAACATAATAATGCCAATAAATCTTTTTACTATAGTAGCAGTTGGATTATTTGATATTCCAGGACTTTTAGCATTAGTTATTTTAAAACAAGTCGGATTGTAGGTGATGGTATGATAAGTGATTATAAAGATAATCCCTTTTATCAATATGCAATAAATTTAAAAAAGATTTATCATGCATATTTATTTGAAGTAGAAGATATAGATGCAAGTTATGAGATGATACTTGCTTTTGCTAAAATGATAATTTGTAAGAATCATTTTGTTGATAATAGCAAATGCGATGATTGTAATATTTGCAATTTAATAGATAATAATACTTATTCCAATTTAAAAATAATAGAACCAAATGGAGCAACTATAAAAAAAGAACAAATATTAGAACTAGAGAAGGATTTCAGTTTCAAATCAGTTGATGGAAATAATCAAGTTTATATAATAAAAGAAGCTGAAAAAATGAATTTAAGTGCAGCCAACTCTTTATTAAAATTTATAGAAGAACCAGAAGATGGAATATATGGAATACTAATTACTACTAATAGAAAAGCAATTCTTGAGACTATTATTTCAAGATGTTCTTTAATTACTTTAACATCTACTAAGAAGATAGATTATAAAAAAGAGGATATAGAAAATTTATCATATTTCTTAAATCTTATGTTTAAACAAAAAGAAGCATCTCTTCCTTATGTAAAACAAGATTTTTTAAAGTTTTATGAAACTAGAGATTCTATAATTGAATCTTTTAATATAATGGAAGTAATACTTGATATATTAATAAAAAATTATTACCAAATAACTGACGACAATTTTTTATTTTATGATATAATAAAAAGAAATTTATCAGATATTTCTCTTGATGACTTGGTTAATTGTTTAGAAAAAGTTGTTATTTACCGAAATAAATTAACTAATGTTATTAATTTAAATATCAACTTATTTATGGATAGATTTATAATAGATGTAAGTGAGGTTTTAGAGTGATAAATGTATGTGGTATAAAATTTAATAAAAAAGGAAGAGTATATTATTTTAATAGTAATGGTATTAATGTCTTAGAAAATCAATCAGTTGTTGTAGAAACAGAAAGAGGATTGCAATTTGGTACAGTTGTTGTTGCCTCAAAGGAAATAGATGAAAATAATTTAGTAAGTCCTTTAAAAAATGTTATAAGAATAGCTACTAAATATGATATTAAACAAAACAATAAAAATGAAAAAGATAATAAAACAGCCTTAGAACGTGCTAGTAATATTGTTAAAGAATTAAATTTAAATATGAAATTACTTGATGCAAGTTATACTCTTGATAGAAATCAATTACTATTTAATTTTGTATCGGATGAAAGAATAGATTTTAGAGAATTATTGAAAAGACTAGCAGCAGTTTATAAAACAAGAATTGAACTAAGACAAATTGGTATTCGTGATAAAGCAAAGGAAGTAGGAGGACTTGGTCCATGTGGAAGATTCTTGTGTTGTAATTCATTTTTAACTGATCTTAATAGTGTTACAATTAATATGGCTAAAAATCAAGCACTTGCTCTTAATCCAACTAAAATAAATGGAGTATGTGGAAGACTTCTTTGCTGCCTATCTTATGAAGATGAAACTTATACCGAATTAAAACAAGGTTTACCAAACGTTGGAGATGATTATGAATATAATAATCAAAGTTATAAAGTTGTAGATGTAGATATTTTAAAAAGAAAAGTAACTCTTTCCAATGATAAAACAAAGGAAGTAATTAACTTATAATGGAACAATTAAATGACATAGTAGGTAAGAATTTAAAAATATATCAAGACGATGATTACTTTAAATTTTCACTTGAAAGTGTTTTGCTTCCAAATTTTGTCCATGTTAATTTAAGAGATAAGAATATTCTTGATTTATGTTCAGGTAATTGTCCAATTCCTCTTATATTATCTTTAAAAACAAATGCTCATATCTATGCGGTTGAACTTCAAACAAGTGTTTATGAATTGGGACTTAAAAGTATAGAAATAAATAAAAAAGAGGAACAAATAACTTTAATTCAAGATGATGTTTGTAATTTAGATAAAAGATTTCAATCTGATACATTTGATATTATAACTGTTAATCCTCCTTATTTTAAAATATTAGAACAATCTTTAACTAATAAAAATGAAATAAAAAAAGTAGCAAGACATGAAAGTAATTTAACCCTTGAACGTTTAATTTCCATAGCTTTTAATTTATTAAAAACAAATGGTAGTTTTTATATGGTTCATAGAACGGAAAGATTAATTGAAATAATAGATGTTTTAAACAAATACCATTTAATCCCTAAAGAAATTCAATTTATTTATCCGAAAGAAGAGAAAGAATCAAAATTATTTATGATTAAAGCTGTTAAAAATGGTCATGTGGGTATGAAAGTAGACCCACCACTTTTTATTCATAATAGTGATGGAAGTTATAGAGATGAAATAAAAGCTATATTTGAATAATGGAACTCTTTTTTTGCTTGATTTAATTATATTTTTGTGTTATCATGTATACAAGTGAAGGCTTCTTCATAAAATAAAAAAAGGATATATCTAATTTCAGTAGGTTAGGTACAATCCTAAAATGGTTTGCACACTAATACCAGTTGGCGTTAGTGTGCTGTTTCTATTTAATAATTAGCATAAATACTAAAATAAATAGGAGGATAATTATTATAAATTGAGATTTTTCTCTATTTGTCATATTTCCACCTCCTTTGCTAAAAGTAAAGGAGTGCACCTAACGCAATTAAATATATCCAAATGCATTATAACATAGTAGCATTATGGATACAATAAAAATGATAAAATAAAATTAAAAAAGTTGGTGATTTTAATGAAATTAATAGTAGGACTAGGTAATCCAGGTCGTGAATATTTAAATACTCGTCATAATGTTGGTTTTTATTATCTTGACTTATTTGCAAAAGAGATAAATGCGACATTTAAAGAGAAGTTTAATGGAATGTATGCTAAAGTAAAAGTTAATAATCAAGATGTTATTTTATTAAAACCCTTAACTTATATGAACTTATCTGGAGAATGTGTACGAGATTTTGTTAATTATTTTAAAATAGATGCAAAGGATATTTTAGTAATTCATGATGATTTAGATATGGAAATTGGTCGTATTAAATTAAAAGAAAATACTTCATCAGGTGGTCATAATGGAATTAAAGATATTATAAGTAAGCTTGCAACTGAAAATTTCAAGAGATTAAAAATAGGTATAGGCAAAAATGCATTAATGGATACTAAAGACTATGTTTTAGGAAAATTTAGTAGTTCTGATTTAGAAATCATAAAACAGAATGAAGAAAAGGTTATTAATATCTTAAATGATTATTTTCACCTTCCATTTAATGATTTAATGTCTAAATATAACAGGAGATAGAAATGAACTCAATATATGATATTTTTAATATTAAATATGAGAATAACTTAGGTCTCACCGGATTAACGGATGAGGCTTTTTGCCTTTTAGTTTTAAGTTGGTTTAAAAAAGAAAATAAAAGTATATTAATAGTAACACCGACTCTTACAGATGCAAATAATTTATTAAATATCTTATCAAGTATAAGCCAGGATACTTTATTTTTTCCAATGGATGATTTCCTAACAAATGAAGCAGTTAGTATTAGTCCTGATTTAATGGTAACTCGTCTTGAAACCTTAAATGAATTAATTCATAATAATAAAAAGATAGTTATAACCGATATGAATGGTTATTTAAGATATTTACCAAGTACTAACACATATAAAAAGAATATCTTAACTTTAAAAGTAAATGATGAAATAGATCCATCTAATTTAGCAGAGAAACTATTTAATATGGGATATAAAAGAGAATCAATTGTAACTAAAACGGGAGAATTAGGAGTAAGAGGATTTATTATAGATATTTTTCCTATAGCATGTAATAATCCTATTCGTATAGAGTTTTTTGGAGATACAATTGAGTCTATTCGTGAATTTGATATCGATACTCAAAAGTCAATTAAAGAAATAAAAGAAATTACTATTTCACCATATACAGAGTTTTTGCTTTTAGACTATGAAAATATAGATGAAGATAAGAGACGTCAAAAATACTTACCTATGTATTTAAATGAAACAGTTAATATAAGCTCTTATTTAGAAAACCCAATTACTGTTGTCAAAGATTTGACATTTTTAGAAAAAAACTATCAAAAAATGCAAGATGAAATCACTTCTTATCAAGTTCAAGACAAATTATACAAAGGAAATTATACTCATAGTTTAGATATATTAGATAAAAATAAAGTAGTTCATTATTTAAGTATAGATAATTTATTACCAAGTCATGAATTTACAGAAATAATTGATTTTAAAGTAAAAACAGCTCCTAAATTTCATGAAAATATAGACGTAATTAATTCTTATTTAAAAGATGCATTTGGATTAAATAAAAAAATAATTATATGTCTAAAGGATTATCAAGTTAAAAATTTTACTAAATATCTTGAGTTAAATTATTTATTAACTGATATATCTAATCTAAGTAATGAACTAGTTAATATCATTAATTTAGATTTATCAGAGGGGTTTATATATGAAGACTATGTTATTTTAACTCCATTTGATTTATTTAATATTAAAAATACTAAGAAAAAATATAAAACGAAATTTAAATATGCTGTTAAAGTAAAAGATTTAAATAGTTTAAATGTTGGAGATTATGTTGTTCATACTGTAAATGGTATAGGAATTTATAATGGTATAAAAACATTAAATTCATTAGGACTTAAGAAAGATTATTTAGAAATACTTTATAAGGGTGATGATAAATTATATATTCCAGTTGAAAAAATTGAACTTATAAGTAAATATTCAGGAAGAGAAGGTATAGCTCCTAAAATAAATGGATTAGGTAGTTTAGAATGGAGAAAAAATAAACAAAGAATTATTAATAAAGTTCGTGATATAGCTGATAAATTAATAAAATTATATGCCATTCGTTCTATGGAGCATGGCTTTGCCTTTTCAAAAGATACCAAATATCATGATGAATTCTATAAAGAGTTTGATTATACTCCAACACTTGATCAAATAAAAGCATTTGATGAAATAAAGAGTGATATGGAAAATGCGCATCCTATGGATAGATTATTATGTGGTGATGTAGGATTTGGAAAAACTGAAGTTGCTTTCCGTGCTATGTTTAAAGCCGTTTATGACGGAAAACAAGTTTTATATCTTTGTCCAACGACTATTCTTTCTAATCAACAATATTTAAGTGCCATTGATAGATTTAAAAATTTTCCAGTTAGAATAGAGATTTTAAATAGATTCACACCACCTGCTAAAGTTCGTGAAATAGTGGAAGGCTTAAAAAATGGAACCATTGATATTGTAATTGGTACGCATAGACTTTTGAGTGAAGATATTAAGCCACGTGATTTAGGTTTATTAATAATAGATGAGGAACAAAGATTTGGAGTTGTGCATAAAGAAAAATTAAAACAATATAAGAAAAATGTCGATGTATTAACCCTAACAGCCACTCCAATTCCAAGAACTCTTCAAATGTCAATTGTGGGTATTAGGTCTTTATCAGTAATTACAACCCCACCAGTTAATAGATATCCGGTTCAAACCTATGTTGTCTATGAACAAAAAGCTCTTATAAAAGATGCAATAGTAAAAGAATTGCTAAGAGATGGTCAAGTATTTATTCTTTATAATCGAGTTGAAACAATCGAATCCAAAATGGTTGAAATAAGTAAGCTTGTTCCAAATGCTAGAATTGTTGTTGCTCATGGACAATTATCTAAATTAGAACTTGAAAATAGAATGCTTAAATTTATTAATCATGAATATGATATTTTACTTTGTACAACCATAATAGAAACTGGAATAGATATTCCAAACTGTAATACTTTAATAGTACTTGATGCAGACAGATTTGGTTTATCACAGTTATATCAAATAAGAGGAAGAGTTGGTCGTAGTAATAAAATTGCCTATGCTTATCTAATGTACCAAGAAAATAAAACTTTAAGTGATGCAAGTATAAAAAGATTAAATGTTTTAAAAGAATTTACAGAACTTGGAAGTGGATATGCAATTGCTAGTCGTGATTTATCAATAAGAGGAGCTGGAGATATTTTAGGAAGTGAACAAGCAGGATTTATAGATACTGTTGGAATTGATTTATATCTTAAAATATTAAACGATGAAACTAAAAAACTTAAGGGAGAGCAAATCCTTGAAGAAGAAGTCAAAACTGAAAATCCTCTTATATCAGTATCTACTCATATAGATGATAAATACACGAGTGATTCTGAATTAAAAATAGAAATTCATAAACTTATTAATACCATTGATTCATATGAAAAACTAGAAGAAGTAAAAGAAGAATTTGAAGATAGATTTGGTCATGTAAACGAAGAAATACTTATTTATATGCACGAAGAATGGTTTGATAAATTAGCAAGAAGTAAAGGTGTAGAAAAAATAAATCAAAGTAAAGACAAAATAGAATTAATCTTTACAATTGATGCTAGTAAAGAAATAGATGGCGAACAAATGTTTGTTAAGGCCTATAAAATATCTCGCAACTTTAGCTTTTCTTACCATAATTTAAGAGTATATGTAACTTTAAACTTAAAAGGACTTGATAAACATCCTATTTACTATTTAATTGATTTACTAAAAAATGAAAACTAAAACCACTTTTTGTAATTTAATTTAAAATTTGACAAATTAATGTAAAATTGATATTCTATTTATATAAATAGAAAGGGATACATATGAACGAAGAAGATATAAGAAAGCAGTTAGAAGAAAAAAATAAAGAAATTTATTTTAATAAACTCAAACTTGATCTTACAAATAATTTAGAAGTTCTAGTACTCACCATTGATAATTTATTAAATAATATGGAAAAGAATATGAAAGATAGAATATTAAATATTGCAGAATCTTTTCAAAATGAAAAAATAATTAAAGAAAATATAAGAGAATTTATAGATAAATATAAAATTAATTTAATGACTTTACTTGATGATAAAAAAAATAGATTAGAAAATTTATTTCAAGATAAAAAAGATATAAATGATTATAAAATATATTTAGATGATGAAAATAAAAAGATAAATGAAAATATTAGTAATTATTACATACAAAATATTAATTCATTAATAGATAATATAACAAAATTATATGAAGATGAATTTAGTAATTTAAGAATAAAAGAATACTTAAAAAATGTATTAAATTCAGAGTTAGAAGAAAAAATCATGGATACCATTAATAGTCGAGATATTATACTTTTGAATACTTTTAAAGAAACATATATGAAATATTTAGAACTAAATAAAAATACAATAGGTATAAAAAATTAATTTAGAGAGATACTATTGTTGGTGATTAAATGAAAACAACGGGAATGGTTAGAAGAGTTGATAGTTTAGGAAGAATAGTAATTCCTAAAGAAATAAGAAAAGTATTAAAGATAAAAGAAAATGAAAAAGTAGAAATTAATGTATCTGGTGATGAAATAGTATTAAATCGTTATTCGGATTTAAGTGAATTTGATGAATCATTAAAAGTATTATTTGATATTATTAGTAGTATTTATAAAGTAGATATTTTACTTACGGATTTAAATGTTTTTAATTTAACAACAAAAGATTATATGTACTTAGAGCATAAAGAAATAAGTCCATATTTATCTAATGTTTTAGATGAAAGGCTTGATGTTTTAGAGAAAAATAAAATAAGTATTTCTTTAAGTAATAGCGTAGATGATGTAGAAAGATCATTCCTTATTAAAACTTTAATAGTCAATGGAGATAGTGTAGGTTTGATTATCTTCTTAAGTGATGATATAACAAGTATTGATCCTAATTTAATTGAACTTGTTTATAAGTATTTAGAAAAAAAACTTGAATAAATTTAAAATTTGTTATATAATATGGGCATAAAACGAGGAAGAAATGAGTACATTTATAAGGATTTAAAGAGAGGTTTTAAGGGTGTGAGAAACTAATTCTTAGAATGGAAGATGGTTTTGGAGTTTATAGAAATATACGGGTTGCTCTGTTATAAGTAATGAGGCATATGTGAATATGCGAAATAAGGTGGTAACACGAGATTTTCGTCCTTTGGGTGAAAGTCTTTTTTTTGTAAAGGAAGGAAATATGAAAAACATAGAATATATTTGGATACAAGAACGGATGTTTATTAATTAATAAAAAATTAAAATAGAAGGAGGATATATGAAGAATTTTGATTTAAAAGAAAATAAAAAAATAATAATTATATGTGTAGGGGTAATATTTTTAATAGTTACAATCTTATCAAGTTTTCAAACTATTAAAAGTGGAGAAGTAGGACTTAGGGTTCGTTTTGGAAAAATAATAGATAGTAATTTAAAAGAAGGATTTAACTTAAAAATACCTTATATAGAAGATATTGTAAAAGTTAATATAAAAGTGCAAAAAGTAGAACTTGAAACAAGTGCAGCAAGTCGTGATTTACAAGATATTAATACAAAACTTGCAGTTAATTATAGAATAGAAGATGATAAAGCAAGTAGTTTATATAAAACAGTTGGTAATAATTATGAAATGACTATTTTAGAACCAGTAATTGAAGAAAGTGTTAAATCAGTAATATCAAAATATACTGCTGAGGAAACTATTACTAAAAGAAGTGAAGTATCAAGTGAATCATTAAAAGTATTACAAGAAAAAGTAGAAAAATATGGAATAGTAATAGATAATTTTAATATAATTAATTTATCTTTCAGTGAAGAATATAGTAAAGCAATTGAAGAAAAACAAGTTGCTGAACAAAAACTTGCTACATCTCGTCTTGAAAGTGAAGCTAAAATTGTTGAAGCAGAAGCTGAAAATAAAGCTAATGATTTATTAAAACAATCATTAACACCTGAATTAATAGAAAAAGAATTTATAGAAAAATGGGATGGTAAATTACCAGAAACATATGCTGGTAATGATATACTAGGAATATTTAAAACGAAATAGAAAGGAGAAATAATGGAAAATAAAAAATATTATATAACAACACCTATTTATTATCCATCAGCAAACTTTCATATAGGTCATTGTTATACAACCGTTATTGCAGATGCAATTACTAGATTTAAAAAATTAGAAGGATATGATACTTTCTTTTTAACAGGAAGTGATGAACATGGATTAAAGATAGAAAAGAAAGCACATGAGGCAGGAGTTAGTCCTAAAGAGTATGTTGATGAAATAATTCTTAATGCTAAGGATTTATGGAAATCTCTTGATATAGAGTATGATAGATTTATTAGAACAACTGATAGTGATCATGTAGAAACAGTTCAGAAAATATTTAAAAAATTATATGACGGGGGTGATATTTATAAAGGAGAATATGTTGGACTTTATTGTACTCCATGTGAATCGTTTTGGACTGAAAGTCAATTAGTTGATGGTAAATGTCCTGATTGTGGTAGAGAAGTATCAGAAGTAAAAGAAGAAGCATATTTCTTTAAATTAAGTAAATATCAAGCACGTCTTGAAAAATATATTGAAGAACATCCTGATTTTATACAACCAGTTTCAAGAAAAAATGAAATGTTAAATAATTTTATTAAACCAGGTTTATCTGATTTATGTGTATCTCGTACAAGTTTTACTTGGGGTATACCTGTAACATTTGATTCTAAACATATCGTTTATGTTTGGATTGATGCTTTATCAAATTATATAAGTGCTTTAGGATATTTAAGTGAAGACGATTCTAAATTTAAAAAATATTGGCCAGCTGATTTACATATTGTTGGTAAAGAAATAGTTCGTTTTCATACGATTATTTGGCCAATTATGTTAATGGCTTTAGATTTACCACTTCCAAGACAAGTATTTGGTCATGGATGGCTTGTAATAAATGGAGGAAAAATATCAAAGAGTCTAGGTAATTACAAAGACCCACGTGAATATATCAAAGAATTTGGTGTCGATGCTGTTCGTTATTATTTACTTCGTGAAGTACCATTTGGAAATGATGGTCAATTTACAGAAGAATTAATGCTTGCAAGGTATAATGGAGATTTAGCTAATACCTTAGGCAATTTAGTAAATCGTACTTTATCAATGTTAACTAAATATAATGATGGAATAATAGAAAAAGGTAGTTTAACTACGGAATATGATTCTGATTTAATTAATTTAGTAACAAATACTAAAGAAAAAGTAGAGTCATTTATGGAAAAATTAGAAGTACCAGAGGCACTTGATAGTATATTTGAAATATTTAGAAGATGTAATAAATATATTGATGAGACAACACCATGGATACTCGCTAAAAATGAAGACTTTGAAACTTTAAAAACAGTATTATATAATTTACTTGAATCAATTAGAATTGGAGCAATCCTTCTTAGTCCATACTTACCAAGTACATCAAAGGAAATATTAAGACAACTAAATACTAAAGAATTAGATTATGAAAGAACAAATACATTTGGTTTATTAGAAGAAAATATTCATATCAATGACTTTAAACCAATTTTTATGAGAATTGATGCAAATGAATCCAAATAGTTTATGTGATACTCATTTTCATTTAGATAGTACTGATGATGTAGATAGTATTGTTCAAAAAGCACATGATGCTGGAGTCGAAAATTTAATTTTATCTTGCTGTGATTTATCAAGTATTGAATTTGGTATAAATATAGTTAATAAATATCCAAATATGTATTTAACTATAGGACTTCATCCAGATGAAATAAAAGATGATACAAGTGACTTAATTAATTATTTTGAAGATTTAATTATAAATAATCCTAAAATAATTGGAATAGGTGAGATAGGACTAGATTATTATCACAATAAAGATAATAAGGAAGAACAAATAGCTTTATTTAAAAAACAACTAGATTTAGCAAAGAAATTAAATTTACCAGTTGTTATTCATTCAAGGGATGCCTTTTTAGATACTTATAATATTTTAAAAGAATATAAGTTAAAGACAACTATTCATTGCTTTACAGGAAGCATGGAAGTTGCTAATCTTTATATAAAGGAAGGTTATTTACTTGGAATAGGAGGAGTTTCAACTTTTAAAAATACTAATTTAAAAGAAACTTTAAAAAGTGTTCCACTTGAAAATATTGTTTTTGAAACAGATAGTCCATATATGGCTCCAGAACCATTTCGTGGAACTAAAAATGAACCAAGTAACGTAAGTATTATCTGTGATAATTTATGTAATATTAAAAATATATCAAGAAGTGATGCTATAAAAATAACTACAAAAAATGTATTAAATCAATATAGTCGTATAAAGAGGTGAAATTTTTTCACCTCTTTTTCATATCAAGACACATATAAAATAAGGAAAATAAAAAAAAGAAAAAAGGTTCAGAAAATGGTCTGTTTTTATCATATATTATATATAGAGATAAAATATATGATTTGTGATATAATATATGAAAAAATTATTGAAAGGAGTATTTAAATGAAAAAAATATTATTAGATACAAATATGTTAATATATAGAGAAGATCATTCCATAATTGATAATCAAGTACTAGAACTTATAAAAATTCTTTATGATTCAAATAAATATGAAATAGTGGTTCATCCGATGACTACAGAAGATATCAGTCATATAAAAAATATAGAAGAAAGAAATATATTTTATAGTAAAATAAAAATTTACAAATCTCTAGAACAGCCACCTAAAGCAACAGAACAATTTAATGTTCTTGTAGGATGTTCAAAATTACCAAATGACTTAATTGATAATAATTTGTTGTATGCAGTTTATAGAAATTGTGTTAGTTACTTAATTACTAATGATAAAAAATTAAAAAATAAAGCTAAAAAGATAAATGTAAGTGATAGAGTCTTGGGAATAGAAGAAGCAATTGCTTTATTTAGACCATTAGAGCAAAACGAATTTAAAACACCAGCATTTATTAGGTATGAATTTTTATATAACATTGAAATAGAAGATGAATTTTTTAATTCGTTAAAAGAAGATTATAAAACTTTTGAAGATTGGTACATAAAAAAATCTTGTGAAGGAAAAAAGGCGTATGTTAGTAGATATTCCAACAATAAAATTGGTTCTTTTCTTATGCTAAAATTGGAAGATGAAAACGAAGATTATTCAAGTTTTAAACAACCTTTTTCAAAAGATTTAAGATTAAAGATAGCCACTTTTAAAGTTGCAAACACAGGAAATAAAATTGGTGAAAGTTATATAAAAATAATTATAAAAGAGGCTATTTTAAACCATGTTAATGAGATTTATGTTACTGTTTTCAAAAAACAAGAGGCTTTGATAAATCTTTTTAATGAATATGGTTTTGTTCAAACAACAACGAAAATGACTGAAAAAAGAGATGGTAGTTTCGAAGAGGAATTAGTTTTAGTAAAGAATATGCATGACAATACTTATCCAAATTTTGAATGGCAAAATAAAAATGTATTTATTGTTCCAATTCAACAAAAATATCATGAAATGTTGTTTCCTGAATCAGAAATATTTAATCAACTTTCTTTTGGAGATTTAGAAGGTATTAATACATATTCTAACACAATAAAAAAGGCATATATTTGTAAAGCAAAAACAACAAAAATAAAATCAGGTGATATTCTTTTGTTTTATGCAAGCGATGAAAAAAGAAGTATTACAACAATAGGTGTTGTAGATAATGTTTTTAGTGATTTTCAAACACCTGAAGATTTATATTATATGGCAAGAAAAAGGACGGTTTATTCTTTAAAAGATATTAAATTAAATTTTACATATAATTCTAAATTAATTCTTTTTAAATATTATCAAACGTTAAATGAACCAATTGCTTATAATACTTTAATAGAAAATAAAATATTAAAAAATGCACCGATGTCAATTGTTAAGGTTGATGTAAATATGATAAGACAACTAATAGATAAAAAATAAATAATAAATTTTAAATTATATGTTATAATACTCTTATAATGGATTGGAGGCTAAATAATATGTGTACAATTTTATTACCTATAAAACCAGAATATGCAAATAAAATTATTCAGCAAACCAAATTATATGAATATAGAAGGAGAATTGGTAAAAGAAAGATAGATAAAATAGTTATATATAGTACGTTTCCAATAAAAAAGGTTATTGCAGAAGTAGAAGTAAAAGGGATAGTTTCGAGTACACCGCTTAAGTTATGGCAAGATACAAAAGAATATTCTGGTATATCCAAAGTTAAATATATGAATTATTTTGGTGATAAAGATGTAGCTTTTGCATATAAATTAGGTAAAGTTACCGTATATAAAAATCCCAAGACATTAAAAGATATAGGAATAAATTATTGTCCACAGTCATATGTCTATCTAGAAAATTAGATGTTTTTATATAATGCCAAGTGAGTGAGTAGTTCGCTGAATTACTGAAGAATGTGATTAATTCATACCAGCAAGTTTGCCTTGTGAGTTACTTCAATTAGGGGAAAACTCACTTTTTATTTTGTTGAATAATTAATTATTTTTTTTATTCAGTAGCATTACTATCGCTAGGTATTAATTTTAATATTTTTAATTTTGAAACTAAACTATCTATTTCAATTTTTTATAATTTTTATTTTAAAAGGTGAAAAAAATTCACCTTTTTTTGTTTATAAATAGTTATAAAATAGGAAAAATAAAAAAATAAGAAATATTCGAAAAATGTTAATTTTTTCTCATATATTATATTGAGGGGTTGGTAATACTTGTCAAAGAAGGAGATGATAATATATGACGAGTCATACAGTAAAATTAAAAGAAGGATTAAAACCAGGGGAAAAGTACCACTCTGCTTTGATGAATGTTTTAAAATAATGTTTGGAAATGAAAAACACCTAGAACCATTAACATTTTTGATATCTAATATATTAGAAGTTGGTTATAATGAAATAGAAGGAAAAATAGCTTTATCACCACTTAGACTTCCAAACGATACAATTGGTGAAAAGAAAATGGAAAGGGATATTGTAGTAACCTTAAAAGAGGAGAAACAAGGAAAAATAATATTAGAAGTAAATGTTAAAAAGAACTTTTATGAAACAGTCATAAATCGTAACTTAAATTATTTATCCGAAGTGGCAAGTAAAGGATTAAAAGAAAGTGATAGTTATGATGATATAATACCAACTTTACTTGTAAATTTTAATACTTTTTATGTAGATAATATACATAAGAAAATATTTGATGAGTATTATTTTAGAAATGAAGAAGGACATATACTAACTGAAAATCAAAAAATATTAAGTATTAATTCCTTTGTTCATGACCCCAATAAAAATAAAGAAATAAAAAAGGATAAAAATAGTAAACGCACCGAAATAATAAGGAAAGTTTACTATTTTTTATATAGAATAATTAAAAAACAGAATATTTTCGCACAACAACATAAAAACCCTTATGAGATAAGGGTTTTGAGTAGATATTTCACCAAAAAAATGTTATAATAAAGTTGAATAAAAAATAAAATAACGGAGGTGAAATATCTATGAAAATTATAACACAATCAACAATATTTGACTATACAGAAATTGAAATTTTAGGGGATTTAGAAAGATGCAAGCTGTTAATAGAAAATGTACCAGATGAAAAAATAGTAAAAAAGTTAAAAGAAATAAGAGGAAAAGGAAGAAATGATTATCCGATAGAGGCAGTATGGAATTCAATATTAATAATGCCATTAATAGAATGTTCAACGGTAGAGCAATTAAGAAGAGAATTATCAAGGAATAGAGATCTAAGGAAAATGTGTGGGTTTAAAGATTATAATTCATATTATGGAAAAATAAAATTAGTACCGCCACCAAAAGCCTATTCAAATATGTTTAAGAATTTAAAGAAAATAGAACCGATGTTGAAAGAATGTTTTAATGAATTAAGAAAATTTATGTATGAAAATTTAGAAGGATATGGAAAAGATGTAGCAGAAGATGGGAAAATATTTTTATCAAAAGCAAGACAAGCAGCAAAAGGAGAAGCAGATGGAAGAAGTGAGACAGATGCAGATTATACATTTAAAAATGTATATAGTAAAGATAATAAAGGAGTAACAAAAACAAAAAAGATAAGATATTTTGGATTTAGAGTTCATATAATGGGTGATGTAAATTATGAATTACCATTTGAATATACAGTAACGAAGGCATCGGTAAGTGAGAATAACCAATTATTTAAGCATTTGGAAATGATACCGGAAAACTTGTTAGAAAATATAAAAACATTATCAGCAGACAAAGGATATGATTCCTTAGAAGTAATAGAAAAGATAAAAGAATACGGAATAAGTCCAGTTATAGATATAGTAAATAGATGGCGAGATGGATCAGAAACAAAACAATATAAGGATACAAGAATAATATATACATATGATGGAAGAGTTAGCTATTGATAATGCTAATATAAAAATGTAGGAAATGACAAAAATAAAAATGTCAAAAAACCTGCAAAATTATATTAGCATTTTTATATGGTTAGATATAATAATCACTGGATAAAAATTATCCAGAAAGGAGGATTATTATGAAG
>JAFUAL010000030.1 GCA_017460745.1 Bacilli bacterium | reverse complement strand
TCTTCTTTTAAATTATTAGAATATTTTTTGAATTTTTGACCTTTTGAAGCCATAGAAAAACACCTCCTTTCGGAAGTGTATTCTATCACTTTTAAGTATAAAATGCTTTTTTTTATTGTCTACCCTATGGGATGCATTTCATAAATGATGCTTTTTTATTTACTAAAAACATTTATTTGTTATAATAAATTTGGAGGTTATTATGAAAAATCTAAAAATAAAAAAACTAAATGATAAGGCAATCATACCAACATATGGAACAAAGTCATCTGCTGGAGCTGATTTATATGCTATGATTGATTCTCTTATTGAAATAAAACCAAATGAATCTATAATAATTCCTACTGGAATTGCTATGGATATTCCAGAAGACTATGTTGGACTTATATATGCTAGAAGTTCTCTTGCTACTAAAAAAGGACTTGCTCCAGCAAATAAAGTTGGTGTAATAGATGCTGATTATCGTGGAGAAATAAAAGTTGTTTTATATAATCATTCAAATCAAATACAAACAATTTCTCCAAATGAAAGAATTGCTCAAATAGTTATAACTCCATTTGTCCAAGTACAATTTTTGGTAGTTGATGAACTTGATGAAACCGAAAGAGGAACTGGAGGATTTGGTTCTACAAACAAGTAATAGTTATTTATTAACTATTTTTTTATATAAAAATATCCACATTAAATGTGGATAAAATTAGTATTTAACACTTTCTAAATATAGTCCTTCAGGATGAGCTGTTCTAAAACCTTGACTTCTATCTTGATTATTAAGTATTTCAGCAACAACTGTCTTATCTTTCTTATGAAGTCCTATTTGAATAAGTAATCCAACCATATTACGAACTTGATATTTTATAAATCCTTTTCCAATAAATGTGAATATTACTATATCATTGTTAACTTCAATATAAGCATCTTTAATTTCTCTTTCATAATTATTCTTTTTATCTTTATTTGGAGTAAATGATTTAAAATTATGAACTCCAATAAAATCCTTAATTGCATAATTCATGGAATCTATATCTAATTTTTTATTAAACTGATAAACATAATTTCTTTCACATGGATTATATTCTCCCATATTTAATTTATAAATATATACTTTTTCCTTTACCATATAACGTGCATGAAAATCATTATCAACTAACTTTACTTTTTTTACATGTATATCATTTGGTAATAAACTATTCATAGCACTTTTTAATTTGTATTCTGTTATATTAACATTTATATCAACATGACCTACTTGATTATTTGCATGTACCCCCTTGTCAGTTCTACCACTGGCAACTATATGAGTACTAGAATCATTATTAATATACTTTAATACTTTATTAATTTCATCTTCAAAAGTTCTATATCCAATTTGAGATTCAAAACCATTAAAATTGGTTCCATCATATGAAAAAGTAATTAAAAATCGCATAATACTACCTCACAATCAAAACTAGTATTAGTATTATAACATTAAATATTAAAAACAGCAAATTAAATACATTAAACCCTACTTTTTTATTATATCTTTGATTTTTATAAAACCTTAGATAATTAGTAACTACAAACTCATTTAAATTTTCACTTACTTTATCATCAATATTACTTTCAATTACTTTAAAATAATCACTATCAAGTCTTATTTTTCTTTTATCTAAATAGCTATCTAAATAATTATGATAATTATTTCTAAATTTATCTATATTATTTTTTCTTAATTCTTTAAATGTATATTTTTTATATTTTTTTCTTAATAACTTTAATAACTTAACTTTTCTTGCTTTAAAATAATAATATAAAATACATATACAATCTAGACTCATTAATATCTTAATAATTATTCTAAATATTTTAAACGTTTCATTGGAATAAAAATCAAATTTAACAAAATGTATTAAAACATATCCAAATATTACAATGGGTAATATAGTTGATATAAATTTTATTATATTTTTTTCATAATTACGAGCAAAATATAATATAAATACGTACATTAATATTATTAAATAAATATTTGTAACATAATATATACTTATCAAGAAAATAATAAATGAAATAATTACAACAATAGTATTTAATTCATATATATTAAATTCCAAATATTTCTTTCTTATTTTATCAAGTTTACTTCTCATTTCTATACACTTCCTTGATTAAATCATTTATACTTTTATGATATTTTATATTTTTTCCATAATCGTTAGCAATACTTGAAAATTCTATTAGAAAAGGAATCTCTAAATCATATTCGTCATATATAGATAAATCATTAAAAGCATGTTCCATATTATTGTCAATAACTAATTTATTATTTTTAAATATTATTAAATAAGTACATATTTCATATAAAATATTGATATCATTATCAATGACAATAACCATTTTATTGTATTTTTTCTTAAGTTCTATTATTAAACTTTTTATTATAGTTTTATGTTTTTTATCTAAATATGCAAAAACATTATCGAATATGATAACATCTGGATTAGTAATTATTGATAAACTAATCATAACAAGAGTCTTCTCAAAATTGGACAAAGTATTAATATTTCTATTCAAATAATCTTTATTTAATCCTACTAAATTAAGAGATGATATTACTTTTTCAATATAATTATTATCATCTATCTCTTTTTTTACAAGAAAAAATTCATCACTTACGGTTTTAGTTAAAAAGGCATGCTCTATATATTTTATTTTTTTATCTTTATCTAATATTATTTCCCCTTCTACTTCATTGCCATCAAGTATTTGCTTTAATATTTTAGATTCATCTATTATACCAGTTATTTCATTTTCTCTTAAATTAAAATTCAAATCTTTTATTAAATATTTATTTTTTCTTTTTAAATTAATATTTTTAAATTCTATTTCCATAATTTTTTCTCCAATTCAGATGTACTAAAATAGGTTTGATCAAGTAATTGATAAGCTTTTAAATTATTTGATAGTTCAATAATGGGTGGTATTTCCAATCCAATTTTTTTTAAATATGATTCATTTTTTAATATTTCATCAAGTGTTCCAGTATTATCTAATTTAAAATCTTTCATAACTATTACTTTACTACTATCATAAATAGTATCCAATTTACTGGTAATATTTATTATAGTAAGTCCATGTTCATTTAACTCATTTAATTTACTAAGCATAAAATTTTTATCATAGATATTCATATTATTAAATGCATCATCTAAAACTAATAATTTAGGATTGTGTATTAAAGAAATAATAATTAATAATTTGCTCTTAGTAGAATCAGATAAATCACTTATATTACTGTTTAAAATATTATTAATTTCAAATTTTTTACCAAATTCTCTTATTTTTCTATTAATTTTGTATTCACACATACCAAGATTTTTTAAAGGTAATTTAAGTTCATCTTTTACTTTATTGCATAAGCATTTATTATTAAATTCATTAGAAACTATACCTATTTTAGTAATATATTTCAAAACATTTTCTTTATTAAGTGAAACATCATCCAATATGAACATATCATTTGTTGGAATGACTGCACACATAAGTTTAGTTAACATTGTTTTTCCACTTCCATTAGGTGCAATTATACTAACATATTCTCCACTTGCAACTTCTAAATTAAAATTTTTAAAGAAAACATGATTATCTATTTCATAATTTAAATTATTAATTTTAAATAACATACCAATCCACCTTCTTCTAACTTAATTATATATTATATTTTAAAAAAAAGTAGATTAATTGACATTAATCTACATATGAAAGCAAAATATTCTTAATTTGATTATAATCTGTATAATTTTCTACTATAGTACCATTTTTAACCTTAATTAAAGTTGGTGCATTAAGTTTTAAAGTAGTTACATCATTTGTAAGATTTAAATCTCCCTTACAAATATTATTTCGACTATTTGATAAATCAAGTTTGTAAAGCTTTATTGAACTTGATGCACTATTATATCTTTCTATAATTGTCTCATATAAAGTTGAATTATCATTTTGAATTTCATAAGCTAAAACATAATATTCTTCTTCTGTTCTATTCAAAAGACTTCCACAAAGAATTTTAACATCTTGTACTTCTGCTCTATAAGTAACTGAATTTTGCTTTGTAAATAAATTCCATTCTCCTGTTTTTATTTTAGTAAATGCAAACATTAAGAAAATAAATAATATAACTCCAATTGTAATTATAATAAGTGTTTTACCATTCATGCCAGCATTTGATTCTTTATATTCTTTTCTTTCTCTTTTTTCTTTTTCTAACATTTTTTGATATTCTTTTTTCTTCATTTTAACCTCACGCATAAATTTTATCATAAATATATTTAAAAATAAATATCTTTACTTAATTTAGACATAACCTATTTTTAGCATAACTTGCATATCTACTAACAGTACTTTTATCAATATGAAGGAATTTGGAAATTTCACTATTTGTGCATCCTCCATTTTTCATTTCAAAAACAACTGCAACTTCTAATGGTAATGAATTAATAAATTTAACATATTTAATTTGTTTTTCTTCAAGTAACAAATAATCAATTGGTTCAGATACATTTTCATCTTTTATAACATCAAGTAATGTAATATTAGTTCCCGTTATTGTTTCATCAAGTGATAAGGCATTATTTAATGTCTTTTTACGATAGGTTAATTCTTTTCTTAATTCTGTTCTAATATTATTTTCAATGCAACGTATTACATAAGTAAAAAATGAATTATTAGATGTATCTTTATAATAGCTTATAGAATTAATTAATGATATATTGGCTATTTGAATTAAATCATCTAATTCTAATCCAACATTTATTCCTAGCTTCAAATATTTTTTACATATATTAATGATTATAGGCTTATATTTTTCGAGTAAAATTTCTAAATTGTCTTCACTTTCTTTTATCATATAAATTATTTCATTATCATTAAGTTCTTTATACATATTTCCTACTTTCTAATTAGTTCATATATCATAATACCACAGGCAACTGAGGCATTTAAACTATTTATTTTTCCATTCATAGGAATTCTAACTACATAATCACATGATTCTCTGACAAGTCTGGAAATCCCAAATCCTTCACTACCAATTATTAACACTGATTTGTCAGGATACTTGACACTTTGAAAATCTTCTCCATCCATATCGGTTCCAATTATCCAAAATCCATATTTTTTAAGACTTTTAATTGTCTGATTAAGGTTTGTAACTTGACAAATTTTGACATTAAATAAGGCTCCAACGCTGGTCTTCATGACAGTTTCGTTGACAGATACAGTTCTATTTTTAGGAATTATTATTCCATCTACTCCACTTGCTTCAACTGTTCTAATAATTGCACCTAAATTATGAGGATCTTCAATATGATCTAAAATAATTAATTTTTTAGGATCAGAACTCATCAATTCATCAAATGATGTATAGTTAAAATCACTAGTGATTAATATTATACCTTGATGATTATTTTTTGCAAGTTTATCCAATTCAAACTTTTCTTTATATTCTACCTCTAAATTTCTTTTTTTGACTAAAGATAAAATATCTAATTCATTAAAGTTTTTAGAACAAATTACCTTTTTAATCATATTTTTTTCTTTAAAATTTTTTAAAATTTCTTTAACATTATTTCTTCCACTTACTATCATACTAATTTAAAAAGAATTAATTTTGGAAAATAATATCCATTAATTCTTCTATCCTTTCTATATTATTCTTAAGTTTTAAATAACCAATTATTGCTTCAAGTGATGTTGCTTCTTTATAAGTTATAATATCTGTATTTTTAGGATGGGAATTAGTTTTAGCATTTCTTGCTCTTTTAATAATTACTAACTCTTCCTCGGTAAAAACTTGCTTATTTATTAATTCTTTTAGTATTCTAGCCTGACTTTTAGCACTTACAAAATTAAGAGACTCTTCTTGCAATTCTTTAACATGGTTTATTCCACTTTTAATTAAATAATCGCGAACATAATTTTCATAAACACTATCACCCAAATATGCTAGAACTAAACTATTTACTTCAAGTACATTCATCTTCTATCTCTATTCGCTACAATTAATATGAGTCTAAGTACAGATAACAATGTTGATAAAACACTTGCAACATAAGTAAGAGCAGCAGCTGTTAACATCTTACGACTTCCATCTTGCTCCGTCTTTTCAATTAAAGCTTCTTTCTTTAAAAATTCTAAAGCCCTACGAGATGCATCAAATTCAACAGGAAGTGTAATAATTTGAAAAAGTAAAATAACCATTTCTAAGAAAATACCAATCCAAGCAAGTTTTACAAGTCCAAAAATTAATCCTATCATAATTGCAAAATATCCTGCACGAGAGGAAAAAGTTGCAATAGGCGCCAAAGTACTTCTAAATCTTAAAAAGAAATAATTTTCTTTATCTTGAACAGCATGACCACATTCATGAGCAGCAACTGATGCAGAGGCAACACTTGTTCCATGATATATATCACTTGAAAGTCTTACTACCTTTCTTGTTGGATCATAATGATCTGTAAGTTCCCCTTCTGTTTCTACAATATCAATATTACCTAGTCCATTTGAATTCAATATTCTTCTTGCTACTTCATAACCATCAAGTCTACTTTTAGTTTCGACTTTTTTATATTTCTTATAAGAACTATTTACAAATATTTGAGCAAGAAAGGTTATTAAAAAACCTATTAAAACTAATATATAAGTATAATCTATTCCATAATAATAATACATATAATACCTCCTTTTTATCTATTTTTTACTTATGCTTTTTTTTGATATATAGTTACCTATTTTATCCACTAAATCTTTTTCATCCAGATAAGATAATAAATCTACATTTACATATTTTAATGAAGAAGATATTTTAACTCCATCTTTATAAATACACAATATTTTTTGATTATTCGTTTCAGCTCTTCCTATTTCAATACCTAAACCAAGTGTTGGATAAGAAATCTCAGCTATAAATAAATCACTATTATTAATCACTTCATTAGAATTAAAATTATTATTTAAATGTGGAAAAATAAATTCATGCTCTTTTACTAAATCTGATTTCAATATTGGTTTATATAATTCATTAACATAATCATAGTTTGTAGAATGGCCTACATATATTTTCATAACATTCTCCTTTATCTTTTGAAACTTTTTATTTTATCTTCTTTTTTAAGAAAAAACTCAGCAATTCTATCTTTTAAAGTTTTTTTTGACTCTATTGATAATAATTTTTTTCTTAATTTCTTAACTTTTCTAATCAATACTTCTTGAGTATCAATATCAAGAGTACTAAATTGATCAAGTGTCATTCCAAAATAATCTATAAAATTTTGATCTAATGTTCTTCTAGTTCTATCGTTCATTGAAAATTATATCCTTTCTAATTTAACACCATCTCTAGTATCTAATACCCTATAACCCAATCTTTCTATTTCTTCTCTTACTTTATCTGCTTCTGTAAAATTCTTTTCTTTTTTGTATTTCGTTCTTTGTTCTACAAGTTCTAAAACTTCTTTTGGTATTTCTACTTCATCTTTTTTTAACAAATCAAGTGATAAAACTTTATCAAAAGATTCTATTAATTTTATTTTAGTGTAATCATTTACATCACTTTTTAATACTTCATATAAAACAGTAATTGCTGATGCTGAATTTAAATTATTAGCTAAATTTTCTTTAAATTTATTATCAAATTCTTGATATTTTTCTTCTTCTATATTATCTTCTTCCATATTTAAGTTACTTATTTTGTTTTTTAATTTTTTATATTCTATTTCACTTAAATCAAGTGCTTCATATGAAAATTCTAATGGTTTACCATAATGACTATTAAGGACCATGTAACGATAACTTAAAGGATTATATCCCTTTTCTTTTAATAAAGAAACTGTTAAAAATTCTCCTTTACTTTTACTCATTTTACCACTTGTAGTATTTAAATGCTCAACATGGAACCAATAATTACACCATTTATGACCAAGATATGCTTCACTTTGAGCAATTTCATTTGTATGATGTGGAAAAATATTATCAACGCCACCACAATGAATATCTAAATATTCTCCTAGGTATTTCATAGAAATTCCAGAACATTCAATATGCCATCCAGGATATCCTAATCCCCAAGGTGAATCCCATTTTAATTCTTGATCATCAAATTTTGATTTTGTAAACCATAAAACAAAGTCAGCTTTATTCTTTTTATTTGTATCCTCTTCTACTGAATCTCTTACCCCAACTATTAATTCATCTTCTACATGATTAGTTAAAACATAATAATTATCAAGTTTTGAAGTATCAAAATAAACATTACCACCACTAATATATGCATATCCTGTATCTAGTAATTTTGTAATTATTTTAATATATTCATCAATTTCACTTGTTGCTGGAACAACTACTTCTGGCTTTTTAATATTTAAAGTTTCAAAGTCTTTAAAAAAACAATCTGTATAAAATTTAGCTATATCTAAAACTAACTTTTTTTCTCTTTTGGCACCCTTTAACATCTTGTCTTCTCCAGTATCAGCATCACTGGTAAGATGTCCAACGTCTGTGATATTCATAACACGATTTACTTTATAACCTAAATAGTAAAGTGTTTTTTCAAGTAAATCTTCTTCTATATAACTTCTTAAATTTCCTATATGTGCATAGTGGTATACTGTAGGTCCACATGTATATAAATTAACTATATTATCTTTATTTGGAATAAACTCTTCTACTCGTCTTGTTAAGGTATTATAAAATTTCATAAACACCCTCCTTTTTTTTATATCAATATTATATACTTAAAAGAAAAAAATGACAAGAAATTATATATAGTTCACCAAAAATTCACATAATATATTTTTTTTATTAACTTAATAAAAAATTTGAAAACATGTAACTATTATGATAAAATTACTAGTCAGAGGTGTATTATGAAAAAAACAAAGATTATATGTAGTATAGGTCCTAGCAGTGTTAATCCAGATATATTTTTAGAAATGGTAAATGCTGGTTGTAATGTTGCCAGAATTAATTTTTCTCATGCGACAATTGAAGAAAGAAAACAAGTTGTGGATACAGTAAACATAGTACGTAATAAAACCAAAAAAGCTATAGGAATTTTATATGATACTAAAGGTCCAGAGTTTAGAAATGGTAATGTTAAACCAGGCGGTATTAATTTAGTTGAAGGCAATTTTATTAAAATTGTTAAAGATGATGTTCTTGGGGATGAAGAAAAATTTTCAGTAAATCATCAAAGTGCCATTGATTCATTAAATGTTGGTAACGTTATTTTACTAGAAAATGGCCTAATGAAATTAGAGGTTACAGAAAAAAATCAAGATTATGTTAATTGCAAAATTATAACAGGAGGAATTTTAGAAAGTAAAAAAAGTCTATCTGTTCCGGGAGTTAAATTAGATATTCCATTTATCTCTGACGTGGACTACGATGATATAGTATATGCATGCCGAAATGAAGGTAATTTTCTTGCTTTATCATTTGTATCTACGAAAGATGAAGTACTTGAAGTAAGAAAAATACTTGAAAAGGAAAATAGAACTGATTTAAAAATCATATCAAAAATAGAATCCCAAACTGGAATTGAAAACTTAGAAAGTATCATAGAAGTAAGCGATGGAATTATGGTGGCAAGAGGTGATTTAGGTGTTGAAATTCCAATGGAAGATTTACCTATTTGGCAAAGAAAAATAGCAAATTTATGTAGAAGAAAAGGAAAAATTTGTATAGTTGCAACGGAAATGCTTGAAAGTATGAAAAAAAATATTCGCCCTACTCGTGCCGAAGTTACTGATATTGCTAATGCTGTTTATAATGGAGCTGATGCTGTTATGCTAAGTGGTGAAACAACAACTGGCCTTCACCCAATTGAAGCAGTTCGTTATATGTCCAATATCTGCGAACATATAGAAGCATCAAATGAAAATAAATCTATTTATGAAATAGACATCAATGAAAAATCAGTTGAAGCAATTGCTGAAAGTGTTGTAGCAACAGCTAATAGTTTAAAAGCTAAATTAATTGTTATTCCATCAATTACAGGTACAACAGCAACTATTGTTTCTAATCTTGAGCCAAATTGTCCAATTTTAACTCTTACAACTAACAAAGATATTGCTGAATCTCTAACTCTTTATTATGGAATTTACCCAAGAGTTGTTGATGAATACAAAGTAACTGAAGAAGTATTTACAGCTTCTCGCAAAAATGCTTTAGAATTTATGAATTTAAAGGAAAATGATATTATCATTATGACAGCTGGTTTTAAAACAGATAAAGAATCTAATATAATACCTAAAACGAATCTAATGAAAATAGAAATTATATAACATCATGTTTATTTAATTGGAGGAAAAATGAAAAAAATAACTGAAAAAGAAGCACTTGATTTATTACTTCAAGATATTAAAGATAAAAAAGATTTAACAAAACCTGAAAATAAATGGATACTTCATAGTATTTATGTAGGACTTGCTGCTAGAAGAATTGCCCAGGCATTAGATCTTAATGAATCTTTTGCATTAAAAATAGGATATTTGCATGATATAGGAAGAAGGATTAATCATTTTAATCATCCAATTGAAGGATATTTCTATTTAAAGAATTTAGGATACGATGATATTGCAAGATATTCTTTAACACATTCATTTTTAAATAATGATATAACTAAAACAGTTGGAATTGGTCCTAAAGATAAAGAAAGTTATGATTTTATTAATAACTATTTGCAAAGTATTAACAAAGATCTATTTGATAACATCATTCACTTATGTGATTTAATGTGTCTTGAAACCGGATTCACAACTATTGAAAAAAGAATACTTGATGTGATGACTAGAAAAGGAGTATCTGAAAACTCTTATTCCCATTATATGGATTTGATGGATTTTAAAAGTTGGCTAGAAATTAGTATGAAAAAGGATTTATACGATTTATTTCCAGAGATTAAAAAAGAAGATTTAGATAATAGATTACTTGATAAAGCATTACTTCTAGAATTAATTAAGCCAAAATATTTAACTAAGAAAAAATAAAATCTTAGTTTTTTTTATTTACAAAATAAATTTCCATAACTAATTATAAATGTTATAATGAAAAAGAGGTGTAATATGACGGATTATGAAATTAGTAAAAAGAAAAAGTTACTTCCAATTGTAGAAGTTGCTAAAAAATTAAATTTAAAAGAAGATGATATTAGTTGCTATGGAAAATACATGGCTAAAATAGAAAATTTTAAAAGTAAGAAAAAGAAAAATGGTAAGTTAATTCTAGTAACATCAACAAACCCTACTCCATTTGGCGAAGGTAAAACAACACTTGCAGTTGGTATAACTGATGCTCTAAATAAAAATGGATATAATTCCTGTGTTGTTCTTCGTGAACCATCTCTTGGACCAGTATTTGGTAATAAAGGTGGTGCAACAGGTGGTGGCATGAGTCAAGTTGCCCCTATGAATAACATAAATTTACATTTTACAGGTGATTTTCATGCTATTACAAGTGCTAATAATTTAATATCAGCTATAATTGATAATCATATTTTTCAAGGGAACAAATTAAATATTGAAAAAGTTTATTTTACACGATGCATGGACATAAATGATAGAAGTTTAAGACACATAAAAACTAATATGCGAGATGATGCATTTACAATTACAGCTGCAAGTGAAATCATGGCTATTTTTACACTTGCCCGTGATATAGACGATTTAAGAGATAAACTTAATAATATTTTAATTGGTAAAAGCAAAGACAATAAAGATATTTATTTAAAAGATATAGGTGGAACAGGTTCTGTACTTGCTTTACTTAAAGATGCAATTAAACCAAATCTTGTTCAAACTCTTGAAAATAATCCAGCCATTATTCATGGTGGTCCATTTGCAAACATTGCTCATGGATGTAACTCAATAATTGCTACTAAAATGGGACTTAAATTATCTGATTATGTCATAACTGAAGCAGGATTTGGAAGTGATATGGGTGCTTTAAAATTTTTAGATATAAAATGCAAATTAAATGACATATATCCTGATTTAATTATAATAAATGCAACCATTAGAAGTTTAAAACATCATGGAAATGGTGATATAAATAAAGGTGTTAGTAACTTAGAATTTCATATTAAGAATATGCAAAAATTTTCAAATAATTTATTAGTTATTCTTAATAAATTTGAAAGTGATACCAAAAAAGAAATACAAGTTGTAGAAAATCTTTGTAAACAATTTAATGTCACAATGCTTGTAAGTAACATGTATAAAAATGGAAGTAAAAACACTAAAAAATTGGCTGATACTATTGTCGAATATGCAAATCGTGAAAATAATAAACGATATAATATTTATAATGATGAAGATAACATTACTTTAAAAATTGAAAAATATTGTAAAGATATCTTTGGAGCAAATGTTATATATGAAGATAATTTAAAAGAAGAACTTGATAAACTAAATGATAAATATAAACATTTTCGTATTTGTATTTCCAAAACACCAAACTCTATTACTGATGATCCTAAAATACTTGGATATCCAAAAGATTTTACAATGCGAGTAACTGGATATAAAATTAACAACGGATCAGGTTTTATTACAATCTTAATGGGTAATGTTATGACTATGCCAGGACTTATTAAAGATGCTAATTACTTTAATATTGATGTAAAAAATGATGAAATACTAGGAATATTTTAAATAATCTTGTTTTTGAATTAATATTTGATATAATTTAATCATAAGGAGAAATAAATATATGAAAAAAAATATTTTAATAACTTTTAGTTTTATAATTATAGGAATTGTAGCTTTTTTAATTTTTTCAAAAATGCAATTTTATTCCAAACATAATAACAATATAAATATCATTAAACAAAGCACTGCAAGTATTTACCAAAAAAAACTTTTATTAGAAGTAAAAAATTACTTAAAATCAAATAACATCGACTTAAAAGAAATAAACGATGAATTAAATATAGATGCGGAAGAAATAATTGATGATTTAGAATTCAAAAACTGTTCAGGAAACGTAATTGTTAAAAAAAATGATGATGGTTATAGTTATGAAGCAAATACAAAATGTGATAATCATGACGGAGTTAATATTACATATATAGTATATAATGGAACTATTGATAATATTATATCACTAGATAATGAAGTTTTTATATCCACATTTACTGATATAGAAAATTTTAAAAAAAAACCTTATAAAGAAAATAATAATCAAGATACCGATATAACAAATAGTAGCATATACACTGAATCATTTGATAGTAACCTTTTACTTACTTTGTATAATAACAAAGGAAATATAATTTGGAATACTAAAATAGAACGTGATATGAATAATAATGAAACTTCTAATTATATTGACGATATAAAAAAAATCAACGATAATTATTATATTTTTATTCATAGTATAAATTCTAATGATGAAGACCAGTATACAGAGTATTTGTATAAGTATGATGAAAAAGGTAATTTTATTTCTAAAGAAGTAATAAATTACAATAATTTTTCTTTATCAACAACAGAGTTTAAATACATCGGAAAAGCAAATAATAGATACTATTATAATATAGATAATTGTATTGTTTTAAATTATTGTATTTTAACTCTTGATGAAAATGGTTATAAAATAAATAAATTCCCAGTTGATTATACATATACAGATTTTAAAAATTATTTTATAGAAAATAATGAAGATGATGTAACTGAAGAAGAAATAAAAAAAGAATATGAAAAACTAAATACATGGTCTGATGATCAATTATTCGATATTTTTGCCAATGTTCATAATGATAAATTAGTTTTTAATGTTTCTGGTAATGGAATTGTAAAAGATAATATATATGCAATGGATAATGATTATTCAATGTATTATAAAAATATAACAGACTATGCTGAAGAAGATGAGCATGATGATGAGGATATAATATATTATCTATACAAAGCAGATTTAGACGGAAATTTAATAAAAAAAGTAAAAGTAACAGATAAGAATCATAATTATAATTCTACTACAAATGCACTTCATGTATCAGATAATTACATTTATATAACTTATTTTATTGATGATGGTACTAGTAGTGCAAAAGAAGGAACTCATGATATTATTGATAAATATGACACTGATTTAAATTTAATAGAACACGATATTAATTATCTAGATATGCTGGGAAAAGATAATGTTGAATTTTTGGAAATGGCAATTTATAACAACAAATTAATTATACAATTACAAGAAAAAGATGATTATTATACCACTTATGTACTTATAATAAATCCTGATGATAATAAATTAGAAAAAATCTATCAAACAAGTGGAGAAGATTATGAAAACTATGGATACGTAAATTCTCATATGTCAATTTTAAATAATAACTTATTTGAAGTACACGATTCATGGGATTCATATAATTATGACAATTTGGAAAACAATGAATTTTTACTTGCATTTTATGAATAAACAATAATTGATAAAAAGTTGACTATCTATATAAGTGAAGTTGTCAATAAAAAGTAGACAGTAAAAAAGATTTAATCAAACCCTAATTGAGTTCTATACTCGATTGGGGTTTTGTAATTTAATGCATAACTAGGACGTAAGTAATTATGATCATATATGATTGCATCAATATATT
>JAFUAL010000029.1 GCA_017460745.1 Bacilli bacterium | reverse complement strand
GAAGAGCTATAACTCCAAGTTCTTCATATGTATCACCTAAGTTAATTTTTACATCACTTTCTCCAATTAACTTGAATACAATTTTATCTTCTACTTGTTCTTGTTCATATTTATCACCGTCAACTAATACATTATCTGTATCACTTTTAGGATATAACATTACTATTATCATAGCTAATAAACATGTGCCAAGAATTATCCATGATATCTTACTATTTACTATTCTATCTACCATATATACCTCTTTTATTCTAAACACTATATAAATTATATCATTTAATTTTTAATTTGTTAATTAATTTTAATAAAATATAACCAATACATGCACCTAACATATCAATTATTATATCAGTTAATCTAAATGCTCTTTCAATCACAAATAATTGATGTACTTCATCACTTATTGCATATATTAAACAAAATAAAAATGCATATTTATAGTAATTATTTAACTTATAACTCTTAAAAAAATTAATACTTAATAAATTTAAAACAAAATATAAAAACATATGAGCAAGTTTTCGAACAATTAACACAGAATATTCAAAATTATACAAATTAACATTTAATAATTTATTAATAAAGTCAATAACATGACTACTACTTAAATTTGATTTCTCTCCTATTTGACTTGAAAAGTAAAAAATTAATAAACACCAACTTATTAATAAAATGGTACTTATTATTTTTTTTAATTTATCTTGATTTTCGATTTTCTTCATAACTTTCCTGGTAATAGCTACTTTGTTCATTTAATTTATAGGCATGTGTCATGACTTCTGTTTCAAGTATGCCTATTTTCTTTTCTAATAAATTAATTTGTTCTTTGGTCATATAATTTAAATATTTGTTAATCATTTCTCTTTTAAATTTTTCTACTTCGTTTAGGGCTTGCATCAAACTTCCAGCTGGATCGTCATCATCACTTTCATATATTGTTCCAATCAAATCAACTAATTTTTTAATTTTACTATTAATTTTTTTATTAATTAATTTCTCAATAAAACTAGGATTAATTATAACCATCTTATTTACATTTATAGCATCTTTTAATTTAATATTTTTATTTTTAGATGTCATGTTAAAACCATTTAATTTATCATATTCAAAGTACATTACTTCTTTTTTATTTTTTTCTTTAATAATTAAATAACGTACATCATTCATCACGATCCTCCAATAAATCTGGTCTAAGACTTCTTGTTTTTTTTATTTGTTCAGCAAGTCTCCACTCCCTAATTTTTTTATGGTCTCCTGATATTAATACCTCTGGTACTTCCATACCTCTAAAACTTCGTGGTTTAGTGTAGGTTGGGTAATCTAGTAAGTTATCATTAAATGATTCAGACTCTAAACTATCCTTAGTAATTGCTCCATCTAGTAATCTTGTAATACTATCAATTATAATCATACTAGGTATTTCACCACCTGTTAATACATAATCTCCAACACTTATAAACAAATCACATATTGATTTTATTCTTTCATCAAAGCCTTCATAATGACCACATAAAAGAATGAGATGTTTATATTTAGATAAATCAATAGCCAATTTCTGATTATAAGTTTTGCCAGATGGCGTTAACATGATAACTAAACTATCATCTCTTTTTAAATCTTCAATAGCCAAAAATATTGGTTCACAAGCAAGTACCATTCCAGCTCCACCACCATATGGTGTATCATCTACTTTCTTATGAGGATCTAAACTATAATCTCTAAAATTATGAATATTAATTTCAACAATACCTTTTTCTCTTGCTCTTTTAATAATTGATTCATTTAAAACTCCATCAAACATATCAGGAAAAAGTGTTAAAACATCTATCTTCATAATAAACCATCTACTTTCTCTAAAATAATTTCTCGTTTTTCTAAATCTATTTTTTTAACTAATTCAAAAGGTACTAAAGTATTATTTACTTTTAACAACATTTTATTTTTATTTAAATATTCTATATCTGTAACTTCTCCTTTTAAAGCATCTTCTATATAAACTAAACATCCTATTAAATCTGTATCTAAATATTCATCACTTTTTAAGTTTAAATCAGATTCTTCTACATAAACTAAACTACCCTTTAAAGGTAAAATATCATTTATATTATTTATTCCATCAAGAGTTACCATATCATATTCCTTATGTACTCGATATGAATTAATTATAAATTCTTGATTATCTAAGTATATTTTATTTCCAACCATAAACACTTTATCTTTATATTTAAAATTTGATTTTATTCTTATTTCACCTTTTATTCCATGAGTAGTTACGTAATTTCCAATTAATATTTTCATAACAATTCCTTTATTTATTTAATTCATACAATATAATACTAGTTGCAACACCTACATTTAAAGATTCACATTCTGGGGACATTTCTATATAAATATTTTTATCACACATATTAAGTATTTCAGGTTTTACTCCACTTCCTTCATTTCCCATAATAAGTGCATATTTATTAGTATTTATAAATGATACATCTGTCCCATTTTTTACATTTGTACCAAGTATTAAATAATTTTTTTCTTTTAATTCTTTTATAATATCTACAATATCTTTTCTTATAATATTTATTTTAAAAATCATACCTTGAGTTGCACGTATTACTTTTTCATTATATAAATCGACACTTTCTCGACTTAATACAATATCTGTTACATTAAATGCAACACTACTACGTATAATTGTACCTAAATTTCCTGGATCTCTTACATCATCAAGCATTACAACTCGATTTCCTATAATAGAATTTGAATCATTCATCTTAACTACTCCAATTACTTTCGGAGTTGATTCCATATTACTTAATTTTTTCATAATATTGAGAGTTACAAATGTATATGGAAAATCTATCTTAAAATCATAATCTTCTATTACTAATAAATCTACTAACCGATTACTCTTAAGTGCTTCAAATACTAAATGTTCTCCTTCAACTAAAAATAACTTATCTATATCTCTATATTTTTTATCTTTTAATTTGATATATTTTTTTATTTTATTATTATCTAAACTCGTAATTAACATAAAAAATCCCTCCCCTTAATAATATCATACGAGACACTGCATACGCAACTTAATTTTATGATTATTAATTATTTTTAACATTACTTATAAAGTATATAACTGTAAAATAATTAAAATAAGAAAGATAGAAAATTTTTAAAACAAATTCACAAAAATGCTACACATTTGTTTGATTATTATTTGCATTTATGATACTATATTTGTGAACACTTAATTAGTTGGGTGATGCCTCCACGGGTGGTGATGATTATCTCTAAAAGAGATTATCTAGTTTTCTTTTTGATTGTAATTATCCTTTTATTAATAGGATTATTATATAGATAATTGAAAATTTAATATTCTCCTTACAAAATCAAAATCACCTAACTTTACTTGCTAGTTAGGTGATATGCTAAATTTATAATGGCAACACTCAACATTGCGAATTAAGTGTTCCTTTTTTATTATATGCAAGTTTCCTTGACAAATACATATTACCATAAAAATAGTAAAATGTCAAAGATTACTTGATACAAAATATATAATAGTTAAATCATATAAGTATAATCCATTACAATAAATTCTAAAATTAAATTAATTCATATGTTGTAACTCTAATTCTTTCATCTGATGAATATTCTATTAAATATTTATCATCTTTTTTGCAAACAATGATACCAATAGTATTATCTTGATTAATATTTTTTAAATGTTTATCAATAAAATTTTTATAAATCATAACTTGCCCAAAGTGGTCTTTTTTTGATTCTGTTACTTTAAGTTCAACAACTACATAACAATTATAGATAGCATTAAAGAGTAGCATATCAATGTAATTATGTTTGTTACCTACCATTATTTTATATTCACTGGCCATATATGCAAATCCATCACCTAATTGTTTTAAAAAATTATCCATGTCTCTTAATATAAACAATTTTAATATTTTTTCTGATATTATTTCTTTATCTAAATTATTATCGTAAGTATTGATGTAAATAGGATTTTTAATATTATCATAAACATCTAATTTTTCTTTATTAATTAGTTTATTTTTCGTTTTATTATCCAACCTTTGATACTCTCTATCTTTTATTTTTTTGTGTAACTGTCTATATCCTAGTTTTTCCTTTAAAGATATATCAATATAATAATTAATTTCATTATCATCACTAAGAGATAATAACTCTCTATAATGCATCCATGATAATTGTGCATGCACTGCATGCACTTTTTGAAATAAATAAAACTTTCTCATTAAGTTTAATGAACGATAACTATATCCTTTATTTAATTCTTGTGTTAGTCTTTTTGAAAATTTTCGAATAAGTCCATCACCATATTTAGCTCTTTCTTCTCCACCTTGTGCATCAACTATCATCTTACCAACATTATAATAATGATTAAGTTCATTTCTGCTCACAAAATAAGTATCAACTTTTTTATCAATAACACTTTGTATTAATTCATATTTTATTTTTCCATAAATATGTTCTTCAAATTCATTCATTTATAACCTCCCTATAAATAGAATAGAAAAAGGGCGTTCCTCTTTTTGCGAACTAATAATGTATTTAAATACATTACCAAGAGGTACGCCCTTATAAATATGTTTTATTAAAACATAAGTCTGCGGAATAAATTCAACTAGTAAAAATACAATAAGTATCTCAACTGATTTGATTATATAATGAAATATAAATTACAGTCAAGAAATACTAACAATTTTTGAAAAAATATTTTTGGTACAAATATACAACATAATTTTTAATCTTTTTTATTAATGATAAATTCTTTTAATAACTTAGTTAAAGCTCTTTTTTCAATACGAGAAACATAACTTCTAGAAATATTTAATTTTTTAGCTATTTCCTTTTGAGTCAATTCATCTTGGTTATTAAGTCCATATCTATAAGTTAATATTTCTTTTTCTTGTTCTTTTAATACTTTAAAATAATCTGTTAATAAATTTATATTTTCTTTCTCATACAAATCAAGAGCATAATCTGGTGAATCAGATTTTAAGATATCCAGAATTGTTATTTCATTTCCATCTTTATCATATCCTATTCCTTCATTTATGGAAATATTTTTATTATATTTATTGTTACTTCTATAATACATTAAAATTTCGTTTTGAATACATCTTGAACAATATGTAGTAAGTCTTATATTTCTATTTCTTTTATAAGTATCTATTCCTTTAATAAGTCCAATTGTACCTATACTAATTAAATCATCTTGAATATTTGAATCATCATGAAATTTTTTTACAATATGAGCAACTAATCTTAAATTATGTTCAATTAATTTATTGCGAGCATCAACATCTCCTTTTTCAAGTAATTCTAAATAATGTTCCTCTTCTTCATTTGATAATGGTTCTAAAAATAAATTATTTGAATAACTACCAGTAAAGAAAAATAAATTTTTTATAAAATTAATAATACTAAAAAACATATACCACCAATTAAGTATATGTTTTAATTTATTTTTTTATTTCTCTCCTAAACTTTTTATTTTCTTTAATACTTCTTCACGTCTTTCTTCACTGTAGTGAAAATTTCTTGCATAGCCTGCAATTACCTCTGAATCATTTGACGGTATATACTGATAGATTTTATGTAATTTTTTATCTATCTTATCTTTTAATAACTTTAATTCTTCGATATCTAATTCTTCAATTAATTTTAATATTTTTTCAGTATCACTCATTATTTTCTCCTCAATGTAATCATATCATTTCTCATTAATAAATTCTAGTATTAAATGTCAAATACAATAATTATAAATAAAGATAAATTGAAAAATGCTTCCAAACAAAACAAAGAAATGAAATACAGAATGCATATATTTTATTTTTTTACCTAATCCATATAAAATTGAACCTATTGTATAAAATACTCCACCAAGTATTAAATATAATATTCCATTATCATGAACTAAAGACCTTATTGGTGTAATTAATACAAGAACACCCCATCCAAGTATTAAATTACATATAACTGATATCTTACTATATTTATCAACATTAACCCCGTTTAAAACTATTCCAATTATAGTTATAATCCAAACTATAGCAAAAGTTATCCAACCAATACTTCCATATAATAAAGATAAACAAATTGGCATATAAGTTCCAGCTACCATCAATAAAACATTACAATGATCAATTACTCTTAAAACTTTTTTACCAACTACTCTAGGACTTAAAGCATGATAAATGCAAGAAATAGTATATAAAATAATCATAAATGCTGCATATAAACATACACTTACTATTCCATTTACAGTATTTGCTTTTAAAACAAGGAATACCAAAGCCACAATACTTAAAAGTGCTCCAATACCATGACTAATAGAATTAACTAATTCTTCTCCTAAACTATATTTAGGAATACTTATTTTACTCATATTATCTCCTATTCAATAATATTAATTATACCAGTAATTTATCTAAATATTTAAAAAAAATTAACATATTTACTGTTAACTTTTTATTTTTTAATCAATTTTTTTTGATTATTTATTTTTAAACTATTTATATTTTCAATTATTTCTTTTTCCTTATTGCTAAAGAAATAATCTAATTTTTCTGGAGATATATTTTCATACCCTCCAAAGCTTTCAATCTTTCTTGATACAATATCATTAAAATCTAGTTCAGCAAAATATTCTAATAACTCTTTACTTGTATGAAGTGCTTTTCTTAGAGGAAATACATGATTATCTAGTGGACTAACATTCATATCTAAAGTTATTCCCTCTTTTAAATTAAAAATTACTCCATCATGATTAATATAGTCATTGTACACTTTTGAATTCTTTTCATCCTCATACTTAAATTTTTGAGAGTTTACATTATCAAGAACAATCTTTCCTAAGACCAAAGTAAATAAGACAGAATCAACTTTATCAAATCCACTTAACAATAATGATGAAATTATAATTTCCATATTTATTTTTTCCATTTTTAAATTCTCCTTAACTCAACGCACTATATAGTACAACTATTATTTATTTAAAATCAATATATTTACAAAAATATTTACATGTGAATACCCTAGTATAGAAAAAGAATATCTTTGATTAATATTCTTTTTCTATACATTTATGCAATTTGAATTATGACAAGATGTGCAGAAACAGAATTAGTTCCACCCGCTAAAGGAGTTATAGTTAAAGCAGCCGCATTTCCTGAAGGATTTCTAACAGTTAATATTGAATTAATTGTTGTGGTTTCAACAAGAAATAAACCTGAAATATTACTGGTTCCCGTTGCTCTACCTACAACTGTATAAGATAAAGGCGCTCCATTTAGAGTTAATTCTAATTGACCTGCCTCAGAAACTGGGACATTAAAATATATTTGATATGTTCCTATTTCTGATAAATTAAATGAACTAGCTCCTGTTCTAGTTATAGTTACTCCACTATTAGGCCCATCCTGCGGAAAACTTACATCTGTTCCAGGTGCAACTGTTGCAGCATTATCTGGTGGCATTAAAGCATAAAAATCTGCATAATTAATTATTCCTCCCATTGGACCAGTTGGTCCTGTTGCACCTTGTATTCCTTGTGGGCCTGTTGGACCTATTTCACCTTGTATTCCTTGTGGGCCTGTTGGACCTATTTCACCCCGTATTCCTTGGGGGCCTGTTGGTCCTGTTGCACCTTGTATTCCTTGGGGGCCTGTTATACCCATTATATAACAATTTCTATAGCATGGATTACAATTGATATCATGACATTTATTTTTAACATTATCATTTATATCAAATTCATTATTACATCTTTCTTTATTTTTATCAATTGTCGAATAAATTAATTGATTCATAAAACCTCCTAATTATTATTTATAAAATATCTACAATATTATATTGTGAATCAATTAATGTTAATAATAAAAAGATACAAATTTAAAATACATTACTTCTTTATTTAGATAAAAACTTAATCCTATGCAGTTATTTGTCTTTACAACATTTTTTTATTTTTCATAAACTACATTAGTTGGAGGAATATTTTATGAAAAATATCTTACAAATTAAAAATTTATCTAAAATATATCATGATAAATACGATGAAACACTTGCAATTGATAATATAAGCTTTGATGTTAAAGAACATGAAATCATATCAATTGTTGGACCAAGTGGTTGTGGTAAATCTACTCTTCTTTCAATTATGGCTGGACTAACTAATAAAAGTAATGGAAATATCATAATGAATAATAATATTAAAATTGGCTATATGCTCCAAACTGATTCCTTATTCCCATGGAGAACAATTCTCGATAATTGTTTAATTGGCTTAGAACTTAATAATGAATTAACTGATCAAAACATCAACAATGTTAAAAAACTTCTTGAAAAATATGGTTTAAAAGATTTTATTTATAAATATCCTGATAATTTATCAGGTGGTATGCGTCAAAGGGTTGTCTGTATGCTATGAAGACACAAATATAAATTAATGTCTTCACTGTATTCATACCTGTGGTCGGATACGGTATAGACACTAGGCAATAATTAAGTAGTAAACTTATAACTAAAATAAAAGAAAGATTGAGGTAAATTATGTTATTAGATAGTCATACAAAGAAAGTAATTGAATTAATTAGTATGTTTGATGATTTAAAGAATATTGATAAAATAAGACTTGCTATATACTTACTAGAAAATAAGAACTTTGATATTAATTTTAATGTAAAAGATATAATTATACTATTAAAAGAAATATTAAATAAATTAGATCCAAGTTATAGCAAAACTATTGTTAATTTTGCTAAATATAAGCATTTATTATTTCTTTCAGCCAAGTATTTAGAACTTACTGATATTGAAAAGAAAAAATTTACTATTGAAATGTTATTTAATATTTATGAAACTGATTTTAAAGACAAAGTCATAAATAGAGAGATTAATAATCACTTATATGTATATGATTATTGTTATTCATTAATGAATAAGTAAACGAAAACCCTAGTAGTCTAAATTGACTATTAGGGTTATTTTTTTATGTAGTTCGGAATACCAAAATATTACGACCTCTTTTATTTTCTTTTAATTAACTTATTTTCTTTACTGACTAACTCTTTTATTATTTCTAAATTTTCAACATATGTTTCAGCATATCCACATTCTGGACATACAGCACATTTTATTTCTCCAATTGGATTTTTTAATATATTATCCTTAACAATTTTTGTTCCATTACTTCCAATTTGTAAATTCTCAACCATTACTGAATTACATCTTATACATTCTTTCATATTATTTTTTCCTCCTTTATTTTGTCAAAACTTTCTTATGCCAAGATTTTTTGCCACATTTAGGGCATTTCATTTTTCTTGTTCTTCCCATATGTTGTGCCCAAAATACACTTTGATATGTTGGAACATATTTATGATTACACTCTGAACATTCATAGTATCCTGCAGTTTGTTCAATCTTTATAGCATTACCTACACCAAATGCAAATATTATGCTTCCTGCAACTATAAGTAATATTCTTAACCAAGTTTCCATTTCTACATATGATGCTACAAATATTAATATTAGAAATGTTATACTTGCAGTAAATCCAATTACATATTCAAGTGCTAACAATTGCCTATCCTTTTCTTCTTTTAGTTTTGCTATCTCAAGTAAATTTTCTTCTAATTTCTTTTCGTTATCTTTCATATCTACTATTTCACCACTAAATAGATCATTGATAGAAACATTTAATATCTTGCAAAGCTCTGGCATCGTTCCAGCATCTGGTAAGCAATTACCATTTTCCCATTTTGATATAGCTCTATCTGTTATATTTAATCTTTCTGCTAAATCACTTTGAGTAAGTTTTTGTTCTTTTCTTTTTTCTTGAATAAATTTTCCTATTTTAATTTGATCCATATAGTTTTCTCCTTTCATGACTCAAATATACTCTAAATCATTAAGTATTAACACGAACCAGAAGTTGAGTTTTACTTTATCCCTATATTTTACCATAAAAATAGCATATTTTTTCATTGAGTTGTTCTGAATATTACTATTTTACGAGCATCTTGATATTCAACAAATTACTATTTTTTTATTATAATTATACTAAAAAAACAAATCTCTTAATCAAGACTTGCTATTTCGTTTAATATATTTCACTATATTGGATACATTTTCAATTAATGGATTAAATTCTTACCAGATTGTACTAACTACTGCCACTACAATACCTATTAATACAATAATCCATCCTATTTTTTCTTTCTTTTCTGAATTCATAATATTTCACCACCCTTAAAAATTTAATTTTATATTATTTATATAATACTTTCTTATTCCAACTTTTATTATTACACTTTGGGCATTTTAAATATCTTGTTTTTCCCTTATTTAAGGACAAATAAACTGCTTTAAAACTTGGTATGTATCTATGTTTACAACTACTACACTCATAATATCCAGCATCTGTTTCAATTCGTATAACTGCTGTAAGACCTATAAATATAATGACAATTGAAAGAATCATAAACAAATACTTATTAATATTATTTTCAGATATAATATTTGCATATAAAAGTGCTAAATAAGAAATAGATGTAATAATCTTAATAATATTATCTAAAGCTAGAAGTCTTTTGTTATATGCCTCTTCTTGCTCTCTTGATTTTATTAAATTTTCTTCTGCCTTTTCTTTATAGTTTTGAATTCTTTCACCACTTAATAACTCATTTACATTTGTGCCTAATATTTCGCATAGCTCCTTTAATATTGAATAGTCTGGCATCCTTCTACCATTTTCCCAATTACCTATTGCATTTTCAGTTACTAACAATTTATCGGCTAATTCTTTTTGAGTTAAGTTTTTTTCTTTACGAAGTTTTTGAATAAATTTACCAATACGCTCTTGATCCATAATCTAGCTCCTTTCAGCAGTAATTATAATACAAATAATAAAAAAAGTACCCTAACAAAATGTGGGGTAACTTTTATCGTTTAATTATTTACTCTTTAATTTAATTAAAGCACATTTTCTGAACACTTTGTTATCTACTGTAAATTTATTTTCATCTATATCACTTGGTAATTCTTTTATAGTTAGAATCCAATTCTTAATATTCACAAGCAATTTGATATTATCTTTTACAGCTAAAGCATATACAGACAAATCACTTAAATCTTTTATCGTTCCATAGGTTAGTCCACCTGTTAATATATCTAGTGCTACTTCTAGTTTATTCTCTTTCTCTGACTTAGTTAGACTATATACTTTCCATGATTCTGAAAAATATTGACCTATAACTTCATCATAAGACTTTAGCTTACTAGAATAATCTTCTTTATTTATTTCTTTTCTCATAGTAAGTATCGGTAATTCCAAATTTTGATTAACAAAATAATCAATTGATACACCAAATACCTTCGATAATTCTTGCAAGTTAGTTATATCAGGTATTCCTCCATCTGATTCCCATTTAGTTATTGCTTGTCTTGAAACATTCATTATTTCAGCAAGACTTTCTTGAGATAAACCAAATCTTTTTCTTATCTCTTTTAATTTTTGACCTAATGTCATAATATCCCTTCTTTCTAACTCTAATTTTACTAGGATGATTCATTTAATAACAGCAACATTACATTACATTTATGCTACTTATCGTAGCAATACACATTTCTAATAATATTTTACCACTAAATTCTGTTAATCTACACATAAACACAAAAACGGATTTTCATCCGTTCTCTATATATTAATCTTGTGAACTAATCTATAAATTGTAATTTGAATTATAATTCTATTAAACTATTTTCAAAATCTTTAACATAATATTTTATATTTTTTGTTCCTTTAGTAATAATAGTGTGTCCTTCTTCTTCAAGCAATCTCTTTTGTAACTCTATTGCTTCTGGATACTTAACATTTAATTCACCATCTGATTTTAATGTTCTCCAATATGGTGTAATATCTTTATCTCTTTGATAACTAGCCCAAGCAACAATATTAACAAATATACCTGCTGTCATAGGATCAGTAAAATCAGCATTATTTTTCTTTGCTAAATAATCTCTCATTTGACTAACTGTTACAAGTTTTCCTTTTGGAACTTTTTTCATTAGTTCATCATAATAAAGTGGTGGTGCAAAAAACATTTTAGTTCCACCATATTTTTTTATAGTCATTTCATCTTTAACAATTTGTGTTTTAGGCATATCTTTATTGTTTTTCATCATAGTATTAAAATCTTTTTTATTTTCATTAGACATTTTACTTCAACTCCTTAACAAATTACTATTTATCTAATAAATCATAAAATTATATTACTTTTTATTATGTCAGATGACGGCATGACGGCAAATTTTAGGTGGGTATCACCTGATTTTTCCTGTCATTGCTGTCATTATTTTTTATATTTAAAAGTCTTTTCAGCTAGTTCTTTAGTATCTTTATTTGCACTATAAAGTGCTAAATAATCAAATATTATTGATAATGTAAATAAAGCATAAACTCCAACTATTACATAAGTATTTGTCTTAATACTTTTATCTAAAAATTCATAACCTAAAACTCCTAAATATATAAAACCTATCATCAATAAAGTGCCTGTAGTTAAACCATCAAAGGAATATCTAATTGCTTTAGAATCTTTTTTATCAACATTCCATTCTCCAACTTTGTTCCATTTTAACAAATAATAGACTTCAGATATTAGCATAATTGTTACCATAATCCAATACCAAGCATAATAAATATTATCTTTTTTGGTTATGCTTAAAATCATTAAAACAAGTAATATTATATTAATTATAATTTTAATAATATCAAATTTCTTTTTAGTTGTTCTTTGCATTTTCTATATTCTCCTTTCTTCTAGCACTATTTAAAACATTAACTATTTCTTTAGCAGTTCTTATTTGATATTCAGTATCTTCAATAGTTTGTTCTATTTGTTCTATTTGTGCCTCATTATATTCTTTTGTTTCTAAATCCTTTTTAAATTGTTCTATCATTTCTTCCCAGTTCTTAATTACTGATGAAGTATTAAGTATAGCATCAACAATTTGATCTCCTTTTAGTCCTGAATAATAGTTAATTAAAAATGGATTTAAAGGTGTGACTTGAAAACCAAGTCCAGCAGCATACATTAAATCATTATAATTAATTCCAATATGCTGACTTATTTTTCTTAAAGTTTTTGGGTTGGGTATTTCTCTTTCTCCTGATTCAATACGAGCAAGTTCTGTATCACTTATTTTAGCAAGTCTTGATAATTCTCTTTTAGATAATCCTTTTTCTTCTCTTGCTCTAGCAATCATTTGCCCAACAGTTTCTTCATTATTAATCATACGAATAAACTCCTTTCGCAATATAAATATAACACATTTTTAATACTTTTGCAACTTTTTTGATTAAAATTGCATATTTTTGCAACTTTATAGTTGACAAGTATTTTTCTATATGCTATACTCAACTCAATGGTTGCGATTTAATCTATTTTGCAACCTAAATATAGTTATTTGAAAATTAAATAGAGTTGGAAATCGCCGATATATGCCGACTCGTTAAACAAATGCAAGGCAAGTATCCTATTGGCACGGAGTTGTGAATTATCTAAAATTCTCGTTACATATATGGCTAATAACTATATATACATCCTTAAAGGGAGTTGTTGGGAACACTAAAACCATCAAAAACAAAAGAAAGAGAGGTAGATTAAATGAATGCTGAAGAAACACTAAATCTAATATCTAAAACTTGGTGTGATATTAATGATTTAATGAAACTAACGGGATTAAGTAGAAGTTCAGTTTTAAAGATTAGAAATAAGATTAAAGAAGAATTAAACTATGAAATTCATACAAGAGATTTACCTATGAATGTTGTTGTTGAATATTTAAAAATTGATGTAGATTATTTAAAAAGTTTGACAGCTAGAAAGGAGAATCTTGATGAAAACAATAAGTGAAATGAGAAAAAATTCTATAAAAAAAGATTTCATAGTTGATAATCTAATGAAATCTAATGGATTATATTGTCTTGTTGCTAGACCAAAAGTTGGCAAGTCGTTACTCGCACTACAACTTGCTAATAGAGTAGCAACAGGAACAAACTTTTTAGGATTTAGAACAAGTCCATCTCCTGTCTTATATATTAGCACAGAAATGAATTTTTCACAAATTTTAGATAGAATTGATAAAATGAATTTAGAATTTACTGATGATAATTTTAGATTAAAAGAACAGGAAATTAATGAAAGAAAATTAAATTTAATGGACTTACAATTAGAGTTTCAAGAGTTTGCAAATGACCTTAATGGAAGATTTGTAATTATAGATATGTTTAGTGGAATTGATATGAATAATGGTTATGACTTAAATAATTATCAAGATATGGGACAATATGTTATTCCTAAATTTAGAGAATTGTGTAAGAAATATAATTTTACCATTTTACTAATTCATCATTTAAATAAGAATAATAAATCACTCGGATCAACTGCAATAGATGGCTCTGTTGATGGAATTATTACTCTAAAATTAGATCAAAATCTTAAAAATAAAATCTTATTTTCTTATGAAAGTAGAGATTATGAAAGCATAGATTTTGTTCTAAAAAGAAATGAAAATTTAATCTTTGAAAAGTCAGAAACTGATAGTAATGACTTAAATCCTAACCTATTAATTTTTCTAAATTATGCTATCAAACAAAAAGAATTTTCATTCACAGTATCTGATATTACGAGCAAATTAAATTTACAAATTGTTCCATCAGTATTTGGAAAATTATTAAGAAATAATTTAGATAATTTAGAAAAAGAAGGTCTTCATATTGAATCAAAAAGAACAGGCGCTGAAAGAATTTATAATGCAAAATATGAAGAACCGATTAATGATTATGATGAATAATCATTAAATTTTTTGATAACTTTTTTCTAAAAAGTTAGTAAAAATGAACGAGGCACGTTTTGTTTTTCGCAAGAAAAATGAAAGTGGCGATAGTGAATATTTTTACAATTACTAAAGTTATGCTTTAGTAATTTTTATTAAATAATAAGTATCCAGTGGATAGTTATTATTTAATCTTGTTTGAAGTTTATGCCTTTACGACAAGTTTAGGCATTTACGAAAAACAAGCAAGGGGTTATTAGGGAACTCCCTAATCTCACGTGGGCTATGCCCTAGTGAGATAGGTCAATAAATGACCTTTATACTAAAGAAGCACAGCAAAGGAGGAATAAAATGTATGATGGAAATCAAGTATTGAGATTTGAAAATAAATATAAAGCAAGTGATTTAGGTGGACTTGGTGTAGAACTAAAAGATAGAAAAGGAACAGGAAATTATGATAAAGATAGAACACAATTTAATTATAGTTTTGTTCCTTTATCAACATCTACACTTCAAGAACAAGTTTATTCTAAATTAAAAGAAAATAAAATATACTATAATGATGGCAAGAATACAAATTTGTTAAATGGTGCTATCGTTACAAGTGGAAAAGAATTTTTTCAAAGTTTGGGAATGAAATTTAAAGAAAGTGATAGAACTCATCAAGTAGGAAAAGATAAAAGTAAACCTATTCTCGTTCCTGATATAAAAAGTGATGATGATATTCCTGAAAAAGTCAAAGATTTTTTTAAAGATAGTTATAACTTTTTAGAAAAACTTGTTGGAAAAGATAATATAATTTATGCAGAAGTTCATTATGATGAAGATACTCCACACATGCACTTTTATTTTATGCCAATCGTAAATGAAGTTAAAAGAAAAATTTTTGAAACTGATTCAAACGGAAATATAATCTATCGTGAAGGCATAGATAAAAAAGGAAATAAAAAAATGTATCCTGTGCAAAAGAAAGATGAAAATGGTAAAAACATTTTTAAAACTGAAAAAGGTAAATTTTTGAATTGTGATCAGTTTTGGAAAGCATTAGGTGGTAAAACATCTTATGCAAAAATTCAAGATGACTATAACAAATATATTACTGAAAAAGGATACAAGTTATTTCGTGGGAATATTGGAGATAATAAACATCATAAAACTAAAGCTGAAAAAGAAATTGAAGATTTAAACGAACAAATTAATGAAATGAAAATTGAATTTGAAAAAAATAAAAAATTAAATGAGATAGAACTTCAAACTGCAAAAGAACTTTCTGAAATAGATGAGAAAGAAATCTTAAATCCTGTAAAAAGAAAAGTTGTAGGATATAAAGATGAAGATATTAATAATTTGATTGATTATTCTAAACAAATTCAAAAACAAAATTCAAATAGTAAAAGTGTAATAAAACAAAAGAATGTTTTGATTGAAGAACTAACTGATAAGATAGATAATCTTCAAACTGAAAATTCAAAATTAAAAGATGGTCGTGCTATTAAGGAAAGAGATACTAAAATTTACGAACAAGAACTAACAATATCTAAACAAAAACAAGTAATAAAAGAAAAAAATTCTATTATTGAAAAGTTAGAAACTAAAGTTAATGAAATACAAGAAACATTTAATAACTTTAAAGAAAAAATGTTTAACTTTTGTGATAAGATTTGCAGGGCTCTAGGTCATAAGATAGGTATTCACTTTTCTAAAGATGATGAAATTAATTATGATGATATGGAATACTATGCAAATGGGGTTAATCGTAAGTATGAAAAACCTGAAAAAGATAAATCAGATGATTTTGAAATAAGTATGTAAGTTGTATCTAACTCTTAATATTTTAACAAAAAGACTTTGTAACCAAAAACAAATTAAATTTATATAAATGATAGAAACTAACCTTTAAAATTATAATAACCTTTTTATAATAAAATGTACCAAAAAATATTATTTTAAATTAAGTAGTGATTGGAGGATTGATAATATGAGAAAAAATAAACAAATTAATGATTACAAGCGTCTTTTTATCTCTCAAACTTAATATGCGAAAGGGGTAAATTAAATGCAATACAATATTATTGATATTGTAGATGAAAAATTAACCGATACTAAATTAAAAGAAATAATTAATAAAAAACTATATAATATTATAGAATTGATGGAGTTTAATGTTAATACTGCAAAATAAATGTTATAATAGTATTGGTTATAAGTTTAACTTTAACTTTAATTATTGCCTTTGTATTGGAGGTAATAGTTATGAATGAAACGGAGAGTGTTGAGAGTAAGAAAGTATTAAGAGTTGGTATTTACGAAAGATTATCTGATGAAGATAGAGACAAAGCAAATAAAGAAGATAATAGTGAATCAATCAAAAATCAAAGACATCTTCTTATGGCTGAAATTGAAAAAAGACCTGAATTTATATTAGTAGATGAATATTGTGATGAAGATTTATCAGGTGCAGGAACTTATAGACCTGAATTTGAAAGACTTATTAGAGATTGTGAAAATGGTAAAATAGATGTTGTTCTATGTAAAAGTCAATCAAGATTTTCAAGAGATATGGAAATCATAGAAAAATATCTTCATAATAAGTTTATTGAATGGGGAGTAAGATTTATAAGTCTTGCTGATAATGCTGATACTGCAAATAAAGGTAATAAAAAATCAAGACAAATAAATGGACTTGTTAATGAGTGGTATTTGGAAGATGTATCTAACAATATTAGGAGTGCTTTCAATGCTAAAATGAAGCAAGGAGAATTTATTTCTCCTTTTGCCTCATTTGGTTATGAAGTATCTACTGAAGACAATAATAAATTAGTAGTAGATCCAGTAGCTGCCGAAATTGTTAAAGATATATTTGACTTATATCTAACAGGATTAGGATTCACAGGTATAGCAAAATATCTAAATAGTAAAAATATACCCTGTCCTTCCCTATATAAATACCGAAAAGGGATTAAATTAAATGTAATTAGTAATAGACCTAGAGAAGATATAAAATGGTCTACAAATGCCATTAAAACGATTTTAACGAACGAATTATATTTAGGACATTTAATTCAAGGTAAAAGAACTACTGTTAGTTATAAAAACCATAAAATTAAACACAAAGATAAAAGTGAGTGGATTAAAATTGAAAATACTCACGAAGCAATTATTGATGAAGAAACTTTTAATAAAGTTCAGGTGGCTATGAAAGAAAGAACTAAACCTATGAAAGCAACAGGTGTTGTTCATATATTCTCTGGTAAAGTATTTTGTCTTGAATGCAAACATTATATGAGAAAAAAGAACTCATCTAAACACGAATATCTAGTATGTTCTAATAATCGTGATGGATATGATGATTGCATTAATAAGTCGTCAATTAGGTATGATTTACTAGCTGATTTAGTCTTGGAGGCAATTAACAAGAAAATCAAAAAATTCTATGATGAAGAAGAATTAAATGATTTAGATTCTAAAAAGAAAAAAACTAGATTTAGTAGTAAGATTAAATCATTAGAAAAACAACGAGCTGATGTTGAAAAAGAAGTTGCCAAAACTAGAAATTATTTAAAAAGTTTATATGAAGATAAAGTTAATGGTGTTATCACAGCCGAACAATTTAAAGATTTAATAACTGATTACAACCAAAATGAAGAAAAATATAGTAATCAAATTAAATCAATTAATAATGAAATTGCTTACTACAAAATGAAAGAAGAATCTTCAAAGAATAATAAAAAGATATTTAGTAAATACCAAGAACTTAAAGAACTAAACAGAGTTATTGTAGATGAATTTATTGATAAAATCTATATAGGAAAGTTAAATGAAGAAACAAATAGTAGGGATATTCAAATTAAATGGAATTTTGAATAATCCCCTACTTACATAACCAAATCTAAAAAGGAAGGATGTGATAATGAATGAATAATAAACTACAAACAATTTCTAATCTCTTTGAAGGTAAAGAAATCAGAAGTGTTTGGGATAGTGAAAAAGAAGATTATTTCTTTAGTGTAGTTGATGTTATTAGTGTATTAACAGAAAGTCCTAGACCTAGAAAATATTGGAATGCTTTAAAAACAAAACTAGACAACGAAGGAAGTCAGTTGTCCTCAAAATTGGGACAACTGAAATTAAAATCTCAAAAAGATGGAAAAAATTATTTAACAGATGTTTTAGATACTAAAGGCATATTAAGATTAATTGAATCTGTTCCTTCCCCCAAAGCTGAACCTTTTAAAGTTTGGTTAGCAGGTTTAGGTAGCGAGAGAATTGATGAAGTCTTTGATCCTGAAATAGCAATTAATCGTGCAGTAAATTATTATCGTAATAAAGGTTATAGTGATGAATGGATTAAGAAAAGATTAAATGGTATTGTTGATAGATTTAAACTAACTGATATATGGAAAGATGGTGGCATTAAAAAACCTGTTGAATATGCAATGCTTACTAACGAGATATACAAAGGTTGGTCTGGAATGAAAGCAAGTGAATATAAAGCATATAAAGGCATAAGAAAAGAATCATTAAGAGATAATATGACCGATATTGAAATTGCTTTAACTAACATTGGCGAAATTGCTGCTCGTGATATTGCTAAAAATGAGCGTCCACAAGGATTAAGTGAAAATATGAAAGTTGCTGCTCGTGGTGGAAGAGTCGCTAAAAGCGCAAGAGATGTATATGAAGAAGAAACAAAAACATCTGCTATTTCAAAAGAAAATGCACTAGATTATCAATATAAAGATGATAATAAAAAACTAGAAAATAAATAACTCTGTTAAAATAAAGTTAAACGAAATAAAAAACATTAAAAATTAAAGAAAAATAGAAAAGTGTCTTCATTATATTCATAGAGTAGCATTAATTAGAACACTTGCAATGAATCCTGATATCTTACTTCTTGATGAACCTTATAGTGCACTTGACTATCAAACTAGATTAAAATTATCTGATGATTTATATAATATCATCAAAGAAGAAGGAAAAACAGCTATATTAATTACGCATGACATTGCAGAATCAATTTCGATATCATCGCGTGTAATTGTTCTTTCACGTCGTCCAGCAACTATCAAAAAGATATATGATATAAAACTTAATAAACCAAGTATTCCAACTGAAAATAGAAAAGACGAAAAATTTAATTATTACTATGACTTGATATGGAGGGATATTGATGAAAATATATAGCACTGAACATATCCTATATCTAAAAAAATTAAAAAAAGACAAAACAAAAGTTTATTTAACTCAAATATTTATTATTATTTCTTTACTTTTTACTTGGGAATTATTAAGTAGCTTAGGAATTATTAATATATTCCTTTTCTCATCACCTAAAAACATATTAAAAACAATTTTCTCACTTGTGACGACTAATAACTTCTTTCATCACGTTTTAACAACTATTTATGAAATTATAATAAGTACTCTTATTTCTTTTGGTTTAGGATTCTTAATTTCAACTATTCTGTTTCAAAATGAATTTCTAAGAAAAGTATTTGATCCATATTTAACCATTCTTAATTCTCTTCCTAAAGTTGCACTTGGACCTTTAATAATTATATGGATAGGTGCAAGTATAAATTCTATAATATTCATGAGCCTTATGATATCTTTATTTATCACCATTATAAATTTGTATACATTTTTCATTAATACAAATCCAAATTATATTACACTTCTTTTGAGCATGAAAGCAACTAAATTTGATATTTACAAAAAAGTAATCATTCCATCTAATATTAAAAATATTATTAGTACTCTAAAAATAAATGTTAGTATGAATTTAATTGGTGTTATAATGGGAGAACTTTTGGTATCAAAGCAAGGGCTTGGTTATTTAATCATGTATGGAAGTGAAGTATTTAATATCAATTTAGTAATTACAAGTGTCTTTATACTTGGAATAATTTCAACTATTCTTTATTACTTAATTGATTATTTAGAAAAAAAATAATAAAAAGCAACTGTTTTAAATGAAATAAATTCACATAAACCAGTTGTTTTTTTCATAGTTATATAAATTTTTTAATTGTATATCTCATTGAAACACCTGTTAATTTTTAATCTACCAAGAAACAAAAATATCACAAATCAACTTGACTATTTTAATCATTTATGATACTTTGTTATTGGAACGCTTAATTAGTTGGGTGATTGCCTCTTTTCTATGAAAGGAGGACTGATAGTATGTCAAAGAGAGACTTTTTAGTATTATTTTTGATTATCATTATCCTTTTATTAATCGGATTATTGTATAAATAAATCTTAACAAATAAAAGTATCACCTAACAAAATCAAACATGTGTTAGGTGATTACCATTCTTTATGGCAACACTCAACCTTGCAAATTAAGTGTTCCTTTTTTATCTTATGCCAATCTCTCTTGACATATACATAATATCATAAAAGCACTCACTTGTCAAAAAACAAAATTATCTATTTCAAACATATTATAAATTAATCGCTCATATCAATATCTAAAGTAATACTAATTTTATAATCCTTATATTTTTCTTTTACTTCATCATATATTTGTTTATATACTTCTTCTCTATTCTTTTCTTTAAAATCAATTATAATATCAAAACTGATACTTTTATCTTCTTCATCCAAGTAAAATCCATGAAATTGTAATATAGATTTATGAGAGAATACTATTTTAGTTATATCATTTCTTATTTTTTTAACATGTTCATCCTTAGTATTAACAGAGTATATCCCGATAGTATGTAAAATAACTCCATACTTCTCAGAAACATTTTTAGTAATTCTTCTAGAAATCTTATCTACATCTGAAACACTTAAAGTATCAGCAACTTCAATATGAACAGATCCTAAATATTTATCTGGTCCATAGTTATTTAAAACTAAATCAAATACACCTTGAACCTCTTTTTCTTTCGCAACTTCTTTTTTTATCTTTCGAGATAAACCACTTTCGATTCTACTTTCAAGCACATTATCAATTGATTCTCTTATTAATTCAATACCTGATTTAATTATAATAACTGATAATAGTACTCCAACGTAGGCTTCTAAACTTATATGAAATAATATATAAATAATTGCTGATACTAAAACCGAAATAGATAAAATACCATCATTTAAGGCATCTGTTCCACTTGCAACAAGTGCATCTGAATTAACATCATGACCTTTTTTCTTAACATAAATACCTAAAATAAATTTAATTAAAATACCAGCTATTAAAATTATTAATGTTGTAGTACTATAATCAGCAAGTTCAGGATGAATTATTTTTTTAATAGATTCGATAAACGCAGTTGCACCTGCGTATAAAACGATAGACGATACGATTAAAGACGTCATGTATTCTATTCTTCCATAGCCATATGGATGTTTTTTATCAGGTGCACGTCCTGCTAATTTTGTTCCTATTATGGTTATAATGCTTGATAGGGCATCACTTAAATTATTAACAGCATCGGATATAATTGCTATAGAATTAGCAAGAAATCCAACACCAGCTTTAAAACTTGCTAGTACTATATTTGATAATATACTTATTATACTTGTTCTAATCACTACTTTTTCACGTGTTTTTTTCATAAAATTTCACCTTTCTTTTTTTAAAATAATGATAATTGATTAGACTCAGGAAGTCCTTCTAAAACTTTCATAACTTTTAATTTATCAATTAAAGTTGTAGATACTTTACCACGTTTTTGTAAATCTTCAATACTTAAAAATTCACGTTTACTTCTTTCTTCACATATTGTTTTCCCAACGGTATCACCTAGTCCATCAATTGATCTAAATGGAGGAATTAAAGTATTTTCCTCTTTTTCTGATTTAGTAAACTTTATAGCATCCGATTTATTTAAATCAATGTTTGAAAATTTAATTCCACGAGCTGTTGCCTCAAGTGCAATTTTTAAAGATTCTAAAATATCTCCTTCTTTTTTACTCATTTCACGACCTTTATTTTCTAAATCTTCAATTCGAAGTTTAATGGCATCATATCCTTTAATCATTGTATCAATATCAAAGTCCACGACACGAATAGAAAAGAAAGTTGCATAGTAATTAAGTGGTTGATAAACTTTAAACCAAGCAATACGCATAGCACTCATAACATAGGCACAGGCATGAGCTTTAGGGAACATGTATTGTATTTTATGACAAGACTCAATATACCAATCTGGTATGTTATTCTCTTCCATAACTTTTTTCCAAGATAGCCATGCTTCAGGTTCTTTCTTGGCTTTTCCTTTTCGAACAAATTCCATGATTTTAAAAGCATCTTTTGGTTTTAAACCATGATTTTTCAAATATACCATTATATCATCACGACATCCAATTACTTCCTTAAACTCACATATATGATTATCTATTAAATCTTCAGCATTTCCATTCCATACATCCGTACCATGTGAAAGTCCAGATATTTTTACAAGTTCACCGAAAGTCTTTGGTTTTGCTTTAATTAACATATTGATAACAAAGTTAGTTCCCATTTCAGGAAGTCCCAGAGTACCTATTTCACATTTAATTGCTTCACTTGTAACACCTAATGCATCAGGGGAAGATAATAAACTAAGTACTTTCTCATCATTTATTGGAAGAGTTGTAACATCAATTCCTGATAAATCCTGGAGCATTCTTAAAATCGTCGGATCATCGTGTCCTAGTATATCAAGTTTTAAAACATCTTGATCAATTGCATGATAATCAAAGTGCGTCGTACGCCAAACAGAAGTTACATCATCGGCTGGATACTGAAAAGGTGTAAAATCATAGACATCCATGTAGGACGGAATAACAACAATTCCTCCTGGATGTTGTCCTGTTGTTCTTTTTACTCCGGTACATCCTATAGCAAGTCGTTCAATTTCAGCAGTATGAGCATCAACTATTCCTTTTTTCTCAAAGTAGCCTCGAACAAAACCAAAGGCCGTTTTTTCAGCAACTGTACCAATAGTACCAGCACGATAAACATTATCTTCACCAAATATTACTTTAGTATAGGCATGAGCTGATGCTTGATTATCTCCTGAAAAGTTAAGGTCAATGTCAGGAACCTTATCCGCATTAAAACCTAAGAAAGTAGCAAATGGCATATCTTGTCCCTCTTTAGACATAGACTCTTTACAATTAGGACAAACTTTATCTGGTAAGTCATATCCTGATGCTGAATAATTAATCGATAAAGGTGTACCATCGTCATCATTAAATAAACTTAAATGACATTTTTTACATAAGTAATGGGCAGGAAGTGGATTAACTTCGGTTATTCCCATCATGGTTGCAACAAATGAAGAACCAACTGAACCACGCGAACCAACTAAATATCCTTCATCATTAGAATGTTTAACTAATTTTTGAGCAATTAAGTAAATAACATCAAATCCTCCACCAATTATTCCTCCAAGTTGTTTCTTTGTTTCTTTATCCAAAAACTCTAAATCTTTCTTTTTTTTCTCATCTTCTAAACCTTCAATTAATTCGTCTCGTGTTAATTCAAATACTTTATCATATCCAAGTTTAACAATTTCATGTAATTCTTTATGAAAAACTTTATCAATTTCTTCTTCGCTGAAATCAGGATTATTTTTCTTAATATAATTCTTCACTAAAGATAATATTCTATCTCCATATAATTCTTGAGAAATTCTTTCTTCTATATTAAATGGAAGTGGGTCACCATACATACTATGTGCCTTATCAAATACCATGTTGTAAACATCTTCCCTCGAGTTTTCAATTCTTGGTGAAAAAGGAATTCCTCCCGTATCAATGATAACTTCTACATCTTCAATCATATCCGCTACCATATTGGTATTAGTAACAACAATTTCATAAGCTAAATCCTTATCTAAAAAACTAAAATCCTCAAGCATTTCATTCGTTGTTCTAAAGTGTTGACTAGGAATAGATGTAATATCACGACGTGCTAAAGGATGAAGACCTCCGCCTGGAAGTTTTTGATTAATAATAATTTCTCGATATATTTTATCTTCCCTTGTTACATGATGTACGTCTCCAGTTGCAACAATTATTTTACCTGCTTCTTTAGTCATTTTGATAACTTTTTTAATGTTATCTAAAAGTTCTTCATTATTTTTAAAGTCTCCCATTTGGATTAGATGATTGTACACCTCAGGTGGCTGAACTTCAACATAATCGTAGAACCCTATAATATCTCGCAGTTCTTCATCACTTTTACTTCTTGCTTCTACAAATACTTCTGACTCTGCACAGCCTGAACCAATTAGTAATCCTTCTCTTAAACTCTCTACTTCACTTCGAAGAACTCTTGCTGTTTTATAAAAATGTGTAGTATTGGCAAGACTTACTAATTTAAATAAATTCTTAAGTCCTTTTTTATTAATAACTAAAGCATTAAAATGATAGGTACGTCCAAATTTATGAATATCATTTTTATCAATTAATGTTTCTAAATCACTTACTTTTAAAACACTTAATCCTTCAAGTTTTTTCATCATCTTATGGAATACTAAACCTGTTGCCAGAGCATCATAATCTCCTCGATGGTGACTTTCTTCATCAAATTCTACTTGATATCTTTTTGTTATATTAGAAAGTCCATGACGCGTTGCATCTCTATCCAGTACTCGAGATAAAGCAAGTGTATCTATAACTGTATTATTAAATTCACCTAAATTATATTTTTTATAACACATTTCAATGAATGAAGTATCAAACTTTGCATTATGAGCGACCATTGGTAATCCATGACTCCACTCTATAAATTCACGAACTGCATCTTCTTCATTACCACAGTCTTTAACCATCTCATTAGTAATACTCGTAACATTCGTGATTCTTTCACTGATTGGAACAGGTGGTTTAATTAATCTATCAAACTTTTCAGTTATCTCTCCATTTTTTAATTTAACGGCTCCAATTTCGATAATAGAATCTCCTCCGGCTGCATTAAAACCAGTTGTTTCAAGGTCAAAAACAACATATTCCAAGTCAAGTAACACATCATCAGTTCCTCTTTTAACCACTTCTACATTATCATCAACTAAAGTTAGTTCTGTTCCATATATTACTTTAAATTTTTCTTCTGGGCTTTTTCCTTTATTATAATCAAGCATCATATTATAGGCATTTGGAAATGCTTGACATCCCGCATGATCGGTAATTGCTAAAGCTTTATGCCCCCATTTAATTGCTTGCTCAATAGTTGCAACTCCATGTTTGGAAACTCCACATACCCCGTCCATTGCACTCATCATAGTATGAGAATGAAGTTCTACTCTTTTAACCTCGGCTGTATCCTCTATTACATCTTTTTTATGATCAGATACATTGATAGCATTTACATTAAAAACTATTTCATCATTGGAATATTGGTCATGTTTAGTATAACCACTAAATTTAAACCATTTACCATTCTTTAATATTCCAAGAAGTCTAGATAATTCTTCACTATCATTTAAAAATACTTTAGCATACATACTATCAGTATAATCTGTTATTTTTAAAGTTATTATTTTAAAATTACTCTTGCTAGACTCAAAAACATCTACTCCAAATATTTCACATTCAACATTTAAATCATTATCCTCAGCAACAATATTTTTAAGGTTTATAAATTCTCCCTCTATGATATTTCCAAAAACAGCTCTTTCATCATCTACTGTTGTAATCTTCTTTCTTCTAGGTTCAAATTTAGGCTTTTCATAATTAATACTACTATTTGGAACCTTTAATGTAGATACATCAATATTATTAGTTTCTTCTTGAATTTGTTTTAAAACATCATTTCGAGCATCTAAATCTAAATATACTGAAATTTTATTATATCCAACTCTTTCTAAATTCATATTAATTTCATCTAAATATAATTTTATACCATTCTCTTCCCCATGATTAAAAATAACAATATAATTGTTATTATTTCCATTTACTTTTAATCTATCTTTAAAATAACTTATACATTTAGGCAAAAAATGCTCATAATAATCACTCAAATATAAACTCTTATCTTTAGTATTTTCTATATATATTAAAATATTTGAATTAAAATACTCTTTTAATTTATTATTTAGTTCTATATAAGTATCTAATCTAATCATACTATCTAATGTAAGATATATTTTAATTAAATTATTTTGCTTACTAACTATTATTTTATCTAAAATAGCACTTAAGAACTCATCTGGCGCCATATGAATCATTTGTAATAATTTTTCAAGTTTCTCATCCTTCATACATACCTCATATTACTTCAATATCTTCATTTTTAGACAATTTTAATACATTACCAAGTTTTAAAATATGTTTACTATTCTTAATACAAAAATCTGTAAATTCCTGCAAATCCATTTTTTTCATATTCTTATCAATTGGATAATTATCAATATCAAATCCTATTTTATCAAGTATCATCTTATCTAGTATACTTTCTTTTGTATCATATCCTAAATACATTAACCAAAAAGGATAAATCTGTCTTTTTATAACTTTCAAACTAGGATTACCTTCACTATAAGAATCTACTCCTCCTAGTTTTTGTCCCATTTCATTTATACCAGCAAGTTCTATGATAGAATCAATTATTTCTTTATGTTCTTTATCTTCTTTTATAATTCCTTTTATAATAGTCAACATCAATACTCTTAAAGCATCATATTTATCTCTATCACTTCCCCAAAGTATAGAATGATTATTATAATATTCAATAATTTCCATTCTTGGATGAATCACATAAATATTGTAATTATCAGTTAATTCCATTTTTAAAATTTCTTTTAAATACTTTTTATTCTTTTTTCCATCACTATTAAATATTTTAGATAAATACATCTTATGTCTATTTGTTTCTTTCTTTAATGATAAATATAATTCACTATTAAATATCTCATTATATAATATATCATTATCAGGAATAAAATCTTTTCCATACTTAATAATTTCATTCTTATCCTTATAACAGAAATTATATTCCATATTATATTTATTCCAAAGATTTTTACGAAATCTATCTATTTCTTTTGATAAACTTGTTCCATATAATAAATACCAAGCAAGTAAATATTCATTAACACTTATTTCTAAATTCATTTAATCAACTACTTTCTTAAACACATTAATCATATCATAATTTTTTATTATTTGAAATGCTATTTAAAAATATTTTTAATTAAGTTTTTTATTTTTTTTAATATTGATTCTTTTTTATTTTCAACTTCTTCTTTATAAATCGTTTCTTCATGAATTACCTTATTATCAAAAGTTACATTGATTTTTCCATAAATATTTTCTTTTTCATCTATTAAAATTTTTGTATTTATTAAATTTATTTCATCATCTTTAATTGGATAATAAAAATTATTTTTTATAAAATAAGTTGTATCTTGTAACTTAAACTTATTTTTATCTAATATTAAAAAGTTTTTATATTTATTAAAATAATATTCATACATTCTTTCATGATTTTCATAAATATCATAGTCATCTAAAGTTACGATGAGTAAATTTAAATTATTCTTAGTAGCAGTTGTAACTAAGCTCTTTCCGGCAAATGGAGTATATCCATTTTTACAAGTTGTTATATATTTATAAGTAAATATAATTTTACAACGATTAACTAAAGCATAAGATTTTAGATCACTCTTAAAATCATAGTATTTAGTACCGGCAATATTTAAAAATTCATAATAGTTTTGATATAAATATCTGGTTAAAAGAGCCATGTCATATGCTGTTGAATAATTTTTAGTTTCTTCATCAAGTCCATGAGGATTTTTAAATATTGTATTATTCATTCCTAATTTACTTGCGTTTTTATTCATTTCATTAACAAAATTAGAAGTACTACCTGATAGATATGTTGCAATAACAACACTTGCATCATTTCCACTTCGAAGAATTAAACCATATAATAAATCACGAAGTGTAAGTTTTTCTTTTAAATTTAAATACATATTAGTTCCATACATTTTTAAAACTTCATCTCCAACTTCAACAGTATCATCTAGTTTGTTTTCTCCAAGTTTTAAAGCAGTTAAAAAAGTCATTAATTTTGTAGTTGAGGCAATTAATCTTTCATCATTACTACCCTTTTGATATAATATTCTGCCACTATCTATATCCATAACAATACTTGATTTACTAGTATCGATAGTAGCATATACATTTTTTATATTAATGATAATTATAATAAAAATCAATATTACTTTTTTCATATATTCACCTATATAAATATATGAAAATAAACTCAATTAATTAGAAAAAATTACAAGTATTACCTTGTAACTATTATTTACATCCTTTTTTACTTAGTAAAAACGATTTATCTATTTTACAAATAAATCGTCTTATTATTTTTATTATTTAGTTAGTATAAAGTTATAACCTGAAACACTGCCAAAGTTTTCTGTTCCGTTAACCCATCCTTCTCTTGAGTAATATGTATCAGAAACTATAAACTTACCACTACTTGTTAATCCTGTTGCAGCTGCTCCATGGCCTGGATTGCCAGATGAATTATATGTTCTATATACAATTGATGCATTATTGTTACCACTAAGTAACTGTTGAGCCTGAGAAGAACTTACTGCACCCTTTTGTCCTACACAATCAACTCCCCATATTTCTTTAAGAGCTTTTGGAAGTTCAGTATAGTCACCACTATAATCTCCACCACTTGTAATAAATTTACTAAATTTAATATTATGTTTTTGACAATAAGCATATAAACCATCCATTACTTGTGTTGGATTTACAACAACTTGATGCCCATAATAACCCGATAATGTTGAAGTTAATCCAGTTGCTAAACTATAGATGACACAATTTGGAGCATAGGCATATTTACCATCTTTACTTGTCCATTTATACCATGGATGATTGCTAGCTTGTTTATATCTAACGGTGTAACCAATTGAATTAGTATTAATATGACTTTTTACTGATTTGAGATATGCAAGTGCTTCTGATTCACTGCTAGTCATTATATTTATACCTTGATAAGTATCAACTGGTACCGCAATCTCTTCCTCCACTACTTGTGCTGGTGGTGAACTAATTTCTGTCTGACCAACTAAAGTATTCAATTTAGTAAAATTTGACTCAATATCATCCATTACCTCTCGTGCTTTTAATAAGGTAGTTGAATCACTTGAATCATTTAATATATTAAGATATTTTCCTAATTCTATAATTAAATCATAATTACTTTGATATATTTTTTCTGCTTGTAACCAAGTAGTTGAAAAAATTAAACTTACGCTTTCTAACTTTTGAACATAAGTATTTATACCCTCTTTGACAAGATCACTTATTGAATCATCCCAAGTACTAATTTTTTGTAAATCACTTTTCATAGTTTGAATTAATGATTCAACATCATCTATAACAGATGAGCAAGGATTACTTTTAGAACAAAGATAGGCATCATTTATTTTTTGCTTATTACTATTATAAAAATCTTGTATTACAGATACTGTATCAGTTGATTTTGCCATGCTTATTTTCCTCCTCTATTAACTATTTTCAACGACTTCTTTTAAAGCATTATCTTGACTTTGATAACTTTGTTTTGCTGCTCTTAACAAGTCTGTACATTCATTTAAGTAATCCAGTAATTTTGAATCATTTTCCTTCAAAAATGATTCAACAGTTGTATCAAATTTTGTTTTTTCACGTGATGACCATAATGAACCATCCAACTGTCTTAAAGATGTATTTATATTTGTAACTATGTCATATATTTTCTTGTTATCCGTTTCAAGTTTTGCTATTAAAGATTCTAATTTACTACTATCTAGACTTATATTACTCATTTTCTTATTCCTTTCTTAAAACATAATTATGACATAGATATATACTTAGTTGCTACATATCCATACGTTTTATTACCATTTTTATCTATTCCTACAATTTTAGTCCATGTTTTTCCTTTTTTTACAACATAAATTTGAGTATTATTTTTTAATTTACCAAGTGCTTTAGAGCTTGAACTAGCACTTTTACGTACAACTAATTTGCCACCACTTGTTTTAACAACTGCTTTCTGGTAAGAAGACATGTCACTGCTACTTTCTCCAGAACTAGAACTTGATCCACTTCCAGAAGAAGTAGATGAACCCTCAACTACAGCTTGAGAAGTTGTAGCAGTACTTCCAACACTACTAGATTTTCCTAAAGCAGCTGCTATATTTTTTTTACTTTCAGTCAAATTAGTATTATAGGCAACACCCACTTTTTTTAAATAAGTGCCAATTGTTGTATAATTACTTATTATCGTTTCTATTTTCATAGCTCTTTCTAAATATTTATTAATAATTGTTTGACTATCTGTACCTTTATAAACACTTGATATACTTTCAATATCATTTTTTAAATTATTTTTTGCCGTAGTAAGTTCTTCTAAATAATTATATATATCACTAGTACAACTTATTATAGCAACTGGGTCAACTATTCTTTGCATGACTATTCCTCCCTCAACTAAGCCGAAATGTATTTAGTTGCAACATATCCATATATTTGATTACCATTTTTATCTGTTGCAACAATTTTAGTCCACGTTTTTCCTTGTTCAACGATATTTATTTTAGCATTATTTTTAAGTTTTCCAAGAACTTTAGTGCTTGTTCCAGGACCACTTCTAACATTTAATCTACCACCATTTGTATTTACAGTACCAATAGTATAAGTTGGAGTTGCAGCTATAGTTTCACCTGTTGGATCCTCAGGAGCTACTAAAGATTGTAAATAATCATTTGATACATATCCGTATTGTTCTTTTCCGTTAGAATCATTATATGCAATATATGACCATTTATCTCCTTTTTCTAGTACAACCACTTTTGTATTATTCTTTAATTTAGCAATTATTTTATTATTTGTACCAGGACCACTTCTTATATTTAATCTACTTCCTTGAGTAATTACAATTGCATTTGGTTCATCTGGTGCATCTCCCTCTGGTTCTCGTCCCTCATAGGGATCACTTGGAGAAGAACTTTCAGTAGTTCCCTCAGATGCATATTCTGACGAACTACCACTACTACTCGTACCTATGTCTTCAGAAGCTGCTTCATATAGACCATCTCCTGAACTATCTCCCTCAATACTTGATATACCAGCCGTTGTTATCTCATTATTGGTTGCTAAATAATTATTTGCAAGTTTAATAAAATAATTGTATGATGTTAAATTATTTTCAATTGATTTAAAATTTTCACTAATAAAAGATGTTAATTCTATCTCATCAGAATATGTTGAACTTTTTTTATCAAATGCCAAAGTGGCATTTAATGTTAATTCATCATCATCTTTTATAGATTCTTCTCTACTTCCTTGTACTAAAGCCATTTTGTCCTCCTAATTATATACTATAATAATAACATACGAATTTATTTATTTCAATACAAAATTACTTTTTATTTGCTTTTTTACAAAAAAAGTAGACGTTTTTTCATTCTACTTCAATGTTTGACTCGAATTGAGAATTATATAATTTAGCATAGACACCATTTTTATGTAATAATTCTTCATGTGTTCCTTGTTCAACAACATTACCAGCATCTAAAACTAGTATTAAATCTGCATTTTTAATTGTTGATAATCTATGAGCAATTATAAATGATGTTCTATTTTGACATAATGAATCCATCGCACGACTAACTAATTCTTCTGTTCTAGTATCAACACTACTAGTTGCTTCATCAAGTATTAAAAATGGAGAATTTTTCACCATACCACGAGCAATTGTTAATAATTGTTTTTCACCAGCTGAAAGTATTTCAGAGTCTCCTATCATCGTGTCATATCCTTTGTTTAAACTCTTTATAATATGATCAAGTCCAATTTTTTTACAAATTTCTTTTACTTCTTCTTCACTTACGTTTTCTTTATTATAAATAATATTATCCATTATACTTCCTTCAAATACCCAAGTATCTTGAAGAACCATAATAAATAAATCATGAATATTTTCTCTTGATAAATTCTTAATACTTACTCCATCAATTAAAATATCACCACTAGTAATAGGATAAAATTTCTCTAGTAGGTTAACAAGAGTAGTTTTACCAGCACCTGTTGGTCCAACAATTGCAATCTTATCTCCAGGATGTGCTATACTTGAAAAATCTTTGATTATTGTTTTTTCTTCATCATAACCAAATTTTACATGACGAAATTCTATTTCACCTTTAACATCTTTTTTATCAAGATAAGTTACAATTTCTTTTTCATCATCCATTTCTTCTTCACTTAAAAAGTCAAATACTCTTTCACTGGCTGCACTTGCACTTTGAAGTGATGTTGCTACTTGAGCAATTTGAGATAATGGTTGTGAAAATAATCTTGCATAGATAGTAAATGCTATAATAACACCAAAACTAATTGTACCATTAAGGGCTAAAGCTGCCCCTACAACACATACTAAAACATATGATAAATTTCCGATAAATCCCATAAAAGGATGCATAAGACCTGAAAAGAAATGACTTTTTAAAGCACTTTTAAACATACGGTTATTTATTAAATCAAATTCTTTTATTTCAGACGCGGTTCCATTATATATTTTAACAATATTGTGTCCTGAATAAGTTTCTTCAATATGCCCATTTAAATTTCCTAATTCTTCTTGAAACTTTACAAAGTACTTTTGACTTTTAGAAAGAACAATTGTCATGAACAAAAATCCTATTAAACTAGCACCTATTGTTACAAATGCTAGAATATAATTTGTTTTAAACATCATAAACAAACTTCCAAGTAGAAGTGTTAAACTACTAACAAGTGTTCCAATACTTTGATTAACCATTTCACTCATAGTATCAACATCATTGGTAACACGAGAAAGTACATCACCATAAGCAGTCTTATCAAAATATTTAAGTGGTAATTTATTAATTTTAACACTTATTTCACCACGAACTTTTTTACTAAAACGATTAGTAATAGTAGCCATTATAAATTGTTCTAAATAAGATGATATAGCCCCTACCATATATATAGAAATTAGAAAAATAGCAATACTTTTAATTTTATCTAAATCAATACCTGTACCTAGTCCTTCAACAATTAAATTTGTTATTTCTTTTATTTTATCTGGACCAATAATTGAAGAAATTGAACCAATAAAAGCAAGAACAACAGCAATTATTAAATATTTATAAAATGGTTTTAAATACAATAATATATTTTTTACACCTTGTTTAAAATCTTTTGGTTTTTCTATTTTTCTTCTATGATTCATGCTAATTCCTCCTCACTAAGTTGACTTTTGGCAATTTCTTTATATATAGGACAATTTTTAAGTAAATCTTTATGCGTTCCAATACCAACAATCTCACCATGTTCTAAAACTATTATTTTATCTGCATTAATAATAGTTCCAATACGACTAGCAACAATAATTCTGGTTGCATCCTTCGTATATTTCTTTAAATTCTTTCGAACACGCAAATCCGTTTCATTATCAAGAGCAGAAAATGAATCATCAAAAATATAGATTTCAGGATCTTTTGCAATAGCACGAGCTAGTTGTAACCTTTGCTTTTGACCACCAGAAATATTGGTTCCACCACGAGCAATTTCATAATTTATTCCATTATCAAGTTTTGATACAAATTCATATGCTTCACTTACTTTAATTGCATCAAGAATTTTTTCATCACTTGTCCTCTTTTTTCCATAACTAACATTTTCTTTAATAGTTTTCGAAAATATTACAGCTTTCTGACTAACATATCCAATTTTTTCATATAAATTTTCTAATTTATAATCACGAACATCTATTCCATCAACTAGTATTTTTCCACTTGTTGCATCATAAAATCTTGGAATTAAATTAACTAATGTACTTTTTCCACTTCCAGTTCCACCAATTATACCAACTGTTTCACCTTTATTAATAGCAAATGATACATCATGAATCATACATTCATCTGCATCAGGATATTTAAATGTAACGTTTTTAAATTCAACCGTTCCTATTTCTTTTCCATGAGATAATTCTCCATCCTTAATTTTTTCATTACTTTCTAAAACTTCAAGAATACGAGTTGCAGATACGCTGGCTCTTGGATAAATCAAGAAAATCATAACTAGCATCATAAATGACATAATAACTTGCATTGCATAAGTTGAAAATACTACCATATCACTAAAAATAGTTATTTTATCCAAAATTCCTGCTTCATTAATTAAAATTGCACCAACTACATAGATTGCTAAAGTAAGAGTTGATGTTATCATTGTCATAACAGGAGACATAATTCCTAAAACTCTTTGATTAAAAAGTTGAGTATTGGTTAAATCATTATTTGCACTTTGAAATTTATTATTTTGATAATCTTCAGCATTAAAAGCACGAATAACTCTGATACCTGTTAAATTTTCTCTTGTTATTCTATTTAAATTATCAGTTAATTTTTGAACTATCTTAAATCTTGGTATAACAATACTGATAATAATTACTATTAATATAAGTAAAATAACAACAGCCATAAAAGTAATTAAACTAAAACTAAAGTTTTTACCATATATTTTAATAATTGCAAGAATTGCCATAATAGGTGCTTTAATTAAAGCTTGAAGGCCAAAAGAAATAAGCATTTGAACTTGACCTACGTCATTAGTTGTTCTAGTTATTAAACTAGCAACACTAAATTCTTTTATTTCAGAAGTTGAAAATCCTAAAACTTTTCTATAAATTTTACCTCTCGTAATATTTCCAAAACTACTTGCTAAATAAGTTGCTAAATATCCAACTATGATACTTGTTCCAAGACTTAAAAAGGCACATCCAAGCATTTTAGCACCTTCCATTAAAATATCATGTAAACTTCCTTCAGTTTGGACAAGTGTTGTAATATTAGACATATAATCTGGTAGTCTCAAATCAAGTAAAACTTGAACAACTACAAGACTTATTGATATTAACATAAATAGTAATTGTTTTTTACCTAAATTCTTAAATAATTTAAACATATTATCACTTCCCTCTTTTATAAAGTCTTATACATTATATGCTTTATAGCATAGTAATGTCAAGAAAATATAATCTATATTTACTAAAAAAAATAAACTATTTAGTTTACTTTTTTAATACTCTATCAAATCTTTCTTTTATTCTATCCTTTCCAAGTAATTTCATGATTTCGTATAAGTCTGGTGTATTAGTTTTACTTGTTAAAGCAACTCTGATAACCCCAGATACATCAGCAACATTTCCTTTATACATATCTGGATTTTTCTTATATTCTTTAATATTTGATGCATAGCCTAGTTCATCACACATTTCTTTTACTTTAGGAAACCATTCATCTTTATTATCTAATACCATGTATTTTTCATAGTATGTATTCAAAATAGTAGCAATTTCTTCCTTATCAGTTATTTTATTCCATTCATAATCTGGATTTTCAAATAATTCATCAAACATATAGAAAACAAAATTTCTAATACTTGAATAGCTTGTGTAATCTTTTCTTGGCTTTTCTCCACCACGTTCTATATTAAATACACTTATAGCATAATCTTTATTATTTTCTAAAATGTTATAAAACTCAGGATCAAATTCCTTAGTCCAAATAAGTAAATTATCATATATTTCAGTAGCACTTAATTTACTTAAATAATTTTTAGAAATATTAAATAATTTTTCAACATCAAATAAACTACCACTTGTACTAATCTTTTTAAAATCAAATTTAAACTCTGATAAATCCTTATCTGGATTATTATTAAGCCATTCTTCAAAATTAGAATTTGCAATTGTCATCAAATATAATTTAACTGCATCTTTTGGAATTCCTTCTTTATGATAAAATTCAACACTTGCTTCTTTATCTTTTCTTTTAGATAATTTTCTACGAACTCCCTCTTCATCTATTTTCATAACAACTCCAAGATGAACATATTTTGGCAATTCAAAACCAAATACCTCAAATAATTGAGCATGAATTGGAAATGATGCAATCCACTCCTCACCTCGCATTACATGAGTTGTATGCATTAAATGATCATCTACTAAATGAGCAAAATGATAAGTTGGAAGTTTATCAGTTGATTTAATTATAACAACATCCAAATCATTTTCAGGAAATTCAATGTCACCTCTGGCTTCATCATGTAACGTAATCTTTTTATCAAAATCACCTGGTGATTTAAGACGAACTGTAAATTCGCATCCAGCCTTTATTTTATTAATAGCCTCATCTATACTCAAACTACGACATTTAGCAAATGAGCCATAATAACCAATTCGCTCTTTATTAAGTTCTTGAATCTCTCTTATTTCATCAAGTTCAACTGAAGTACAAAAACAAGGATAAGCAAGTCCTCTTAAAACTAAGTCTTTCGCAAAAGTATGATATATTTCTTGTCGCTTACTTTGAATATAAGGTCCATACTCACCTATTGCATCTGTTTCATTTATCATTCCTTCATCTGGTGTAATATCAAAGTTTTTTAAATCATTAAGGATTCCTGTAATACCATTTTCAACACTTCTTTTTTGATCTGTATCCTCAATTCTTAAATAAAATATTCCGTTCGTATCACGCGCAGCTTTATAATCTTCTAAAGCTGAAAGTAAACTTCCCATATGAACAAATCCTGTTGGACTAGGTGCAAAACGTGTTACACGAGCACCATCTTCAAGTTTTCTTTCTGGATACATTTTTTCATAGTCACTTACTGTTTTAGTAACATTTGGAAACATCAAATCTGCAAGTTCTTTTAATTTATCGTTCATAATATTCTCCTTTTTCTTTAATAAGTTTTCAATGTCTTAGTATTGTATCATTTAATATCGTTTTTGTAAATAAATATTTACTTCTATTCTTCTTTTTCTTCATGTTCTTTTATATAATCCATTATTTTATTTCTAGCACTTGTAGTTACAACTTTATCTAGCCAATCAAACTTTGGAATATAAGCCTTATCATCCGTAATTATTCTTACCTTATCTTGATTACTTAAAACATAATCAAATGGTACTGCTTCAGAATTTACAATTGCTGCAACCATATTATTACCAATATCCGTATGAATTTTATAAGCAAAATCAATAACAGTTGCACCACTTGGTAACTCAATTACATCTCCACCGGTTGTATAAACATAGATATTACTCCCAAATAATTCCTTTTTTACTTGAGATAAGAATTCCGTATTATCAAGAATTGTACTATCAAGTTCTTTAATTTCTTTAAAAAATTGAAAATTATTTTCTAAATCCTTCTGCATATGTATTCTTGCATTATTTTTATATTTAAACCAATAAGAAGTAAGTCCAAAAATGGCAACTTGTTCCATTTCGTGAGTTCTGATTTGAAATTGCAAAAATCTATTATCTGGTCCAAAAACAGTTGTATGAATTGATTTATACATATTTGTTTTAGGTTTAGCAATATAATCTTTAAACCTATCATTAATTGGAGTATACGCCTCATGTATCAACATCAAAGCCATATAACAATCACGAACATTTTTAACTAATACCTTAACTGAAATCATATCATGTATCATATCAAATGTTTCTTTTGTAATTAATTTCTTATATATACTATAATTATCTTTATAACGTATTTCAAAACTAACTTTAATACCATTCTTTTTAAATAAATTTGTTAATTTTTTTACTTCTTCTTCAACTAATGATTTTGTTTCTCTTTTTAAATCTTCTCTTTGTTTTTTTATATCTCCATATATACTTGGTTTTAAATATTTAAAACTTAAATTTTCAAGTTCATCTCTTATTTTATTAGCTCCAATATAATAAGAAAGTGGTACATATATTTCAAGAGTTTCAAGAGCTTTTTCAAGTTGCTTTTTTTCACTTTTATATTCAAGTGTTCTCATATTATGAAGTCTATCTACTAGTTTTATAATAATGATTCTTGGATCACGTGCTAAACTTACAATTAGTCTTCTAATGTTAACAGCTGATAGTTCTTTTTTATTGTTTAGATCAAGTTTAGTCATCTTAGTAACACCATCTACTAATTCTCTGACTGTTTTATTAAAGTTCTTTTCGATTTCATCAAGTGTTGATTCTGTATCTTCAACAACATCATGTAATAAAGACGCAATAATTGTATCCATATCAGCATGCATAAATGATAAAATATATGCAACATTAAGTGGATGAATAATATAAGGTTCACCACTTGCTCTAAATTGATTTTCATGATATTTTTTAGCATAATCATATGCACGACGTAGTTTCATAACATCAAGTGGAGTATATGATAAAACTCGTTTTTCTAAATCACTATACGTAATACTCTCCATCAAATCACCTACCAACTAACAAATAGTATTATAAAATAAAAATGACTTAAATGCAACGATTAAGAACATTTTTATTTTTCTTATTTTTTATTTTGAAAACAATATGCTTTATAGACATTTTCCATTAAAGATATAACTGTCATTGGTCCAACTCCCCCAGGAACTGGCGTCATAAGTTGAGCCTTTTCCATTGCAAGAGAAGATACATCGCCATATAACTTATCATCTTCTCTATTTATACCAACATCTATTATAATTCCTCCATCTTTTACCATGTCTTTAGTTATTAATTCTTTTTTACCAACACATACTATTAATATATCAGCATTTTTAGTAATGTCACCTAAATTTTTAGTTTTCGAATGACACAAAGTAACTGTTGCATTTCTATTTTCTAATAAATGAAATAATGGTAATCCAACTAACTCACTTCTTCCAACAATTACGATATTTGTTTCTAAATTAATTTTATAGTAATCAAGTAAATTCATGATTCCAAGCGGAGTACAAGGAATAAGACATTCTTCTTTTTTTATTAATTTAATTAAGTTGTAATTTGTTAATCCATCAACATCTTTTAAAGGTGAAATTGCATTTATAATTTTTTCTTTATTTAAATACGCAGGAAGTGGTAATTGAACAATTATACCTGTTATTTTTTGATCATTATTTAACTCTTCAATTTTATGAATTAATTCTTCCTCTTCAATTTCATCATAATGCAAATTCAAAAAACTATATCCTATTTTATTAGCCATTTTCTCTTTTTGACCAACATAAACTCGACTTGCTTCATCATTTCCAACACTTATTACAACTAAAGTTAGTTCATCTTTAATATTTTTTACTTTCTCCATTAATTCATTTGCTCGTGCATCACGAACTAATTTCCCATCTATTATTTTATTCATAACTATTAAGTTCCTTTCTCAATTTTTTATAATCTGGTACCAATTTACTTACTAAATTCCAAAATGATTTAGAATGATTTGGATGTACTAAATGTGATAACTCATGAACAATAACATAATCTAAATATTTAATATCTCTTTTTATTAAATTAAGATTTAACGTTACTCTTTTAGTTTTAACATTACATACCCCATGACGCGTTTTCATCAAACGAATGGTTAAAGTTGGATATGGAATTGGTACTGGAAAAATATTATAAATCTTATCTAATTCTTCTTTAAATATAATAGAAGCCTTTCTTTTTAACCATTTATCAATATCAGTATCTCGACTAAAAAAAACAGCATCTTCACCTAATATTACATCCTTATTATTTAAATATACTATATCATAACTTTTTCCTAAATAATAAAATTTTTCATTAAATTCTTTCTCTTTTTCTCTTAATTTTAAATTTTTAATTATAAAGTTTTTATTATCTTCAATCATTTTTAAAATATCTTTAGTACTTGTTCCATTATTTGTTGAAATAGAAATATTCATATTAGAATCCACTCTTAAATATGTTCTTTTATTTCCTTTTCTCCTTTTAATTACTACTTCTAATTCTTTATCATCTATAACTACCTTCATGTCCATCACGAATATATTATATCATAAAAAAAAGCATGATAAAGTTTATTTACCACACTTTTCACGATATCTATATTGTACTATTTCAGAGCCATTAACCTTAGTATAGCCTTCTGGTATCTCACTTTCTAATATATAGTCAGTATAAATTGGATTATAGCTAACACTTCTTGATACATAGAAAGTAATTGGAACTTCAACTGTTTCGGTATCACAGTAAGTATAATATGTTACACTTTTAGAAGTTGTCTTATTAGTACAAGTTTTCTTACTTGTATAAGTACAAACAACTTTTCCAATTCCATAAGATTTACAACTATCTGCTGAATTATCCCATTTTGTTAAAGTTTTAGTATAAGTTTTACCACCACTACAAACTTTAGTCGTTGATTTTTTAGTCACAACACGTGATGATATTTCACGATTTTCACGACTTGCTGGTTTAGTTGTAGATTCATCACTACATGTTCTTTTACTTTGAATATCAATAGCTTCAAAACTTTTAACATCCACTGTATCACTAGCCTCAATTGGAGTTGTTGTTGATTCTCCCCATTCACCATATACTACTTCATTTTTATACGCTTTTACTAAAGTTCTTGTTTCTTTTTGTAAATTAGAATCATTCTTAACTTCAGTAGTCCAATCAGAATAAACTCCACATACTTTGTCATTATTTTCTGATGAATTATTATTATTGTTATCTTCATTTAAATTATTATTATTAATATTTTCACTATTACTACTTTGATTTTCTTCATTATTATCATTATTTGGAGTATAATTTTCTCCATTACAATTTAAACAAGCTCCATCTAAATCATAATAGAATTTCTTCTCATCAGATGATGTAGCACATACTAATCTAACGTCAAGTTCATAATCATTTTTATTTTTAGTAATAGTTGAACCTGATGTATTATAACCACATACATTACCATCTTTATCTTTAATACTAATAATTAATTTTTGATTAATTAACTCCTTAACTGTAACATCTCTACTTTCAAGTAATTCTACTGGTAAATGCTCATCTTGAAAGAAATAAGCACGAGATGCATCTCTTATTAGATTAATATTATCACTAATTAAGGCAACACTATTAGTATTCTCCTTATTATTTTTATTTTCAACATTTTTATTCTTAATTTTAAACACTAAAAATATAATTAAAATAACAAGTAAAATAATAACTATTATTTTTAAAATAAATTTAAAGTCAATAAATGGTTTCTTTGAACTAGAATTATCTTCTTCATCTAAATAATCATTATAATCAAATTCATTCTCTTCAGTATACATATTTTTTCCCCCTTTAAAAATGTGAATACACTCCCCCACATTTAATTGCTTACATATTATACACTAAAGTTACATATTTGTCAAATATTTTCTTTTTTTTAGAAAAAAGAAAAAACACTTGATAGAAAATTAATTTTAAGATATACTATTGTAGTAAGAATAAGAAGGTGAGAATATGGTAGAATACGATTTTAAGAACGACGAAATAGCAAATATCTGCAACAATATCATTGTATATGCTGCCAGTAAAAGAGCCAGCGATATTCACTTTGACCCAGTTGAAGCCGGATTAAAAGTGCGCCTTAGAATAGATGGTGTATTACAAGATCACACATTAGTTCCACCTTTATATCAAAAAAACTTAACTACAAGAATTAAATTAATTTCTAATATGAATATAACTGAATCTCGTCTTCCACAAGATGGTTCAATTAAAGATTCCATAAACGGAATTGATTTAGATATGCGTGTTTCTGCACTTAATACCAATCTAGGTGAAAAAATAGTTATTCGTATTCTTGATTATTCAAAAAGTGCTGAAGGACTTGAATCTCTTGGATTTACTCCCGAAAATCTTGTTAAAATAAAGAAAATGATCGAAGTTCCAAACGGAATTATCCTAATAACCGGTGCTACTGGTACTGGTAAAAGTACAACTTGCTATACTATGCTTCAACATCTAAACAATGAAGAAACTAATATTATAACCGTTGAGGACCCAATAGAAATGAACATTGAAGGAATAAACCAAGTTCAAGTAAACTCTGAAATTGGATTAACATTTGGTCGTGTTCTTCGTAGTATCTTAAGACAAGACCCTAATATTATACTAATCGGAGAAATTCGTGATACAGAAACTGCTCAAATTGCCGTTCGTGCATCAATTACAGGACACCTTGTTTTTTCAACTATCCACACCAACAATTCCCTATCAACCATTGAAAGACTTTTGGATATGGACGTTGAGAGATATCTACTTTCAAGTGCTCTTACTGGTATAGTATCTCAAAAACTTGCTAGACGTTTATGTAAAAACTGTCGTTTAGAACGCCCTACTACTGATTATGAAAAGGCCGTATTTAAAGAAATTCTAAATAAAGATATAGAAACAATCGTTGATGTTGATCCTGATAAACACTGTGATAACTGTCGAAATGGTTACTATGGACGAATTGCTATTCAAGAAGTATTACTTATAAATGATGAAATTAAAGAAGCTATTAATGATAGTAGTTTACCAAGAGATAAACTTAGAGAGTTAGTTTATAGAGGCGATGTAAGTACCCTTTTACAAGATGGTTTAAATAAAGTTCTAGAAGGTATTACAACATTTGAAGAAATTTATAAAAATGTTGCAATTGATAATGAGCTTGATGAAAAATATGCTGATGATATGAATTATGCTGAAGTAATCGATAGTGAACCTGAAGTTATAAGTGGTTCAAGTGATTCTAATTCTAATTTTAATGATTTTGAAATAATAGATAATTATAATGGAGAAGTAGTTGATACAGATATAATTTAACTACTTCTTTTTAAATCTCCAAAATAATATTCAGGAATGCTTCCTTGAATTATTTTAATAGTTAAAGGAACTACTACACTTACATCAACATCTTTACTAGAAAGAGGTAAAATCATCTTTACGCTAGTGTTTACTTTAACACTTACTTCTATTAAACTATTATTTATTCCATATTCTGTCACTTTGGTTTCAACATTAGAATTCACTGATTCTATTAGTTCTAATTTAATCGGAATCTTTGGACCTAAATTATTTAACATTACAGAATTAAAGATAATAAAAGATGGTATATAAAATATACTTTTACTAATATTAAATCTATTCAAAATATTATTATCCATTTTTTCTACTAACTTTAAATTATCATAAACATTATTTGATATATTTGATAATATGCTATTTAATACTTTAGGATCATAATCAATTATCTTTATATCATCATCATTTTTTAAAATAAATAGATTATCACTTAATTCTATCTCATTAATACTTTTATTAATAACTGTTGTAACTACTCTTTTCATTTCTATTTCTGAATATTCCATATATATTGGTATTACTTTTTTATTCAATAAAACAATTAACATAATAGACACTATAACAATTAGTATAAAAATAATAAATAATTTTGCTATACTTTTTTTCATACTAAAATATATAAATTTAATTTACATTTTATGTTTTTTTTGATATACTTATTTAGAATAGAGGGATTTTATGGACAATATGTTTAATGATTTTAATTTAGAAAATCTTAATTTAAAAGAACTTACGCTTTTACTTGATGTTTTAAATAATATAAAAATAGAAGGTCTTAATAAAAATAATGAAGTTGAGGTGATTTAATGGATACTTTAAGAAATCAAATAATCGATAACATAATAAGTATTTTAAACCCACTAAGAAAAGACTATCCTACTGAAATTAATACAATAACTAATGAATTAATAAATGGAAAAACAGATAGTTTAAATGAATTTATTAAAAGTCACTATCAAGAATTAAGTTATAGAAAAGAAATAAAAGATTTTATAAAAAAACTTGTTGATAGTAGTTTACTAGATGAATCTTTTATTAATTTAATTAAAGATAGTTATCAATCAATAGTTTTAAAAACAAGTAATAATTTATTAGTAAGTTCTAAACCATTAAATGTTAAAACGGATGTTTTAGAAAAAATAAAAGCAAATATTCCAGAACCAAAGATAGAAACAATTAATCATGAGTTTTATGATGAAATAAGTTTAGATGATGTATCTATTCCACTTGATGAACAAAGTAATTCTATCGTTGATGTTATAGATGAATTTCCATCTGATTTTTCTAAATTAGAAACACGTACCCCAGAAATAAATGATAATAATTCTAATGTTGAAACAGTTAATGATAATAGTGAAATACTAAAATCACCTACTGATACTATAATAGATGAAAATAATATAAATTATAAAGAAGAAACTTTAAACGCTTTAGAAGATTATCAAGTACCTATAACCGATTTAAGCAATATTGAACAAAGTATTGATAATAATACTGAAAACAAAGAAGTTCAAATTGAGAATACGACAAGTTATGAAGAAGTACCAACCAATATTTCTAATGATGTAAATATAATAGATAATGCAAACAATATAGAAAATTATCAAATACCTGAGATAGAATTAAACAGCAATGAAATACCAATTGAAACTAGTCCAATTTATGAAGAGCAATCACAAATGGAGACAAATACATATCAAGAAAATATTCAAAACAATCAAATTATGGAAACACAACCTAACACCTTTGAACCAGAAATAGAAGAAACATCAATTGAAGAACAAGCACCAGATGTTAATTATCAAGAAAATATTCAAAATGAGTTAAACAATTATCAAACTCCTGAAATACAACTTAGCACATTCGAACCAAATATAGTTCAAGATACACCTTTAGAGGCTCCACTTGAAGCTAACTCTACATCCGAAGATACACCTATTGAATACCCTATTGAATCTAATGTAACTTCTCCTGAAGATAGTCAAAATAATTATCAACTTCCTGAGACTGATTTAAGTACATTTGAGTCAAATGTTCCTGATAATTATGAAGGAAATCAAATAGAAATACCTAATGGGGAAAATAATAATAATTTAGAAAATTACCAAGTTCCTGAAAGTGCATCAAGTACGTTTGAACCAAATACTATGCCAAATGCTTACGAAGAGACTTCAGTTGAAGTACCTACTGAGGAAAGCGTTACTTACCAAGTAGATAATAACAACTTAGAAAATTATCAACCTGAACCACCAATTACAACATTTACACCTGATATTACTACTGATAATTATTATGAACAACAGACTGAATTAAATAATAGTAATTTTGATACATATCAACAAGATTCTCAAATAAATAATGAACCTATGACCTATAATTATAATTACACCGAAAGTGATCAAACTATTAATCCTACTCCTTATCTAGAAGAACCAGAGCAACATAAAGAAATTGATATAAATGATTTAAGAAAGAAAATACTTGATGCTCAATTAAATTACATTAATAATGCTCAAGAGTTCATTAGAAATTTAGAAGAAAAAGAACCTGATGATATCTATAAAGAGTTAATTAATTTAAATGATATTAGATATATTCAACATTCTCTATCTAAACTTTCACAGTATACATTAGAAAGATTTTTACCTTATGTTGAAGATAGATTAGAATTAAATAAACACAGTGCAATTGATATGTTTATAATTGATGTTATTAGAAAAAATTCTCATTCAAAAATGCGTTAAGCATTTTTTTTCTTTTAATACATACTATTTATTAGGTGATATATGAAATTAATTAATTATTTAAAATCCTATCTTTATTTTTTTATTCCTTTAATTACTCTATTGTTAATTGTTACAATTTTTTATTACTTTGATATTATAAGTAATAATACTATGAAATATTTAAAAATAATAATTGTTATTTTTTCAACTTTTTTAGGTGGATTCAAAATAGGAAAATTATCCAATACTAAAGGATATTTAAAAGGTATAATATTAGGAACAATAATTTCTCTTATTTTCTTTATTATAAGTATAATTACAAATAAATTAAATTACACTCAAATAATTTATTATTTAATAATTATAATAACTACAACTTTAGGTGCTGTTCTTGGAATTAATAAAAATCATCATGCATGATTTTTTTTTAATTGAAAATACTATTACTATGAATTACTTATATAATTTAAAAAATAAAATAGACGATTTAATTATTAAAGAAATAAAATTAAAAAATAATAGTTTATATGTCATAAATATAGAAACAATTACAAGTTCAATGGATATAAATGCTTTTATTTTAAATAAAATGATTTTACTTGAAAACCTTGATGATAATAATTTAATTAATTATTTATTAAATTTTATACCAGTTATTAATACCTCCTTAATAAATAAAACTGATATTGAAAATAGACTTTTTAATGGTTTTACACTTATTTTTATAAAAGATAAAATAATTGCCTGTGAAACTAGAAGTAATTTAAACCGTGGTGTAAGCAGTATTGAATATGAGAAAACAATTATAGGTCCAAAGGATGCATTTATAGAACATTATAATACTAATTTAGGACTTATTAGAAGAAGAATTAAATCTAAAAATTTACATATTAAAACATATGAACTAGGTAATTTAACTAAAACAAAAGTTGGTTTAATATATATTAATAATGTTACTAAAAAAAATATTATCAAAGAAATAGATAAAAAACTCTCTTGCATTAATATAGATGGAATAATAGATTCTAATTATTTAAAAAAATATTTAAATACAAGTAAAAGTTTATTTCCAACAATTAAAGAAACAGAAAGACCAGATATAGCATGTACAAGTTTACTTGAGGGTAAAGCGTTGATACTTGTTGATAATAGTCCTGAAGTTTTAATACTACCTACTCTTTTTATTGATTTTTTTCATATGAGTGATGATTATTATCAAAAAAGATTTAATGTCACTTTTATTAGATTTATAAGACTTATTGCTTTTTTAATAGCAATATTTCTACCAGCTATCTATATTTCTTTAACAACTCATAATCCCGATAATATGCCTATTAACTTATTACTATCATTTCAAAGTCAAAGACAAAATGTTCCGTTTCCCGCCTTTATTGAAGCTATTTTAATGATGACTACTTTTGAAATATTAAGAGAAACAGATGTAAGAGTTCCATCAAGCATGGGAAGTTCTATTTCAATACTTGGAGGACTAGTTTTAGGAAGTGCAGCTGTTGATGCTGGGATTGTATCACCTATTATGATCATCGTCACTTCTTTAAGTGCTGTAAGTGGCATGCTAATCTCTGGAATAGATGCAATTAATTCGGTTAGATTTTATCGTTTTCTTTTAATTATTCTTTCTAGTTTTTTAGGATTCTACGGAATATTTTTAGGAATAATTTTAATACTTACAACCCTATCAAGTACCAAAAGTTTAGATAAAGATTATTTATATCCCTTCTCTCCTATTGATTTTGAAGAACAAAAAGATGCTTTTTTAAAACTAAATACTAATCTAAAAAAAAGAAATCCCATCCTTTCAAATAATAAGAAAAGAGGTTATTAATGAAAAAATTATTATTATTAATTCCAATTATCTTAATTCTTACAGGATGTAATTCTTATGTTGAATTAAATGATTTAGGAGTAATTTCAGAAATTGGAATTGAAAAAGATGATAAATATAAAATGTATGCAAATGTTATAAAAAGTATAGATGATGATTTTAATATAGAAGAAAAAACTATTGTTGTTGAAGGAGACAATATTTTAGATTTAATAAATAATTTATCTTATAGTTTAAATAAAAAAATTTATCTATCACATTTAAATTTATTAGTAGTAGATGATTCTATAAAAACATTTGAAGTAAAAGAATTAGTAGATTTTTTCTTAAATAACAATGAAACAAGATCTGATACTTTAATTGTTTCAACTAATAATATAAAAACAATACTTGAAAACTCTAAATTTAAAGAAATAAATGAATTAATTAATATCAATAATAAGATATCAAGTAATTCTGTTTATACCACTATGTTTGATGTGATAAATAATTATTATTTAAATAAACCAATATATATATCTAATATAGAATATATAGAAAATAATATTAAGTTAAATGGTCTAAAAAAAATATACAACAATAAAATAGAATTTATAAGTAATCAAGATACTATTTATATAAATTATTTATTAAATAATATAGATACATTTAAAACCAATATAGAATGTGATGATAATAAATACTTATATATAGAAATACAAGATTCAAATACAAACACCATAAATAACCAAATTTTAATAACAAATGAACTTAAAATAATTAGAAATGATTGTAATTTAGATAATAAAAAAATAACTACTTTATTTAATAATAATTTAAAAAATAATTTAAAGAAATTTACTAATAAAGAAATAATTATAAGAAATACAATTAGGAGTTACTATGAAAACAATTAAATTAGAAAATAGAATAACTTACTTTTTACTTATATTCAGTTTATTTTTATTAAATTATCATAGTATTAATATTTTTTCTATCATATTTGCATCAATTATAACTATTCCTACTATTAAATTATTTGAAAAAATTAATATATATAAATATAAATTAACTCGTATTATTTTATTAATAATATCTTGTCCACTACTATCTTTTTATTTAAATAAAGTAACTTATTTTATAAGTGATAATATCTTAAGAGATTATTCAGGTTTAGTCATAGCATTTACTCTACTTTTATCAATTTTTATTTTAGGTAATAAAGGTTATCATACAATTATAAAAGTTATTATTATAAATTGCTATTTTATATTTTTTATAACACTTATAGGATTATTTATTTTAATTCCATATATAAATATTCAAAATATTAATTTATCTATTTTAAATAATAATAATTTATTTAATAGTTCAGTAACTTATATTTTTTATTTAATATATTCTTATTTTTTAATTTATAGTACAACAAATACTAAGTTTAAAAACAAAGATTTAATAATATCAAGTTCTTTTAATATTTTTTATATTTTACTAATTAATTCAGTTTTAAGTATTATAACAAATTATGTTAAATATCCTTATATAGCAATATTTAAAAAAGTAAATTTAATAGGTTTTATTGATAGAATAGAAATTATATTTTCAATGAATAATTTATTTATATTTTATTTTTTATTATTACTTATTTATTATCAAATATATTATATTTTAAAGAATAAACTAAAATCTAAACAATTAAATATTACATTATCGATTATTTCTATTCTAGTATTTCTATTTAGTTTAATTTAAATTTATTTTTAAATTTTCTATTTCACTTTTAGTGTTATTATTTATTAAATTTTTATTAAATAAATAATCATATCTAAACAAAGTAAATCCATTATAATGTGATAAAGTTTTAGAATAATTTATTTGTCTTGTAATTATATTACTATTATTTATCCATTCATATTTACCACTTCCTGCATAGTTATCAATAAGACCAACTTTATAGAATGCAAGAACAGGTACAAGGTGTACATCATTAGTTATTAAATTATTCCATTCATCAATTGTTTTATCAAATGGTTTTAAATTATTATCAAATCCATAATATACTTGAGGCATTATTACATCGATATAACCATCACTTGAAAGCCAGGTTTTAACATCGGCATAATACATTTCATAATTATTTTCAATATTACCATCTGGTGAAATACTAAAAATAATATTTGAATTATAATCTTTGATTAATTTATAAATACTTTTGATAGTAGTATTAATTATATTTAATCTATAATCACTTAAAGTTACATTATTATCCAAGAAATATTTATTATATTCTTCTAAATCAATTTCCGAATCAGGATAAAAATAATCATCTAGGTGGATTCCATCAATATCATAATTTATTAATAGTTCATGTACTTGTCTAAGTAATAAATCAAGTACTTTAGGATTTGCTGGATTATAATAGATTCCCGTTTTAGTTATTTTAACAGCATTTTCACTTTCATTTAAAAAAATAAGTGCTGGATTATTATTTGATAACTTTTCTGTATCAGCAACGGAACTTACACGATATGGATTGATCCAAGCATGAATTCTAATATTTCTTTTATGTGCTTCTTCTATAAAGTAATCTAAATAATCCATTCCTAAATTTTTACCTTCTACTCCTGTTATAGTATAACTTGATGGCATAATACTTGAATTATAAATTGCATCACTAAAAGGAGAAACATGTAAAAATATGGAATTAAAACCCAAATTTTCGATATTATCAAGCATTTTTAATATATAAGCTTTATTTAAAGAAACAGAATTATTTTGAAAATTATCAAGATATTCAATGTAAGAAATATAAACTCCTTTAATAGAATAATTAATATCCATAGTTCTTATATTATTCTTTTTACTTAAAACATATGCATTACCAGCAAAAAATAAAATTATAATTAAAAAAATAACAAATATCTTTTTCATAAAATCACATTAGTATTTTATAAAATATATTTGTCATAATTTATCGAATTACATTCTATCAACTGTATCAATTGCTAAAATATTTAACAAGTTTTCAATTATGTTTAAAATTAATTTACAAGTGGCAAGATATGTATTCTTTATTTTAGAATCACTTTCAGTTAAAATATGATAAGTATTATAAAATTTATTAAATAAACTTGAAATATCAAATAAATAATCTGTAATATAGTTTAAACTTTTATCATTAAATGAGTGATTTAGAGTACTAGGAAGTTCTAACACTTTAAGTAAAATATTTTTTAAGTCATCGTTATTAATTACTTCTAGTTTAAAGTCTTTATCTCCTGCTTTTTTTAGAATTGATTTTAAACGAACATCTGTATATAAAATATATGGTCCTGTCTTACCATCGAATGATGAAAATTTAACTTCATCGAATATATAATCAGTTGTTCTATTTGACATTAAATCAGAGTATTTAAGAGTTGCAATAGTAAGTTTTTCTTTAATTTCATCTCTTTTTTCATCTTTAATATCATTTTTTATTTTAGGTTCTATTTCCGATTTTATTATATCAATGAGATTTGATAAATACATCACTCCACCATCTCTTGTTTTATATGGTTTACCATCACGTCCATTAATTGTACCAAATCCTAAATGTAAAAGTTTATTATCTTTAACTAATCCTGCAATCTGACTAGCCCTAAATACTTGTTCAAAATAAAGTGATTGACGTGAATCAACAACATACCATATTTCATCAGGATTAAATCTCTCTACACGAGAATAGATACTAGCTAAATCACGAGTTGCATATATAGTTGCTCCATCTTTTTTTATTACAATTAAAGGTGGCATTTCTTTTGTATCTGTTTCAAGTTTTACATCCATAACCATTGCACCATTTGATTCGTATAGAAATGGTTTCATATATTCTAACATACTAGGTATATCATTAAAGCTATTAAGTTCCCCTTCCCATAAATCAAAATGGCAATTTAATTCATCATAGACTTTTTTTATTTCCACACTAGATATCTCTACAAGTTGTTTCCATAAAGCAAGTAATTTCTCGTCACCCTTATCAATTAAAGCCGTAATATTTCTAATTTCTTCCATTCTTTCGTCAGACTCACTGGCTGCAATATTAGCTTTAACATACATTTCTCCTAGGTCGCTTGCGGTATAATGTACTTTAGGGTATTCTCCTTTATAATTTTCATCAAAAAAAGCAAGGTTGGGTTCTCTCTTTTTTATTTCAGAGATAAGCATTCCGGCTTGACGACCCAAATCACCTAAATGTACATCACTTATTGTTTTATAACCAAGTCTTTTACAAAGTCTTCTTAAAGCTTCACCAATGTTTGCTGATCTCATATGTCCAACATGAAGTGCTTTAGCTGCATTGGCACCACCATAATCTAAAAAAATTGTTTTTTCAAGATGTTTATCGTATAATTTTTCAAAATCATTTATTCCATTGTTAAAAAAATCTAATAGTTCCTCTTCCTTAAAACTAAAATTGATAAAACCAGGAGCAGCAATATTAACATTTGCAAAATAATCTTGCATTTTATTAGTAATTTCAGAAGCAATAACCATCGGATTTTTATGATATTTTTTTGCTAAATTCATTGCTATATTTATTTGAAAATCTCCAAGTTCCTTTTTAGAACTTGGTAATACTCTAACTTCTGTATCATAATTTAATTCTTTTAATATATCTTGAAGTATTAACTCTTTTTCCTTAATAAAAGACATTCTCATCACTCCTTTTTTATATTCATATTATATAATTAAATGTCATAAATAACAAGATTTTTTTAACAGGTGAAATTTTTTCACCTCTTTTTCATATCAAAGTACATATAAAATAAAGAAATCAAAAAAATAAATCTAGTTCAGAGAATCATACTTTTTTCGCGTATATTATATTGAAGGAGATGATAATATATGACGAGTCATGCATTAAAATTAAAAGAACGACTAAAACCAGGGGAAAAAGTACCACTTTGTTTTGATGAATGCTTTAAAATAATGTTTGGAAATGAAAAACACCTAGAACCATTAACATTTTTGATATCTAATATATTAGAAGTTGGTTATAATGAAATAGAAGGAAAAATTGCTTTATCACCACTTAGACTTCCAAACGATACAATTGGTGAAAAGAAAATGGAAAGGGGTATTCTAGTAACCTTAAAAGAAGAGAAACAAGGAAAAATAATATTAGAAGTAAATGTTAAAAAGAACTTTTATGAAACAGTAATAAATCGTAACTTAAATTATTTATCTGAAGTAGCAAGTAAAGGATTAAAAGAAAGTGATAGTTATGACGATATAATACCAACTTTACTTGTAAATTTTAATACTTTTTATGTAGATAATATACATAAGAAAATATTTGATGAGTATTATTTTAGAAATGAAGAAGGACATATACTAACTGAAAATCAAAAAATATTAAATATAAATATTGTAGAATGCTATTCCACATGGTATAATGGTACATATAAAGCACCAAGAAAAATGTATGAAAGAGAGTTAATATTACTTGGTGCAGCTATGTATACAAAAGAAATTAAAAAATTTAATAAGATAATAGCAGAGTTAGAAACGAATAAAAAAGTTAAAAAAATAATGGAGGAGGTATCTACAAGAATGAATGAAAATGAGATTTTAAAGGTAAGATATGTAGACTTCTTAGAAGAAAATAAAAAACTAAATGAAGCCATAATAAGAGATGAAAAAAAGAAAGCTAGACGTGAAGGACTTAAAGAAGGAAAAGAAGAAGGAATAAAAGAAGGATTGAAAACAGGATTAAATGAAGGCATACAACAAAACAAAAAAGAAATGGTTTTAAATATGTTAAATAAAAAATTAGATATTTCATTAATTCATGAATATACTAATATTCCTATTAATGAAATTAAAGAAATTATCAAAGAAAAATAAATTTAAAATGATGAATACTTTAATTATTCATCATTTTTTATAGTGTGTAATATTCTATATAATTTATTGATTGGAAGGCCAACTATTGTATAATAATCCCCTTCAACTTTTGTAATATATTTACCAAATTCTTCTTGAATTGCATAGGCACCTGCTTTATCATATGGATTGGAATTTAATATCCAATCATTTATTTCTTTATCAGTCATCAAGTCAATATAAACTTTACAAGTGCTATTCTCCTGATAAATATCTTCCTTATTATCAATGACTTTAATTACTGTTAAACAAGAAATTACTTCATGGCTTCCATTACTTAATATTTTTAACATCTCAAAGGCATCTTTATAATCTTTAGGCTTACCATATATTTTATTATCTTTACAAACAATTGTATCGCAGGCAATAATAATTCTATTGCCTGTAGTTTTATTTTTAACATCAATAGCCTTTTGTAGACTAATGTTGATACAATTCTCTAAAGGAGATAAATTAATATCTAAAAACTCTTCTTTATCGCTTTCAACCACTTCATAATTTATGTGCATCATATTTAATAAATCTTTTCTTCTCTTACTTTTTGAAGCTAAAATAATTTTCATCATTACCTCTATCTATAATAACTGCTTGGATCACTTACTTTTTTCATGGAAATAGTTTTACCATCACTTTCAAGTACTACATTTACTCCATCACATAATTCATAATAAGTTATTCCTAATTTTTTCATTTGAGAGTCTCCACCACTTCTCTTTTTCAAATTACTACAACCATGAAAGTTTGGTACTAAGGCATACTCTGGTTTAGTTAAACTAAAGAATGCATCTGTAACTTTATTTATTCCGTGATGTGGCCATTTAAAGAAATCAACATCAAGACTTATTCCCATTTTATTTGCATATTCCTGAAATTTACTATTATCAGATAATTTTTTATCATCAGTTTCCCAATCACCTGTAAACATATATTTTTTTCCATTTTGTTCTAAAATAAAGATAAATGAATTTTTATTATGTTTTTTATTAGGTAAAAGTGGTCCTAGGAAATATAACTTCATATCTCCAACTTGCATTACATCACCTGGATATTTAACTTCAACTGGTACATTCTTTTTATTAATACTATCAAGTACATATTTGATATCATTAGAATCGCAAAGACTATTCTTTTTACAATTCTTAATATCTATTGAATAAATAGCTTTAGAAACTGAGAATGTATCAATTATTGGTCCTTGTTCTTGAACGTGATTATATTGAATATGTGAACCTATTAATAAATCTATTTTCTTTACACCTATTTTATTAAGATAAGATATTACTTTATGATTTTTATCATATCTTCCACCATCTATCATAATAGTAGCACTATCAGTTCTTATTAAAATTGCATCATCATCACTTGTTGAAACTATAAAATGCATTTCAATATTACTATTTTTAACAGGTGCAGAACCACTTCCACTACCACAAGTTATTTTAGTTGTATTACCTGCTTTATCATATATATCAACAGTTGCTGATGTTAATGTTTCATTTATTGTATATGTTTTACTTGTACTAGTATATTTAGAATTATATACGAAGTGATCTATACCTAGGTTATCACTTGCACTTACCGTAATTGTTGTTTTACCACTTCCAGCAGTTAAATTACAACTACCTGTTGGTTTTGCTTTATCAATATTTGTAATATTTACTTCCTTAGTTACACTTTGATTATTTTTATCATAAACCGTAAAGGTGTATTTACCATTTTCTTTTACCTCATATATTTCTTGTTTATTAGTTGTTACTATATTATTAGGAAGTTTTATATATAAAAAGTCTGTTCCCGTCGCAGTTAATCCAAGCAATACATTTTGATTAGTAAAATTTTTATTATAAGTTATATCAAGGGTTAAAGTTTCTATTGAAATTACTTCAACTACTCTTTCAATACTCTTACTTTCTCCGTTATATTCCACTGTATAAGTTAAAGTGTATTTTCCTGGAGTTTTTACATCAACTGTACCTGAAATACTGATTAAATTACTAATATCTGTTTTACCATAAGTTGCTTTAGCATTTAATTCTTTATATTCACTACCCTGTTTTACCGTAACTGTACTTTCTCCAATTAATGATAAATTTATTGCATTTTCAACACTTGCAATTTCATTTTCTTCTACTGTAATAGTTCTTTCTTTTTTTAAATCTTTATATATATAAGCAATTGTATAAGTTCCTGGTTCATCTTTTACATTATTTATAATGGTTACATCATTTGTAACAATTTCACTATTTAAAATAGCATAAAAACCTGGTTCATCATACTCTTGACCTTGTTTCAATGTTATATTATTACTACCAAATAATACTAAATTATAAACATCTTGTTTTTCTATCTCTTTATCATCATTATTTCTAAAAACAATTATTCCACCGACAATTACTATACTAATAACTAATAAAAATAAAATGATTTTATAAATTGTCTTCATAACCACCTCTTATACATTAATAATTCTATCATAAAAAAATAAAATTATCTATATAATTTAATATGAAAATATATGAACTCATAATAATTAGTTTTAGTTTAGCAATGGATGCTTTTTCTGTTAGTATTTGCAAAGGATTAAAAATAAAAAATAATATTATAAAAAGTGCAATTATCATTTCTTTATCATTTAGTTTATTTCAAGTATTAATGCCTATTTTAGGTTTCTATTTAGGAACAAATTTAAATCAATATTTTATTAGATACAATAAATTAATTGCTTTTGGTCTGCTTTTTATAATAGGATTTAATATGATAAAAGAATCTCTAATGGATTCTAATTTAAAAACCAATTTAGATTTTATAGAGTTACTTAGTTTAGGATTTGCTACTAATATTGATGCATTTTCTGTTGGTCTTACATTCTCTTTATTTAAAGTAAATTTATTTATTGCTTTAAGTTTAATTGGTATTATTACTTTCATATTATCACTTATCGGAGTTTTAATTGGTAAAAAAATTGGAAATAAATATGAAAAAATAGCAGAAGTATTTGGAGGAGTAATTTTAATTGTTATGAGTTTAAAATTTTTACTAGAACATTTTAATATTTTCTAGTTTTTTTTTATAATATATGATATCATTATTAATAGTTATGGAGGTAGTTATGACGAAATATGTATTTGTAACAGGAGGAGTTGTTTCAGGACTTGGTAAAGGTATTACGGCATCAAGTTTAGCTTTGCTTTTAAAAGCACGTGGTTATAAAGTTTTCATGCAAAAATTTGATCCTTATTTTAATGTTGATCCTGGAACTATGAATCCGATTCAACATGGTGAAGTATTTGTAACCTACGACGGATGTGAAACAGATCTTGACCTCGGACATTATGAAAGATTTATTGATGAAGAATTAAACTATACATCAAATATTACAAGTGGTAAAATTTATAAATCTGTTATTGAAAAAGAAAGACATGGAGATTATTTAGGTGCAACTGTTCAATTAGTTCCTCATATTACTAATGAAATAAAAAATAAAGTATATGAGGCTGGAATTACATCTAAAGCGGATATTGTAATAACAGAAATTGGTGGAACTGTTGGTGACATTGAATCTCAAGCATTTATTGAAACTCTTAGACAAATTCAATACGAAAAAGGAAGTGAAAATACATGTTTTGTTCACACAACTTTAATTCCTTATATTTTTGGTTCAAATGAACTTAAAACTAAACCTACTCAAAACAGTGTTAAAGATTTACAAAATATGGGTATTAGGCCAAACTTCTTAGTATGCAGAACACCTTATGCAACTGGAGACTCTATTAAAGAAAAGTTGAGTTTATTCTGTAATTTACCAAAAGAAAACATAATTGACTGTGTTGATACCAATAATATTTATGAAATACCACTTAATATGCATAGACAAAGAATTGATGAACTTGTATTAAAACAATTTAATTTAAAAGAAAATAAAGCAAATCTTGCTGAATGGGAAAACTTAATTCATACTATGAACAACTTAAACAATGAAGTTGAAATTGCTCTAGTAGGAAAATATGTTGAATTACATGATGCGTATATTTCAGTAGCTGAATCTTTAAGACATGCTGGTTTTAAATATAAAACAAAAGTTAATATTAATTATATCAATTCAGAATCTCTTGAAAAAGATAATGTTAATTTAAAAGAAATATTTAAAAATTCACGTGGAATACTAGTTCCTGGAGGATTTGGTAATCGTGGAATTGATGGTAAAATCAAAGCCATTAAATATGCAAGAGAAAATAATATTCCTTTTCTTGGAATTTGTCTTGGTATGCAACTTGCTGTTATTGAATTTGCAAGAAATGTATGTGGAATTGATGATGCCAACTCAACTGAATTTGAACCAACAACAAGTGAACCAATAATTGATTTAATGAGTGATCAAAAATCTGTTATTAATATGGGTGGAACGCTTCGACTAGGAAATTATAATTGTAAACTAGAAAAAAATACTCTTGCTTATAAAGATTATAAACAGGACAATATTAAAGAACGTCATCGTCATAGATATGAATTTAATAATAAATACATGGATTTATTAAAGGAAAAAGGAATGGTATTCTCTGGAATAAATGAAGAAAGTAATCTAGTTGAAATCATTGAATTACCAAAACATAAACATTTTATTGCATGTCAATTTCATCCAGAATTTAAATCTCGTCCTACTCGTCCTCATCCATTATTTGATTCCTTTGTTCATGAAGCAATAAAGAAGTAATAATAAAAAACTATTAATAAATTTTAATATATTAATAGTTCTTTTATTTTCTAACTAAATAAAATTACAAATATATTACAAAACGCATTGATTAATCTTATCATTTATGATACCATATGTGTAAACACTTAATCAGTTGGGTGATTTGCCAAACCTAGATTTAAATCGAAGGGAGGCGATACATATATGAACAAGAAAGATTTTTAATCTTATCTCAAGTAATTATTATCATTCTCTTAAAATTATTACTTTATAAAGTTTTGATATAAGAAATAAATCACCTAACAATGCAACTCGTTAGGTGATTATCCAATTTTTATTGGCAACACTCAACATGCGAAATTAAGTGTTCCTTTTTTATTTTACGTCAAACCCATTCGACATATACATAATATCACACAAAAATTAACTTGTCCAAATTATTTGATACAGCAAATTAAAAAATAATAAATTATGCACTTTTTTTCTTTTGAAATTTATTTTATTTTTTTTAATATATCTCGACTAGCAACAAGTCCGGTTGCAGCTGCTATTACAATATTACCAGCTTTCCCTGCTCCATCTCCAATAAAATATATATTATGACTTTTAGCTTTAAAATTATTATCCGTTTCTATTTCATTAGAAAAGAATTTTATCTCTGGTCCATATAACAAAGTTTCATCATTATTGACTCCCGGTATAATTTTATCAAGTGCTTCTAGTCCATCTAGTATATTAGTAATTATTCTATGAGGCATTACAAGTGCTAAATCTCCAGGCACACAATCTTTAAGTGTTGGTGTAATAAATTGTTTTTCAAGACGTGATTCTCTCGTTCTTCTAAATTTCTTTAAATCTCCAAGGGTTTGAATAATTGGTTTTGAGTCCCCTAGTACATTGGCAATTCTTGCAATAGACTCTCCATATTCTCTCGTATTTGTTACAGGTTCTGTTAAATTAACTTTACTAATAAAAGCAAAATTTGAATTATTAGATTTTTTCTCTTTTAAGGCATGTCCATTTACACAAATATATCCGTAATAATTTTCTTTAGTTACATATCCACCTGGGTTAGTACAGAATGTTCTAATTTCATCTCCATACGTTTTAGTTTTAATAAAAATTGATGGATCATAGATTACACTGCATAAATCTTCTAATAATTCACGTCTTACTTCTACTCTTACCCCAATTTCAATACTTTGAGATAGATATGGTATTTTATATTTATCTGCAAGCTCTTGAATCCATTTTGCTCCTGTCCTACCAGGTGCAACAATAACGTATTTTCCCTCGTAATCAACATTTCTTTTATTTTTTCTTGCGTGAACTATAATTTTATCTTTTGTATCTTCTATATCAACTACTTCCGTTGATTCAAGTATTTTAACACCTTTATCTTTCAAATAATTAGTAAAATCATTTATATAGCCAGGTAATTTATCACTTCCTAAATGTTTTTGTTTAATTATTAATAATTTAGCTCCAAGTTTAGCAATCTCTTTTTGAAGTCTTCGAGCCTCTTCCATATTTGTTGGATAAACATCACTATCCATTCCAAATTTATTAAAAATATTCTCTGTATCTTCTAAAAGTTTCTCTGCTTCATCACTACTCATATATTTATATAAATCACTTTTTCCAAGCTTTGGAACATAATTTAACTTTCCATCTGAAAAAGTTCCTGCTCCACCATATCCTGATAAAATTTGACATGGATTACAATTCAAACATTTGGTTCCATATTTATTCATTGAACATACTCTAGTATCAGCTTTTTTCCCTTGATCAATTAATAAAATCTTTAAATTTTTATTTTGTTCTATAAGTTCATAAGCAGAAAATAAACCAGCTGGTCCTGCCCCAACAATTACTACATCATACATATAATTACCTCCAACTCTATAAGTATAACAAATATTAATAAAAAATAATATAGATTTGATAGTTTTTTACTACGAAAATATATATTTATTTCTCTAAATTAGATTTTAAAAACATATAATAAATTATGAAAAAAATATTAAATATAATCATTACTATTTTTATTCTAATATTTAGTTTTTATTATACACATATAATATCTATTTATATTAAAAATCAAGATTTTATAATGCAAAAAATAATTAATAATAAAGATAAATTTGAAATACAAGCAATAGATGCCATTATTGATAATGATACCATTATACCTGGAAAAAGTGCTAAAAAAGTTAATATAGAAGCATCATATAAAAAAATGAAAAGGGTTAATAAATATACTGAATCTTTATATGTATTTGATTATAAATTACCAGATATTTCACTTAAAAACAATTATGATAAATTAATTATAAGTGGTAATCCTATTAATAAAAATATTAGTATCTTAGTTAAATTAAATGATTTAGAAATATTAAAAAAATTAAAAGATAATAAATCTCTTAATTTTATATTAAATGAATCTTTTATAAATGAAAATTACTATGATTTAAAGAATATAAGTAATAATATTGTTATACTAGAAAATACTAATTTAATTAATTTAGATATAATTGATTACTGTTACTCTTTATCATTTAACTCTTATTGTACAATTTATAATAAGTATACTATAAAACCAAATTTTATTACTAATAATTATTTTTATAATACTTATAAATATATAGAAAATGGTTCAATATTAGCTTATAATATTATAAATGAAAGTAATATAAATGATTTATCTAATATAATAACTTATATTAAAACATTAAACTATCATATAGTATCACTTGATGAATTAATTAAAGAGTAATATATCTTGAATCTATTATAGAATATAAATACAAATTTATTTTTTTATTTGTAATTGTACTAATATATTCTTTATAACCATTTAACTGTTTAATATATTCCTTATCACTTAAATTCTTTAATTTATAATCGATGATATCAATATAATCCGAGTATTCAATCATTAAATCTATAATACCATGTAATTTATTATTATCTTTATAATAAATAAATTCATATTCTTTATAGATATTAAGACTATTTTTTATATTTTTAAATAAATCATTATTAAATAAATTATTTATATAATCTTGATATTTACTATCTATTAAATTTAAATCAATATTGTAAAAATCAATATATTCTAAACACTCATGTAATTTAGTTCCAAATTCCATTTTGTTAAAAGTTGCATCATCAATTAGATTTAAATTATTTTTAGAAAAATGCATATTTTCTATATAATTATTTTTTATACTTAATTCTTCTACTTTTATTAAATCATTTGTTTTATCTATCAAATTATTAATATCATAGTTTTTAATCATAGTATAATCTTTATTTAAATTTATACTATTTAAATCTATTTCTTTGATATAACTTGTTAAGTTATTTCTAATAGAATTCAAAATACTTGCTAATGAATTATATTTTAAACGAATATCAACACTTACTAAATCATCACTTATATTATCATTATCACTAAGTGATGTAATAATAATCATTTTTTCACGAGCTCGTGTTAATGCAACATAAAAAAGTCTTATTCTTTCACTTATATCTTCTCTTAAAAAATCTTCTTTATATAGCATATGATAAATTGTATTTTTCATACCATTTCTAATAAATGGCACAATTATTCCAAATTTATTGGAATAAAAGAATCTTTTTTTAATATCCATTGTATTAAATTTACTAGTAAGTCCTGTATAATAACAAATTGGATATTCTAATCCTTTACTCTTATGAATAGTCATGATTTTAACACTATTCTTTGTTTCTAAATTCCTAGAGTAAGTTATTTTTTCATTATACTCTAACATTTTATTAAAATAATCTATTAAATCTAAATATGTATATCCTAAATTACTTAAATTCATAGATAATTCTTCTAAGTATTCTAGTCTAATAATTGATTCATTTATATTACCGACACTTATTAATTTTTCATAAAAAGAAAAATTTGATAATATACTACTTATTAATTTATTAACAGGAATTATATCTATATTTGTTGTTAATTCATTAATAAGTTCTATTATAGGATCATTTTCAATATTCCCACTTTTTATTTTTAGATATAAATAATTATCATCTAAATTAAATAAATAACTTCTACCTATTGATAAATATGAATACCAAAACTCTGTATCAAAATGCTTTTCTTTCATTTTCTTAATTAAAATTAAAATATTTTTTATTATCAACAAATCATTGCTACCTGATATATTTTCATCTTTTATAATTGTTAAAGATACTCCATTGTTTTCAAATATTTGTTTATATAAAGAAAAATTAGTAGATTTATCTATCAAAATAACAAAATCATCATATGTTGCATCTCTTAACTTATTACTATTTTTATCATATACTTGATACTTACTATTAACTTTGTCTTTAATATCTTTTAATGTAGTAAATGCTTCTATTTCATCATTAGAATAGACTTCAGTTTTATTATCATAATTATATATTTCAAAGTTATAATCTTGAGTATTTTCTTTTAACTCATTATAAATAGTATTACCAAATACCATCCTATGACTTTTTTTATAATCTGCTCCACCTAACTCTAAATCCATAATATAATCAAATACATAATTAATATTATCAAGTACTTCCAAGCGTGATCTAAAATTCTTAACTAAATCTATTTTAAATCCTCCAATGTTTTGTTCATAATTTACATATTTTTCTTTAAATAAATTAGGATTGGCATTTCGAAATCTATAGATTGATTGTTTAATATCTCCTACCATATAAACATTATTATTACTAATTTTACTTATAAATAATTCTTGTAAATCTGATGTATCTTGATATTCATCAACCATTATTTCAGAAAAAGAATTTTTAAGTTCGCTTCTTGCACTTTCAAATTCACTTACTATTTTAATAGAAAGTTTAGCTATATCTAAAAAGTCATATAACCTATTTTCGCTTTTAAACTGTTCAAATTCTTGAATTAATCTTTTTAATATTTTAATTAAAATATTTACATATTCCCCTGTTTCAAGTATTCCAGTTTTTATTTCAGTATAATCTTCATATATACATATTTTTTTTATTTCATCAAGTGTTTTACTTATTTTTTCTTTTGTTTCTTTTACTTCATCCCCCATTCCCTTTTTTAAACGAGGAAGTTTGATTTCTAAATTCTTTTTTATTTCATCATAGTTAGTACTATTTAATAAATTATTTAATGCACTTACAAACTCATAATAATAATCTCCATCAACTTGCATTTCAAGAATACTTAATTCATCTTTGATTTTATTTATTTTAATTCTTAAGTTTTTAATATATCTATCTATTTGTTCAGTAATATAATTATCATTGTAGTAGTAATTCATATAATTTTCTAAATAAGAATCTCTTTCATACATTAAATCAACTTTATCATATATTTCTAAAATAGCATTTTTTATTTTCGAGTCATCACGTGTTGTAAATTTACTGATTAAGTTTAAAAACTCTATATTTCCCTCTTCATATAAATCATCAAATATTTTATCTAATATTTCTATTTTTTTAAACTTTAAAACTAAACTATCTGCTATTGCAACATTACTATCTATATTTAATAAATAATGATATTTTTTGACTATTGATAAAGCAAAACTATCAAACGTAGTAATAAAACTAGAATCTATTTTTTCAAGTTGCTCTTTTAGTCCTTCTTTCTTAATAGCAGCTCGAATTCTTTCTTTCATTTCTTTGGCTGCTGCATTAGTAAAAGTTAAAATAAGTAAATTACTAATATCACATCCATTTATAAGTTTTCTAATTACTCTTTCAGTAAGCACAGCTGTTTTTCCACTTCCAGCTCCAGCTGATACAATTATATTGCAACCACTTTTAGAAATTGCAACTTCTTGTTCCTTAGTCCAACTTGGCATATTAATCATCCCTTTGTTCTTTAAATATTTTATCATATTAATAATATTTAAACTATATATTTGCAAAAAAAAAGATAAATGATATAATAATAACTAAATTATTTGGAGGGTTTATGTTTAACTATTTAACTAATAACTTAGAATTAATTATTACATCTTTTATTATCTCTATTGTTTGTATTTTCATTTATCATCTAATAACGAATAATAGAAAACTACATATTTATATTAATAAAATAAAAATAAATATTCAAAACAAAGATAATTGGAAAGAATCAACTAATATCACTACAGATACAAGAGGCATTGATTTAGATATTGGCTTAGAACTTTATAATCATAAAAAAGATTATAATAGTATTAGAAGAATTAAAGTTGTAAAAAGACATATTTTAAAATATAAAAATATAGAAAATCCATATTTAAATTTAAAAGATAATGCTAAAACAATATCTGGTTCAACTACTTATGAAAAACTTAAATACATTAATTTATTACCAAATGAAACTAAACTTATTAATGTAAAAATAATACTTAATAAAGAAGAATTTACAACTTTGAAAAAAGAACCTCTTTATATCATGTATAAAGAAGGTTTAAGAACAAGAAAAATTAAATTAAATAAATATCTAAGAAGAATTAAATAATTCTCCTTTTTTTTCGACAAAAAAGTGAGTTTAACTAACCTATAATAACAATGGTGATAAAATGACACTATATCTTGATTTAATATTTTTACTCAATATATGGTTTGATTTTCTATTACTGCTTACTGTATCTATTCTTTTAAAAAGAAATGTTAAACTAATAAGAATTGTAATTGGTTCTATCGTTGGTGGACTTACAATTTTTATCTTATTTATTAAATTCAATAATATAACTTTATTTCTTTTTAAAATATTAGTTAGTTTATTAATTGTAATTGTAACCTTTTCTTATAAAAATTTAAAATATACATCGACTAATTTAGGATATTTTTATTTAACAAGTATCATTCTAGGAGGTGGTATGTATTTAATAAGTGATTTATTTTCTTATAACAATAATAATTTAGTTTTTTATCATAATGGGTTTCAAATTAATTATATTGTTTTATTAATTATAAGTCCTATAATTCTATTATTTTATATTAGAAATGTATTAAAATTAAAAGACAAGTATTCAAATTATCATAAAGTGGATATGTTATATAAAAATAAACTATATCATTTAAATGGTTATTTAGATACAGGAAATAATTTAAAAGATATTTATAAAAAAAGAGGTGTCGTTTTAGTAAATTTAAATATTAATATTGATGATAATTATATATATACTCCCTATAATGCTTTAAATTATAATGGAATAGTTAAATGTATAAAACCTGATAAATTATACGTAGATAGTCTTGAATTTAATAATTACTTAATTGGAATATCAAATGAAAAATTTAAAATTGAAGGAATTGATTGTATATTACATAGTAGTATGAAAGGAAAATTAAAATGATTGGAATACTTAATGTAGTTGGAATAATTAGTAATTTATTTGATAATTTATTTAATGAAATAGGTAGTATTTTCTATGTTGGAGCAACTGATAAACTTCCTCCACCCCTCTCTCGTGAAGAAGAAGAATATTATTTAGTAATGGCATCTGATGGAGATAACTTTGCTAGAGATAAACTAATTGAGCATAATCTAAGACTAGTTGTTTTTTTAGCTAAAAAATATGAAAATACAGGAGTTGATTTAGAAGATTTAGTTTCGATTGGTACAATTGGCCTTATGAAAGGTATAAAAACATTTAGCATGGATAAAAATATAAAACTTGCAACTTATGCCTCTCGTTGCATTGATAATGAAATATTAATGTTTTTAAGAAAAAACAAAAAAATTAAAACTGAAGTAAGTTTTGATGAAAGTTTAAGCTTTGATGCTGATGGAAACGAACTTCATCTAGAAGACGTTTTAGGAACAGATCCTGATATTGTAACTCGTCCTTTAGAAGATGAATTAAATAGAACTTTAATGCTTGAAGAAATTAATAAATTACCAAGTCGTGATAAAGAAATAATTATAATGCGATATGGTTTATATGGTCATACTGAAAAGACTCAGAAAGAAGTTGCTGAAATACTTGGAATTAGTCAATCATACATATCAAGAATTGAAAAAAAAGTAATTAAAAGATTAAAAAGTATTGTCAAATGTTAATAATTAGGTTGACATTCTTTTTTTTTAATAATATATTAATATTGATAGCGGTGGTTGTATGTTTGATAAATTTACTAAATTAACTCTTAAAATGAGAACCTATTATATGAAACTTGAAACAAATGAATTAATAGAAAAAATACTTGATGAAAATATTTTAATTAGAACAATTGCTAAAGAAGAATTCTTAAAGAGAGATTATAATAATTTAGATGTATCAGATGAAATATTAAATAAAGTTATAGATAAACTTTCAATAGAAGAGATATGGTATCTTGCTAGTACAAAACAAGACAATCATTTTATAGAATTAGTAATAGAAAAATTAAATGCTATCTTTTTGTATTACGAAAAAAATTATCCTAATCATTACTTATTAAAAGTAAATGAACAAAATAAAATGTTTAGACTATTAAAGTAATAGTTTGTATGCCAATTTAGTTTAGTGGTAGAACAGATGCATGGTAAGCATCAGAGGTAAGTTCAATTCTTACATTTGGCACCATTTAATAATTAACCCAAGATTTTGATGTGAACCCCATTTGGTAGACATCAGAAAAAACCTGGGTTTTAAAAAATCAAGGGCGAACTTTAGTGAGTTCATCTAGACCCTTGATTTTTATTATGTAATTATAATAATAATTCAAATAAAGCTTGTCTTTAT
>JAFUAL010000028.1 GCA_017460745.1 Bacilli bacterium | reverse complement strand
TGATAATGTCAAGATAAAAATGTATATTTTGACTAAAATAATAATGTAGGAAAACATACATTTTTATATTAGCATAATTTTATTGTTTGTTTTTTTCTGAATCTATTAATATATCTTTAGTTCTGTATGATTTTCCTGTTATAGTAATAACATGAGCATGATGCAATAATCTATCTAAAATTGCATTAGCAATCATATTATCTCCAAATAATTCTCCCCATTTTGAAAAGGGTTTATTAGTAGTAATTATAGTAGAATTCTTTTCATATCTTTTATTAATAAGTTGAAAAAGCATATTAGCAGAATCAACATCTATTGGTAAATATCCAACTTCATCTATTATTAGCAATTTATATTTAGCTAATGTTTTTAATTTATCATCAAGCCTATTTTGTAAATGGGCTTTTTTTAATGATTGAATCAAATCATTACAATTAATAAAATATGTACTATGATTACTTTTAGCATTTTCTATGCCAATTGCAGTAGCAAGGTGTGTTTTTCCCACACCTGGACTACCTACAAACAAAATATTTTCATTTTTCGTCATAAATCTTAAATTTTTAAAATCATATATTTCTTCTTTATTAATTGATGGTTGAAATGTAAAATCAAAATCATCCAAACTTTTCAAAAATGGAAAACCTGCAAATTGTATTGAATGCAATATTCTTTTTTCCTCCATTATTTTAATTTCCATGTTTGTTAATTCATATAAAGAATCAATAAAGTTCTTTTCTTTTTTATTTATTAAATCAACATAATCATCTAATTTTTCTTTTACTTTATTTAATTTTAATAAATCAAGATTATTTAATAACTTATTATAATTATTCATTATTTTCTCCTTCTAAATAAATTTCCAAATTTGTTAATATTTCATTTATTTCTGTTATTTTCCATACAGTTTTATATAATTGTTTAATATTTAATTTATATAGAAAATTAAATATTGATATTGTTATTTTATTAGCTTTTTTAATTTCTTTTAAAACATAATTTTTATTCATTTTATTTATTTCCTTTCGTTAATTGATCAAATAGTTCCAAATTCTTTTGAGCAAGTAATTCTATTTCATCAATAGTTTGATTTTTTAAACTTCCAGTTAATCCTTCTATATAATGTTCATTTTTGTAATTAATTTTTTTGTTGGTTATATCGTGTATTTCAATTAATTCTGTGTTATTATAAATTTGAAGTTTATTATCAATTTCTTTTATTTTTAAAGTTTTGTTAATATACTTCTTTGGTACTGAATACTGATGACCTTTATAATTTATTAGCATAGTATTTTGAACTTTAGCTGTGGTACTTAAGTTCATATATTGTTCTAATATTTGATTGACTGGTAAAGGTTTTAAGTATTCTTTTTCTTTCTGATAAAGTAATATTGGTGGTAAATTTGTTGTTTCATTTATCCGATTATTTACTTCATTATTTATTTTTTTTATTATATTAATTAAATCTTCTTCGGTTTCAAATTCATTATTATATGGTATTAACCATTTCATAAATTTGTTTCTAACTTCAACCTTTCCTTTAGTAAATGGGTGTTTAACTTTACATTTCCTTTCTTTCATTCCCATATCTTTTGCAAATACTTTAAATTCTTTACAAAATCTTTGTTCTTGAATATTTACAATACTACTCATATTATCGGTAAGAACACTTTCTGAAACACCACCATAAAATTTAAAAGTTAATATTAAATTATTTAATACATCTTCCCGTGTTTTATATTTACTATAATTGTAAAAATGCATTCTACTATAACTTAATTCTGCTGAAAATATATTAAATTCAAATATTTCTCCATATTTGTTAACCATAGTTATTTCTTCTATCCAATCAAATTGTATCTGTTCACCAGGTTTTGTTTCAAATCTTACATGTGCATCGTTTTTTGAAGATGTTTTAACATCTGGATGATTTCTAATATAATATGTTAATGTACTATAACTTCCTTTATATCCTTTTTCGTTTTTCAGAAAAAAATATACTGCTGAAATTTTACATCCTTTATATGATAATTTTTCTTTAATTATTCCTTTAAATTCATCAAGCATAGATAATTTTTTTCTGTTCGGTGGCTTTCCACTATATCCTTCGTAATATTTTTTTATAGTTCGTGGATCTAAATTATATTTTCTACTTAAATAAGCATAATTAGGTTTAATTTCAAATGTATCCATTATTGTAAACTCCTTTCTTAATTCACTAACTATGGTCTTCATAATAATCCTCCTTTCTGGATAATTTTTATCCAGTGATTATTATATCTAACCATATAAAAATGCTAATATAATTTTGCAGGTTTTTTGACATTTTTATTTTTGTCATTTCCTACATTTTTATATTAGCATTATCAGTACATTCTTATAGTATCATTAACACTCATCTATATCTTTACTTTTCGTTTTACTCTTTAACATAAACATCTCCTTCTGTTTTTTAGTTGATTGGCGAATCATACTTATTATAACAGAGGGAGATGTTTATGTTTTCTGGTGGGCTTCGCTCTTTATTATTCTCACCTGCTTAGCAGGTGGTTTTGAATACAAAACTGATGTTTTGCATAATTAAAACAGACGAGCAAAAGTAAATTTTGCTCGTCTGTTTTCTATTTAAATAAATTTTTCATAATGGAGTTTAGCCCCTTATTAATTGCTTTATCAACTGTTTTATTTACTACCTTTTTACCTAATTTATATCCAACAGAACTTTTTAATTTTTTTTCGTCTTCTTTTTTCTTTTTTTCTTCTTCTCGCTTAATTCTTGCTTCTTCTTTTTGTTTTTCAAGTAAGGCTTTTTGTTCTTCTTTTTGTCGTTCTAATTCTTCTTTCTTTTGTTGCTCTTCTTCATTTATTTTTTGAAGTACAAGATGTGCAGCATCTTCTTTTATAATCTTTTCTTCATACTTACCACATAATTCTGAATTATTAATAATACGAGTTCTTTCTATTTCTCCTATTACTCCCATCATGCTTTCTGGCGGAAGAATTGTTACTTTATTTACTATTTCTGGTTCACCACTTACATTTAAGAAAGATACAAGTGCCTCTCCTGTTTTAAGATTTAAAATTTCATCATAGGTTTTAAATTCTGGATTAACTCTGAATGAATCTGCAGCAACTTTAACTGATTTTTGTTCACTTGAAGTATAAGCACGAAGAGCATGTTGGATACGATTACTAAGTTGAGATAATATTTCATTTGGTATATCAGATGGTGCTTGACTTATAAAATATAATCCTATTCCCTTTGATCTAATAAGTTTTACAATTTGAGTAATATATTTTAATCTATAATCTGGCATATTATTAAATAATAAATGTGCCTCATCAAAGAAAAATACTACTTTTGGTTTATCTAAATCTCCTACTTCAGGCATATCATTATAAAGTTTAGTTAATAAATAAAGTAAAAAGGCTGAATATAAATCTGGTGAATTAAATAATTCGACTGCATGTAAAATATTTATATAACCATATCCATCTGTATTTGTTTTTAAAAAATCATTGATATCAAATGATGGAAGTCCAAAGAAATTATCAGCACCTTGATCTTCTAAAGCAAGTAAACTTCTTTGAATTACTCCTATACTTTGAGTTGTAATATTTCCATATTTTAAAGTATACTCACTTCGATGTTCACCTACATATTGTAAAAGCATTCTCAAATCACTTATTTCATAAATCTTTTTTTCTTCATCATGAGCAATTCTATAAATTATATTTAAAACTCCTTCTTGAGCTTCAGATAAACCCAACATCATTGCTAAAATAGATGCTCCTACATCATATATTGAAACTCTAATCGCATGACCATGATTTTGATATAAATCCCAAAATCTAGTTGGAAATTCATGATAATCAAATTCAGAAAGTTCTAAATCTTGTATTCTTTTAATAATTCCTTCACTTGCTTCTCCTTTTTTAGCACATCCTGATAAATCCCCTTTAACATCAGATACAAAAACCGGAACACCAGCTCGACTAAAAGACTCAGCAAGGACTTTTACAGTAGTAGTTTTTCCTGTTCCACTGGCTCCTGTTATTAACCCATGACGATTAGCTTGGCTTAATATAATATTTGCATCACTTTCTTTATTCTTTCCAACTAATATTTTTCCGTTTAAATACATATTTTCTCCTATTCTCCACTATATCTTTTTATTATTTTATCTTTTAATTTAGTTTTTCTTAATTCATTTCTTGAATTATTAACTGCATAATCAAAAGCAACTTTTTCACCTACTAATATTAAATTATTTTTACTACGAGTAACTCCTGTATAAATTAATTTTTGATAAAGCATTCTTCCATACTCTTTTAAAATTGGCATCAAGACTGTTTTAAATTCACTTCCTTGAGACTTATGAATACTTATAACATATCCTAAAGTAAAATTACTAAATGTTGAAGGTGTAAATGTAACATAATTTCCATCATAATCAATTACAACTTCTCTTTTTATATTATCAATTTCTGAAATTATACCAATATCACCATTATAAATATTATCATCTGGCATATTCATAAGTTGCAATACTTTATCTCCTTCTCGAAATACTACATCATAAATCACTATTTCTTGTTTACTATTACTTTTGGGATTAAATATATCTTGCATTAATTTATTTAAATTATCTATACCATTTAATGTTTTATAAATAGGCGCCATGATTTGAAAATCATGATAATCACTCTTTTTATAACGTGATACAATTTCAATTAAATTATCTTTAATATTCAAACTATCTGACATATAAAAAGTTAAAGAATCATCGCGATTAAAAAGACTATAATCTATTTCTTGCTTATTAATGTCATATGCTAAACTTATTATATTTGAATCATCCTTTTGTCTATATAATCTATCAAGTTTTACTACTGTAAACATATCTGATTCTATTAAATCTTTTAAAATATCTCCAGCTCCAACACTTGGTAATTGATTATAATCTCCAACAAGTATTATTCTAGTATCATATCTAAGTCCATTTAATAAAGACTCAAAAAGTTTAGTATCAACCATACTTACTTCATCTATAATTACTAACTTTACATCACTTTTATTGTATTCATTTACTTGAAAGCGATTTGTATCTTTATTCCATTTTAAAAATCTATGAATTGTTGATGCTCTTTCTTCAGTTTGTTCCATGATTCTTTTACTTGCTCGACCAGTTGGTGCAAGAAGTGCAATTTCATCTAAATCATGAAATATATTCTTATATAAATTAACAATAGATTTTATAATAGTAGTTTTTCCACTTCCTGGTCCACCTGTAATAATTAAAATATTCTTTAAAAATGCATTTTTAATAGCTTCTCTTTGCTTTTCATCATATTCTATATTATTTTTTTCTTCAAATTTATTTATTTCAGTATCAAGTCTATTATTTTTATAGATTAAATCTTCTTTATTATTTAAATAAGTTAATCTTTTTACAATCGTATTTTCAGCTTTATCATATATATCTAATTGAACACATTCATTATCCAATTTTACTATCTTTAAATCTTTAATCAACTCTTCTATTACATCATCAAAATAATCTCTATCAATTTGATAATTAATAACTATTCTTAACATCTTATATATTTCATCAAAATTTGAATATGTATCACCTTTTTCACTTGCAAGTAACATCAAAGAATATATTATTCCAGCTTTAATACGTTTTTTATCATCAACTTTAATATTATTTTTCTTTGCAATACTATCTACTCTATTAAAACTAATTTTATCTATATCATAAAATATATTATAAATATCTAGATTTACTATATCAATAGTTTTTTCTTTATAATGCTTATAAATAATAGTTGCATCACGAACTGTAAAACCAAGGTCAGTAAGTCTTAAAATAGTATCACTACTATCATTTAACTCTTGTAATTTAGAACTAATTAAACTTTTATTTTTACTAGTAAGTCCCACTACACCATCTAAACAACTTGCATCTTCTTTTATTTTATCAATTGCTTTATCACCAAGTACTTCGTATATTTTTAAGGCTTTAGCCTCTCCAATTCCTTTAAATAAATCACTTGTAAAAAATTTAACAATACTATTTTTATCTTCTGGTATTATCTTTTGATAACTTTCTACATTAAACTGTTCTCCATATTTATTATGTTTAGTCATTGTTCCAGTTAAAGAAAAATCTAAATCTTCTACAAAATCATAAAATATCCCTGTTATTGTCATCGTTTTATTATTGTATTTTGGGTCTATATCATTATCTTTTACTTTAAATAAATAAACTCCATAATTATTATCAGATAAATATATTTTTTTCCCTACTTTCCCTATTAGCTTACTCATTAATAGCCTCTTTCACATCTTGACAATTAACACAGTAATAAGTACTTCTTCCTCCGATTTTTGAAACTTTAATTGCGTCACCACATATAGGACAAACTTTTTTAGTATGAACCAAAAGTTTATCTTGATAACTTCCAGTGACACCTAAACTTGATGTATAACTTCTAATAGTTGTACCACCAAGAGCAATTGCATCTTGAAGTATTATACGAGAATTTTCTATTACATTAGAAAGTTCAGAATCATTTAATAACATAGCCTTTTTAAATGGATTAATACGACTTTTAAATAATACTTCATCTGCATATATATTACCAAGTCCTGTCATTATCTCTTGATCAAGTAATACGGTTTTAATTGGAAGTCTTTTAGTTTTATATTTCTCTTTTAAATAATTAATATCTAAATCTTTATTAAATGGCTCCATTCCAAGTTTTCCAATCGGAGTATCTGTATATAATTTATCTTTAGTAACTAAAAACATTACTCCAAATTTACGAACATCTTTATATCTTAAATAATAGTTATTTGATAAGTAAAAAACTACATGTTCATGCAAATCATGATTATATGTATCACTATAATAATACTTTCCTTCCATTCTTAAATGACTTACTAAATAATAATTAGTTGTTTCAAATATTAACCATTTTCCAAGTCTTTTAATATCAATAAATTCTTCTCCAATTAAATTCTTTTTAAAATCATCTACATTTGTTTTAATCATATCAGAATAATTTACATCAACTGATTTTACTTTTAATCCTAATAAATTTTTCTTTAATACATTTTTAACAGTTTCAACTTCTGGTAACTCTGGCATACAACTTCCTCCTAAAGATATTCTACAATTTTTTTATGTTTTTGTAAATGAAAAAATTTTATAGACACGCTCTATAAAATTTATAAATAATTTTTAATATTTTTATTCATTTTCTTTCCATATTGCTTTTAATGTATGATCTTTATCTTGAACTACTTTAGTACCACTTGTTATATAATATGGTTCATATTCTGTTGCTGTATCTCCTTCTTCTAATTGTAAATTTTTATATTTTAAGCCAGTGGAATAACCTGAATTTGTTAATCCTGCAGCAACAGAGGATACATCATTACTAAATTGATACGTATATGATACTCTTTTACCAACTTGAACTTGATATATCTTTCCAGAAAAGAATCTTGTTCCAGATTTAATTAAATCAAACCCAATAATACTATTTCCTTCTAAATCATTAGAAACAATTTCAGCACTAAATGTATAACTTTTACCATAAGTAATATATTTTAAAATATCATATCCAAATACTTTATTATTAACATTGGTATTTGAGGTATATATACCAGTATTTTTGTCATATACAATAGCATCTTCCTGTGTTCCACCTCCACTTGTTACATAATATATATCTTTAGGATTTAGTAAATTCTTACCATTCCACCCCATAAATGTATACCCGCCTCTAGTTGGAATTGGTAACTCTCCATAATTTTCGTGATAAGTTACTTGTTTAGATACCGTATCTATAGTTCCACCATTAGCATCAAATGTTACTATGGGATTTTTATTCCACGTGGCATATAATATATGATCTTGTTCTTCTGTAACAATTGTATCATTACCAACTACAATTGAATCGCCACCTAAAAGAGAAAGAAATCCTAAACCTGAATAAAAATCACCAGTTATTATATCATATAATCCAATCTTACTTGTTAATGTATTTTTACATGGAATATAATTATGGACTAATTCTCCATTTTCATATATTTTAAATTTGTATAATTTCAATCTTCCATACTCTATAATTCCAGAGTCTCTCTGAGATGCAAAAATCAATAAATTATAATTGGTAGTATTAGTAATTAAACCTGAAATATCATTGTAATATATCTGACTATTATCAATCATTATTTTTTTATTTTCTACATTAAACATTAGTTTATGTCGATTAGTGTCAGCATTAATATTCGTACTTACCCAATTTCCTGAACCATTTTTATATGCATAAGCCCATTTGCTACTGCCATTAATATAAAACGAATAACTTAAAGGAAAGGAGTTATTGTCTGATTCTATACCAAATAACCTTTGCTGAGTATTAAGAGACGTAAATTGATATTCTGCTTCAATACCAGTATTAGCACTAGGCTTATATAGTGTATCTATATATTGATAACCATACGACTCAATATAATCAAGTTGCACGTAATCATTTGGTAAATAACTCCACCCAATAAAAGTATAGCCATCTCTAGTTGGAGTTGGTAACGCGCCATAATATTCATTATATAAAACTCTTTTGGTTGTACTTTCTGTTACTCCATCATTATAATCAAACGTTACTGTATGTATTGGAACGTTTTTATCTTTATAATCTCCGGTTACTTGTACTTTAACACTTGTATATAATTTCTTATATTCTGCTATACTATAATCTCCAGACTCACTTGTTAAATCTCCTCCATAAATTGTCATATTTCTATTAAGCCATACATATAATCTATATTTATGCGTTACTGTACTTGTTGTATTAGCATCTATTTTATCAACATATATTCTAAATGGTTTTTCAAAATCTTCGATACTAGTACTATCTATTATGGTTTCCCAGTTATCATTACTAACTTCTTTCATTAAAGTAAAACTTACAAATTTATCTTGTACTCTTATAGCTCCTTCAGTAGTTGAATCATTTCCATGCAAAACATTAATATCATATACTACATCTTTATCTGCTTCAT
>JAFUAL010000027.1 GCA_017460745.1 Bacilli bacterium | reverse complement strand
TCTTGAACTAAAGAATTATCATATTTAGCAAATTTTTGTCCCTTTGAAGCCATAATAAATACACCTCCTTTCGAAGGTGTATTATATCATATCCCCAATTAGGTTTTTTTATACTGTCTACTCTACAGGGTGCATTTCATTTCTTAACAGATTTTTTATTATCTTTTAAATTAATTGTAAGTGTAGTTACAAAATAATTATCAATAATTTCATATATATTATTTAGTATATTAATATTTTTAATAATTTTATCAATATCAAACAATCCTAAACCATGACCTTTTCCTTTAGTAGTATAACCATTTTTAGTAATCATATTTAAATCAATATTCCCTTTAAATGTATTAGAAATCTTAAATATCATATTATCATTTTCTTGATATAAATCAAAAATTAATTCTTTTTCCTTAGATTCAAAACTAGCATAAATAGCATTATCAAAATACTCACCTAATATATCTAAGATATGACCTAGTTGATTTGACTCTAATATTTTAGAATCATTCTTTTTAATATCGCGACTCACATTAACAAATATTTTCAAATTTTTTTCTTCTGCTTTTGATAACTTATAGTAAATGACATATCGCATAGTATCTATTGGAATATAATTTATTTTCTTAACCCAACTATATTTTTTATCTTCAAATTTATCAAGTAAACTGTCTATATATTGATTTGCTTCTTCTTCATTTGATCTAATATAACCTTTTAATATGATTAAGTTATTTTTATATCTATGAATAGCCGTAGAATATTTTTCAATTAACAAAGCTGATGTTTTTAAATATTCTTCGGACATCTTATATTTTTCAACTACCTCTTTATTATTTAAATACTGTTTAACTAAAGAAATTGTTATCGTTGCTGAACCAATCATTATAATAAATATTAAAATAAACTTATAACTAAATTGCCATTTTTCAATATATAAAAAGTTCAGTGAAGAAAACGTTATGAATAAAGTTAATAATCCTTGAAAAAAAGCAATAAAAATATGAACTTTATCTATTTTTTCTAAATAATAAGCTAATTTCTTTCTAAAAATATATGTCATAATACAATAAAAAATTGCAATTAATATATTAGAATATACTGCCTTACTTACATCATGTGCAAGAGATAAATGAAATAAATAATCAAATAAGGAAATAACTAAAGCAAATGACAATTCTCCAAGTAAGAATATGACAAAAGAAGCCATAGAATATGTAAAAATTTTAACTCCTTTTTGTTCTAAAATATATCGATATATTAAAGAAAGAACTAAAATACTTCCAAACATTTTTAAAATATTATCAAATGCTAGATTATTAAAAACTAAAAAGATTGAAAAAGGAATAATTAAAAAATAACGTGGTAATTTTATATCCTTAAATTTTTTATTTAATAAAATTTTACCAACAATTATTCCACTGAAGCAACAAACAAACGCTCCTATAAAATAATTTACCCATGTTATTAAATCATAATCTAAGTTCATTCTAATTCCTCCATAAGTTAATGTCCATAAGACATAGCTCCTCCAATTCTTTCTTCTTATCTCTAGATAAACAATTAGTATATTTATCATTAAAATGAATAATTGGTACACTTGTATTTAATTTTGTTATTTTATATAAATTAACTATACAACTTCTGTGAGTCTTAAAAAATCTTTTATCATTATTTAATATTTTTTCTACTGTTGCAATATTTGCTTTATATTTATATCTATCATCATTAGTTTCTATATAAAGACAATCTTCTAATTTATCTTTTTCTATAAATAAAATATCTTTATATGGAATTCTTATTATTTCACCATCTTTTTTATATGATAAAAATTTATTTTCTGTAAATGTTTCATAACTTTCTCTGAAACAACTAATTAAGCGTTCTTCTAATTCATCAAATTTAGAAATAAAATCTACCATAAGCAATTTACGATGATAGGCATTTTCTACTAAATCTTGATGAGCTGTTACAATTATTATTTGATCATCAGTTGATCTTTTATAACTTCTTATTTCACGAGCCAAATCAATACCTGACTTGCCTTGAACTTCAATATCAAGAATATATATATTTTGACCACTTAATTTCTTTATAAAACTAAGTAATTTATCGCTATAATCTTTAAAATAATATATTTTATAATTATCATCACTTGGACCCATAAATTTATGAATAATGCTCGTATATAATTTACAAAAATAATCTTCATCTTCATAAATAATAAAGTTCATATACCCCTCCTTCTTTTTATTATTTTTTATGTGGTAATTTTATTTGTTTTTCAGTTACTATATTAGTTTTATTTACAAACCAGAATACTAAAATAAATAATACAATATAAATTCCTATTCTAAGATAAATATTAATCTCTTCACCTAGAAGATAAAATATAGAAGCAATAGCAAATAAAATATTTACTGCATAGATAATTAAAACAGTATTACGATGAGAAAACTTCATACCTAATAATTGATGATGTAAATGTAACTTATCTGCTTCAGTTACCTTTTGATGATGTACAATTCTTCTTAATATTGCAAACATTGTATCAAGAATTGGAATTGCAAGTAGTAAAAGTGGAATAAAAACTGATGTAAGTATTGTTCCTTTAAATCCAAGTAAAGAAATAATTGATATAATAAATCCTAAAAATAAAGAACCTGTATCTCCTAAAAATATTTTAGCTGGATAAAAATTATGTACTAAAAAGCCAAGTGTACTTCCAAGCATTATCAAAGTTAAGTTATAATCTAGTCCAATTGTTCTTCCTTGAAAGAAACAGATAATAATAATAGTTGCAAAGAATATTGAAGAAATTCCAGTTGCAAGTCCATCAAGGCCATCTATTAAATTAATAATATTCATACAAGCTACAATAAAAATAAGAGTAATTGGAAATGCTAGTATTCCAAATTCAATATTTAATCCAAAAAAAGTAATATTACTAAGTAGTATATTGCCATAAAAAACAATAGAAGATGCTGATAATATTTCACCTATTAACTTATGTTTTGCTTCAAGGGGATTAATATCATCTATAATTCCTGTTAGTAAAATTATAAAACTACCAATTAAGATAGAATTCATTTCCTTGGTCATATCGCCAAAAAACATGTATCCAGTTAAAAATGCTATAAAAATTGCAAGTCCGCCAAGTCGAGGCATTTCTTTAGTATGTACTTTTCTTTCATTTGGAATATCAATAGCATGAACATGGTAGGCAATTTTTTTTACAATAAAAACAGAAAGCAACGATACTAAAAATGTAAAAATTATAACTTTTAAAGAATATAAAATTGTATTATTTATCATAATAAATTCCTCCAAAAAAATTATATCACTTTATATAAAAAAAAACTAGTAATTTCTTGATTTCTCAAGCATATTCTAGTGTTTTTATATAAATTCTTTAAATTAATTTGTGTGTGTTATTTTAATTTAATAAATCAATATTATCAAGCATAATTCCAGTTCCCTCGACAACACTTGTTAAGGGACTCTCAGCTAAATAAATTGGTATTTGCAGTTCATCTTCCAATAACTCTTTAAGACCGTTTATTAAAGAACCACCACCTGTTAAAACTGCACCATTTTCGATTATATCAGCCGATAATTCAGGTGGAGTATCTTCTAGTACTGATTTAGCACCTGCAACAATCTTTCTAACATCATCCATTAAGGATTCTTCTATTTCTAAACTATTAATTGTAATAATACTAGGAAGTCCAGTATCAAGATCACGTCCTCTAACTTCTATAGTTCTATCTTCATCACTTTCATAAACTGAACCTATTTCATGTTTTATATTTTGAGCTGTTTTTTCACCTATTAATAAATGATATTTGTTCTTTATATATTCTTTTATATCAGTATCAAAAACATTACCGGCTATTTTTAAAGATTTACTAACAACAATTCCTCCAAGTGATAATACAGCAATATCAGTTGTTCCTCCTCCAATATCAATTATCATGTTACCATTTGGTTTAGAAATATCAAGACCTACTCCAATTGCTGCAGCCTTTGGTTCTTCTTCTAAATAAACTTTTTTAGCACCAAGTTTTTCAGCAGCTTCTAAAATTGCATTTTTTTCAACCGGTGTTGTATCAGCTGGACAACATATAATAATAGTTGGTTTTTTAAATAATCCTCTAGCTTTTACCTTATTAACAAAATAATCAAGCATCATTTCTGTTATTTCAAAATCAGCTATTACCCCATCTTTCATAGGTTTAATGGCTTTGACTTTAAAAGGTGTTTTTCCAAGCATTAAATTAGCATCTATTCCAAATGCAAGTGGCTTTTTACTCTCAGTATCAATTGCTACAACTGATGGTTCATTTAAAACTATTCCTTGCCCTTTTATATATATTAATATGTTAGCTGTTCCTAAATCTATCCCAATATCTTTCATTTTAATTCCTCTCTTTCAAAAAAGTATAATATGGTAATTTATTATCCAAATATAGTATTACCAAATTTTTATAAAATATTAAAAAAAGATGATTATAAATCACCTAAATTTTTTCCTATTATTTTAAGAGGATCAACATTTACTCCATCTTCATATAATTCAAAGTGCAAATGATTACCAATTGATTCATTTAATTTACTTGTTCCACTTGTCCCTATAACTGTACCTTGTACAATATTTTCTCCCTTTTGAACATTTACTGTATCTAGTCCTGCATATGATGATATAAATTGATTATTATGTTTTACCTCGACAATTTTACCAAGCATTTCATCTTCTTTAATGTCAATTACTGTACCATCCATAATAGATACTACATCAAATTTTTCTTCTGCAACATAATCTATTCCTGTATTAGGCATATAAGTATTATCATAATAAACAATTGATTCTTTTTGTCTTTCTGCATCATCTTCTAAGTTATAATAATATCTTTTTATAGTAACCATATCTGATGTATAAGGATTAGTTACAGTCGAAGAGACACTTACAACTGGTACAATATCATTTAAGATAACATTTGAAACATAATCTACATCACTTAAAGACTCTTCACTTTCCATACTAACTGCACGACTAGTAAAATACAGACCAATTACCAACGTAAAAATTAAAGAAACATAAAGAACAGGAAATACAAATGGTTTTAATTTCATATAATTCACCTCAATTAAAGTATTTCCTGTTCTAATAAATTTATACTCTTTTTTAAAATATTTTTAAATAAACGAAATCATAAATAAAATTTGTAACTAAGTATATAATAGAAAGTAGAATTAAAAAATAAACAACACGAGCTTTCATAATTTGTCCTTTTTTAAAAATACTATTAATATTCACTCCATCCATAGCCCAAACAGTAATAACTGTCACTAATACATATAATATAAACTTTGTCATAAATTACCTTCTATTTTTTTTACTTTATCAATTCTTTTTTGATGTCTATCTATACCTGAAAACTCTGTAGTTATAAATGTTTCAACTATTTCTTTTGCTACATCAAAACTAGTATCACCAGAAAATGCAACTGCATTTGTATCATTATCAACTCTTGTATATCTTGCTTCAAGAGGATTATTTACTTTAGCACAGTAAACTCCCTTCATCTTATTTAGAGCAATACTAATACCTATTCCTGAACCACATATAGCAATACCAAAATCAACTTCTTTATCTTGAATGATTTTACCTAATTTATAAGCAAAATCAGGATAATCACAAGAATCAATAGAATCTGTTCCACAATCAGTTATAGATAAAATATTTTCATCCTTACTAAAATATTCAATAAGTTTCTCTTTTAATTTATATCCACGATGATCAGAGGCAAAACCAATACTTACTTTCTTCATTTTATCACCACCATAAATATATCACAAATTATTGTAAAAAAAAAGCATATTATGCTTCTTTAGTTTCAAATCCATATTTTTTATTAAACTTGTCTACTCTTCCTGCACGTGATGCTCTACTTTGTTTTCCTGTATAAAATGGATGACATTTTGAACATACTTCAACATTTATTTCTTTTTTTGTTGAAACTGCTTTAAAAGTTTCTCCACAAGCACATGTAACTGTTACTTCATAATTTTCTGGATGAATATTTTTCTTCATTTCAAATCTCCTTTCGCCATGGATTTAACCATAGTAATAAACATTTCTTAAGTAGTATAGCAATAATTCCTTAAAAAATCAAGTATTTTTTATACTTTTTAAATTTTAAATTGTATCTTATAAATTATTTTTTTCTAGTATATCCCTACTTATTTTTAAATAACCTCGACTTGTTAAATGATAATCTAATTCATTTGGTAAATAAGTACTATCTGATTTAATAGAATTATATATATCAACATAATCAATATTATACTTTTTTGAAAGGTTCAAATACTCTGAATTCATATATGCAAATATTCTATCTATATTCTTATTATAATTATTTTTAGGATTATAATACCCTACTAATATAATCTTAGCTTTAGAAAACTCAGTTATTTTTTCTAATAAAGTATCCATTTGGCTTATAATATTATCAAGATCTACTTTTATATTATCAAATTCTATATTATTTTTATTTAATATTTTAACAAATTCATCCATTCCTATTGATAAAGTTAATAAATCTGCTTCTCTTAGTTCACGTTTTATATTATATGTTTTATCATCATACAAAATATTTTTATTATTTTCTATATCATCTGTTAATTCTTTAATAGTATAATTACTTTTTGAAAAATAATTATTATATCTATGCATTAAATTATTATTTTCTAAGTATCTTTTTATATAGTCATTATAACCATAAGTTTTATTACCATATGAATTTATTCCTAAACTAATGGAATCTCCAAGTACCATATAATCAATTAATTTTTCATCATTTGTTTTATATATAATAAAAACTAAAAAGACTATTAAAATAGGAATAATTATTTTTTTCATTAAGGCCTCCAAAAAAAGATTAAAGCAATATATTATATTTCTTTAATCTCTATTTTAGCACCCACATTTGTCAATTTTTCTACTATTTCCTCGTATCCTCTTAAAAGATGATTTATTTCTGTTATAGTTGTTTCACCTTCTGCTTTTAAAGCAGCAATTAATAATGAGGCTCCGGCACGAAGATCAGTTGCTTTTGTTTCACATCCATGTAATTTAGTTGGTCCAACTACTTCTGCTTTTCTTCCATCGATTTTAATATGTGCTCCCATTTCATTTAAATAAGGTACATTCATAAAACGATTTTCATAAATATTTTCTTCAATTGTACTTACTCCATTCGACTGAGTTAAAAGAGAGGTCATCGGTTGTTGTAAATCAGTTGGAAAACCTGGATAATAATCTGTTTTAATATCAATACTTTTAAGCTCATTTTTATTATCTATAATTAAATAATCATCATGAATTTCAATGTTTGCACCCATTAAAGCTAGATTATCAGTTAAACTTTTAATATGTTCTGGATTTATATTTGTAATTTTTAAATTATTACCACATATTGCACCTATTATTGTATAAGTTCCAGCTTCTATTCTATCAGATATTATATCATGATTTGTTCCACTTAAATTCTCTACTCCATTTATCTCTATTTCACTTGTTCCATATCCTGTAATTGATGCTCCCATTTTATTTAACATAATACATAAATCAACTATTTCAGGTTCACGAGCTGCATTTTTAATAATTGTTTTTCCTATTGCTTTTACTCCAACTAAAATAGCATTAATTGTTGCACCTACACTAGGCATATCTAAAGGAATAACTGCCCCTGTTAACTTATCGGCTTTTATAATAAACTTATCATCTTCAAGTATTACTTCTGCACCAAATAATCTAAATGCTTTTAATGTTTGATCAATTGGACGTGTTCCAATTTCACATCCTCCAGGAAAAGACATTTCCATATATTTAAAATTAGCAAGTAAAACTGACATAAAGTAATAAGATGCACGAAGTTTTTTAGATAATTCATAAGGAATAGTTTTATTTTCTAAACCACTTGTATCAATTAAAATACTTTCACTTGCTCTTGTTACTTTAACATTTAAATATTTTAAAGTTTCTTCTAAAGAATCAATATCTAAAATATTTGGAACATTACAAATAGTTGAAACGCCACTTCCAAGTAAGGCTGCTGGAATTAAAGCAACGGCACTATTTTTAGCCCCACTTATTCTAATTGTTCCACTCAATGGTTGATTACCAATTACTTTTAATACTTTCATATACTTCACCACTATATCATATTTTATTTAATCATTTATGTTCAATTTTAAGTCAATCTCACTTTTAATCTTGTCCATACCACTTGATATAATCTTTCGCGGATCTATTACCTCATTGTTATTAGCAAGATACTCACGAACACCTAAACTCCATTTATCTTGTAAATCAGAATTTATATTTATTTTTGTTATACCATTTTTAACACATTTTTTTAGAATTTCATTGGAAAGTCCAGAACCACCATGTAATACAAGAGGAATATCTACTTTCATACTTATTTCATGAATTAAATCATAATCAATTTTTAAGTCTCCTCTATACATTCCATGAACTGTACCAACAGCTGGAGCTATAGAGTCAACGCCTGTTTGTTTAACAAATTCTAAGACATCTGAAACATTGGTTGTACTACCAAAATTTACATTATCATGATTAAGTTGCCCCATTATTCCAATTTCAGCTTCAACTGTTACATTTTTACTATGAGCATAATTAACTACTTCTTTTGTTATTAAGACATTTTGATTAAAGTCTTCACATGATGCATCTATCATAACAGAAGTAAATCCAGCATCAATTGCCTTAGTACAAGATTCTACACTATGACCGTGATCTAAATGTAATACAACATCTATTTTTATATCCAAATCTTTTATTAAACTTGTAACAATACTATAAACAACATCAAATCCACCCATATACTTAACTGCTGATTCAGAACATCCAAGTATTACAGGTACATTTAATCTATTACATTCCTCAAGTATCCATTTTGTCCATTCTAAATTATTTATATTAAAATGTATGACTGCTTTATTGTTTCTTTTAAATTCTTTCAATATTTCTTTGCTATTAACTAACATATAATCACCAAGTAAAGAATACTATAAATTAATTAAAAAGTCAAAAAAATATTTTTAAAGAAAAAAAGCCTTAATTGCTTTTTATCTTATCATACTTAATTCATTGGCTTTATCAATAATAACATCACCAACGTTTGCTTTTGTATACCAAACTCCGTTATAAAGAACTTCTGGAATAGTATCTTCTTCCCATAATCCTAATTGTTCATCTGTTTTATATGCAGAATTGTAGGAATTTAATGCAAATAAATTTTTCCATGCAATATTTAATACTAATTCTTTAGCATCCCTTGATAATTCACTAAAACTAATATATTCTTCTTGATTATTAATAACAAATCTTTTTGGAACATCCTCACCTATTAGTTTTAATACTTCAAGACCATTTTGTCTTGCATAATCTTGAACAGATGTTTGATTTTCAGTTACATATGCATTTTTTACAATTTCATTTCCTAGCATTGAAAAATATTTAACAAAAGCTTTATCTTTTAAATCATGACCATTGAATAAATGTTCATAATAAACGTAATGTCCTGTTTCATTAAGTTCTTGTTTACCTTGAATATTATTTGCAATTTGTTCCATTTCGCTATTTCTAATTTCATCAATTACTTCAAGTGATGTATCATAATGTCTTGTACCATTTGTTTCAAGCATTAATAAATAATCATCATCTGGTTCTACATAGTTTGCAAATATATCTTCTTCACCATCTATATATATAGATTTGCCATAGTAAACTGGTTCAACAGTTGGCATTACTGGAAAGAAATTCATATCATCATCTATCGCTATTTCTTCAACGTAATCGCCAGCAAAGAAATCTATGTCTTCTTCAGCATCAAAATCTGGTTTTTGAACTTCAATTACTGCAGTTGGCTCTGGTGTTGTAGTTGGTTCATCATTATTATTTTTCTTAGAGCATCCTCCAATAGTTGAAACTAACACTAACACTCCTGTTAAGCCTAAAGCACTTATAGCTGTAGTTAATCCCTTATGATTAACAACAAAGTTTTTAATTTTATGTTCTTTTAAAGTTTCCTTTTTCTTTTTACTTTTTTTAGTCTTTTCTTCTGGTAATATAATATCTTCTTCATCAAATGGTTCACTAATATCTTCTTTAGATAAACCTTCTTCTTTTAATAAACCTAATTTCTCTAATTTTTTAAATAATTCTTCTGATAAATCCTCATCTTCATTTACCTTAATACCATAAAATTTGCACATTTTAACAACATTTTTTTTAAATATATCAGCAAATTCAATTTCATCATAACAATCATCCAAATCAACAAATTCAGAAGAATTAGTATAATTTACTTCAAATCTTGAAACTTCATCCTTATCTGCTTTGCCATAAACAGTAATACCTGTTATAAAATCTTTCTTACTATATACAAGTTTACCTAGATTATAAAGTTCATTAATAGCTTCTTGATCGGATAACCCTTCTACTTTATCTTTTTCTTGGTCTCTTAGTTCACCTACTATTTCAGAATATTTATTGTATAATTCTTCTTTTTCAAGTTCACCATAACCATATTTTTCTATTTTTCCTCTTCTAACAACTACAAATCCATTTAATTCTTTTTTATCCATTGATAAAAATATTCTTCTAATTAATTCTTCTTTTTTCATAAATATATTCCCCCTTAAAAGTCAGGAGTATTATACTATAAAAAAAGCAAATTGTCAAATTTAACTTGATTCTAGCCAATATTCATGTATCAAATTTATTAAATACGCATCAATTAAAATATTTATCAATTAATTCTTTAACAAAAAATTTATATTCAACATCATTTGTTGTCTCGTTAGAATCAAGTAAACAAAGAGGAGGAAATAAAACACACCACCAATTATCGCCACGTCCACTTCCTAGAGTTATTACAAGTGAATCATACATTCCTTCATCATATATTACACCTTTATATACTTTTTTAGGAAAATAATTATTGCCAAAATTAACATCATATTTTAAATCAGTAGTATCATCAATTACTAAATTTAATCTTTCTAAATTATTATTTATTATACTTTTAGCTTCATTTACATTATTTGCTTCTTTAAGTAAGGAATAAAGTTCTTTTTCAACACTTTTCTTAACTTTAATTTTTTCAGATATGTCAACTGTATCATTACTACTAGCAATTATTCTAATTCTAATTGATTCTTTAGGTATCACTATATTATCACTTTTATTTTTTACTAAAATACATATAATAAGAGCAATTACTATCAAAAAACAAGTTTTTAACTTCATAAAAAATCACCCATATACATAATGAGTGATTATATTTTTTTTATTCACTTAAATTAACATTTTTAAAAATAAATACCATTCTATCTAGTCCAGCCATATCACATTTAGTTATGACTTTAACATCACTTAAATATTTATTAATTAAATCTAAAACTCGTACTTTTTCTTTATCTCCTATTTCAAAAGCAATTAAATACTTATCATTTAAATAATTACTACAACTTGCAAGTATTTTTTCATAAAACTCAAGTCCATCATCCTTAGCATATAAAGCCATACTTGGTTCATTGTTTTTAACTACTTCATCCACTTCATCTAAAACACTTATATATGGTGGATTTGATACTATACAATCAAATTGAGAAGTAATATTTGAAAATAAATCTGATTCAATTATTTTAGCATCTAGACTTAATCTTTTTCTATTTATATCACATACTTCTAAAGCATAAGGAGATAAATCACTTAAAGTAATATTCAAATCATGATTTAAATGCTTTAAAGTGAGTCCAATGCAACCACTTCCTGTACATAAATCAAGAATAGATGCATGAGGTTTGAAATATTTATTTAAATAATAGTTAACATTATAAACAAGTTCTTCTGTTTCAAATCTCGGAATTAATACTCTTTCATCAACATAAAAATCTAATCCATAAAAATTCACATTATTAAGTGCATATTGAATAGGTTTACCATTTTTTATTAAATTTATTGCTTCTTTAAACTTATGCTCTATTTCACTTTCTACTACATCATCTAAATGTAAACTTAACTCCAAGTAATTTAAGTTTAAAAGAGTTGCAAGTATTAATTTAGTTTGGTCTTTATGAATTAATTTATTACCTTCGTCTATTAATTCCTTAACTAGCACTTTCTACCTCAAGTTTTCTTTTTTGATCTTCTGTTATAAGAGCTTCAATTATCTCATCAAGTTCGCCTTCCATTACCCTATCAAGTTGTTTAGTAGTAAAGCCTATACGGTGATCGGTTACACGATTTTGAGGATAATTATAAGTTCTTATCTTTTCACTTCGATCTCCGGTTCCTATTTTACTCTTACGTTCTTTTCCATTTTTTTCATCTTCAATGCTTTGATAATAATCATATACACGGCTTTTTAATATTTGATATGCTTTTTCTCTATTTTGAATTTGACTTCTTTGAGTTTGACTAAATACAACTATTCCTGTTGGAATATGAGTCATTCGAACTGCACTTTCAGTACGATTAACATGTTGTCCTCCAGCTCCACTACTTCTAGTAATATCTATTCTAATATCACTTTCTTTTATATCAACATCAAATTCATCAGCTTCTGGCATAACAAGTACGGTTGCTGTTGATGTTTGAATACGACCATTAGCCTCAGTTACAGGAACACGTTGAACTCTATGGGAACCACTTTCATATTTTAACTTAGAATATACATTCTTTCCCTTTATCATAAATTCAATAATCGTGAATCCCCCACTCGCTCCATCAATTGAATTTAATACTTCAACTTGAAAACCATTTTTTAAAGCATATTTTTCATACATTCTATACAAGTCTCCAGCAAAAATATTTCCTTCGTCTCCACCAGCGGCTCCACGAATTTCCATAATTACATTTTTATTATCATTTTTATCCTTTGGAATAAGTAAAATCTCTATTTCGCTCTCTAAACTTTCTTTCTCCAAAGTTAATCTTTCTATTTCTTCTGTTGCAAACTCTTTTAACTCTGGATCTTTTTCCATAGATTTTGCTTCATCTAAATCATTTAATACTCTCTTATATTTATGAAAACACTCTACAACATCTTCTAAACTACTTGATTCAATTGATAATTCACGAGATTTTTTTATATCCTTTACAACATCAGGATTCATAAGCATTTCTTGTATTTCATTATATCTTTTCTCAGTTAACTCTAATCTTTCTAACATAACAAAACTCCTTTTTAATTAATATTATTACTCGTTTAAATCATCTTCATCAAGTACAACCAAATCAGCTAAATCATCATCATCCGTATCATCAAAATCAGTTTCTACATCTCTATCATCTGTATATTCATCACCATATTCATCTTCTACAACTTCCATATCATCTCTTACTTCTTCGATATCCTCTTCTTCTTCATCTTCTACGGTAATAACCTTATCAGATGTATGTCTTTTTCTTAAATCCCAGATTCCATCAACTAATATAAATCTTTTATCAGTTGCAAGTGTTGTATAAAAATCTGCTATCTTATTTTCAATAGTTGCAGATGGTAATTCCATTAAATTAACAATTTTTGTAAATAAATCTAAAGTATTAATACCTGTTTTTTCTCTTTCTAAAATTAAAAAAGCAATATCTTTATAAGATAAATTTTCAATATCCTCTCGTTTTAGTTCTTTTTTCATAAACAAATTCCTCCAAAAATTAAATCATTTTTATTTCTATTTCAAAATAATCACTTTCTACTTTATATTTAACTAAAAAATTATTTTCATGAATATCTAATTCTACTACATCAATATTAAATTTAAATTTTAATCCGTCACTTACTACATTACATATATTATTATTAAAATCTAATTCTAATTCTAAATTATCTTTAACTCTATTTATAGTTTTATTTTTTAAATCTATAATCATTAAAGTATTTGAATCTATCTCTTTAAACTTTATTTTAAAGTCATTATAAATTCCTTTTATATTGTATTCCTTTTTTTCATTTCTTAAACAAGTTTTTACTAATAAATTTACTTTTATAATTAATCACTCTCTTTAGATGCATTTAAAAACACATTTCGACAAGCATTATACCACAAATATATTATTTTTTACATATTTTTTTTATTTTTTCTAATAATAAAGTTAGGTGATTTTATGAAAGTTATAAAAAGATTAATAAAATTAACTATTTTTTCAGCTTTTTTAATAATTTTATCCACATCTGGAATTTATTTATATGCTAAAATGAATACTAAAATTGAAATAAATAAAAACAATAGTTATTATTTATATGATATAAGTGATGAAGTTTTTTTTGAAGGAAATGGTACCAGTGAATGGGTTAATTTAAATGAAATTAGTAACTATTTAAAAACAGCAACGATTACAATTGAAGATAAAAATTTTTATAATCATCATGGTTTTAATATCTTAAGAATTATAAAAGCTGCTCTTAATAATTTAAAAAGTAAAAGTTATAAAGAAGGTGCATCAACTATTACTCAACAACTTGCTAAGAATTTATTCTTAGACTTTGATAAAACATGGAAAAGAAAAATAGAAGAGGTATGGTATACTATCCAAATAGAAAGTAATTATTCAAAAGATAATATTTTAGAAGGTTACCTAAATTGCATTAATTATGGTCACGGAATGTATGGAATTGAAAATGCAAGTGAATTCTATTTTAATAAAAGTGCTAAAGACTTAACACTCGCAGAAGCTGCAATGTTAGTTAGTATTCCTAAATCACCTTCTAATTATTCGCCACTTGTTAATGAAACCAAAGCAAAAGAAAGACAAACTTATATTTTAAATACTATGTTAAAAAACAATGTTATATCAAAAGATGAATATAATGATGCAATTAATGAAAAACTAACTTATTATGCTAAAAAAGATAAATTAAATTTAAATACTATTATGTATTATCAAGATGCTGTTTTAAAAGAATTAGAAAGTATGGATTATACCATTAAAACGCATTTAGAAAATGGAGGAATAAAAGTATATACAACTTTGGATTTAAAAGCTCAAGAAAGTCTTGAAAATAGCATTAAACAAAATATTACAAATAATGATGAAATACAAGTAAGTGGTATAATTATGAATTCGAATAGTGGGGCAATTTTAGGATTAGTTGGAGGAAGAGATTACAATAAATCCGAATATAATAGAGCTCTTAGTGCTAAACGACAAGTTGGTTCGATTATGAAACCTTTTTTATACTATAATGCTTTAGAAAATGGTTTTACAGCCAGCACATCTTTTTTGTCACAAGAAACAACCTTTAAAGTAGGAAATGATACTTATGCACCTAAAAATTATAATAATTTATACCCCAATAAGGCAATTAGTATGGCCAGTGCTATAGCGTTTTCTGATAATATCTATGCTATTAAAACACATTTATTTTTAGGTAGTGAAAGTCTGGTTAATATTGCTAAAAGAGTAGGGATAAACACCGAACTTAATAATATTGTATCTCTTCCTTTAGGAACAGTTGAACTCAATCCTTTAGAAATAACAAATGCTTATGCAACACTTGCATCACTTGGAGTTAAACATAAACCATATTTTATTGAAAAAATAACTGATATAAGTGGTAACGTATTATATGAACATAAAGATACAAGTGAAGTTGTTTTAAATAAAAGTACAACATTTATCTTAAATGAATTATTAAAAGGAACATATGATTATAATATGATCGATTATGCCTATCCAACCAATATTTCAATTTCAAGTCTCCTTACACATGACTATGGTATTAAATCCGGTTCTACTGATACCGATAACTGGATAATTGGATTTAATCAAGACATTGTCTCATCAATTTGGATAGGGTATGATGATAATAAAGAAATGACAAGTGATGATTTTAAATATTCCAAAAAAATTTGGGCCAATGCCGTTGAGAATTACTTAAAAGATAAAGAAGAAATTAATTGGTATTCAGTACCTGAAAATGTAGTAGGGGTAATAGTTGATCCCATAACAGGCAATTTAGCAACCAATGAATCAACTCACAAAAAGATTTTATATTATGTTAAAGGAACTGAACCATCATATACTCAAGAAGTATTCGATGAATACGTTGGTGTAGTAGGAGAGGAAGAGCAAAATATAAATAAAGAAGAAATAAAAGAATAAATGTAAATAAACTTTATAAATTAAAATAATTGTAATTAGAGAACAAAAAAAATGATATAAATAATATCATTTATTTTTTAAAATTTATAGGTTCACGATAAGTATATGAATTATCATCTACTAATAATTTCTCCTGAGTTACAATAACATCTTTTTCTTCAGGAATTTCTAAATTTGAAATACTATTACTATTTAATACTTTAAAAGTACCTTGTATTTCGTTTCCATTTAATTGACCATTCATATCATATTGCATATATCTATGAATATATGTTCCATCAAGTCCAAAGTTTTCTGGTCTAGTAACTTTTTTATAATCTATATTTTCAAATATACTTCCAGTATAAATACTATGTTCTGTACCTAAATTATTAAGTTCATGTGTTAAAACTTCTTGATTTTCCCCAAATTTTTCATTAATATCGCTTTTAAGTTTTGATTTGCAATGAGTTCTTTCTAGCATAACTCCATAATCATCATAAATTATAGTATCCTGATATTTCATAAAGTCAATTGTCTTATCTATCTTTATTTTTAAGCAGTTATTTTCAATTGTAAAATTAATTGTTTTAATTCCTGATAAATCCTTAATTTTTAAATAAACATAATCCTGTTTTATAATTACTCTTGTACTTTCTTTAGGAAAATTATTAATAAACTCCTTAATTATTTCCACATAATACTTATTAGTTCCAAAATCACTTGTTTCTAATTCTTTTAATATTTCTTCACTCATATTTTCTCCTTCATCTTTCTATTCTAATTTTTTATAACAAAATATCAACTTCATCTTGATTTTCTAGTAAAAATGCATTAGCATCATCTGTATCCAAATGAAGTTCAAAATACGCTTTTTCACTTTCTTTTAAATGGATATTTTCAAGTATCCCTCCTTTTTCTCCAATTATTTTAATACTAACTACTTTTTTATTTAAAAGATTATGTTCTCTTAAAATATTTTTATCCACATGAATATGACGATTAGCTATAATTGCACATTCTTTTTCTATTTTACCAACTGGTCCAATGATTGTAATAAGACTAGCACCATTTAAATCTCCTGAATCCCTAACAGGTGGATTAATTCCTAAATGCCAAGCATCTGTTTTACTAACTTCAACTTGAGTATAATCTCTAAATGGTCCTACAATAACAAGATTTTTAATTTTATTTTTAGGAGTTTCAATATCAACTGTTTCTAAACTTGCAAACTGACCTGGTTGATTTAGCATATTTCGAACATTCAAAGCATCATGACCAAATAAAGTTATACAATCATCTCTTGTTAAATGAACATGATGATTACTAATACCAACACTTACTTTCATAATTCACTTCCTTATTAGTAGTATATCAAATTTTTAGTCTTTTTTAAATACTTTATCATAATATTAAATGGAGGAATTTAATGAATAATAATTATAACTATGATTTATATAATAATAACATGATGAATTATCCAAATCAAACTAACATTGATAAACAACCTATATTTGCTGAAGATGTATTAGCTAAAAACAAAGGAAAATATGTAAAACTTTATATGTCATTTACTGATTCTAAAGAATGGTGTGATCGAATATTTGAAGGAACTCTAGAATCATGGGGTAGAGATTTTATTTTATTAAAAGATAAAAATAGTAATAAAAGGTACATGGTTTGGAATTTATATATTGATTTTATTGAATTTTTTGAACCAGTTAATATTTAGTTGAAAATAATTAAAATATTTGCTAAAATTATTATGGTGATAATATGAATAATATAGTAATTTTAATAGTATCTATGATTATTTTATTAATTATATTTATAGTAACTTTAGTAATTATAAGTAAAAATAAAATAAATGAAATATATGAATCTATTAATATAGCAAATGATGATATAAATAGTTCTTTAAAACAAAAATATGCTTTGTATAAAGAAATTATTAATTATATAAAGGATAACTTAAGTATTAAAGAAGATGCATTTGAAAACTTTTTAGAATTTAAAAGAGGAGAATGTACTAAATCAGAAATAATACAAATGCTTGATAAAACAACTTATGAAATAAATGAATATGTTGATAATTATGATGAATTATTAAAAAATAAAGAATTTAAGAGTTTAAAGAAAAAATTATACTATGTCCAAATCAATTTAGAATCAGTAGTGGAGTACTATAATAATAAACTAGTTTTATATGAAGATTTAAAAACTCATGGTCCAACTAGTATAGCCTCTAAATTATTTGATTTTGAAGACTTTGGAAACATTGAAATTGATAAAAAAGAAATATCTAGACTTATTAATTTAAACTAGATATTTTTTTTAACTTAAGTTATAATAACAATCAAACGAAAGAGCAGGGGAGTAATGAAAGAAAATGATCAAATAAAACTATTTATATTTGATTCATATGGTAATAAATTAAATATAATTGATAATATTCTTGAAATAAAACGTTTAAACAATGAAATAAGTAATAAAATAATCATACTTAAACAATATAAAAAATTACTTATTTTAAATAAAGAAAATATAATAGATAAAATAAATGAAATAGAGTACCAAATAAAATTATTAGAAATAGATTTAAAATTAGAGAAAAATATATATTATTTAACTCATAACAATAATTTCTTAATATATAAAAATAAATATACTTTAATAAATGCAATAAATAATACTAAAGCACAATATTTATTATCAGAAAAGAAAAAGTTAAAGGAAATTACTAAATTATCAAAAAAACTTAATTCTTTAAATGAACACAAAGAAATAAACAAAAATATCTAGTTTTAAACTAGATATTTTTATTATTATTTTTTAATTTCAAGTTTTATTTTATTAACTTTAGATTCATAAGTAAGTCTTAAATCTTCACCAGTTACTTTAACATCAACATCATATACACCTGGTTCTGTATATTCAGATAAATCAACAGTTGCTGTAATTTTAGATTCATCTAAATTTTCAAGTGCTTCTTTACTTCCTTTAACAATTACACTTATCTTACTATTTTCCTCACCTAAAGCTTGAACTTTTAATCCATCACCTAAATTAACTGTTTGAATGTTAACATTTTGTACTTCTTTTTGTTCTTGTTTAGATACATTAACCTTTACTTTAACAGTTTTTTCGCTCATATCACGAACACCAGTTGGTTTTTCTAAATTAACAGTATATTCTTTATTACTTGATAAATTTGTAACATCTATTTTTACAGGTACATATTCAATTGATTTTAAGTTTTCTTCATCGCCATATACTGTAATACTTGAAATACTTGTTGTTGTTGAACCAATTGCATATCCTAAAGCAATATCACCAGTTGGTACTACTTTAACAGGAACAACTTTACTAGTTGATGTAATAGTAAGTTCAGCATCTACTACCTTTGGAAGTATTTCAACATCAATTATTTCTCCTGAATTATTATATGCAACTAATTTATTATTACTAATTGTTGATTTACCAATAGTTGGTTCAACTAAATTATCTATATCAATTAAAGCCTTAACATAAGCAACACTTTCCAGTTTTTTACTTGAACCTTTAATTGTAACTTCACTTTTACTTAAACTAATATCACTTATATCAAGTTTACTATCCAAGTTATTTCTATGTACAACTTCTGCTGTTACTTCTCTTTGACTACTTACCTTATCATAAATAATAACAGTTACTTGACTTGGATCAATTTTATAATTAATTGTCTTTATTTCATTAGTATATTTAAGAGTTACTTTATGAGTCCCTGCAGATAATTCACGAAGATCAACTGACACACCTTGACCTGGATATTGTTTTGCCAAATAAATATTACTCTTCTTACCCATTAAAACAACATCAACTGTTTCTGGAAGACCTTCAACAACATAGGCTTCTTCATTATAATTAGCAATTACCTTTTGACTATATAATATTTCAGCACTATTATCTACCATATTAGTAGAGTGTTTATCTACAACATAAAATGCTAAAAAAGCAACTACAAGCGATATAACAACTAAACTTTGTTTATTACTAAATATTCTTTCAAGTGCTTTATTATTACTACTAAATAAATCATTTATTTTTAAGAATATTTTCATAATTGGAGTAATTAGTATCTTATCCAAAAATTTTATTATTTTTCCTATGAAAAGGCATATTTTTTTAATCATCTTCTTCATAAATATCCTCCTCATCTTCTTCTACTGTTTCAACTGTCTTTGGTCTTAATTCGTCTATTAACATCATTCTAGCATCATCAAGTGATAAATTATAGAACAATTCTCCTTTAACAGCAATTGAAACACGACCAGTTTCCTCTGATACAACAACACTTATAGCATCTGTTTCTTCAACTATTCCAAGGGCTGCACGATGACGAGTTCCAAGACGTTTATTTAATTTTATATTATTACTAGTTGGAAGAACTGATCCTGCACAACTAATTCTATCTCCCTCGATAATAACGGCTCCATCATGAAGTGGATTATTTGGAAAGAATATAGATATTAATAATTCATCTGTTAAGTCTGCATATAAAGGTTTTGCTTTATCAATATAGTCAGCTAAACTTATATCGCGTTCGATAACAATTAATGCTCCAATTCTGGCTTTTCTACAATAATCAACAGCTTGAATTATCTCATAAACCATTTTTTCTCTTTCATCAACAGTTAATATCTTATGACGTCCTAAAAGTTGACTTCTTCCTAATTGTTCAAGTGCCCCACGAATTTCTGGTTGAAAAATAATTATAAGAGCAAGTGGACCCCACGCAATTACATATTCTAAAATAAGTCCAACGGTTACAAGACCTAACCAATCACTTAATAATTTAATAATTAAAATTACTAAAACTCCTTTTATTAAGAGAGTCATTTTAACATTATTTTTAAAATTCTTTAAAAGATAATAAACTATCATCCAAAGAATACCAATATCTAACATATTTCTAAGTATCGTCCATACACTATCTAGTGTCATTTAATCACTTCCTTATGATAAAGATTATAGCAAAAAAAAAGGTTTTAGTAAAGGGTTTAAAAACTACTTAACCAAAACTTTTGTCTCATTATTCTTATTTACAATTGCATTATATATATATGGTTCTAAGAATCTAATCTCATCTATTGAATAATAATCTTTCAACTTCTTATTTGGAAAATAATCACCTAAATCATCCAAAAACACTACCCTTGGATTATTTCTTAAAAAACGATAATAAATATCATGTTCACCATTTTCATACATATCAGAAAAAACAACTGTATCATTTTGTATATCATATATTTCTTCCACTACTAAATTATTTTGATTTACGTGATTATTAATCACATATTCTTTGCATTTAGCACTTTGCATATCATATATTAAATAGACATTTTCTTTTTTATAATAAAATGTATTATCTATTTTTAAATTTATTTTATTCAATACCTCAACTTGAGTATTAATATCAGAACTATTACTACTATTTTTACAGCCATTCATAACTAACATCATACCAAGTAAGCCCATATACATAAGTTTTTTCTTCTTTAATTTCAAATTCATAACTACCTCTTGTATTAAAATAAATTAATCAAAATAAAACTGATTGCTAAATATAGTAACACAAGAATTAGTAAAATACAACCATGATTTTCTATTTTAATAAGTTAATCTTTTTACTTTTCCATTCAAATAATCATCATGATTTATTAATTCAAAATCAGATAGTACATTATATGCATATTCATTTAATAAATTATTATTAAAATTAGAATTTAGTTCTTGAAGTTTAGCATTTATTTCAGAAAAACTAGCATTTGGAAGCATTTCTTTACCAATAAATGTTAAATTAGAAAGTAAGTAAAGACCTTTTTCTTTATTTAAAATATTATTTATAGATTTAATAAATTTTACTATCTCTTGAACTTGTTGTATTTGATAAAATTCTCCCATTTTTTTAACAGTATCATGACTATATATATTTGAATCAAATGTAGAATAATATGCTTTTATTAAGTTTTTATTAATATCCATCATTTCTAATCGATGATTTAAATCAAATGATTTTGGTCCATTAGATTCCATTACAAATGTATAATTATTTTGACGTAATAATTTATCAACTAAATATATAACATTTTGCATTTCTACATGATTTATTAGCTCATTATTTTCTAAAACTTTTGTATTTGTAACATCATATTCTTTTTTTAAAAATTCTCGATACAAAGATAATATTCTTTTTTCTTCAAATAATAAATATGCACGTTCCATTTTTAACATTGCTTCACCCATTTCAGCATAGAATTCTTGCATTTCTTCTTTGGATGGATGATGTGATGGTGTTTCATTTATATATATCATATTCTTTCTCCTTTAAGTAAAAAATATCATACCATATAATTATAATTTTTACCATGAAGTTGACTATCATATTAACAAAAAAATATCAGTTTAAACTGATATTTTTAATTATGAACTTATTATTTAACTTCTACTTCTGCTCCAGCTTCTTCTAACTTAGCTTTAATTTCGTTAGCTTCTTCAACTGGAATATTTTCTTTAACTGCTCCACCGTTATCAGCGATATCTTTAGATTCTTTTAATCCTAATCCTGTAATTTCTTTAATTACTTTGATAACGTTAACTTTAGCAGCTCCTGCATTTACAAGTGTAACAGTAACTGATTTAGGTCCTTCATCTGCTGTTTCTCCTGCAGCTACTGGTGCAGCTACAGCAACGCTTGATGGATCAACACCAAATTCTTCTTTCATTGCATCTACTAATTCTTTAATTTCAAGTAGATTCATTTCTTTTAAAGCACTAATAAATTCATCTCTAGTTAATTTTGCCATAATATTTTCCTCCCTTTAACTAATCATTTTTTTCTTCTAATTGTTTAGAATATAAATCTAAACATATTGCTAAATCTTTTGGTATTCCTATCATACCGCCAGCAAGCATTGTAAGTAATCCCTCGCGTGATGGAATTGTAGATAATTTTTCTAATTCCTCCTTTGATGTTACTTGATTATCAACAAGTCCCACTTTTAAAGTAACTGCTGGATGTTTTTTCATAAAACTTGCAAGTACTTTAATAGGAGCTATTTGGTCTTCACTAAATGCTAAAGCACTAGGTCCATTTAAATGTTCATCAATATCAATATTTAAATCACTAAGTGCACGATGCATTAAAGTATTTTTATAAACTTTATAAGAACTATTAGCATCTCTTAATAAAGTTTTTAACTCTTTAATTTCAGCATCAGTTAGTCCACGATAATCAAATAGAACAACACCATTAGATTTTTCGATTTTCTCTTTAATTTCATCAATTACTAGTTGTTTTTGTTCTAATATCTTAGGATTTGCCATATTTCCTCCTTACATTTTTTTATTTAAAGTACCAAAAAGTCCTCAAAATGAGGACTTTAAATAAACTAAATATAGTTTTTAGTCCTCGGTAGGATTTACAAACAACCTACTGTCTTTGGCACCAAATAAACATTGTTATTATATCACTAATTTTTTATTTGTCAAATGAATTAACACTAACTTTTATACCAGGTCCCATAGTAGATGAAATGTTAATACTCTTTACATAATCACCTTTTACTGTTGCTGGTTTTAATTTAAGTATTGTGCTAACAAATGTATTTAAATTTTCAACTAATTTTTCTTCATCAAAACTTGCTTTACCAATTATTCCATGAACGTTTCCAAAACTGTCAGTTCTATATTCAACACGTCCTGATTTAACATCACTTATTGCTTTTGCAACATCCATTGTAACAGTTCCTGTTTTTGGATTTGGCATTAAACCTTTTGGTCCAAGCACACGTCCAAGTTTACCTAAAAGTGGCATAGCATCTGGTGTTGCAATTAAAGTATCAAAATCAAACCAATTTTCTTTTTCGATTTTTTCTACCATATCCATATCACCTACATAATCAGCTCCAGCATCTCTTGCTGCTTTTTGAGCATCACCCTTAGCAATTACTAAAACTTTTTTAGTTTTACCAGTTCCATGAGGTAATACAACTGCACCACGTAATTGTTGGTCAGCTTTTTTAGTATCTAAGTTTAAATACATTGCAACATCAATAGTTGAATCAAATTTTGTATTAGCAGTTTCTTTTACTAACTTAACTGCTTCTTCTTTAGTATAAACTTTTGTTTTATCAAATTTACCTAAAGCTTCTGTATATCTTTTTCCTCTTTTCATTTTTCCTCCTTGTGGTTTTAGCGGACTTTAATCCTTCCACATAGTTTCCTATGTTATTATTTAACTTCTATTCCCATATTAAGTGCTGTACCTTTTACAATCTTAATTGCTGCATCAAGGTCATATGCATTTAAATCTGGTAATTTAATAGTAGCAATTTCTTTAACTTGATCTTCTGTTAAATGTCCAACAATTTCATTTCTACCTTTAACAGAACCTTTTCCAACTTTAGCATACTTTTTAATTAAGAATGCAGTAGGTGGAGTTTTAATAACAAAGTCAAAACTTCTATCATCATAAATAGTAATTTCAACTGGTGCTATATCTCCCATCTTATCACGTGTTGCATCATTGTACTTAGTACAAAATTCTTGTAAGTTAATTCCTGCAGGTCCTAAAACTGTTCCAACTGGTGGAGCAGGTGTAGCTTTTCCTGCTTGAATTGCTAACTTTATTTTCTTAACAACTTCTTTTGCCACGAAAAACACATCCTTTCTTTTTTTGAACATTTTCGTGAGTGGTTCAAATAGCCAACTTGTCTGTCCGCTTTGTTAAACAAAGTTAAGACTTTCGCCTCCCACTAAATATATGCATCAACATATAAATCTATCTAATAAAATTGATAGCATCAAGATAATAACATTTTTTCACTTGAAAATCAAGTGATTTTGCTATTTTATCATTAAATCTTTAATTGTTTTGACTTTCTCACCTTTATATTCAGATACTTTTAACTCTAATTCATTTAAAAATTCCATAAAAAGAGACATCATTTGTTCTGAACACTTATAAGTTAAATACATATCAAACAAACTCTTATCATGATTTAATTTATAATGTTTAAAATCTATACTTCTAAGAAGTGCAGTCATCATTTGCCAATTAAATTCACTTATACTTTCAAACTGTCCATCAAGTTTTTCATACCATCTACTTGTATCAATAACATTGATTTTATTATTTTTATAATCATATAACATATTATCTAAGCAATTATCATCCATATAAACATTTTTTAATTTTAACATAATAATTCTCATACTTAAGTATGCTTGCTTTAAATCACTTAATAATAAATTTTCTCTAAAACCATTTATAAACTTTTCACCACTTAAATAATTCATAGTATATCCAACTATTTTACCATCAGTACTATATAATATATCAATTGGAAAAGCAATTTGACTATTCTTCAAATTCGAAAACTCTACTTTTTTTACTTGATTTTTATAACTATCTGAAAATAATTTTACTATTTTATTATCATCTTCTGGCAAGTAACAATAACCTTCATTACCTGAACCAATTCTTCTTGAATATCTTAATTCTTCAAGATCTCTTTCACTAACCAAAACCTTCATTTTTATTACCCCTTTATATTATTAAATCTTTTATTTTTTTAACTTTTTCATTTTTTAACTCTGAAACTATCATTTCAAGTTCTGTTAAAAACTCTATAAAATAACTTTCTCCATTTAAATGCATACCATATAAATCAAATAATATTTGTTTACTGTTTAAAATATATCTATTCCAATCTAAAGTTATACTCAAACATCTTATTAATATATAATTAAATCTTTCTATATTCTTATTATTAGAGTTTCCTTTTAAAGTCCAAAGTGATGTATCAATAATATTAAATTCTTTATTTATATAATCATACAATATATTGGTAAGACTTATATTATTCATATCAATATATGAAAATCTTTCTATTTCTCTTCGAATATTTTTATAAGCATTCTTCAAGTCATTTAACTCTAGATCCTCTACAAAGCCATTCTTTAAATTTATACCATTTAATAAATTCATTGTATAACCAAGTATTTTTTTATTATCAATAGATATTAATATATCATTAGGGAATGCTATATTCTGAGATACTTCATAATCAAAATCTATCTTTCTATCATGCATTAATTCACGATAAAGTTTAAATATAAGTCCTCTATATAGATAACAAATCCCTTCATCACCTGAACTTATGTATTTACTACTTTTTATCTTTTCTAACTCTTGTTCATCAACCAAAACACACGCCATAAATAAATTTAGGCTTTCTTTATTTGAGAAAGTTCACATTCAATTGTTGTCTCTTGTCCAAATAAATCTACAACTGCATTAACTTGTTTTGTTTCTTCATCGATAGATTCAACTTTACCAAACATACCAGAGAATGGACCATCAACGATTTTAATTTGATCTCCAATACTTAAATCATTCTTAATATCAATTCTAGCAATTCCCATATTATTTAGAATATTATCAACCTCATATGGTCTTAGAGGAGTAGGTTTAGCTCCTTTTCCAGATGAACCAATAAATCCTGTAACACCTGGTGTATTACGAACTATAAACCATGCTTCATCACTCATTACCATTTCAACTAAAATGTATCCTGGAAATAACTTTTTAATTTTTTCTTTTTCTACACCATTTTTTTCTTCTATAACAGTTTCTTCTGGTACAATAACACGATAAATATAATCCTTCATATCCATCGAATTTGCACGCATTTCAAGTTTTTCTTTTACTTTATTTTCATGTCCTGAATAAGTATTAACTACATACCATTGTTTTTCTTCCATAAATCCCCCTTAAATTAAACTTTTTATTAAAGCCATTACTAATTCTATTGCATAGAAATATACTGCAAAAAATACTACAAAGACAATGGTTGCAATACTATATTTAACCATATCTTTACGATTTGGAAAATGTACCTTTTGCATTTCTTTTTTTATTTCTTTAAATAAACCATCTTTTTTTACTTTTTTCTTTTTAGTATCCTTCTTAGTAACCTTTCTAACTTTAACTGTATCATTTTCTTTATTCTTTGTTGTTTTAGTCTCAACTTTTTCTTCTTTTTTCATATTTTCTCCTATTTTTTTGTAATATAAAAAAACACTTTCGCGTTTCAATGTATATAAAATACCACATTTTAACGAAAAAATCAAGTGTTTTTATATTTTTATCTATTTCTAAGAATTATTAAAACCAATTTTTTTATTTTCTATTTGTATGTCTTTCTTTCAATTGTTGTTGTAATTCATATTTTTTTAGCAACAATTCTACTTTTTTTACTTGTCTAACATCTAAATCTTTATCATAATTTTCTATATATTCTTTATATCCTAATAAATGTATTTCATTATCATGACAATTTATTCCATAATTTTTTGTAAAATCTTTAATATTATCCAATTCATCTTCTAAGACAGAGTTCTTACAGTAATTCACATATAAGTTATATAATTCATCTATTGTAATAACACAACCTCTCGAATAATCTTCTATACTATTACGCATTCTATTTAATAAAGTATCTCTCTTAGCAAATTGTTTTTCAGATAAAGCATATTTAGTATAAAAATGATTAGCTGTTAATTTATCAGGATAATTTTCTCTTACATAATTATAAAGAAAAATACTATTTTGTTCATTAGTCCAACTCCACATACCACATGATTGAGGTTTATAACCAAGCAAAATCAATATTTTATCAACAACTATTTTACTATCACCATCAAAAATAATAATATTATTCTTTCTTGTATTAAGTTCTTCCATATGTTCTTGATAGACTTCATCAAATACATTTTTATTTATTAATATAATGGCATCAGTTGATAATTTTAAAGAACCATAAGTAAAAGTATCATTATCTTTTAAACAAGCAATTTGATCAATATGCGTCTTAATTGGATCTAGAAAAACATAAGGAACATCATCCCAATTACCATATCCATGTGATGACACTTTCCCATTTAAAGCAAAATGTAAAGTGTTTCTCTCTGTAATTGTCTTAGAATCATTTGCTGCAACTTTACTATCTTTAGATGTTTTTAAAACAAAATTATCAGGAAAATACTTTGTTGCATGAACCATCATAATATCATTCATAGAGAAATTTTTAGACAAATCCCTATTTAACATATAATTTAAAATTTCTTCATTTTGAGAATCAATAACTGGTATTCCTAAAGGATTAAATCTTATGTCCATACGTATTTTTTCCTTAATACTTTCTTCTGTTGAAATAGTTTTACTATTTCTTCTCTTTATTTCAACTTCCAGTTCATGTTCTTTATTTTGAATTGATTCTATCAAATCTCTTTGATTTTCAGAAACCATTTTTCTTTGATGAAGTTTTTCCTTATATTCTTCTAATTCTTTTTGATATTTTTCCATTAAATTTTTATATTTATTAGTTCTAAAAATACGATTTAATAAAGAAATTCTAGGTTTATTTGGTTCATATATGCGTTCTTCCATTCCTTGTTGTTTAAAAATGTTAGTATATGTATTTTCTAACTCCAATTTTGATTTTTCTAATTCCTGTTCTAATTTAGCTAATTGTATTGTTTCATCTAATGACATAAAACACCTCTTATTTTAAAACAAAATAAACTATTAAACCTATAAGGTATAAAAAAGTAATAATACTTGGTATAAATAAAATATTAACAAAAGCATTATCAGATTCATCACTGGCATAGGCTCTACCAATACTAGTTGATAATGTTTTTTTCATGATATTTGCATTTTGATTACCTGCATTTTCCATTTGCTTTGTTACTAAATAATCATTTAAATACGTGACATCTAATCTTTCAAATATTTCTCCATAGTACTCAAATACTTCATCAGGAATATTACCATTTATATTAAATTCAGGTAAATTATCTCTTATAAAATCAAAATGTTCTTGATTCATTCTTCCATCAACTATTTGATTATTATATGCCATTAAACCGATTTTAGCTAGTTGATATATATTGAGACTTTTCATATTAGGAGATTCTCCTATATCATTTATTAAACCATTGAAAGAGGCTAAAGTTAATTTATCATTATACATAATAACTTTTTTAATATTAAAGTCATATATACATAAACCATTATTATGAAGATATTCTAGCATATTATCAAAATTAATTAATAAATTCGTTAATTCTTCATAATTGCCAAGACTATCTTCTAATTTATCATAAAAACTAACCATACTTCACCTCTATTCTAATCTATTTAATTGTACTATAAATTTTACTTTTTTTAAATACTTATTTTACTCCAAATACTTGAAAAGTTCCGTTTAAATTATTTGATTCTACTTGATACCAAAATACTAAATAATCAAAAGAATGATAATCAACATACTCAGGTTCAAGTGCATTTGATGCAGCATTACTTGTAAATAAATTATAATCAAATCCCGTACTATTTCCTATTCTTTTTACTTTCTTTTTAGTATATTCTGCTATTATGTCTTTACCATATGATTGTCCACCAAAAGTCTGATTACTACTTTTATATAAGTCGAAGTTGGTATTATTAAATGCTTCTTCATCTTTATAAACATAAAGACTATAAGTAATTGAAACATCTTCACTGTATTTTGTAATAATATCATTAGATGAAGAAATTAATTCACTAAGAACTTCATAATCGTTTGAATTTATAAAAATATCATACCCTCTTGGATTACTTACATCTTTATATATATAATATTTTTCAAATCTTTGTGATAAATTACTTTCTAACTCTTCTTTAACTAAAAACAAATCTTTCTGTTCAACATAATCATTTTTTAAAACAGCATCTATTATTTTAGTTTCCTGACTATCATACTCTATATAACTGTCTACATAAGTTGCAGTTGCTTTTATTTCAGAGTTAACTGGAGTGGTTATTTCTATTTTATATTCAAACACTCCTTCTTTTTCTTGATAATATAAACAAGATGCATTAAAAAGTGAAATTGCACAACTATATTGTTTATCCTTTGAAACTATTTTAGCTATTACTATATCTCCCGTTGTATTATAAATTTTTTTTTCAACCATAGATACAATTTCTTCTTCGGTTAAAGGATCTTTAACTTTTAAATTTTTAAGTTCGCATCCCGTAATTAATAAAACGCATATTAAAAGAATCAACAATATCTTTATATTTTTTCTCATAATAAAATACCTTCCTATTTTAATTTTAGCATATTTTTAAATTTCTTCATATAAATTTTAATAAATTTAAAAAAATAAATCTTGATTTTTTAATCAAATCAAAATTTATTAATTATATTTGCTATTTTTAGTTATATTTTTTTATTTTACTATTTGATATAAGACTTGCATAATAATAATCTTTATCCTTTTCATAATTTAATTGAAATTGATGAGTTCGGATTTTGTTGCTCAATTGGTAAAGTATTTTTAATTTTTTAGCTTTATCATTATCTCCTGTTTGTCCATACATTCCAATAATTGCATTAAATTCACCTTTATTTATAAGATTTTCTAAACCAAACAAATCATTTCTTTGATATGGATTATTAATTAAAAAAGTGTTTATATATTTTGGAACAGATGCTAAATCTTCAATTCGCATGTTTTTACCATATTTCATTAAAGTAGGGTAGGAGGTTGATAAATTTAAACTATATGTAAAAACTCTATTACTATCAATTTTTTCTATATAAGGCGAAATTATAGTTGTTTCATATTTTCTCACTATAGTATCAAATAAACCTTTTCCTATTTCAGCAGTTTCTTGAGTCTTAACATCATACCCTAAATTATTTAAATATTCAATATATCTTTTGCCTATTTCGTGTCTTATAAAAAGCCAATTATACATATTTTCATTTAAATCATCATCAATAATAGTCTTTATTTTATCTTTAGTTGCTTTATAATATTGTAATTTTAATAATTTATAATATTCTTTGTTATCCATTTTTCACCTTAATTAATCTTACTTAACTTCACCGATACTTTTTACTTTTTTTTCTGTTTTATTATCATAAATTGCTGCAAAATAAGAATCTCTATCATATTCATATTCTACATTAAATTGATTATTTTTTATTTTATCTTTTATCAACTTTAACATTTTTAATTTCATTTCTTTATCATTATCATGAATATGACCATACATTCCAACTATAACAGATATATCATTGACATTAAATAAATCTTCATATCCTATTAAGTCTAATTCATTATAAGGATTTTGAGTTATTATTTGATTAATATATTTAGGTACAGAAACTATTTCTGCTATTTTACCATCACTATCATATTTAATTAAACCTGAACCTTGTATATTAGGAAAGAAATCATATTTTAAAACACGTTTCACATTATTTGTATAAGGATAAGGTGTAATAACTGTTGTATTATATGAATCTACTAACGTATCAAATGTACCTTTTCCTATTTCAGCAGTTTCTTTATTTGTTATATTAAGTCCTAAACTATTTAAAAATTCAACGTACTTTTCTCCTATTTGTTTTCTTTCAAATACCCATCTTACTAAATCATTTTTAAAACCTTGAGATGTAGTATCAACTTTTATTCCTAATGCATTACAATATTGTAATGTTAATAATTTATTATACTTCATAGTATTATTCATAAAATCACTCCAAACAGATGTTTATAATATCACTTAATTATTTAGATGTAAATTATCTTGACATATAAATTTACTTATTATATCACTTAAAAACTCCAAGTATTTTACTTTACTTAGAGTCTTATTTTTGTTATTTGGCTACAATATTAACTATTTTATTTTTAATTACGATAACTTTAATAATATTTTTACCTTCTAAATGTTTTTTAACATTTTCATTAGCAAGTGCTATTTTTTCTAGTTCACTTTCTTCTGTATCAAGTGCAACATCAATTGTACCACGAAGTTTACCATTTATTTGAATAGCAATTGTTATACTATCTTCAACAAGTTTTTCTTTGTTATACTTTGGCCAACTTGATTCACATAAAACATCTCCTAATTTATATATTTCATTTAATTCTTCAGTAATATGTGGAGCCATAGGATTAAGAAGCAATAACAAAGTTCTATAATCTTTGGTTGTAACTTCATCTAATTTTTCTAGTTCATTTAATAAAATCATTAAACTAGATACAGCTGTATTATATTTTAAATTATCTAAGTCATCTGTTACTTTTTTAATCGTTTTATTCATTAATACTTCAATTTCTTTGGAATATCTATTACTTTCACGAAGTTTAGTACCAAGTCTTTCAACTCTATCTAAGAATTTCTTACAACCATTTAAACTTGCCGTATTCCAGTTAACTTCTTTTTCATAGTCACCGATAAACATTTCATATACTCTTAAAGCATCGGCTCCAAATTCATCAATACATTCATTAGGATTAATAACGTTTCCTTTACTTTTACTCATTTTTTCACCATTAGAGCCAAGTATCATACCATGAGATGTACGAACAATAAATGGTTCAGCATTTGGAACTAAGCCTTCATCATATAAGAAGTTATTCCAAAATCTAGCATAGAGTAGGTGACGGGTTGCATGTTCCATTCCTCCATTATACCAATCAACTTTTCCCCAATATTTAAGTGCATCTTGAGAGACAAACTCTGTATCATTGTTTGGATCCATATAGCGAAGCCAATACCATGATGAACCTGCCCAGTTAGGCATTGTATCAGTTTCACGTTTAGCAGGTCCTCCACAACTTGGACACTTGCAATTAACAAACTCTTCAATTGAGGCTAAAGGACTTTCTCCTGTATCTGTTGGTTCATAAGCTGTTACATTTGGAAGTTTAACTGGTAAATCAGAATAGGGAACTGGTACCCAGCCACAATTCGGACAATTAATCATTGGAATTGGTTCTCCCCAGAATCTTTGACGCGAGAATACCCAATCTTGTAAACGATATTTAACACTTCTTTTACCAATGCCATTCTTTTCCATATATTCAGTAATTGTAAAAATTGCATCACGTTTATTATCAATACCATTTAAGAATCCTGAATTTATCATGATACCATCGCCAACATAAGCTTCTCGACTCGTATCTCCACCTTCAATAACCGGTATAATATTAATTCCATATTTCTTTGCAAAAGCATAATCTCTCTCATCATGGGCAGGCACTGCCATAATAGCTCCTGTTCCATAATTCATCATGACATAATCACTTACATAAACTGGAATTTTATCTTGAGTAATTGGATTAATGGCATAAAAGCCTAAAACTTTAACACCTGTTTTATCTTTATTTAACTGTGTTCTTTCCATTTCATTTTTATGGCTTGCAAACTCTTTATATTCACGTATTTCATCTATATTTAAAATACGTTCAGATAACTTATTAATAATTGGATGTTCAGGAGCAATTACCATGAAAGTTACACCAAAAATAGTATCAGGACGAGTAGTATATACTTTTAATTTCTCATCACTATTATCAATTTGAAAATCAACTTCAGCACCCATTGACTTACCAATCCAATTTTTTTGAGCAAGTTTTACTTTTTCTTGAAATTTTGTATCATCTAAACCATCAAGTAGTTTTTCTGCATATTTTTTCATTCCAAGCATCCATTGTGATTTTTCTTTTTGAACAACACCTGTTCCACATCGCTCACACACGCCACCACTAGCATCTTCATTAGATAATACCATCTTACAATTTGGACACCAATTAACTGGTACAGTTGCTTTATATGCAAGTCCTTTTTCATAAAACTTTAAAAATTGCCATTGAGTCCACTTATAATATTTAGGATCAGTTGTTGCAATCTCACGACTCCAATCAAATGATAATCCTAAACTTTGAAGTTGTCCTTTAAAAGTCTTAATATTTTCTTTTACAGCTTTACTTGGATGAATATGATTTTTTATTGCATATTGTTCAGCAGGTGCACCAAAAGCATCCCATCCCATAGGAAATAAAACATTATATCCTTCCATACGTTTTTTTCTAGCAACAGCATCAAGTGATGCATAACTTCTAACATGACCTACATGTAGTCCTGCTCCACTTGGATAAGGGAACTCAACTAATATATAGTACTTCTTCTTATCACTTTCATTACTTGCAACGAATGTATTATGAACAACCCAATATTTCTGCCATTTTTTTTCAATCTTTTTTGTTTCCATTATTATCAATTCCTTTCTTTTTATAATATCTTCCTAATAAATCAAATGTAATAATTATAAGAGGTACAAGCATTACAGCACCTATTAAAATACTAAAATATATTTTTTTAACAAACATAAACATAAAAGTACTCGTAAATGCTATATCAAATGCACATATTAAACCAATTTGATTCATGACTTTTTTATAATTAATTTCTTTCATATCTAATTTATATTTTCTAATTAAATAGAGTAATTCTTGAGGTACTTTATCCGGATTATATTTTTTCTTTTTACCAATTACATAATGAAATAGATAAAATAAATAGACAACTAAAAACGTTCCTATAAACCAGTATAAATCATATATTTTCATAAACACCTCCTAATATAAAAAAGAACAATACCAAAGAAGTCTATTTAGACGGTACCATTCTTATTTTAACTTAATTATCTTAACGCGATTAACGATTATTTTCTAACAAGACAAGTTCATATATATTTCTATATTAGTTTCCACCAGCACTAACTCTCTATAAAAGAAATATAAATTACTACTTCTTAAATAATATATGCTTATTTAAACACATTTTTTAAAATAATTCAAGCATCTTTATTATCTTTTATTATTTTTTTTATCTCATCAACTGATAATCCAGATGATTTACTTATTAATTCAAATGTTGCACCATTTTTATAGAAATTAATAACCATTTCACGTCGATTTTGTTCTATACCATCATTTTTACCCGACTCATAACCATTTGCATATCCTTCTTCTACCGCTTCTTCTCTATCAAGTCTTCTTATCTCTTCTTCACTTAAATAAAATGGTATTTTCTTATCAATTGCTATTTCTTTAGCAGTTTTTACTACCTTCTCCATAAATTTATCACCCCGATATGCTTTTTCTAGATTATTCTCTTCACATACAAATATATAAAGTAATTTCTTTAGAGCATCTTTCTCATATTTGATACTATTATAATCTATATTGCGAAGATTATCAAGTGATATATGATATTTTGTTATTATATCATCTTCTGGTATATGTAAACTCTTTTCCATAAATCCTACTTCATATGAAAACTTTCCTTTTCCGAAATAATCATAGTTTTCTATCATTATTTGAATAATATTCTTCATATTTTTATATTCTTCTGTTCTTCTTACTTGACCAAGGAAAAGTTCAAAAACATACGAATCCATTTGTTTTTGTCTATTACTTCCTCTGGTATAACAAATTTCTATATTAATATAATATTTATCTGTTTCAATCACTTCATCACTTCGACCATCAACCGTATGCACTGAAAACAACATATCTTCACTTATTAGTTTCATATTATTAAGTACATCTTTATAATCTACTTTTAATATTTCAGCAACTATTCTTGCAGTAAGTTCAAGCGCGACTGGACTATTCTTAAGTAAAATTCTTGCAACGGAATCATTCATCAATTTATATTGTTTTAATTCTTTCTTTTTTGACATAATTCTCCTTTCATCATCAATTAACCGGTTAATGAAATCTAGATTAGCACGCAAATAAATATATGTCAATTTTTGTAAATCATTATTTTTGATTAAATAATTCATTAACTTATAAAATTATTAAAAAAATGTTTTAAAACTATAAAATCTCATAAAAAAATTTGATTAATATTTTCAATTTAATCAAACATTTATTTAATTTTTTAAATAAATTTTTTTATAAGTAAATTATTCATTTTCTTTCCAAATTGCTTTTAATGTATGATCCTTATCTTGAACTACTTTAGTACCACTTGTTATATAATATGGTTCATATTCAGTTGCTTCAGTGCCTTCTTCTAGCATTGTTGTGCTAGCCCATTTATCATTAGTATTAGCAATATTAATTGTAAAACGAATATATTTTTGATTTTGAGTACATGTTATTGGTTCACCACTATAATAAATGATGCCACTTACATAAATTTTATTTACATCATAAAAAGCACCCCAACTACCATATGATAATATAGGACGAATAACATATTTTTTGCTACAATCTATTTCAATATAATTACTTGAGTAAGCATCTGATCTTGACATAAGTTTTCCGCTTTTATCACTTATATATCCTTCTATAACATCGTCTTTATTAAACATATTTTTCCCATTCCAACCCATAAATGTATATCCTTCTCTTTCAGGTGGAGTTGGTAATTTTCCATAATGTCCATAATATACAACTCTTTTCGTTGTACTTGCTGTTACTCCATCATTATAATCAAATGTTACTGTATGAACTGGTATTTCATAATTTTTTTCTTTATAATCTCCAGTTACTTGTATTTTTACACTTGTATATAATTTCTTATATTCTGCTATACTATAGTCACCTGCAGCACTTGTTAAATCTCCTCCATAAATTGTCATATCTCGATTAAGCCATACATATAATCTATATTTATGTGTTACTGAACTTGTTGTATTAGCATTTATCTTATCTACATATATTCTAAGAGGTTCTTCAAAATCATCATATGATTCACTATCAATTATGGTTTCCCAGTTATTATTACCAACTTCTTTCATTAAAGTAAAACTTACAAATTTATCTTGTACTCTTATAGCTCCTTCAGTAGTTGAATCATTTC
>JAFUAL010000026.1 GCA_017460745.1 Bacilli bacterium | reverse complement strand
TTGCTTTTTTCATTATTTTTTATTATACTATTCATGTGATTCAAGTCCTTTCGTTAATATTTGTTTTTGAACGACTCAATATTATACGACTTGAATCACTTTTTTTCTATATAAATGTTTCACATCAATTGTAACACTACAGTAAATAATTAGGTAACTTTTCATGTTATCTTTTTTTCTTTATAAAAATATGATATACTAATTTTATAATTAAAATAACGGAGGTTGTTATGGATTTTTTAGATATGAGATTTTTAAGTTTTATTGGTATAAAAAAGATTCCAGATGCACCTTGGCAAAAGTATTACAAAAAAAGTGATATGAATATAAGCGTTAAAAATATAAATATATATGAATTTTTAAAACGTGAAATGGAAAAATATAAATATCATGATAAGACGGCAATTAATTATTATGGAACAAGAATAACTTATAGAGAATTTTTAAATTATATAGATAAATGTAGTTCAAAGTTTTTAATGCTTGGAGTAAAAAAGTACGATATTATAACTATTGTATGTGCTAATATTCCTGAGGCTTTAATTAGTTTTTATGCTTTAAATAAGATAGGTGCAATTGTTAATTTAATTCATCCATTATTATCCGAAAATGAGATTAAAGATGCACTTAATTTATATAAAAGTAAATATTTAATTACAATGGATATTACTATAGGAAAGATTAATAATATAATAGATAAAACTAAAGTAAAAAAAGTAATTGTTGTTTCTCCTAGTTTATCAATGGGAAAATTTAAAAGTTTTATTTATAAAATAAAAAGTTATAATAGTAGATATCATGGTAATTTGAGTAATAAATATATTTCTTGGAAATATTTTATGAATTTAAATAGAAAATATGTAAATGATGCAAATATCGCAAGAAGGGATGATCCAGCTTTAATACTTCAAAGTGGAGGAACAACTGGAACCCCTAAAGGAATTGTATTATCAAATGGTAATGTAAATTCAGCAACAATAAGTGCTCTTCATGCTTATCCTGATTTAAATCGTGATGATGTAATTCTTGGTATCATGCCAATTTTTCATGGGTTTGGATTAGAAGTTTCCATAAATGATGCTTTTTGTGTTGGGGCTGAAGTGGTGTTAATTCCAACTTTTAAAGCAGGGAAGTTTGATAGTTTACTAAGGAAGTACAATCCATCAGTTTTAGTTGGAGTTCCGACTTTATTTGAAGTACTTACTACTAATAAAAATATGCAAAATGTTAACTTATCGAATCTTAAATATGTAATAAGTGGGGGGGATACTTTAAGTCGTGAAAGAGTTGAAAATATTAATAATTTCTTGTATGAACATGGAAGTCGTACTAATATGATTCAAGGATATGGTTTAACTGAGGCAGTTGCTGCGGTGGCAGTTGATTTAAAAGGAGCTAGTCGTCCTGGTACCATTGGAATACCTTGGCCAGGAATTTATATAAAGATATTTGAACCTGGAAGTGAGACTCCTGTAAAGTATGGCGTTGATGGTGAAATATGTATATGTGGACCAGTTGTTATGCTAGGATATTTTAAAAATGAAGCTGAAACTAATCAAGTATTAAAACATCACAAAGACGGTAATATTTGGCTTCATACAGGTGATATTGGTTCGATGGATAAAGATGGTTTTATAACTTATAAACAAAGAATAAAACGAATGATTGTTTCAAGTGGTTATAATGTATATCCATCTCAAATCGAAGAAGTAATAAGTATGCATGAAGCTGTTTTAGCAGTAACGGTTGTAGGAATTCCTCATCCATATAAAGTAGAAGTTCCAAAAGCGTTTATTGTCTTAAAAAAAGGATATCATAAAAATCAAGATTTAATAGATAGTATTAAATCATTATGTAAGAAAAATTTAGCACATTATTCAATTCCTAAAGAATTTGAATTTCGAAATAGTTTACCTAAAACTATAGTGGGAAAAATAGATTTTACTGCTTTACAAAAAGAAAGTGAGAAAAAAAATGAGAGTTAATAGTAAAAGAATTGAAATGAAGGGAATGGAACAAATCTTAATTGATTTAAAACCTAGAAGGTGTGATGCAGATGTATTTATAAATACAGGAGTTGATGTAACACGCTTAATGAAATATTTGGATGATAAGAAGAAGGAAGGTAATAAATATACGTTTTTTCATGCTATAGTACTAGCATTTGCTAAAACTATATATAATCGTCCTAAACTTAATCGTTATGTTCAAAATCGTCATATGTTTATGCATACTGATGTTGTGATTGCTTTTGTTGCCAAAGTATCATTTGAAGACAATTCTAAAGAATTAATGATTCAGGTACCGATTGCACCAGATGAAACACTAGATAGTTTATCCAAAAAAATAAGAGATAAAGTTGAAGGTGTAAGAGAAAGGGAAGATAAAGTCAAAGGGGCAAACTCTGCTATTGAAATACTAGGTAAACTTCCAAATATCATAAGAATACCTGTAGTTGGACTTTTAAAGTTTATGGATGATAAAGGATTATTACCACTTGATTTACAAAAAGATGATATTTATTTTTCAAGTGCTATTGTAACGAATATTGGATCTTTAAAAAGTGATTCAATTTATCATAATAACACTAATTTTGGAAATTGTTCTTCTATTACATCAATTGGAGAAGTAAGAGATACTATAAAAATAATTGATGGAAAAGAAAAAGTTATCAAATCATGTAACTTTGGAATTAACTTTGATGAAAGAATTGCAGATGGCTTTTATTTAATAAAGAGTTTTAAATTATTTGAACATATTTTAAATAATCCAGAGTTATTAGAAGAAAGAGCAGATGCTAAAATAGAAGTAGAATGATAAGTAATTTCTTTTTAAAATTATTTTCATAAATTAACAAAAATATTATTGTATATTTAATACAATTATAATACTATAAATTTACTGGTGGTAAATATAATAGATTGATATAAATATTGACTATTATATTTACTATTTTTATTAAATGGAGGTATTAAAATGAATGAAGTGATAGAAAAAGAAAATATAAAAATTGAAAACATGATTTATGAAATACGTGGAGTACAAGTGATGTTCGATTCAGATTTAGCAAAGTTATATGAAACAGAAACTAAAAGAATAAATGAATCTGTTAGAAGAAATACTAAAAGATTTCCTTTCAATTTTTGCTTTCAAGTAACATATGAAGAATTAGAAAAGTGTACAAGGTCGCAGATTGCGACCTTGTACAAAAATGGTCATCAAAGAGGAAATAATATAAAATATTTACCATATGTATTTACAGAACAAGGAGTTGCTATGTTATCTAGTGTCTTGCACACAAAAACTGCAATTAATACAAGCATTCAAATTATAAATGCTTTCGTTGAAATGCGTAGGTATATATCAACGAGTTTAATGGAACAAAAATATATTAATGATTTAGTTTTTAAAAATTCTAAAAGAATTGACTTAATTGAAGATACTTTATCAAATTTTAAAGAAAAAATAATCATATATTTTTTGAGGGACAAATATATGATGCTTATTCAATTATGTTAGACATATTGAATACATCTAAAACTAAAATTATTATAATTGATAACAAAACTTTATATCATTGTGGTGCTAGTTTCAAAGATTTAGGTAAAAAATGTTTTGCTATTACGAAAATAGATGACGATAATATGCTTAATACTTTATTAAAAAAATTATAGATACTCATATTATTTAATTATAATTTCTGCCTGTATCAAAAATATTTTGACTTTTATATATATTTGTGATATTATGTATTTGTCAAGGAAACTTGCATATAATAAAAAAGAGGAACATTTAATTTTGCAAGTGAATGTCATCCTCAATAAAATTGTGGAAGACACTCTATCTTAGTTGATGAGTGTCTATTTTTTTAATATTAAAACCAATAAGGTAAAAATATGTAAAATTATAGCAATGAGCTTTAAGACTTTTAAAATAAAAGTTTTAGTTTTCATCTTTCTACCTCCCTTCATTAATGAATAGGAGGATGACACCCACATTAAATGTTCCTGTAACTATAGTATCACAAATGAAAATACTAATCAAGTAAATTTGTGATTTTTTTGTAATTTGTTTTGACTGAATTTTATTATAAATTTTCTCGTTAAATTGGAATATACTAATATTATTTTATTATAAATTGTGCTTGTATCAAGAATGTTTTGGCTTTTATGTATATTTGTGGTATTATGTATTTGTCAAGGAAACTTGCATATAATAAAAAAGGAACACTTAATTCGCAATGTTGAGTGTTGCCAATATTTATAATATTGTTAAACCACCTAACGAGTTGCTTTGTTAGGTGGTTCTTTTATAATAAAATTATTTATAAAGTAATCCTATTAATAAAAGGACAATTATAATCAAAAATAAAACTAGAAAGTCTCTCTTTGATATACTATCAATCCTCCTTTCATAGAAAAGAGGCAATCACCCAACTAATTAAGTATTCCTTATGAAAAATATTATCAAACATTTTTGTGATATTTTTGTAATTTTATTTTGGTTAAAATTTTAGTCTAAATAATTTTGCTTTTTCATAGATATTTATATTATTTAATTTTAAATATTTAGAGATACTTATATCATGTGTTGCTAGTTTAAAATAATTAATTATATTATATTTAAACTTTTTTAAATTTATGTTATACTTTGTATGAGGTATGTATGAAAAATAAGAGCAATAAATATCTAATATTAATACCAGCATATAATCCAAGTACTAAATTAATAGAGTTAGTAGATGATTTGAGTAAATGTAAATTAGATATTTTAATAGTAAATGATGGAAGTATAAATTCTGATAAAATTTTTAATGAATTAAGAGAAAAAAATAATTGTATAGTCTTAGAATACTCTGAAAATTCAGGTAAAGGCTATGCAATGAAATATGGTATAGATTATTATCTTAATGACTTACAAGATAAGTATTTAGGAATTGTTACAGTTGATGCTGATTATCAACATAAACCAAGTGATGTTTTAAAAGTGATTGATAATATGGGAAAAGATAAAATAGTACTTGGTAGTCGTAATTTTAAATCAAAAAATGTTCCACTGCCTAATAGAATGGGAAATCAAATAACTAGTACAATTTTTAAGTTTTTGTATGGAACTAAAATATTTGATACTCAAACAGGACTTCGTGGGATACCTAATGAATATCTAGAAAATTGTTTAGAAATTAAAGGTGATAGATACGAATATGAAATGGAAGAATTAATTTATTTTGTAAATAAGAAAATAGAAATAAAAGAAGTAGAAATAGAAACTGTCTATTACGAAGAAGATGAATCTAAATTTAATAAAGTACAAGATTCATTTAAAATATATAAAGTAATGCTAAAAGAATCATTTCGTTTTTTAATTACTAGTTTAATGTCAGCTTTAGTTGATTTAATTTTATTTACTATATTCTTAAATGTTTTTTATAGTATGGGATATTTATCTATAATACTTGCAACGTTTATAGCCAGAATTATTTCTGAATTTTTGAATTTTAATTTAACAAAAAGTTTTGTGTTTAATTCTAAAGAAAAAGCTAAGGATATTATTTTTAAATATTATTTACTAAGTTTTTTAAAAATGATCTTATCTGCTTTAATGGTTGTATTAATAAGTAAAGTAATTGTTAGAAGTGAAACTTTAATTAAAATAGTAGTTGATACTTTATTATATTTCATGAGTTATAGAATACAAAAGAAATTTATATTTAAAACTTGTAATGAATAAAAAAAACACTTTCCTTCATTATATATGGGGAGAGTGATTTTTAATTGGCAAAGAATAAGGTAGAATTAACGGGAGTAAATACAAATGATATTAAAGTTTTAAGTAGCAGTGAGACTGAAATATTATTTAATACATTAAAAGATGGAAATGAATTGGAAAAGAAAGATGCAAAAGAAAAACTTATAAACGGTAATTTAAAGCTAGTTTTATCTATTTTAAAAAAATATTCTAATAGATGTGATAATTTAGATGATTTGTTTCAAATAGGAGTAATTGGATTAATTAAAGCCATTGATAATTTTAATGTTGATTTAGGACTTAAGTTATCAACATATGCTATTCCGATGATAAGTGGTGAAATTAGAAGGTATTTAAGAGATAATCAGATGTTAAGGGTTTCAAGAAGTGTTAAAGATTTAGCATATAAAGCAATTGCACTTCGTGATGAGTTAACCAATATACTTGGATATGTTCCATCTTATGAAATAGTAGCCGAAAAACTTGGAGTACCAATAGTAGATGTTTTAACAAGTATTGAGGCAATTGAAGATCCTATTAGTATTTTTGAACCAATTTATAATGATGGAGGAGATACAATTTATTTATATGAACAACTAGAAGATAAGAAAAATGAGAGTGATTTAGAAACAAAACTCGCACTTCTTTCTTCTATCAAACAATTAACAAGTAGAGAACAAAATATACTAGATAAAAGATATATTATTGGAAAAACTCAAATGGAAATAGCAAGTGAACTCGGAATAAGTCAGGCTCAAGTATCACGCCTTGAAAAAAATGCTATAAAAACTTTAAGAAAAACTCTGAAATGATTAATTATTCATATTTGTTACTAAATAGGTAAAAAATACTTGTATTTCAAGTTTTTTTTTGCTATAATACAAAGGAACGCATGAAGGAGGAGAGGAAAATGGCAAAACTTGGTAACAGACAAAGAAAAACTTTAGTATGTACAGAATGTAATGAAGAAAATTATCGTACAGAAAAAAATATTAAAAATACAACAGAACGTTTAGAAATTAGTAAATTCTGTAAACGTTGTGGAAAACATACAACACATAAAGAAAAGAAATAAAATAGGGGGATAAACAATGGTAAACGTAAATGATTTCAAAGTTGGTATGACTATTCAGTATGATGGAAATATTTATACAGTTTTAGATTTTCAACATGTAAAACCTGGAAAAGGAGCAGCAATTGTTAAAGCCAAACTTAAGAATTTAAGAACAGGTTCAATTGCTGAATATACATTTAATGCAGGAGTTAAAGTTGAAACTGCTCGTATTGAAAAGAAACCAATGCAATTTTTATATTCAATGAATGATACTTATTATTTTATGAATATGAATGATTATGAACAAATTGAATTACAAAAATCAGTTATCGGAGACGATGCTAAACTTTTAAAAGAAAATTTAGATGTTGATATCATTTTCTTTGAAGGTGAAATGCTTGGAATGAACTTACCAGATAAAATTGCTATGCGTGTTGTGCATACAGAACCTGGTGTTAAAGGAAACACTACATCAACTGCTATGAAAGATGCTGAACTTGAAAGTGGATTGGTAGTTAAAGTTCCGATGTTCATTGATCAAGATGAAATAGTTTTAATATCTAGTAAAGATGGAAAATATGTATCTCGTGCATAATTTTCTTTTTTTTATGCCTTTTAATTCGACAAACTTCAACATCCAAGTTTTATAAAATAATTTTGGTGATTTGAATGAGAAAATATTATGTTTTTAGTATACGTCGTGAATTATTAGTTTTGTATAGAGATAATCCAGGTAATTTATATAAATTGCTTGAAAGTATATATAGAATGAAAGAAGAAGAGTTTACTTATGGTTATAATTTATTTAAACAAATTTGTATATCTATTGATAATTTAGAACTAAGTAATAGATTATATTTAACAATGCATAATGATTTAGTATATACAAAAATAGATAACCAACATATAATTAATAATTTATATAAAGATGAAGTTAGTATTTTAACTATTAAAAAGAGTCATTTAGTTTTAGAATCAAATAATTCATATTCATCATTTTTTAGTTTTTTAAATAATTATCAAAAAAATTATTTTATATGTGATTTTGAAAGTTGTGATTATTTCTTTTTAGATGACATAGAATTAGTTGTCAAATAAAAATAAAGGTGGACTTTATACGATTTATTTGGTACAATCTTCTTGGTGAAAAGTATGGAGAGAATTCAAAAAGTAATTAGTAATTTAGGATATGCATCAAGACGTCATGCAGAAGAATTAATAAAAGATGGAAGAGTTTTAATAAATGATAAAGTAGCGATTCTTGGTTCTAAAGTAAAAAGTGATGACGTAATAAAAATAGATGGTAAAGTTTTAGAAAATAATCAAAATAATGAAAAAGTATATTATTTATTAAATAAACCTCGTGGAGTAGTTACAACGGCGAAGGACCCTGAAGGAAGAAAAACAGTTGTTGATATAATTGATGATCCAAGAAGAATTTATCCCGTTGGAAGACTTGACTATGATACAACTGGAGTACTTCTTCTTACAAATGATGGTGAATTAACAAATAAACTTACTCATCCTAAAAATAATATAGATAAAGTATATCTTGCTAAGATAAAAGGTGTTATTACGGGAAGTGATATTTTTAAACTTAAAAATGGAGTTATTATTGATTCTAAAATGACAAGTGCATCCCGCGTTAAATTAAAAAGTTATAATAAAAAGAATAATACTTCACTTGTTGAAATAACTATTCATGAAGGAAGAAATCATCAAGTTAAAAAAATGTTTCAAGTACTTGGGTATGATGTTATTAAGTTATCAAGAATTAGATTTGCATTTTTGGATGTTAAAGATTTAAAATCAGGTGAATATAGAACATTGACTGTTAAAGAAATTAAAAAGTTATATAGTTTAGGTGAGTAATATGAATTTTTTTGATATATATTTATTGTTTTGGATATATTCATTTTTAGGGTGGGTATTAGAGACAACTTTAGTATCATTTAAAAGTAGAAAATTTATTAATAGAGGATTCTTCTTAGGTCCATATTGTCCTATTTATGGAACAGGTGGAGTGTTGCTTTTATTTTTAAATGGTTATAGAGAAGATCCATTTGTTGTTTTTATATTATCAATTTTTATTTGTAGTTTAGTTGAGTATTTAACAAGTTATTTTATGGAATTAATTTATCGAGTTCGTTGGTGGGATTATTCAAATAGATTCTTTAATATAAACGGACGTATTTGTTTATTTAATTCCGTGTTCTTTGGATTATTTGGGACCCTTGCAGTTTGTTTTTTTAATCCTTTTTTTGAAAATATGATTTTAAATTTAAGTGCTAATACAAAGTTTTTATTATTACTTATTGTTTTTGTTGTCACAACGATAGATATGGTAATAACTTTTAATGCTATGTTTGATTTTCGAAAATATGTTAATTCTTTGAAAGGTAAAACATTTGCCAATTTGTTTAAAGTTAATAGTGATTCAACTGAAGAAATGAGTAAAAGAGTTAGAAATAGCTTTAAAGAAAAATCATTTATTCATAAGCATTTATTAAAAGCATTTAATAATTTGAAAGTTTATAGAGATTCATTTTTCAAGAAAGGTGAAGAATTAATTAAATACCAAAAGGTAAAAATAATAGAAAATACATTTATTATAGTTTTTGTTATTAGTATAATAATTGGTATTATTTTAGGATATATATTTAATAATATAGGTTTATTTATTGTATTATCATTTGCTATTAGTTTAATTATTGCAAGAATTGTTAGTAGGAGTAAAAATGGTAAATAGTTTTACAAAAAAGAGAAAAGAAAATATTTATTTATCAGATGATGATTTAAGTATTTTAAAAAGATATGATATTGATTATAATAATTTTTCTAATATGAAGGAATTAATGTTTTATATTGAGGATATCATTAATAATGGTGATGGGCAGGATGATTTAGAAGATTTACTTATAAAATTAAATGATTATAATTATTATTTTTATACAAATAAGTAAAAAATGTATAAAAAAATAGATGTTAGATAGAAATTAATTTTTTTATCTTTTTTTAAATTTATATGTGTAAAACATTTGCATTTATATTTATTAAATATTGATAACATGTTATACTATATATAGTAGAGGAGAATTTATGAGTATTGTTAAAGATGATGGAGTGATTAAACAAAATTTTACGGATATTGATAGAGATGCAGTTGCTAGTGTTTTAGGTGGAGTTGATTTATCAATTAAAACATCTGAAGGTTTATATACCGATGAATATAAAACTGGAAATTATATTAAGAGTTTATATGATGAATTGAATAAAGCTATTAAGTCTTTTAATGCTATGAAGAGCGTAGCTTTAAGATATGGTTTAAATGTTGAAGAAATTCCAGAACCAAATCCACCTATTAATGAACAAACAGGGACCGTTACCGCTTCGAGTTTAAATGTTCGAACTGGTCCATCTAAAAGTGATGCGACGATAGGTAGTTTGACAAAGAATTCTAAAGTTGCAGTTATAGGTGTTGCCGATACAGGTTGGTATCAAGTAAAATTAGAAAATGGAGATACAGGATATGTAAGTCCAGATTATCTAGATGTATCCGTTTAATAAAAAAGGAGTTAGAGAATGAGAAGAAAAAGAGTTCCTTCAGTAATAAAAGAAGTAGCAAATGAGTTAGAAAATACAAGATCTTTATTATTAACTTACAAAGAAGAATTAGCAAAAGATGTTTCTAAAATATTAGAATGTTATTCAGGAAATGATGCTAATGTAATTGTTTCTAAGTTTCAATATTATGTAAATAGTATGAATAATATTATAGATAATTATAATTATTGGGCTAAATATTTAAGTATGATGACTGATTATGATTTAGATAATATAAAGAAAACTATTACAGAACTTGAATTGAGTAGTGTAACAGAAGCTGATAATACATTTGATGATGAATTGTATACTACTACTATAAATATAGGAGATGATGTGAATGAATAATATTAATATAGAACATCAAAATTTAAATAGTTTAATAGATAAGTTAAAATTAGATGTTGCTAATATTGATGAAGTTTTTAAAAATGGGAGTACTTCAATAGGAAAGTTGGAAAATAATTGGATTGGTCCAGACAAAGTTAAAAGTGATGAATATTTTAATTATATAGAAATATCTAGTCGTTCATTTTTACAAAATATAAATAATTGTATAGATTTATTAGAAAAAGCGAATAGTAATTATCAACAAACAGATAACGATATAAAAAGTGATGTTGATACATTGAATTCATAAAATGGAGTAAATATGGAAAAGAAAAATTTTTTTGTTAATACAAAATATGAAAACGAATATGAAAAAGCTAAGATGGCAAATGATAATGTATCAAGAGCAAGTTGCTCTCTTCTTGCAACTGATGTTAGTAATGTTAGTTCATCGATAAGTAGTATTAATTTAGCAAGTTCTTGGGATGATTCAGCAACTAGCATGTTTAATAGATTTCGAAATAATTGTTTAAGTAGACTTGATACTATTTTAAATAGTATTAATAGCAGTTTTAAACAATCTGAAGAGTTATATCAAAATTTGTATACGCAATTAGATTATTTAAAAACAACAGATGAACTTTATCAATTAACTTATGCTAATATGCCTCAGAAAAAAGATTATCAAGAGACGGTAACTGATGGAGAACGAACATATACAAGAACTAAATCTGAATATTATACTGATTATCAAAAATGGGAAAAATCAATTCAAGGATTAGAATCAAGTTGTTTAGAAATGCAAGGACAAATTGATTCTTATCTTTCACTTTTAGATTCAATAAATGGTATGACTGTTTCAAGTGGAAGTAATATTAATATACCTTCTTTAGTAATACCAAAAGGAGAAAATTTACTTGATTTTGTTGATTTTGCAAAACTTGTAGATAGTAGCTTAATAGGTGATGATTATCGTTTTGATATTGTTGTTGAATATAACGGACAACAGTATTTTGCCTTTGCTCAAAGTGGTTATTTTGGAAGTGATGAATTAGAAAAAAATAGGTTTGCATATACGGATGGAAAAGGAGCAACGACAATTTCTGGGGCAGCTTGTAGTATGTGTTCACTTTTAAATGGACTTTCTAATATGCTGGGAATTGAAAAAGTAACGGCAGCCTTTGGACTTGATACGAGTAAATTAAATTATAAGGATGGAAGCTTAAATTCAACTTTATTAATTGGAATAAATGAAAAAGCTAAAGAACTTGGTACAACAACTGATAAAAGGGTAGGAATAGAAAAAATATGTAATGCATATTTTGGAGATGATGTTACAGTTACTCCGGCGACATATGGAACATTAGGTAAAGAAACATTTGAAAAAGTTCATCAAGGTGATGCATTTCTTGTAGTTAGGTTGGGACAAAATTCAACTGATAAATATAAAACAGGTGGAGGGCATTATATAGTAATGATCGATTATGATGAAACAAACGATAAAGGTTTGTTTATTGATTCAGCAGTTCAAATTGATTCGACCGATTCAACCATTAATTCTTTAAAAAATAATACGAAAACTAGAACAAGAATTAGTTGGGGCTCTTTAGAGAGTTCATCAGATGGAGAAACACCACTTGTTAGTGTTTTAAGAGGAAATAGTAGTCCTGATTATGATCCTGAAAAAAATATTGATGGTTATAATTTACTTGTTGTAAGTAAAAAATAAAATAATTTGTAGAATTTTAGAAAAAAGTGTTGACATTTGTCTAAATACATGATAAATTATAATTGCTTAGTAAGATAAACATCAAGTTGAGTTATATTGTTATCTATTTTGTAGGTTTTTGCCTACTAGAGTTATTGATTTAACTCTTTGTAACTTTGATTAGTTACTTTGGATTTTATATCCATTTTACCTTTCGGTATATTGTATTATTAATTTAATACTTGTAGGTAGCAATTGATGAGATGTATGGTGTTTAAAAAGGTATGAAAAGTTATATTTCTTATATAATTCTTATCGCCACTAAGTAAGGCAATTGTTTTGAGAGGAGTAAACTCAAGGATAAGTGGTTGTGGTAAATACTGATAATATTTATTATATATGTTTATATTATCGAGATTTATCGATAATATAAATTGTTAACGACTTTTTCTAAACTCAGAATAAATGATTTTATCAGAGTCATTTATTTTTTTATTGTTTTTTTTTACTTTCTGTGATAATATCTTCTTAGGTAAGAGGTTGGTATGAAAAAAAAGAATAAAAAAGTTATAAAAATTGTTTTTATTGTTTTTGGTATTATATTTATTGTTTTAATAGGATATGCTATTTTTAAAGGGATTTTTAGTAGTAAATTCATTAGTAAGCCAATTGATGGTATTTCTGAAATGAATAATAAAGAAGAGAAGAAAATTGACTATAACGATTATTTTGGTGAATATGTAAAAGTTAACCAAGATAAAATACTTTATATCTATCAAAATGATGAATTTATAGAATATGGAATAGTCTATAAAGATACATATTTAAATTTAGAAAAAGATGATTATGTAAATGACGGATATTTTAAAGTAAAAGATCGAGATTACTATATTACTTATGAGAGTATTGAAACTACTCAAGAATTAAATGATGATTTATCATGGAAAAATTATATTCCTTTTAACGAGAGTATTAAAACTACAGATAAAACAAACTTTTATTTAAATGATAAAATAGTATTTACTCTTAATACTGAATTAGTTCTTCCTATTGTTATTAAGGGTAATGATTATTATGGAATAATTTATAAAGATACTTTATATTATGTTAAAGTAAGTGAATGCGAAGTAAGTAAGCAAACTAATACAGAATTGAAACATACAAATGCGATATCAACTCTTGTCTATCATGCAACTTATGATAGTGAAAACTTAGAAGAGAAAAAGAAATGCATTAATAACAATGCAACGATTTGTTTAAGTGATATTCAGTTTGATGAACAAATGAAGTATTTAGTTGATCATGATTTTTATACAGCTACTATGAATGATTTAGAAATGTTTATAGATGGTAAGGTTCAATTACCAGAACATACAGTAGTTATCACGATTGATGATGGATATTTTGCGGATGCAGCCGTTAAAGTTCTTGAAAAGTATAACTTACATGCTACTTTGTTTTTAATAGGTGCTTTAAGTGAAGTTCCAGAATGGAAAACAGATACTTGGTATTCAAGTGCCATTGAACTTCATTCACACACCTATAACATGCATACACCCGGTGTTTGTGAAGGAGGTCAAGGAAGTGCTTTAAAATGTGCTGATAAAAATGCATTGCTTGCTGATTTAAAAATGAGCCGTGACCAATTAAATGGTTCGAAAGTCTTTTGCTATCCATTCTTTGAATACAATGACTACGCAATTAGTATTTTAAAAGAAGCAGGATTTACTATGGCATTCGCGGGTGGAAGACAAAAGATAAAGGTTGGAAGTAATAAAATGACTCTTGCTAGATATGGAATTATTAATACATCAACTATAGATGATTTTATAAAAGTAATTTATTAAAGTTTAGACAAATAGTTTAAACTTTTTTTTATTTATGATATACTTTGTTTGAGGTAAATATGAAAAAAATATTATTAATATCAAATATGTATCCAAGTGAGAAATTTAAACATTATGGGGTATTTGTTCAAAATGTAGAAAATCTTTTAAAAGAAAATAAATTTATAGTAAAAAAAGTGGTTATGACTAAGCAAACTAACTTTGTTTTAAAGTTAATTGGTTATATTATTTTTCATTTAAAAGTTATATTTAGAGGATTATTTGGTAATTATGATTATTTATATGTTCATTTTGTTTCACATTCAAGTTTAGGAGCTGTTATTGTAAAGAAAATTAAACCAGGTACTAAGTTGATATTAAATTGTCATGGAAATGATGTAGTTGCAGACACTGAAAAGGATTTTCCTAATATTAAAAGAAGTAGAAAATATTTACAGTATGCTGATAAAGTAGTAGTACCTTCTAATTATTTTAAAAAAGTTTTGATTGATAATTATGGTATCTTAAAGGATAAAATATTTGTTTATCCATCAGGCGGTGTTAATACAAGTTTATTCATTAATAAAGATACTGCTGTTGCTAAAAAGAATAGTCATTTAAATTCTAATTATAATTATATTGGTTTTATCTCGAGAATCGAAAAAGATAAGGGGTGGGATACTTTTATTTATATGATTAAAGAACTAGAAAAAATGGAGTTAATTACTAAATATAATTTAAGATTTTTAATGGTTGGAATAGGTGATGAAGAATACTTAATGAATGATATTATAAAAGAACTTGAAGTAGAAAAATATATTGAAAGACGAAAAATGTTTTCTCAAGATGAGTTAGTAAATATTTATAATAGTTTAGATTTATTTATTTTTCCAACAAGTAGAAAAAGTGATAGTTTAGGTCTAGTTGGACTTGAAGCTATGAGTACGGAGACATTTACTATTGCAACTAATGGTTATGGTCCAAGTGATTATATGCAAGATGGAATAAATGGCTTAACTTTTTCTAAAGAAGATTATAAGGAATTAAGTTCTAAAGTTGAAATGTATTATGAAATGGATACGAAAGAGAAAGAAAAAATAAAAAAAGAAGGACGAAAAACAGCAATTCTTTATGATACGTTAAAAACTCAATATAAGATACTCGAGGTATTTGAATGAAAACTGCTATTATTATTTTAAATTACAATGATTATAATACAACATTTGAAATGTTAAATAGAATAAAAGATTATAAAGTGTTAGATATGATTTTAGTTGTTGATAACCATAGCTCGGATGATTCTTTTAATAAATTAAAAAAACTTGAAACAGATAAAATTAAAGTAATTGAAACTAATGAAAATAAAGGATATGCATATGGTAATAACTATGGACTTAAATATTTAGAGGCTAAGGATATTAATAATGTTATAATAAGTAACCCTGATGTAATGGTTGATGAGGATACTATAATAAAATTAAAAGAAGATTTAGAAAGTCCTGATGTAACTTTAGTTGCTCCAATTATAGATGAACATGGAGTGCTTTCACGCGGATGGAAGTTACCAAGGTTTAGAGAAGATTTTTTATCTAATATAAATTATTTTCATAAATATGCAAGTAAATTATTAAGTTATAAAGATGAATATTATAATAAAGAATTAGTTCAGGTTGAAGCAGTTCATGGATGCTTTTTTATGATTAAACTTGATAAGTTTAAAGAAATAGGATATTTTGATGATGCGACATTCTTATATTATGAAGAAAATATTTTAGGAAGCAAATTAAAAAAACATTCCTATAAAAGTTATATAGATACAAGTGTTTTGGTTAAACATAATTTATCAGTAAGTGTAAATAAGAGTTTTAATTCTTTAAAGAAATATAAGATATTGAAAACTAGTCAAAGGTATTATGAAAAAGAGTATAATAAATTAAACTTGTTTGGTTTATTGCTTTTAAAAATTTCTTATTATATTAGTTATGGAATATCTTATATATATTTAAAAGTTTTAAATATTGGAAAGAAGGATGTATGAAAAACATTATAATTATTGGTTCTCGTGGATACAGATCAGAGTACGGAGGATGGGAGACGTTTGTTACTAATTTAATAGATAATTATCATGATAAAGATACAAAATTTTATATACCAGAACTAAGCCATTCTAAAAATGATAAAGAACACATTGAAGGTAATGCTGTATGTACTCCAATTTACGTAAATAAAATGGGAAGTATTACCATGATGATATTTGCTTATAAGGCCGTTTTATACTACGAAAAGCTTGTTCGCGATAAGAAACTTGAAAATGTTATCATGTATGTTTTAGGATGCCGTATAGGACCAATGTTTAGCTTAATTCATAAAAGACTTGAACGTCTCGGAATTAAGATAATGATTAATCCAGATGGACTTGAATGGAAACGTGAAAAATGGAACTATTTAATAAAACAGTATTTTAAATTAAGTGAACGAACAATGATTAAGTCATCTCGTCACGTTGTATGTGATTCCCAAGCAATAGAAGATTATGTTAAGGATAAATATAAAAAATATAAAGTTGCAACGTCTTTTATTGCCTATGGTGCTTATTTAAAAGATGTAAGTGATGATGGTAAAATTCAAGAATATTTAAAAAAATATGATATCAAAAAAAATAAATATTTTTTATTTGTTGGTAGGTTTGTTCCTGAAAATAATATTGAATTAATTATCAAAGAATTTATGAAAACAAATATTAATAAGGATTTGGTATTTATATCAAATGTAGAACATAATGCTTTTTATGAAAAATTAGTTAAGGAAACAAATTTTTTAAGTGATTCACGTATTAAGTTTGTTGGTAGTTTATATGATGATAATGTATTAAGACAGATTAGAAAATATGCTTTTGCATATATACATGGTCATTCAGCAGGTGGAACCAATCCATCTTTACTTGAGGCTTTAAGTATAACTGATGTTAATATTTTATATGATGTCGTTTATAATAAAGAAGTTGGAAGTGATTCATGTTTGTATTTTAATAAAGAGGATGGTAATTTAAAAGAACTTTTAGAAAAAGTAAATTGTTTCAATGAGAAAGAAATAAGCGAGTATGGAAATAAGGCTAAAAAAAGAATCGAAGATTGTTATACTTGGGACAAGGTTGCTTCTAACTATAAAAAGTTATTTTCAGAAATGTTAAAGTAAAAGTGTAGAGTTTTTGCACTTTTTTTAAATTTATAAATAATGTAAATAAATATAAGTCTACTTGACACTTTGAAGGTTTTTTAGATATACTTGTATTAGATACAGGATATTATGTATTTAAATATTCTTTTTAGGAGGTAATTATGAAAGGAATTATTTTAGCTGGAGGTAGTGGAACAAGGCTTTATCCTATCACAATGGCAATTAGTAAACAATTAATGCCAATTTATGATAAACCTATGATTTATTATCCATTGTCTGTTTTAATGCAAGCAGGTATTCGTGATATTTTGGTTATTACAACTCAAGAAGATCAAAATGATTTTAAAAAATTACTTGGAGACGGAAGTAGACTTGGAATAAATATTAGTTATGTTGTTCAACCATCCCCTGATGGACTTGCTCAAGCCTTTCTTTTAGGTGAAGAGTTTATTGGAGATGATGCATGTGCTATGGTTTTAGGGGATAATATTTATTTTGGTAATGATTTTGAATCTTTACTAGAAGATGCGAGGGTTAATGCCGAAAATGGTAAGGCAAGCATTTTTGGATATCAAGTAAGAGATCCAGAAAGATTTGGTATTATGGAACTTGATAAAAATAATAATGTTTTAAGTGTTGAAGAAAAACCATTAAAACCAAAAAGTGATTATGCAATCACAGGATTGTATTTTTATCCAAAAGGTGTTTCAGATATGGCAAAACGTGTTAAACCATCTCTTCGTGGGGAACTTGAAATTACAACACTTAATGATTTATATTTACAAGAAGGTCTTTTAAAAGCGGAACTTTTAGGTGAAGGATTTACTTGGTTTGATACTGGAACATTTGATAGTATGATGGAAGCCAATAATATGATAAAACTGGTTGAAGGAAATAATGGAAAGGTAATTGCTTGCCCAGAGGCTATTGCTTATGAACAAGGTTGGTTATCTTTAAAAGACTTAGAAAGTGCTGGCGAATTAATGAAGAAAAACTCCTATGGAAAATACTTAATAGATATTGTAACCAAGGAAAGTGAAAACTAAAAGGAGATAATTATTAATGGAAACAATTAAAACAACTTTACAGGATTGTTATATACTTGAACCTAAAAGATTTGGAGATGCAAGAGGGTATTTTGAATCTATTATTGAGGCTGACTTAAAAGATTTAGGATTTAATAGAATTTTTCAAGTTAGTAATTCTTTAAGTGGCAAAGGAATTGTAAGGGGACTTCATTTTCAAAGAAATCCATATTGTCAAGCAAAAGTAGTAAGATGTCATCGTGGAGCTGTACTTGATGTGGTTGTGGATTTAAGACGTGACTCTGATAGCTACAAGAAATGGGAAAGTTTTCTACTTACACCCGAAAATGGAAGAATGTTATATGTACCTCGTGGATTTGCTCATGGATTTGTTTCTCTTGAGGATGATACTTTATTTGAATATTATGTTGATAATGAGTACAAACCAAGGCTTGAAGATGGTATTCTTTGGAATGATCCCGAGGTTGGTATAAACTGGGATGAAATAATTAAAGAGTATGATATTAAAGAACCAATATTATCCGATAAAGATAGGGATAGAACTAAACTTAAAGATACAAATGTTGATTTTTCAAGACGTGCTCATAGATATTTAATTACGGGTTACAGGGGACAACTAGGATATGATATTAAACGAGAACTTAACAACAGAGGTGAATACAACGTTCTTGCTCTTGATCGAGAAGAAATGGATATAACAAGTAAAGAACAAGTAGATAAAGTAATAGAAACTTATAAACCAGATGTTATATTTCACTGCGCTGCTTGGACAGCTGTTGATAAAGCAGAAGATGAGTCATTAAAAGATAAAGTGTATGATGTAAATGTTACAGGTACAAAAAATATAGTTGATGCTTCTTTAAAAGTTGGAGCAAAAGTTGTGTATATGTCAACAGACTATGTTTTTGATGGTACTAAAGATGGATTGTATACAGAAGATGATAAGCCAAATCCTAAAAGTTACTATGGAGAAACGAAGTGTTTAGGAGAAGATGAAGTAAGACGTAATCCAAAGCATTTTATTACAAGAATTTCTTGGGTATTTGGAATAAACGGGAACAATTTTATTAAAACAATGCTTAAATTATCTCTTACACACGATAGTTTAAATGTTGTAAACGATCAAGTAGGAAGTCCAACGTATACAGTTGATTTAGCTCGTTTACTAGTGGAAATGGCTGAAACTGAAAAGTATGGAACTTATAATGTTAATAATGAAGGATTTTGTTCTTGGGCTGAGTTTGCTGAATACATTATGAAAAGCAATAATAAAAAAACAATTATCAACCCAGTTACAACAGAAGAATATTTAGATATAACAAAAACTACTCAAGCATATAGACCAAGAAATTCTAAACTTTCTAAAGATAAGTTAGAAGCAAATGGTTTCGATAGACTTCCAAGTTGGGAAGATGCTACCAATAGATATATAAAAGAATTAAATGAGAAAGAAGGTAAATTAAGATGAGATTTTTAATAACAGGTGGAGCAGGTTTTATAGGAAGTAATTATTTACATTATGTTGTAAAAAAATATCCTGAGGATACATTTGTTTGTTTAGATGCTTTAACATATGCAGGAAATTATAATAATATTAAAGAGTTAGAAACATTCGAGAACTATAAATTTGTTTACGGAGATATTACAGATAGAGAATTTGTTGATAAGTTATTTGAGACGGAAAATTTTGATTATGTAATTAATTTTGCAGCTGAGTCCCATGTTGATAACTCTATAAAAAATCCTGGAGTATTTGCTGATACAAATATTAAAGGAACTTTAACATTAATGGATGCATGTAGAAAACATGGAATAAAAAGATACCATCAAGTATCAACTGATGAAGTATATGGAGACTTGCCTCTTGATAGACCAGATTTAAAATTTGTTGAAACAACACCACTTCATACATCTAGTCCTTATTCGTCAAGTAAAGCCAGTGCTGATTTATTTGTAATGGCATATCATAGAACATATGGTTTACCAGTTACTATTTCAAGATGTTCAAATAACTATGGTGCATATCAATTCCCTGAAAAATTAATACCAGTTGTAATTAGCAAGGCTTTAAAAGATGAACCAATTCCAGTTTATGGAAAAGGAGAAAACGTACGTGATTGGATTCATGTAGTTGATCATAATATTGGAGTAGATTTAATTGTTCGAAATGGAAGAGACGGAGAAGTATACAATTTAGGAGGACACTCTGAAAGAACTAATCTAGAAGTTGTTAAAACTATCCTAAAACAAATGAATAAACCAGAAAGTTTAATTACTTATGTAACTGATAGACCAGGACATGATCTTCGTTATGCAATTGATTCAACTAAGGTTGAAAAAGAACTTGGTTGGACTCTTACTCATAACTTTGAAGATGGTATTAAAGAAACAGTTGATTGGTATTTAAGCCACCAAGATTGGATAGATAATATTTTATCTGGTGAATATAAAAATGCTTATAAAGAATAATTTTTTAAACTAGTAAATTTATTTACTAGTTTTTGTATACTCGTTTGACTAATTTATATCGTTGTGATAGTATGTAATTAGGGTTTAAACTTATTAATAGAGATGATTTAACAATTAGTTTAGTAAAAAAAGGTGTAATTTGAAAAACAAGAAAATAGCAGTTTTAATTCCTTGTTTTAATGAGGCTAAAACAATTGAAAAAGTAGTAAAAGATTATAAAAAAGCATTACCTGATGCAGATATTTACGTCTATGATAATAATTCAACTGATAAAACAGATAAGTTAGCTAAAAAGGCTGGGGCCATTGTTAGATATGAATATAATCAAGGAAAAGGAAATGTAATACGTTCAATGTTTAGAGAAATTGATGCAGATTGTTATTTAATGATAGATGGTGATGATACTTATCCATCAAATACTGCCAAAGAAATGTGTGATTATATTCTTGACGGCGAATCCGATATGGTAATTGGAGATAGATTATCAGGAACATATTTTAAAGAAAATAAAAGAAGATTTCATAATTTTGGAAATGTACTAGTAAGATTTTTAATTAATTTTTTGTTTAAGAGTAAGGTACATGATATTATGACAGGCTATAGAGCATTTAGTTATAATTTTGTTAAAACTTTTCCGGTTTTATCACAGGGATTTGAAATAGAAACAGAAATGACAATTCATGCATTAGATAAGAATTTTTTGCTTAAAGAAATACCAGTAGAATATCGTGATCGACCAAACGGAAGTGTTTCAAAACTTAATACTTTTAAAGATGGATTTAAAGTATTAAAAACTATCATGAGATTATTTAAAGAATATAAACCTTTAATTTTCTTTGGAATTATTAGTTTAGTATTTTTAATTATTTCTTTAATATTTGGAATACCAGTCTTTATTGAATATTTTAAAACCAAATTAGTACCTAGATTTCCAACTTTAATATTTTCAGGTTTTATGTTAATGATTGCAATGCTTATGCTTATCTGTGGTGTAATACTAGAAGTTGTTGTAAGAAAACATAGACAATTATTTGAACTATATTTAATAAATGTAAGGAAAAATAGTAATGAAAAATGATAAAATAATTAATTTATTAGAAAAAATTATAAATAAGTTTCCTATAAAATTTAATAAAAAACAAGAAAAATTAATATTACAAATATTTAAATTTACACTTGTTGGTGGGTTTGCTTTTATAGTTGATTATTTAATTTTAATTTTATGTAAAGAATTAATTAATCTAAATACTTTACTTAGTGCATTTTTGGCATTTACTGTTTCAGTCATAGTTAATTATTTGTTGAGTATAAAATATGTCTTTGATGTTAATAAAGAAAAAAATAGTAAAAGAAACTTTATAATATTTATAATATTTAGTATTGTTGGTTTAATATTAACTGAACTTATAATGTATTTTGGTGAATATACTTTGCATATTAATTATTTAATAGTTAAAATAGTAGCCACTATAGTTGTAATGATATTTAATTTTATTACTAGAAAGTTGTTTTTAGAAAGATAGTTTCAATATATATAATTGAAATAATCTAAGTAATATTTGATTATTGCATTAAGTTTATAAAAGTATCAGAAATGTATTGCAAGATTTTGGTTTCGCGTGATATAATTGTCGTGGAAGCATCAGTTGTTGGATGTCTACCTTCCATCTTTAAAAGAAGGGAGGTTTGAAGAAATGAAAAAACGTGAATACAATATTTGCATTCTACGCCTCATCTCTCTCATTTTACTACTTTTAATCGTTATGATTATTGTAATAAAGAAAGACATCTAATCATTAGATTAAATGTCAAACTAAATTAAAATTTTGGTAGACATTCAACTTGCAAAAACTGAATGTTTCCATTTTTAATATATGTCAGATTTCTTTGACATATACATATTACCATAAAAACAATAAAATGTCAAAGATTACTTGATACAAATAAATATACATTTATATATAATAAGGAAGGAAAAAATCAAAATGAAAATAGCAATAGCAGGAACTGGATATGTTGGACTTTCTCTTGCAACATTACTCAGTGAAAAAAATGAAGTAGTAGCACTTGATGTTATACCAGAAAAAGTAGAGAAAATTAATAATCGAATTAGTCCAATTGGGGATGAGTATATTGAAAAATATTTTAAAGAAAAAAAATTGAATTTAAAAGCAACTTTAGATTATAAAGAAGCATTTATTGATGCTGATTATATAATTATATCAACACCAACAAATTACGATTCTGAAAAAGATTATTTTGATACTTCATCAGTGGAAGATATAATTCAAAAAGTGGTATCTTTGGGTATCAATACTACTATGGTAGTTAAATCTACTATACCTGTTGGTTTTATTAAAAATATGAAAGAAAAATATGATATTGATAATATTATGTTTTCACCAGAATTTTTAAGAGAAGGAAAAGCATTATATGATAATTTATATCCATCAAGAATAATAGTTGGAGAAAAATCAGAAAGAGCGAGTATATTTGCCGAATTGCTTCGTGAAGCATGTTTAAAAAAAGACGTAGTAATTAAGTATATGGATTCAACTGAAGCTGAAGCTGTTAAGTTATTTGCAAATAGTTATTTAGCACTTCGTGTCGCGTACTTTAATGAACTTGATACATATGCAGAACTTAAGGGGCTAAATACCAAGGATATTGTAGATGGTGTTTGTTTAGACCCAAGGATTGGAGATTTTTATAATAATCCATCATTTGGATTTGGAGGTTATTGTCTTCCGAAAGATAGTAAGCAGTTGAAAGCCAATTATAAAAACGTACCAGAAAATATAATAAGTGCAATAGTTGAATCTAATAGAACTAGAAAAGATCATATTGCTAATATGGTATTATCTAAAAATCCAAAAGTGGTTGGAATATATAGATTAACAATGAAATCAGGTTCAGATAATTTTCGTTCAAGTGCTATTCAAGGAATAATGAAAAGAATTAAAGAAAAAAATGTTGAAGTAATAATATATGAACCAACTTTAAAAGAGGATAATTTCTTTAATAGTAGAGTAATAAATGATTTATCTGAATTTAAGGAAAAATCAGATATAATAATAGTCAATAGAGTAGATGATAACATTAAAGATGTAAATGATAAAATATATACAAGAGATTTATATGGTAGAGACTAGCAGAAATAATAATATTTAATATATATTAAAAATAGTAAAATTTAGACAAATTAATGTTATTGTCTTTTTTTTTTAGTCCTTAAATGATATACTAATAGAGTAATTACAAAGATTTTGAGGTGTTTATGAAAAAGAATAATGATGGAGTAGTTATTAGAATAAGAAATTTATACAAAGATTTTAAACTCAATTCAGATAAACCAAGAACTTTAAAAGAAAAGTTAATTCGTTCTGGAAGTAATAAGGTTGAGAGATTAACAATACTTAAAAATATTAATTTAGATATAAAAAGAGGTGAAACAGTTGCTTTAATTGGTACCAATGGAAGTGGAAAGAGTACACTTTTAAAATTAATGACAAAAATTATTTATCCAACCAAAGGAACTATTGAAACATATGGTAAACTAACTTCTTTATTGGAACTTGGAGCTGGATTTCATCCTGATTTTACAGGACGTGAAAATATTTATTTTAATGCAGCAATTTTTGGCCTTACAAAACAAGAAATAGAGAAAAGACTTGACGAGATAATAGATTTTTCAGAACTTGGAGATTTTATAGATAGTCCTGTGCGTACATATTCATCAGGTATGTATATGCGTCTTGCTTTTTCAATTGCCATTAATGTTGATGCAGAAATACTTTTAATTGATGAAATATTAGCTGTTGGTGATCAACATTTCCAAGATAAATGTTTTAAAAAGTTAACAGAACTTAAAGAAAGTGATAAAACAATAGTAATAGTTACTCATAGTATGAGTCAAGTCAAGAAACTTTGCAATCGAGCTATTTGGATAAAAGATGGAAAAGTGGAATTGGATGGAAATCCAAATGAAGTTGTTGCAAAATATATAGAAGTTTGTGGGTGAATGAAATGGTTATTTTTAAAGAATTATATCATTATAGAGAATTATTGAAAACAAATGTTCAAAAAGAAATAAGAGGAAAATATAAAGGTTCTTTTCTTGGAGTATTGTGGTCCTTTTTAAATCCTTTATTGATGGTTTTGGTTTATGCTATTGTATTTCCATATATTATGAGAATGCAGCAAGAACATTATTTAATATATCTAATTACAGGTATTATTCCTTGGAATTTTTTTACAACAATTGTAACAAGCGGTTGTAATTGTGTTTGGATAAATGGTGGAATTATTAAAAAAGTTTATTTTCCAAGAGAAATATTGCCAATTAGTGTTGTATGTGCAGCTTTAGTTAATTTTTTGATTTCTTGTATAATAATTTTACTTTTTGTAATATTTGGTGGCGTAGGATTATCTTTTAACATTTTATGGGTTATACCAATTGCCATTGTTCAAAGTCTATTTAGTTTAGGAATTCTGTTTGTTTTGTCGGCCATTAATGTGTATGTTCGTGATATAGAATATTTGGTAGCTTTTTTTATGAATTTACTTTTTTATGCAACTCCTATTATTTATAATCCTTCTCTTATTCCGGATAGGTTTAGATGGATTTTGTATTTAAATCCTATGACTCAGTTTATTGATGCATATAGAAATATATTTTACTATAAAACTTCACCAAATTTTACGTCTTTAGGGATTATCTTTTTGGTTTCTATAGTTGTGTTGGTAATTGGCTATTTAATATTTGATAAATTAGAAAAAGGATTTGCAGAAGAGGTTTAAATTTATTAATGGAGGTGCAAATGAAGCTTGCATGTGTAGTAGTGTTTTATAATCCAACTTCTGAAGATATTTTAAATATTGATAATTATCAAAATAGTGTTGATGTTATTTATGTTGTAGATAATAGTGATGATAAAGTTATTAGAATAAATGATAGTAATAAAATAAAATACATAAAATTAAACGAAAATTTAGGTATTGCTAAAGCATTAAATATTGGTGCTGAAAATGCAATAAAAGATGGATATGAATGGCTCTTGACTTTAGATCAAGATAGCAAAATAAATTCTGAAATAATAAGTGAAATGAAAAATTTTATTATAAAAAATAAATATTTAAATATTGGACTTGTTTCACCATATCACAATATAAATTCAGGAGATGATGATAGGAGTAATAATACTTTTGATGAAAAACTTGAAGTTATGACATCTGGAAATATTATAAATTTAAATGTTTATCAAAAGATTGGTGGATTTAAAGATTGGTTGTTTATTGATTGTGTTGATATGGAATATGGTATGAATTTGAATAAACATGGTTATAAAGTAGTACGTTTAAACAATGTAATTATGGAACATAATCTTGGAAATGTAAAAATTCATAAATTATTTGGGAAAGAATATCCATGCTATAATCATAGTCCTGTTCGTCGATATTATATGGTAAGAAATACTATGTATATTAAGGAAATGTATTATGATTTATATAAAGAATATTGTGATCATTTAATTAACGTTCAAAAAGGACAAATAAAGAGAATATTAGCTTTTGAAAAAAATAAATTTTGTAAATTGAAAATGATGTATAGGGGATATAGAGATTATAAAAAAGGGCTAAAAGGTAAAATAATGAATTAAGTATTTGTATGGAGAAATATGAAAAAAATATGTGTGTATACTTGTATTACAGGGAAATACGATGATTTAAAAGAAATAAAAAATATAGAATCAAATATTGATTATTACTGTTTTACAAATAATAAAAAAATCAAATCAAATACATGGAAAGTGGTTTATATAGAAGATTCTAATTTGTCAGATGTTTTGCTAGCCAGAAAAATAAAAATATTAGGTCATCCTACAATTAACCAAAAATATGATATATTTGTTTGGTTAGATGCTGCAGTTGAATTCAGAAGAAAAATTACGGATTTTGTAAGTGCTTTTCTTAAAACAAATGATGTATTTGTAGGCTTTAAACATGGATTAAGAACATCAATTGACGAGGAAATGAATGCTTGTCTTAGATTTAGAAAAGAAAATATAGATCGAATCAATCGTTTGAGAGAGTTTTATAAAGATGAAAAATATGATTATAGTAATGGACTTATTGAAAGTACTGTATTGATAAAAAAAATGGATGATGCAAAAGTTCAAGAAACTATGATGTTATGGTTTAATATAGTAGAAAAATATAGTCATAGAGATCAGTTATCATTTAATTATTGTATATTTAAAACTGGTTTAAATGTTAGATGGATAAATGAAAAAGTTTTTAATAATGAATGGTTTAAATGGCACGAACATTCAGAAAATAAAAATATTGATAAGTATATGATTTATTATGGTAATATAGATGATTATGATTATAATAATCAAATAGAGAATTTTTACAACATTGAAAACAATACTTATGAAATAAAAGAAAAAATATTGTCTAATACCAATAGAATTTATATTGAACTGACAAAAAATTTATTTATTAGATATAATATAATAAAACTGAATAAGAAAGTAGTTGATATAGAATATCATAATACTTTTAGATATGATGGTAATAATGTTTTTTTTAAAAAACCGGGATTCATTATTTTAAAGGGAGATTTTAAAAAAGGAGAAAATTTAAATTTAAAATTAATTTTTGATCCTTTAGAAGAATATGAAAAAAATGAATTAATTGAGTATTTAGTTCATCAAATTGTAGATTTGGAAAACGTTGTTTCTGAAACTAAACAAAATGTAAAAGAAATAGAAAAAGTTTATAATGAGCTTGTTAAAGTACATAATAATATAATAAATAGTAATACATGGAAATTAACTGAACCGCTCAGAATAATAAGAAAAAAAATAAAAAGAAAATAAAGGTTAGGTTAAGCATTCAAACACTTGTATAAATTAATAAATATAGGTAATGTTTGAAAATAAAAAAATATATTAATATTTTATAGTATGGAGGAAAAATATGGATTCAATTAAATATTTAATTGGCAAAACAAAACAAACATTAAAAAATGAAGGAATTGTATCTCTCACAAAGAAAACAACAAAATACATTTTCAATGGAATGAAAAGTGATAAACAAGAATGTAAGGATGTATTATTTATAAATGGATGTACTCTTCCACACCCTTCAAGGTATAGAGTTGCTCATCAAAGAGAACAGTTGGAATCAAATGGAATGACAACTGATGAAATTTTTTATGAAACTTTAACTTTGGAAAAAGAAAAATACTATAGATGTTTTGTGTTTTTTAGATGTCCAATTACTGATACAATAAAAGAATTTATTAAAAGGGCTAAGTATAATAATAAAATTGTTTTTTATGATATAGATGATTTAGTTTTTGATAAACAATATACTAAAACGATTAAATATCTTGATACCTTATCAAAGGATGAATTAAATTTATACTATGATGGTGTTGAGAGAATGGGAGAGACTTTAAAGTTATGTGATTATGCTATTACAACAACAGAAACTCTTGCTAAAGAACTTAAAAAATATGTTAAAGACGTGTATATTAATAGAAATGTTGCAAGCGAGAGAATGTGTGAATTATCAATAAATGCTATCTCTAATGTAAATAGAGATAAGAATAAGATAATTATGGGATATCTTAGTGGTTCAATTACTCATAATCCTGATTTTGAACTTATTTTGCCTGCAATTATTAAAATTATGAAAAAATATGAATATACATATTTAAAATTAGTAGGAATTTTAGATATTCCAGAGGAATTGAGTGAATTTAAAGATAGGATTATTGTAGAGCCGTTTAAAGATTGGACTGATTTACCTAGTGTTATTGCAACATTAGATATAAATTTAGCGCCACTTGAGATGTCTTTGTTTAATGAAGCGAAATCAGAAAATAAATGGACAGAAGCAGCTTTAGTTAAAGTGCCAACTATTGCATCGAATGTTGGAGCATTTAAAGTTATTAATAATAAGGTTGATGGTATATTAGTTGAGAACAATAAAAATGATTGGTATAATAAGTTGGAGGAATTGGTTCAAAATGAAGAGTTGCGTGAAAAACTGGGTCAAAATGCCTATAATCGTGTTTTAAAAGAATATATTTCAACTTATTCAGGATACAAATTTACAAAATTTATAAAGTCAAAATTAAATAAATCAATTGCTTTTATACTTCCAACTACAAATGTAAGTGGTGGTGTAAATGTTGTAATTAAACATTGCAATATATTGAGAAATCATGGTTATGACGTGTTTATTATTAATATGGATAAATTTGAGAATAATATCATAAATATTGATGGTGAAATTAATGTTATTTCTTCTCTAAAAACCAAAATTGTATGTCATTTAAATAAGATGGTTGGTACGCTTTGGACAACAATTTATTTTGCTAAGGACTATCATAATGTAGATAAAATTGCTTATTTAGTGCAAAATTTTGAAACGAACTTTTTAAATTATGGTAACTATAATAAGCAAATAGCAAATACAACATATTCTTTTGATGATGTTGAGTATTTAACAATATCTAAATGGTGTGAAAAATGGTTAATTAATGATTTTGAAAGAAAAGTAAAATATGCGCCTAATGGGATTAAATTAGAACAGTTCCCAACAACAACTAGAAATTTCGATGGTAAAATAAGAATACTTGTCGAAGGAAATAGTGATGATTATTATAAAAACGTTGATGAAAGTTTTAAAATAGTTGAAAAATTAGATAAGTCAATATATGAAATAAAATACTTATCTTATCAAGGTGAGCCAAAAAAATGGTACTATGTTGATGAATTCTTACATAAAGTTCCATATGATGAAGTTGGAAAAATTTATAATTCAGCAGATATATTGATTAAGTCCAGTATTCTTGAGAGTTTTTCGTATCCTCCGCTTGAAATGATGGCAACCGGTGGAATATCAGTTGTTGCTCCAAATGATGGTAACATTGAATATTTAAAAGATAATGAAAATTGTTTATTGTACGAACAGGGAAATATTGATGATGCTGTTGAAAAAATTGAAATGATTAGAAATGATAAAAAATTAAGAAATAAACTAATTAAGGGTGGATTAGAAACTGCAACATCACGTGAATGGACGAAGATCGAAAAGGAGATAGTAGATCTTTATGAATAGTATAAAAATAGAAAAATTGTTTTTGATAATTTCGCTTTTCGTTGGATTATTGTTGGTATTTATAGTACCTCCATTTCAATCTCCTGATGAAAATACACATTTTTTAAAAGCTTATGAAATAAGTAAAGGAAAATTTTATCCAGAACAAATAGGAAAAGATATAGGTTATACTGAATCAGATGAAATTTTACAATATATACAGGATAAAGAGTCGTATGCCTCAAATAGAGCAAAAAAATACACTTACGAAGAAATGTATTATGAACAACTTGTTGGTATTAATTATAGTGGTAAGTATAGTACTATAACCGCTGTAAATGTAACACCAATAGCTCATTTAATACCAGCACTTGGTATACAATTAACTGATTATATTAAACCATTTGATGGAGTTGGAGAAGTTGGTGTAGCGGTAAAACTACAATCAGCTAGAATTATGAGTTTATTGTTCTATTCAATAATATGTTACTTTGCTATAAAAATAACGCCAAGATATAAAAAAAGTTTCTTTGCCATATTATTACTTCCTAATGCTTTGTTGCTAAGAAGTATGGTTTCCTATGACGGATTAGTTCTTTCTGTTTCAGCATTAGCAATAGCATATATTTTAGATTTATATTATGGTAAAACAAAATTTGAAACTAAACATATGATATTATTTATGTTTATTGGTTATATTTTATTAAATGTCAAAGTTGTCTATTTTTTAATGTTAGGTGGATTATTATTTATTCCAGTAACCAAATTTAAGAGTAAAAAAGACAAATGGATGACATATTTAAAAATTATTTTGTTAATATTATTTTTTATAGTAGTTTTTAAAATTCCAAATTTATTTTTAAATTCTCAAGCTAATGAAATGCAAAATTTACAAACAGCATATATTATGCAACATCCTTTTAATACATCGTTAATTATTATAAAAAATATTATAGGACAATTATCAATTCAATTATATTGGCTATTTGGTACTTATGGGTTACTTGATACATATATGCCTGTATTATTCGTTAAAATTAATGAATTATTACTTATTCTTATATTGATTTTTGATGCATCAAAATATGAAAAAAATGAAACAGTATTATTTAGAGTGTTATATGTGCTAATATTTGGAATTATTATTTTTGGAATGTATCTTGCGATGTATAAAGGATGGACTCCTATTGTATTAAATACCATAGGTGGAAATATTGTAACCGGTGTACAAGGAAGGTATTATATACCATTGTTATTAATGATACCAATTATAATAGGTAATAATATTTTGATAAAATTTAAAGAAAAAAGAGTTATTAAATATATTGATAAAGCAGGAACAATTATTTTAGACAATATAGTGTATATGGTTTTATTTAATTTGATTTTATCTTTACTAATAATAGTACTTAGGTTTTATGCTTAATAATTAAATAAAATTATAATTTATAAGGAGTAGAAATGGGGAGAATTATATTTGTTATTTCAGTAGTTTTGCTGATAACATTGTTTAATTTACTAAAGAGAAATGATAGACAATTAAATATTCTTACATCAATTATTTTATCTATAATTATATTTTTTGCCTTTAATGCATTTATAATATTTATATTATCGATATTTAATATTAGAGCTACTTTGCTAATCCGAATAATTATTAATTTAATGTTATCTATTTTCTTTATCTATAAACTAAAGAATACTGATAAAAGGCAACAATATTACTTTAATTATTTTGATATAGTAGCTGTTATAGTATTATTGTTCTTTACAATTTGTATTTATAATTATCGATTTAAAAATGATAATTTAATTTTTGAATCAATGGATCCATCAGCACATTTTTTCTTAGCAGAGCAGTTTAAAGAGTCTTCTACCTTATCAAAGAATGTTAATGGTGAAAGTATTTATTCGAGTAATAAAACATACGATCTATTTGGTTCATATACTGTAGTAGGTACTATTTTTCAAGTAATTGGAAATGATTTAAGAGTTGATGATGTTTATGTATTTATTGGTTTTGAAATGGGAGTTTATTTATTAAGTGGTTTGTTCTTATATTTTTCGATTATAAAGAAAGATACTAGAAATTATAAAAGAGTAATTATGCTATGTTTAGTAATTTCTTATTTACTTGGATATCCTTTAAATAATTTAGTATTTGGCTTTCATTATTTGGGACTTAGCATATTATTAATTAATACAATTCTTTACTTATTTGATGAATATAATAAAAGTGCAAAACCAAATAAAATAATATATTACATTTGCTTATTTTTACTTAATTTTAATTTATTTTATATGTATTATTTGTTTGTTCCTATAATATATGGAGCATTAGGATTATATTTTTTATATAAATGCTTTGTGGAGAAAAAAGCTAAGTTTAAAGAGGTACTAAAAGAGATAGTTATAACTTTAGTTATTCCATTTATAATAGGAATTGTTATGTATTTTATATATCCAAGATTCATTTCTAATTCTATAAGTGGTACAGATATTTTTGAATTAGATGGTTATATTTATCGTAGTTTACTTGGTAACTTTATTATATATATTCCGTTTATATTATATATGTTAATAAATGCAATCAGAAATAAAAAATTAAATGTTACACATTTTGTATATCCTTTTATAATTATCTTTATGATTTATACTTTTTATAATATATATTATGGTAATTATGCAACTTATTATTATTTTAAGTTCTATTATTTACTTGCGTTTTTTGTTACTTTATCTATTGGAAAAGAAGTAGAAAACAATAAATTTGATATGTATTCTTACTTAGTTATTTATATTTTTATATTATCTTTACTACAGTTTTTTCAAGTTGAACGCAATATTACAAGAAAGGTTTATTTATTAAATCCAACAGATTCTATTTCAGCTGTAAATGATGTTATTAGATATAATCAAGTGTGTGTTGAAGAAAAAAATGCAATTTTTACTAAAAAGCAATTAAATGATTTAAAAGATTTAATCGATAAGTTTAAAACATATAATGTAACGAGTAGTAATACTGTATCAAACTTTGGAACACTTCAAAAGTTATGGATATATTCTTTGTCGGATGTAAGTGTAGCTCAAGAACCAAATGATTTTGAATCTATGAATAAGAAAGTAGACTACTTTAAATTATTATCAGATAAAGAGAATAAATATTTCTTATCGTTTACTGGTATTAAACTTGAAGATTTAATTAGTGATAGATATACATTGCTTTATGCAAATGATAGTTTCTTATTATATGAAAAAGTCAGTTAAACTTCAATTATTAAAGAGTATAATTTTAGTCAATACTCTTTTTTTTTGACAATATATTTGATATAATGAACGTAGTTAGGTTGGTGAATAGATGAAAACTTTAATAATAATTCCTGCATATAATGAAGAAAAAAGTATTTTAAGAGTTTATGACAATATCATTGATTACAACAAGAAAAATAAAAGTGATTATGATATTATTGTTATAAACGATGGATCAAAAGATAATACGGAAGAAGTATTATCTAAAAATAATATTCCACATATAAAATTAATTCAAAATTTGGGAATAGGTGGAGCAGTTCAGACAGGATATAAATATGCTTATGAACATAATTATGATATTGCAGTTCAATATGATGGAGATGGACAACATAATATTGAATACGTTGAAAATATAATTGAGCCAATAAAAAATAATGAAGCATCAATGGTAATAGGTTCAAGATTTGTTAAAGATATAGATACATTTAAATCAAGTGCTGCGAGACGTCTTGGAATAAAATTAATTTCTTTTTTTATTAAGTTAGTTACAGGTAAAAAAATATGTGATACAACTTCAGGTATGAGAGCAATTGATAAAGATATAATAAAGGAATTTGCAAGTAGTTATCCAACAGAGTATCCAGAACCAGTGTCAACGGTTCATATTTTAAAACTTGGCTATAAGGTCTCTGAGGTATCAGTTGAAATGAATGAAAGAAGTGAAGGAGTTTCTTCTATTCGCGCTTGGAAAAATATTTACTATATGATCAATGTTATACTTTCAATTGTTTTAATTGGATTGAGGAGGACAAGATAATGAGTTTAGTATTAAAAATTACTTCAGTTGTTTTTTTAATAGCTGTAATAGTCTTTGTTTTACATTTAGTAAAAAAAGAAAAAATTGCAGTGAAATATTCATTTGTTTGGTTAATACCTTTTACTATTTTGCTTATTTTTGTACTTATCCCAGGATTTTTAAATTGGACAACTAATTTACTTGGATTCCAAACAGCTTCCAACATGATTTTAACAATTTTGGTTGGTCTATTATTAATAATTTCAATAGCTTTAACGGTTATTGTTTCAGAACAAAAAGAACAAATTAGATTATTAATTCAAGAAGTTAGTATGTTAAAAGAAAAGAAGTGATTAAGTGACTAATTTAAAAAAATCGTATATTTGGAATACTTTAGGAAGTGGATTTAATTCTTTTAATTCTTTATTTTATATGGTAATTGTAACAAGAATTAATGGAGTAAAAGATGCAGGAATATTTACCTTATCATTTGCAACTGCTTCAATGTTATATGTTATTGCAACTTATAGCGGTAGAACTTATCAAGTAACGGAGACTGAAAAGGATATTGATGATAACGAATTTGTTTTTCATCGTCTAATGGCGTCTTTCTTAATGATTTTAATATCAATTGCATTCGGTTTAATCAATGGTTATCAATCATATAAATTTATCGTTTTTATCTTACTTTGTTTAGTAAAATGTGTAGAAGCCATATGTGATGTATATCACGGAATACTTCAAAAAAATGATAGATTGGATGTTGTTGGTAAATCATTGTTTACTAGAAGTATACTAGATGTAGTATGCTTTCTAATAGTTGATAAGTTAACAAATAATTTAATATTCTCTTGTTTATCTTTAATAATAGTTGATTTAGTAGTTCTAATGTTTATAGATATTAAAAAATCTTTAAAGTATAAAAGAAAAGGTAAAGTAAATTATCAGGCAGTATTTAAAATATTTACTTTGGGATTTTTTACGTTTGGGATATCTTTTATAGCAAATTATTTAGTTAATGCCCCAAGATATGCAATTGATTCTTTTATGAGTCCAGAATTTCAAACAATATTTGGAATAATTGTAATGCCAGCCTCTGTTATTATGCTTGTTAATCAGTTTATTATTCAACCGGTCATTCTATTGCTTAAAAATAGTTATAATAAGCGAGATAAAAGTGCCTTTTTAAAATTAATATATAAAATTATAGGACTTACTTGTTTAACTGGAATAGGTTCTATAATACTTGCGTACTTTTTAGGTATGCCGGTTTTAAAAATTATGTATGGATTAGATTTAAAAGAATATTTATATGATTTACTAATTGTACTTGCTGGAGCTACTCTTTATACAATTGCAAGTGTTTTATCTAATGGATTAATAATTTTAAGAAAAACCAAAGTACAATTATATATATATATTATAACTTCAATACTAGCTTTTATATTATCAAGTAAGTTAGTTAAATTATTTAATTTTAATGGTGCAATTTATAGTTATTTGATAATTATGGTAACACTTTTAATTTTATATATTATTTATTTTATTTATATAATGAATAATAAAAATATTTGGAAAAAAGAAGGAGTAAAAAATGAAAGAAAGAATTAATGAAGTAATTGATGAACAAATTACAAATTTAGAAAATTTAAAAAAGAATAATTATGATGAAACTTTAATAGAGGTAGTTAATGTTATTACTGACTCTATGAAAAAGGGCGGTAAACTTATGATTGCTGGAAATGGAGGAAGTGCTGCTGATAGTCAACATTTTGCAGCTGAACTTGTTGGAAGATTTATGAAAGAGAGAAAAGGATTACCTGCTATTGCTCTTACAACCGATTCATCAGTTTTAACATGCATGGGTAATGACTATGGATATGATTCAATTATTAGAAGACAAGTTGAAGCATTAGGACGTGAAAATGATGTATTTATTGGTATATCAACTTCTGGTAACTCAAGTAATATTATAGAAGCTGTTATGGAAGCCAAGGAAAAGAAGATAATAACAATAGGATTACTTGGACGTGATGGTGGTAAATTAAAAGATCTATGTGATTATAATATAACCTTCCCATATTCTGAAACGTCTAGAGTTCAAGAACATCATTTAATGACATACCATTTAATCTGTGAATTTGTTGAAAATAATATGATGGAGAATTAATTATATGAATCATAAAAAAGAAAATTATATGTCTAATTTTTCTTTAAAATTATATAATATTTGTCAAAAGTATCCTATATTTAGAAGTTTTAAGGTTATACTTTATTTTGTTGATGCAGTTTTACTATTATTTATAAGAAAACCTAAAAAAGTAGAGCAAAAGAAAAAAGAAATATTTGTTATGTATAACTATGCTTTTGGAGATGGTGTAATTTTCTTGTGTTCATTTAGACATATAAGAGAGTTATATCCGAATAGTGATTATAATATTACATTTATATGTCAAAAGGGACTTCAAAGTATATATGAAGATGCGAATATATTTGACGAAGTAATACCATTTAATTTAACTGGTGCAACTTTTAATTTGAAAGAAAGATTTAAATTATTTAAAATTTTAAGAAGTAAAAGATATGATATAGTTCTAGATCCAATTGGTGCAAATGAATGTACAACAAATGTTTTTATGTCAAGAGCATTATGTTCTTATGAAAAGATTACGATTTTAGATAAAACTATTTCTAAACAGTTATGTCCTAAATGGTTATACAAAAAAATATATACTAAAATAATAGAAGTTAATACTCCTAATTTATCTTTAATAGAGTTTTATTCTGAATTTTTAAGGGGATTGGGATTAAATGAATTTAAAGTGAAATTGGAACCATTTAAGTCAAGAAAAATTGATATAAAATTACCTGAAAAATATTATATAGTTTTTCCGAGTGCAAGTACTTTGTTAAAAAGATGGCCAGTAGAAAGATATGCTGCTATTGTAAAAAAAATATATGAAAAAACTAAGATGCCAATTCTTTTTTGTGGAACTAAAAGTGATTTAGCAAGTATTGAAGAATTAAAGGAATTAATAGCTGATATACCTTATTACGATATAGTTGGTCAAACCAATTTGTTAGATTTTATTGAGGTAATTAAAAGAGCTCAGTTTGTAATAACAAATGATACTAGTACTTATCATATTGCCGTTGTAAATGAGGTGCCAGTTGCTATTATTACGGGTGGTTATACATATGATAGGTATGTTAGTTATGAATTTGAAGGAAATAATAATTTTAGAAAACCATATATAATTGTTAATAAAATGCCGTGCTTTAACTGTGATAATAGATGTGTTAAATTATCTACTGGTAATGGATTATGGCCATGCTTAAATGATATAACTGTAGATTATGCTTGGAGTATAATAGAAAAAATGATTGATAAGGAAGTAAAATAACTATGAATTTAATTGAATTAATGAAAAATATAAAATCAAAGAACATATTAGTAATGGGCGATATTATGCTAGATAATTACTATTTTGGAAAATCAAATAGAATTTCACCTGAGGCACCTGTTCCTATTTTACTTGAAAAAAACAATAAAAAAATTCCGGGTGGAGCTTCTAATGTTGCTCTTAATTTAATAACTGGTAATCAGAAAGTAACAGTGGCAAGTGTAGTTGGTAATGACAAATCTGGTGATGAATTAATTGATATATTAAAAGAAAATGGAATAGATACATCATTAATATTAAAAGATAATAATCGTCCAACTATTGTAAAGACTAGATTTATTGGTCAAAATAATATGCAAATGTTTAGATTTGATCAAGAAATTAAAAATGCTTTATCAGAAGAATTATCAGAAAAATTTTATGATTTATTAAAGAAGAATATTAAAAAATATGATTTAGTAATTATTTCTGATTATAATAAGGGTTTTTTAACTATTTCCAATACTCCAAAATTTATTTCTATTGCAAGGGATAATAATGTTAAAGTATTAGTTGATATAAAAGAACCTGAATTTAATAAATATAAAAATGCTTATGTTTTAAAACCTAATTTAGATGAACTTTCTTTAATTACCAATATGGAAATAAATACAGAAGAAGATATCTTAAAGGCTTGTAAAGTTTTAAAAGATAGTACTAATTGTAATTATGTTTTGGCAACTCGTGGAGCAGCTGGAATGAGTTTATATGATGGAAAGAATCTTACTAATATCAATTGTGCATCTCGTGAAGTATATGATGTAACGGGAGCAGGGGATACTGTAATATCTTATTTAGGTATTGGAATTGCAAATAATTTTGATATCATTGATAGTGCTAATATTTCAAATTATGCAGCCGGAGTAAAAGTATCTAAAATGGGTACTTATGCTGTTAAAATAGATGAAATAATTGATTATATAATTGATTCAAATAATGTTATAAGTGATAATAAGTTTGTTACCGTAGAAAAATTAAAAGAAATATTAAGTAATACCAATAAAAAGGTTGTGTTTACCAATGGTTGTTTCGATTTATTACATGCAGGACATTTATCATCTTTTAAAAAAGCAAAACTTTATGGAGATATATTAGTCGTTGCTGTTAATAGTGATGCATCAGTTAAGGAAAATAAAGGCGACTTAAGACCTATAATTAATGAAGAAGATAGAATAAAAATGATATGTGAACTTGAATGTGTTGATTATGTTATTTTAATGGAAGATAAGACACCTGTTAATTTAATTAAAGAAATTAAGCCTGATGTTTCAATTAAGGGTGAAGATTGGAAAGAAAGGGAAGTTCCTGAAAAAGAAATTGTTGAAAGCTATGGTGGTAAAATGGAATTTATTTCTCTTGAAAAGGGTAAATCAACAACTAATATAATTAATAAAATATTGAAAGTTTATAGTCATGAATAAAGCAATTTTTTTAGATCGAGATGGAACTATCAATGTCGATTATGGATATGTTCACTCAATTTCAAAGTTTGAGTTTTTAAAAAATAGCATTGAAGGATTAAAAATACTTAATGATTTAGGTTATAAATTAGTTATTATTACTAATCAATCAGGAATTGGTAGAGGTTATTATACAATAGATGATTATAATAAATTAAATAATTATATGCTAGAAAAACTAGGTGAATTTGGAATAAATATTGCTAAAGTATATATGTGTCCTCATATATCAAGTGATAATTGTAATTGTAGAAAACCAAAATTAGAATTATTTTATAAAGCAATTAAAGAATTAAATATAGATACATCTAATTCATTTGCTATAGGAGATAGAGAAAGAGATTTAGCGATTTGTAATGTAGAAGATGTAAGCGGTATATTATTAACAAGTGATACGAGTGATAAATACATCTGTAAAAATGATTTACTTGATGCAGCAAAATATATAAAAAAAATAAATAGATAATAGGAGAGCAGTTATGAAAATTTTAGTTGTATGTCAACATTTTTATCCTGAAAATTTTAGAATAAATGATATATGTTATGAACTTGCAAATAAAGGACATGATGTAACAGTTTTAACAGGCCTTCCAAATTATCCAAAAGGTAAAGTTTTGAAGGAATATAAATGGTTTAAAAATAGGAGTCAAGTAATTAATAATGTAAAAATTAAAAGATGCTCTCTAATAGGTCGTGGAACAACAACTCCAAAAATGATGGTTAACTATATGTGGTTTGCCATTTTTGGTAGTTTAAAAGCAATATTCATGAAAAAAGATTTTGATATTGTATATGTTTATCAATTATCTCCTATCACAATGACTTGGCCAGCTATTGTTGTTAAGAAGATGGCTCATATTCCACTTGTTATACATGTTTTAGATCAATGGCCAGTAAGTGTTACAACTGGTGGAGTTTCAAAAGATTCACTAATATATAAAATTTTAAATAAATTAAGTATTGATGCATATAACTATGCTGACTTAATTACTTGTAGTTCTAAATCATTTAAAAATTATTTTTTAAATGAACTAAAAATACCAGCTAAAAAGAAATTTTTGTATTTACCGTCTTATGCTGAGTCTGACTATGAAAACATAGAAAAAATCGATGACGATACATTTGATTTAGTTTTTGCTGGTAATATAGGTCCTGCTCAAAGTATTGAAACAATAGTTCAGGCTGCAAATATATTAAAAGAAAATAAAAAAATAAAATTTCATATTGTAGGAGATGGGTTAAGTCGCAAAAAATGCGAAGATATGGCTCATGACTTGGAACTAGATAATATTACTTTTTATGGCTATCATCCAGTTAATGAAATGCCAAAGTATTATAAAATTGCTGATGCTTTTTTAATAACAATGGTCAATAATGAAGTTGTAAATAGTACACTTCCTGCTAAACTTCAATCATATATGGTTGCAAAACGACCTATAATAGGTGCAATAAGTGGAGAAGTTGCTAATGTAATTAAAGAATCTAAGTGTGGTTTATGTACAGAATCTTTAGATTATAAAAACTTTGCCAAATTAATACTTGAAGCAAGTCATAGTGAAAAATTAGAAGAATGGTCTAATAATGGTTATAAGTATTATATGGATAATTTCTTAAAAGAAAAATGTATAACAGATTTAGAGGAAGTTTTAGAAACTGAAATCAAAAAGAAAAAAATTGATGACTATGCATCAGGTATAGAAAGATTTATAAAATATGCATTTATAAGTGTTGTGTCAATGATAATTGATTTATCACTTTTTACTCTATTTAATAAATATATATTACTTAATTTAGTAAAAAATAATATTATAATTTTGTCAACTATATGTGCGAGAATTATATCATCAATATTCAACTATTTATGTAATAAAAAAATTGCTTTTAAAACTCAAAATAAGCATTCGGCATTAAAATATTTTGCTTTATGTATTATCCAAATGTTTGTATCCGGTATTTTACTTCAGAAATTCTATTTAATAATAAAAATAAATACAACTTTGCTAAAACTTTTTATAGATTTGATTATCTTTTTTGTTAATTTTACTATACAAAAAATTTGGGTATTTAAGGAGGATAAGAAAAAATGATTATTGTTATATTTTTAATTCTGTTATCATTTAGCCTATATTTATATATGGCAAAAGATATAAGGATAGAAAATAGTTTACCTTATACTTTTATTAGTGTTATTTTAGTTTTATTTTTAGGTGGAATGGTAAAACTATTAAAATTAAGTGTTTATTTAATTGCCATTTTAGGAATTATATGTTTTATTATTTCAATTTGTAAATTTATTAAGTGTAAAAATAAAAAAGATAAATTAAAAGAATTAGTATCTCCAGGCTTTGTTTTCTTTATTTTTGTTAGTTTATTTGTAATGTATTATCATAAAGGAAGAATGCTTACTAAGTGGGATGAATTTTCTCATTGGGGAGATGTCGTTAAAGTTATGTATACTATCAATGATTTTAGTACTAGCAAAGAATCTTTATCAGCATTTCAATCATATCTTCCTGGTATGAGTTTATTTCAATATTTTTGGCAAGTACTCCTTGGTGAGTTTAATGAAGGAGTATTATTTTCAAGTTATCAAATACTTGCTTTTTCTATGTTCTTACCATTTATGACTAAAATAACTTGGAAAAATATAGTTAAATATATATTGTCAATTGCTCTTATTGGTCTATCGTTTTTAGTATTTTTTAATATGTATTATAAAACGATATACATAGATTGTTTTCTAGGATTACTTTTTGCCTTTAATCTTGCAAATATTTATATTAATAGAGATAATTATGATAAGAAAAATATTATTAAATTATCATTATCACCTTTCTTATTAACTTTAACTAAAGATGTTGGAGTATTATTAGCTTTTCTTTGTATTTTTATTGCATTTGTAAATTTTATTATAAAAAATATAAAAAATAAACAATTTGAAATTAAAGATTATCTTCCTATTTTAATTTTTTTAATAGTAATATTTGGTACATATTTTATATGGCAATTGAAAATAAAAATTTCAGGTGCATCTCAAGCATGGGATAATCCTTTAGATATTAATTTTATTATCAATTCTCTTCTTGGAAAAGGTGATATCTATGGTGTTACCGTTCGAGATAATTTTTTAGATAAATTATGGCATTTTAAAATTTTAGGTGGTTATTTAGAATTAAATGTTATATCGGCTATACTGATAAATTTAATGCTGTATTATATTATTTATATAAATAGTGATTTAAAATATAAATTGAATAACTTAAGTGTTTTAGGAATTTCATTTATTTCATTTTTTGTGTATATGTTTATGCTTTTAGTTTTATATTTATGGAAATTCAGTGAATATGAAGCAGTTAGATTAGCATCTTTTGAAAGATATACAGGAACTTACCTTCAAGGATTATTATTCTTTATGGTGTTTATCGTTATTTATAATGATTTTAAGAAAGTAAAAAATAAAAATAGAATAAAAATGGATTTTTTTGCAGTTTTATTATTTGTAATTTTATCAGTTAATACAGATACTTTTAAATCTTATTGCAAAAGAGGTATTAAAGATACTGTTGATGTAAGAGAAAGTTATAATTTATCAAGCAATATTATTAAGAGTAAACTTGGCAAAGAAAGAAAAAGATTATATTTCATATCACAGGGAAGTACTGGCTATGATTATTGGGTATTAAAGTTTTCAGCGCGTGAGAATATAAAAGGAATTAATACAGGATTTTCTTGGAGTTTAGGAACTAAGTATTATGACGGGGATATTTGGACTAAAGAAATCAGTAGCGATGAATGGTATCAAGAATTAGACCAATATTATGATTATGTATATTTGTATAGAATTGATGAACAATTTATTTCTGAGTTTGGAGATTTATTTGAAAATACAAATGATATAAAAAATGATAATTTATATTTAATTGATAAAGAAAATAAAAAATTAGTTATAGTATAAGTAAACTTTGTTGAAGTAGAAATAAAAGTTTGCTATAATAGGTTAGAGAAAGAAGGATAGATTATGTTTAAAGATAAAGTATTATTAATAACAGGAGGAACAGGTAGTTTTGGAAATGCTGTTCTAAAAAGATTTTTGGATTCAGACTTAAAAGAGATAAGAATATTTTCTCGTGACGAGAAAAAACAAGATGATATGCGAAAAAAATACAACAATCCTAAAATCAAATTTTATATTGGTGATGTAAGAGATTATAGAAGTATTGAAGATGCAATGGATGGAGTAGATTTTATCTTCCATGCAGCCGCTTTAAAACAAGTTCCATCATGTGAGTTTTTCCCAATTGAAGCAGTTAAAACAAATGTTTTAGGAACTAACAATGTACTTGAGGCAGCAATTAATCATAATGTTAAAAAGGTAATTGTCCTTAGTACTGATAAGGCAGCATATCCAATTAATGCTATGGGAATGAGTAAAGCCATGATGGAAAAAGTTGCTATTGCTAAAGGACGTGACTTAAGAGATGATCAAACAATAATTTGTAGAACAAGATATGGTAATGTAATGGCATCACGTGGAAGTGTTATCCCACTTTTCTGTGATCAAATAAAAGAGGGTAAACCACTTACTATTACAAATCCTGAAATGACTAGATTCATGATGACTTTAGAGGATGCAGTTGATCTTGTTATATATGCATTTGAACATGGTAATCAAGGAGATTTATTTGTTCAAAAGGCACCGGCTGCAACAATTGATACTTTGGCCCGTGCAGTTTTAAATTTAAAGAAAAGCGATTTAGGTATTAAAAATATAGGTACAAGACATGGTGAAAAATTATATGAAGTATTAGTTACCAAAGAAGAAATGGTTAATGCTGAAGATCTAGGAAATTATTATAGAATACCAGCTGATAATCGTGATCTTAACTACGATAGATATGAAAATAAAGGAAATGACAAGTTAGATAAAGTTGAAGAATACAATTCTCATAATACTAATAGACTAGATGTAAAAGGTATGGAACAATTATTAAAGAAATTAGATTTATTTAAATAGGTGATGTATGAGAGTATTAATAACTGGGTCCCATGGTTTTATAGGTAAAAATTTAGTATGTCGTTTAAACGAAATAGATGATATTGAAATAGTTGAATTTAATAAAGAAGATGATTTTTCAAAAATTAAAGATGAATTACTAAAACTTGATTTTATATTCCATTTAGCTGGAGTAAATAGACCAACTGATGTAAAAGAATTTTATACAGGAAATACAAGTCTTACAGAAGATATCATTAATGAAGTAGAAAGTCAAAAACTAGATATTCCAATTCTTATTACTTCAAGTATTCAAGCAGAACTTGATAATGATTATGGAAAAAGTAAAAAAGAGGCAGAAGAAATAGTAAGTAAATATGGAGAAAAACATAAAGCATATATATACCGCTTACATAATGTCTTTGGTAAATGGTGCAAAGCTAACTATAACTCTGTTGTTGCAACATTTTGTTATAATATAGCAAATGGTTTAGATATAACAATAAATGATAAAGATAAAACATTGAATTTAATTTATATAGATGATGTTATAAATGAATTTTTAAATGTACTTGAAACTGGAAAACCAAGTTGTATAAAGAATGGAATATGTTATGTTAGTCCAGTTTATGAAAAAAATCTTGGATATATTGCAGATAAAATTAAAGAATTTAATGTAAGTATGAAAAGTATAATCGTTCCTGAAACAGGAGATGATTTTGTAAAGAAGTTGTTTTCAACATATTTATCATACGTACCACTTGATGATATGGTTTATATCCCTCACATGAATATAGATGATAGAGGATCTTTTACGGAGCTTATTAGAACAAAATATGATGGTCAAGTATCAGTTTCGGTATCTCATAAAGATATTATCAGAGGAAATCATTATCATCATACAAAAATGGAAAAATTTATTGTTGTGCAAGGTATGGCAAAAATCACTTTTAAACACGTATTAACAGGTGAGGAAAAGGAATATTTAGTTGATGATACAGAATTTAAAATTGTAAATATTCCTGTTGGGTATAGTCATAAAATCCAAAATATTGGTGATAAGGAAATGATATTATTAATTTGGTGCAATGAGTTATTTGATAAAGAAAAACCAGATACATATTATAGGGAGATATAGTTATGGAAAAAGATAATAAAGTTAGTTTTAAAAATAATGGAAAGTTAAAATTATTAATAATAGTTGGAACAAGACCTGAAATAATTAGATTAAGTGAAGTTATTAAAAAATGTCAAAAATACTTTGATACCATTTTAGCTCACACTGGTCAAAACTATGATTATAATTTGAATGGTATATTCTTTGAAAATTTGAAACTAAGAAATCCTGATGTGTATATGAATGCAGTAGGAAATGATTTAGGTGAAACAATAGGAAATATTATAAGCGCATCTTACAAATTAATGACTGAAATTAAACCTGATGCATTACTTGTTTTAGGAGATACTAACAGTTGTTTAAGTGCCATAAGTGCTAAAAGATTACATATTCCAATTTTCCATATGGAAGCAGGAAATAGATGTAAGGATGAATGCTTACCAGAGGAAACTAATCGAAGAATAGTTGATATAATTTCCGATGTTAATTTAGCATACTCAGAACATGCAAGAAAATATTTACATGAATGTGGTCTTCCTAAAGAAAGAGTGTATGTTACTGGTTCACCTATGGCTGAAGTATTACATCAAAATTTAGAGGCGATAAATAAATCTGATATATTAAAGAAGTTGAATTTAGAACCTAAAAAATATATATTACTTTCGGCTCATCGTGAAGAAAATATTGATACTGAAGAAAACTTTTTATCATTATTTACAGCAATTAATGAATTAGCTAAAAAATATGATATGCCAATTTTATATTCATGTCATCCAAGAAGTAAGAAGAAATTAGAACAATCTAATTTTAAATTGGATGAAAGGGTAATTAGACATGAACCATTAGGATTCCATGATTATAATAATTTACAAATGAATGCTTTTGCAGTTGTAAGTGACAGCGGAACTTTACCAGAAGAAGGTAGTTATTTTACAAGTATAGGTAAGTCATTTCCAGCTGTTTGTATAAGAACCAGTACTGAACGACCTGAAGCACTTGATAAAGGATGTTTTGTCTTAGCTGGAATTGATACTAATAGTTTAGTTCAAGCAGTATCTCTTGCAGTTAGTATGAATGAAAATAAAGACTACGGTATACCAGTTCCTGATTATATAGATGAAAATGTAAGTAGTAAAGTAGTTAAAATTATTCAAAGTTATACAAATATAGTTAATAAGATGGTTTGGAGAAAAAAATGATTAAAGAAATAAATGAAAATGACTTTCAAAAAGATGTATTAGAAAGTAAAGAAAAGATACTTGTTGATTTTTATGCTAATTGGTGTGGACCATGTCGTATGCTTAGACCAATACTAGAAGATATTGCAAAAGATGGAAATACCAAAATTGTATCAATTAATGTAGATGATGCTGAAAGTTTAGCTCGCGAATATGAGGTAATTTCTATACCATGCCTTGTTTTATTTCGAGATGGTAAGGAAATAAATAGAAGTGTTGGTTTAAAATCCAAAGATGAAATAGAAAATTTTATTAAATAATAAGATGCTTAAATTACAAAAATTAAATTTTATGGTAAAATACAAATATACTTTGTATTTTTCTTTTTGGAGGTGATAATTTGGTATACATTACAGGTGATGTGCATCGCGATTTTACAAGAATATATGAATTTACAAAAAAACATCAAACAACAAAAGATGATTATTTAATAATACTTGGTGATGTTGGAATAAATTATTACTTAGATGAAAGTGATAAATTGTTAAAAGAAGAACTTAAAAAAATACCAATAACACTTTTATGTGTTCAAGGTAATCATGAAGAACGTCCTGAAAATATTAATACTTATAAAATTAAAAATTTGTTTAATGGTCGTGTATTCATAGAAGAAAAATATCCCAATCTAATCTTTTTAAAAGATGGAGAGGTATATAATATAAATAATAAAAATGTATTAGTTATAGGAGGAGCTTATAGTATAAGACATGATGTTCCAAAATTTTTAAAGATGGGATATAAATACTTTGAAGATGAACAACCAACCCCTTTAATTAAAGAGAAAGTATTACAAGTAATCAATGCACGAAATGATATAGATATAGTACTAACACATACTTGTCCTTATAAGTATGAACCAGTTGAAGCATTTTACATTGGCATAAATCAAGATGAAGTTGATAAATCAACAGAGATATTTTTAGATAAAGTAGAAGAAAAAATAAACTATAAAAGATGGTACTGTGGTCATTTTCATATAAATAAAACAATTGATAAAATGATATTTTTATTTTCGGATGTAAGAGAGTTTGATGATGAAAGATAAAGAGAATTATTTAGAATATTTAAAATATAATAAAAATTATAGTGATAAAACAATTTTAAATTATAAATTAGATTTAGATGATTATTTTAAGTATTTAGAAATAGAAGGATTAGATTATAAAGGTGTAGAATATGAAGACTTGATGGGATTATTTTCACATTTTGATAAACTTAAATTAAGTGCTAAAAGTATTAGACGACATATTAGTACAATAAAGGGATTTTATAAATATTTAAATAGTAAAGAAATCGTTATGAACAATCCTTTTAATTATGTAACACTTCCCAAAAAAGAAATAAAATTACCAAGATATTTATCATATCCAGAGTTACTTGAAATATTTAATAATTTAGAAATAAAGACAAACTATGATTTAAGAGATAGACTAATTCTTGAACTTATGTATGCAACTGGAGTTCGTGTATCAGAACTTGTAAACATTAAAGTATCGGATATAACTTTATCCAACCAAAGTATTAGAGTATTTGGAAAGGGATCTAAGGAAAGAATAGTTTATTTTAACAATGTCTGCAAAAATATCTTAGAAAAATATTTAAAAGTTTATAAAGAACTTAATAAAAAAAATACAGATTACTTAATTTTAAATCAAAAAGGTGATAAATTAACACCAGCTGGTATTAGTTATATTTTAAATCAAATAATACTTAAAATAAGTTTTAATAAGCATATTACTCCTCATATGTTAAGACATTCATTTGCAACTCATTTACTTAATAATGGCTGTGATTTATTAACAGTTCAAGAACTGCTTGGTCATGCATCTATTTCTACAACAGGTATATATACTCATGTAACACTTGACCATATCAAAGACGTTTATTATAATTGTCATCCAAGAGGAAAATAAGAAAAAGTATAGACAAATATTTAATAATATGATATATTATTAGCACATAAGTAATTATGTTGTGCATTTTTGCATATATTATTAATGCTACATTTGTAGCGAAAAAAAGCAGGTGAAGCCAGCCTTAAGTGGCAACTAAAAAAGTGAGTGAAGCCAGCTCTATAAGTGGCAACTAAAAAAGTGAGTGAAGCCAGCTCTATAAGTGGCAACTAAAAAAGCGAGATTAGAGAGCAGACTCTAGTCTCTTTTAATAAAAAAAATAAATTGCTAGGAGTGTTTATGTATAAAAATTTTAAAATAGTAAAAGTTGATTCAAATTATTGTGATTACTTAAGGACTTTTGATAATAAAGTAGTTTATAATAGAGGAATAAAAGAATTAAGACCATTATTGGTGTTTTATTTATAGTAGATAGAAAACAATATTTTGCACCATTATCAAGTCCAAAAGGAAAACATATAAGACTAAAAAATACTCTAGACTTAATAAAAATAAAAAATGGAGAATATGGTGTTATTAATCTTAATAATATGATACCAGTTTTAGAAAACAATTATATAGAATTTGATTTAAATATTAAATCAAACGACAAAAATGAAATATTTCGTTTAAACTTATTGCGCAATCAACTAAGATGGTTAAATTCTAATAAAAAAGAAGTATTTAGTAAATCTAAAATTTTATATAACTTATATAAGGAAAATAAACTACCATTAAACGTAAAAAATAGATGCTGTAATTTTATGTTACTAGAAGAAAAATGTATGGAATATAATAAAAAAGAATTAATAGCAATTTAGTAATTATTTGCTTTTTTTTATTATTTAAATTACCTTTAAATATTAACTTATAATGAGTGCTATGTTATAATAACTATATAAAAAGGAGTAAAGGATGTATACAATATATGATTATTTAAAATATTATAAAGACTATAGTTTAAAAGATTTAAAATGGAATAAAATGGATAATTTGTTCCTAGCATGTCTTTCTTACATGCCACTTAAATCTTTTGGATTTAAAACATATGGTGAAGTAGTGTCTGATTTATTAAAAATAAAAAATGTCGATACTAAAGATTTAATGGTACCAAAAAGCTTAGAGTTAATCGAGATAGTAAAAGAATCAAAAAGATATAATAATATGAAATTTTTTAATTTTATTAGTAGAGTAGATAGTAAGACTCAATTTGGTGCATTTACTGTAGTACTTGATAATATAAGAGTAATAAGTTTTAGAGGAACCGATGCAAGTATTATAGGTTGGCTTGAAAACTTTCGAATTGCTTATTCTTATCCAACTTATACTCAGAGTTTAGCTATTAACTATCTAAGAGAAAATATAAATTTCTTTGATAAAAATGTCTATGTAATAGGTCATTCAAAGGGAGGAAATTTAGCACTTGTCAGTGCTATGGAATTATCTAACTTTAAATTTAACAAAATAAAAGAAGTAATTAACTTTGATGGACCTGGGTTAAGATTTACAGAATATAAATCAAATAAATTTAATAGACTCAAAACGAAACTTATTAATATAGTACCAACTGGATCATACATTGGAACTCTTTTATATAATGAAAACTATAATGTTGTTAAAAGTAATACTTATGCAATAGGTGAACATTATCCAACTTCTTGGAATATGTTTGGTATAGAATTTATTAAAGGGACTTTGTCTAAGACAAGTGTTAATTTAATCAAGAGAACAACCGTTAATATTAAAGATTTAGATAATAATAAAATAAAAGATATATTTGAAAGTGCTTTTAAGGTATTTGACAAAAGAGAAACTAAAAATATGAAGATTACTTTAGGTGATATAGTAAGTTTAATTAAAACTATGAGTAAAATGGATCCGGAATTATCTAGTTATATCACGACAATTCTTAAAACAATGATTGTCTTAAGTCGAGAATAAAAATTTTGAATATTTTATTAATTGGTGTATTTAAAAATATAGGATTATCTTTAATTCTACATGTTGCAGGTTTATTCATGACTATTAGTAGTTTAACAGTAGACGTTAATTCTTTAAGAATAAAAAGAAAAGTAAAATAATTGAAATGCATCCCATAGGGTAGACAATAAAAAAAAGCATTTTATACTTAAAAGTGATAGAATACACTTCCGAAAGGAGGTGTTTTTCTATGGCTTCAAAAGGTCAAAAATTCAAAAAATATTCTAATAATTTAAAAGAAG
>JAFUAL010000025.1 GCA_017460745.1 Bacilli bacterium | reverse complement strand
GGCCCACGATTTTGTTTCACACTTCCTTCGGCCCCAAACCTCACGGCTGATGCTCTGTGCTTCCCTAATACTTCGTTGATACCTACGTGTATAGTGGACTTTCACCACCTAGTTATATGCCATGCACGGCACACAAAAAAGCCGAATAATCGGCCTTTCTAAAATTAGTTATTTTTTATTTATACACCACTATTAAATGGTATATCATCAAATTCTATTACTTCCAAATCTTTTAATACTTTTCCATCAAATGTTAATTTAAAGAGTTCAGGCGCATTAATTGATTTATCAAATGCAATTTTTCCATTAAATTCATATCTTAAACGATTATCAAATACACCAAGAAATTTACAATATTTTAACAAATAAAACGTTATTGCATATCCATGAGAAAATACTGCAATTCTTTTACCATCATATTTATCTAATATTTCATCTATAACTTTACTAAATCTTTCTTTAACATCCTTTTGTGATTCTCCACCTTCAGTTTTAAAGTTTTCATCATAATATTGCCTTTCAAAGCAATCCGAATATTTTTTACTATTAATAGTTCCTGATTTTCTTTCATTCAATCTTTCATCAATATTAGCTTTTAAATTTTGATTATACATTAAATACTTTGCAGTTTGTAAAGTTCTTACACAATTACTAGTATAAATAACATCTATATTACTTAGTTCTTCTTTTTTACATAATAATTCAGCTCTTTTTTCACCTTCAACACTTAATATAATTTTTTCATTTTTTAATAAATCACTTTGATTAGTATTATATGTTTCTATATCACTTTGTGACATTCTTATAGAATGTCTTATTAAATATATAGTTGTCATAACATCACCCAATAGAATTATATCACAAAAATAGCAGATTTTTTTATCCACTACTTATTTTGGAATGTCAAAAGATTGCGAGTTTTTTGATAGGCAAACAAAAAAGAATTGTTCCTGTTATAGTATCTTTCTTAATATTTTTTTGCAGCCTTTTTTACCTTTTGATATTTTTCGTTTAAACAATCTAATGTTTTAATCCATCCAATACCAATAACATTTTCCACAAACTCCACACCCATCGGAGAATATTGAAGCATTATCTGGCCCAATAATGAAATGCTAGAACCAGTATGTCCTTGACTTTTAACAATTTTACTTATATCTGCCAAAGACATGTTATTAGAAATACTTTCCATTATCATTCCTGCATTTTCTCTTGCGGATAATTCAGACAATAACAAATAATCTTCTACTTCTCCTGACATATATATTAGTTTTCTTATCGTTGCTATCCATTCATCTTGTTTATCTTCTTTACAATAAATGGAATACTTTGATACATCATCAATATACTCATTAGCAATATTACTATAAATCTTACCTCCTTTTGTTAAAAAAAGAAGTTTTGACATTTTCACATCTCTAATAGCATTTGCTGCAGTAGACTTAAATGAATCTTCAATATCTATTTTTGCGGGCGTTGTTGAACTAATTCGCTTTTCAAATTCTTCCTTAGTGCAACCACAAACTTGTTTATATGCATCGTCTATAGAAACAGTATCTGAAAATAATTTAACACCATTAAATTCTAAAAATACATGATTATTATTGTTTCTTTGCTGTATTAATCTAGTTACTGCGTCATCTAAAGTCTCATTATCGATGAATTTAAGTTTTTTCATAGAACACCCTCCTAATGGGTACTTATTATACACTAAAACCATTATTATTGCAAAGAACTCATAATACATTATTTATATTACAATTTATTTTACTAAACTAAAATGAACAAAGATTTCATAACCTATAACATTTTGACATAGAAAAAAGCCCGAAAATCGGACTTTTAAACTTCTACCTCTTACTAAACTAGCGTCACTTTATTTATGTTGGTTCATTAATAATTATTTACATTTAAATTTATTTCTTATAAATTATTATTTTATTACACGGTGTTCTTTAATTAATCGTTTTATTTGTTCATCACGTTTTGTATAATAATCTTTAAGGTCGGATGATATAGCAATATTATGAGTGTCTTCAACTGTTTGAAGAAATTCATCCATTCTTATTTGTATTATAGAGTGTAACAATTCTTGTAACATTTCATCTTTTGTTAAAATACTTCTAGTTTCATTATTTAATAAATTAATTTCTGCAATTTGATTTCTATAAACTTCAGGTCTGCACGATTCAAAAGAATTTTCATAATCATATAAGGGTGCTAATCTTATTCCTTCTTTGTTAACTTTAAACATAAAATTATTTCCTGTTCTATCCAATTGTGAAACATAAAAATCTCTAATAAAAAATTTTTTTAAATCTTTTAACAAAATTAAATATTCACTATCAGATTCACAAATGTCGCGTATACTATTTAAAACATTTAAATCCCTATTTGGAACCAAGCCATAATCCCAGGTGGTTTTGTATAAATAATTTTTGTCACAAAAGTTTTTTGATAGAAGACCATATTCCTCTTTTTTTCCTTTAACACATAATTTTGCAACATTATAATGAACGGTATCTAAATCAAAGTATTTAGAAATAATCTCTCCCAAAAGCTCATTAATAAAATGAAAATCATATCCATCACTTTTATAAAAATACCACTCATTACCAATTTTATACCAATGATCTATAAAAAAATAATATGGAGCTGTAAATATATATCCTTTGGGAACTCCTGTTTCTTCACTAATTCTTCTTGCCAGTTTTTCATATTCCTTTGCATTATCTACATTAAATTCAATTAACTTATCAGTTTTAATTATTATTGGATTAGTTTTATCTGTTATACAATTTTCAATCATATTATCCCCTCAATTAGTCGATTATTATATACTAAAAATCACATAATTTCAATACATTAGATTTTTCTACATTATAGTTTACAAGTGTTTCATAGACTACGTATCACCTATATAACAAGTCTTATACATGCTTAGCAATACTTAAGTAATTAAATCAAAATTTTCATCTATAATGGTAGGATTAAACCCTTCTATTTCATCATATAACATTCCTTCAGGTATATCATTAATCATAAATATTTTTTTACCAAGTCTAAAGGCATCATACATTTCTAGGAATGTAGCACCACCTATATAATTTTTATGAATTACTCCATTCTTTTCTTTATCATAATTTAATACTAATACTGCATCCATATTTTTAATTGTATCTTCACTTTGTTTATACATTTTAGCTTTAAATTCTTGATGCTCTTTCTTACCTAAATTCCACATTTTTTCTTCCGTTTTTGGGTCATCATAGCAATTTGGTAAAAATACATCTATCTTTCTTTTTTCTAAAACATTTTTAATTTCTTCTATTTTAGAATAAAACTGTTTGCTGCATATAATTAATATTTTCATGTTTACCTCCAACTTAATTATAACATAAAAACCTAGTCTTGTAGCCTATCACTAACCTACTTGCAACCAATAAGATATCATTAAGACACAATAAAACCCGATAAGACTCGGGTTTTGATAATGCTAATATAAAAATGTAGGAAATGACAAAAATAAAAATGTCAAAAAACCTGCAAAATTATATTAGCATTTTTATATGGTTAGATATAATAATCACTGGATAAAAATTATCCAGAAAGGAGGATTATTATGAAG
>JAFUAL010000024.1 GCA_017460745.1 Bacilli bacterium | reverse complement strand
TTTCTTTTTCTTCAGCGCTCCAATATTTATTTTTACCACCTTTTAGTCTACCGCTTGGCATCTTTATCATCTCCTTTTAATAATTATTATAACAAAAAAGCAAACACTTTTTATGTGTCTACTTTTATTTTATAACTTCACTATCTATATAAGCCAACTTTTTCTTTTAATAATTCATATTTTTCTTTAGCAATTGATGTAGTTTTTTCAATACCTGCATCAAGTATTTTGTCTAATTCAGCACTTTCTAATAACTTATAATATTTTTCTTGAATAGGAGTTAAAACACTTACTACTAAATCAGCAACATCATTTTTAAAAGTTCCATAATTAGAATCTTTATACTTTTCTTCAACATCTTTAATTGTTAAATTTGATAGACTTGTATAAATATTAATTAAATTACTAATACCTGGTTTATTTTCCATATCATATACCACTCTCATTTCAGAATCAGTAGTTGCACTCATAATCTTTTTTCTTATTGTTTTCTCGTCATCAAGTAAATAAATAACTCCTTTGGGATTATCACTTGATTTACTCATCTTACGAGTTGGGTCAACTAAATCACATATTTTAGCACCATCATGCGGAATAAGTGGTAGAGGCACTTTAAATATTTCACCATATTTTTTATTAACACGTTCTGCTATATTTCTTGCAAGTTCAACATGTTGTTTTTGATCCTTACCTACTGGAACAAAGTCTACATCATATAATAAAATATCACTGGCCATTAGAACTGGATACGTTAAAAGTCCGGCTGAAAAATTAGCATTTTTTTCTTTTTTATCTTTAAATTGTGTCATACGACCAAGTTCTCCATATGGTGTTAAACACTCTAAAATCCATGATACATTCGCATGGTATATATTTTCAGATTGTAAAAATATAGTATTTTTCTTTGGATCAACTCCACTTGCTAAATAAATAGCCAATAAACTACGAATATTCTCTCTTAATTTAATAGGATCTTGAGGAATTGTTATAGCATGCATATCCGCAATAAAAATATAACTTTCATACATATCTTGATATTTTAACATTTGTTTAATGGCCCCAATATAATTGCCTAAAGTTAAAGCACCACTTGGTTGTATTCCTGTTAGAACTTTCTCCATAATAATAATCTCCTAACTAATAAATATCATTGTTATTAAAATAACATACTTTCTAGAATTAATCAACTTATTTGATTAAAATCATTGAAAACAATATAAAATTGCCTTATAATAATAAATATCTGAAGGAGTGAGACTATGAATAAAATAATGATTAAAAATTTAAGAGAATACTATGATAAAGAAATAGAATTACAAGCAACTGTTGACAATGTGAGAAATTTACAATGGGTACAATTTGTTATATTGAAAGATTCAACTGGAAAAGTTCAAATGACTGTTGAAAAAAATGAAGAATTTAGCAAATTAAATGCTATTGTTGATAAAATTACAATCGATAGTACTGTAAAAGTTAAAGGTATTTTAAAAGAAGCACCTAAAGTTAAAATGGGTGGTATGGAAATAATTCCAAGTTCTATTGAAATAACTAGTTTAAGCGCTGAAGAAAAACCTTTTAATTATAATGATTTAAGTACTGTTAAATTAGATACAAGACTTGATTATAGATTTTTAGATCTAAGAAATGAACGAAATAAAATGATTTTTAAAGTTCAAAGTACTTTAACTAAATATTTAAGAGAATATCTATATAATAATGATTTTACTGAAATTCATACACCAAAATTAATTGGAGCAGCAAGTGAATCAGGAAGTGAAGTATTTGAAGTGAAATACTTTGATACCAAAGCCTATCTTGCTCAAAGTCCTCAATTTTATAAACAAATGGCTATTTCATCAGGATTTGATAGAGTATTTGAAGTAGCACCTTGTTTTAGAGCTGAAAACTCCAATACTTCTAAACATGCAACTGAATTTACTAGTTTTGATGTAGAATTTGCATATATAAATGGTTATGAAGAAGTAATGCAACTTGAATCTGAAATGATTACTTATGCCTTTACAAAATTAAAAGAAGAATTAGGTGAAGAAATAAAAAGAGTATTTGATATTGATATTAATATCCCTTCCCTTCCTTTTCCAACTATGACTTTAAAAGATATTTATCAAGAACTTGAAGAAAGATATGGTTATAAAGTAGATGAAAGTGAAAAAAATGATTTAACAACTGAAGCTGAAAGATTATGTAAAAATCTAGCTAAAGATAAATTTAATCATGAATTCTTATTTGTAACTGATTTTCCTGCCGAAAAACGTGCTTTTTATCATATGAGAGATGAAAATGGTAAACTTTTAGGATATGATTTAATTTGGAATGGTATTGAAATTACAACTGGAGCAGAACGTGAACATAGATATGAAGAAATTGTTAAAAATGCTAAAGAAAAAGGATTAGATGAAGATGTTAAATTCTACTTAGAATTCTTCAAATATGGTTGTCCTCCTCATGGTGGTTTTGCTATAGGACTTGATAGACTTACAATGTTAATGTTAAATATTCCAACAATTAAAGAATCTATGTTCTTATTCCGTGGACCTAATAGAATTAATCCATAGATAATAATAAAGAATAAAAGGAGTGGTAAATTTGAAAAAAGGTATAAAAATAACTTTAATAATAGTTGGAGTTCTAGTTTTATTGTTTTGTATTTTAATAGGAATCTTTGTTGCAAAAGACCTTAAAATGGAAGATAAATTAAATATTGAAGTTGAAGAAATAACTAATATTATGGAAGCAACTGATTTTGATGAAGAACTATTTAAAAAGAAATTAAATAATACTGTAACCAATGGTGATTATTTTAAAGTAGAACGTGCTTATAAAAATTATTTAAGAGATTACTTAAAAAGTTTAAATGATATAATAGCATTCTATGACAATGAAGAATTTGATAATATTCTTACAAATGAAAATCTAAAAAAAGATGGAAAAGATTATATTAATTCCAAATTAATAATTGATAAAAATAAACAACAATTAGAAGTAATTAAAAATAAATTTAATTCTATGAAAACTGAAGAAAAAGTATTATCTTATTTAGATAAAGATTTAGATAATTATTATGTTGAATATTATAAAAAGATAGTTGGTAAAGTTGAACAAACTGAAACGGAAAAAGAATTGTCAATGTATTTAGATGAAAGTAGTATGATTTTAGATAATATTTATAATTTATTTGAATTTTTATCAGCAAACAAAAACTATTATGAAGTACAAGACGATGGCATATATTTTTCTAGAGATGATTTATTAGATGAATATAATAACATGATACTTAATTTAAATAAAACTAAAACTAATAAAAGTGATATATAATAAAAAATGTAATATACAAACCGTATATTACATTTTAATTTTAATTATAAATCTAAAAATGACAGTATTACTATACCAATAACAACTAAAAATATTGCTAAATATTGTTTCCAAGAAAGTTTTTCTTTTAAAAATATTCTAGATAGTATCAAAGATAAAATACAATAAGAACCAATGACAGTACAACTAACAGTTGCATTTCCACTCATAGCAAAGACATAAAAGAACTGTCCTGCTGTTTCAAAAAGAGCAGCAGATATTTTTTCTTTTTCACGAAATAAATTAAATGATACATGTTTTACTTTTAAATATATGTAAGAAATTATTCCATAGATTAAGAAAGTAAATTCATAGGCAACTAAAGCTGTATTTTCATCAATTAATTCTAGTTTATCTAAGTATACACCATCCAAGAAAGTCCCTACTCCATCTAATAAAGAATAAAAAATTGGAAACAAAATTAATAAAAATATAAAGTTTCTCTTAGTATTGTTCTTTTTATACTTTTTTCTTTCTTCTTTACTTTCATGAATTTCTACTAAAGATAAAATTAAAATACCAACAAATATTAATACAAATGATATTATAGTAGGTAAATTTAATACCTCTTTAAAGAACACAACTAAAAGTATCGAAGAAATTACCCCACTTGTATTTTGAATAGGACTAGAAATAGATAATTCAATATATCTTAATCCTTTATATCCAATAACCATACTAAAAATATAGAAAAAAGAGACAGGTAAATATTTTAATAAATCAACAAAATTAATACTTACTTTATTAACTATTAAATAAATAATTGCATGAATCCCCATAACTAGTCCAACTATTACACCTGTTTTTATATGAGAATGTTCTTCTTTATTTCCTAATTTATAAAATAAATCGGCTATTCCCCAACAAAAAAATGTCATTAATGTATACAAAAACCACATAATTAACTCTCCTTACACTAATAATAATTATAACAAATTAATTATAATTAGCAAAGTATTTATCGACTATTGTAATAACTTAAAAAAAATGATAAAATCTTGTAATGAAATTAATCTTGTAGTTTAAACTATTTTTAAGGAAGTGATTATATGTTTGATTTAGTATCTAAGTTTGAACCAAATGGAGATCAACCAGAAGCAATTAAAGAACTTGTAGAAGGAGTAAACACAGGCAAAAAACATCAAGTACTACTTGGAGCAACTGGAACAGGTAAAACTTTTACAATAGCTAATGTAATAAAACAAACAGGAAGACAAACATTAGTTCTTGCTCATAATAAAACTTTAGCTGGACAATTATACTCCGAACTTAAAGAATTATTTCCAAATAATCACGTTTGTTATTTTGTTTCATACTACGATTACTACCAACCTGAAGCCTATGTTCCCTCAAGTGATACTTATATAGAAAAAGATGCTCAAATAAATGATGAAATTGATGAGTTAAGACACTATGCAACTAGTTCTCTTTTATCGTTTGATGATGTAATTGTTGTTGCCAGTGTATCCTGTATCTATGGTATTGGAGAAGTAGAAGAATATGAAAATAAAATTTTAACTTTAAGTGTTGGTGATATAGTTGAACGTAACAAAGTAATGCTTAAACTTGTTGACATGCTATATGAAAGAAATGAACTTGATTTTAAAAGAGGAACCTTTAGAGTAAGAGGAGATACTTTAGAAATTATCCCAGCCAGTGAACACACCCACGGACTTCGAATAGAATTCTTTGGTGATGAGGTTGATAGAATAAGTGAAATCGATGTATTAACCGGAGCAATTATAACAAACAAAAAAAGCATTACATTATTCCCTGCTAGTCACTTTGTAACAAGTGACGAAAAATTACAAAAAGCAGTTTCTAACATTAAAGAAGAATTGAAGGACAGAATTGAGTACTTCAATGAAAATAATAAACCACTTGAGGCTGAACGTATCCGTGAAAGAACTAATTATGATATGGAAATGCTTCTTGAAACAGGATTTTGTCATGGAATAGAAAATTATTCAAGACATATTGCCCTAAAAGGGCCTGGGGAAACACCTACCTGTTTACTTGATTTCTTTAAAAAAGATTATTTACTAGTAATTGATGAAAGTCATGTTACTATACCTCAAATAAGAGGAATGTACAATGGAGACCGTGCTCGCAAGATGAACCTTGTTGAATATGGTTTTAGACTTCCAAGTGCTCTTGATAATAGACCTTTAAAATTTCAAGAATTTGAAAGTAAAGTAAATCAAGCAATATATGTATCAGCAACACCTGGAGAATATGAATTAAATTTAACTAATAACCATTTTATAGAACAAATTATAAGGCCAACTGGACTTTTAGACCCAACTATTGAAATACGTGAATCCCGTGGTCAAATAGAAAACTTAGTCGGTGAAATAAATGATCGAATAGAAAAAAATGAAAGAGTTTTAGTTACTACATTGACTATTCGTATGGCTGAAGAGTTAACTAATTATTTAAAACAATTAGATATTAAAGTTGCTTATCTTCATTCTGAAATTAAGACTCTTGAACGTATGAAAATAATTCGTGATTTAAGACTTGGAACCTATGATGTATTAGTTGGAATTAACCTTTTAAGAGAAGGACTTGATATACCTGAAGTTAGTTTAATTGCCATAATTGATGCTGATAAAGAAGGATTCTTAAGAAGTAGTCGCAGTTTAATTCAAACAATTGGTAGATGTGCAAGAAATGAACATGGACATGTAATACTATATGCTGATAAAGTAACTGATAGTATGGACTATGCAATTAAAGAAACAGCAAGACGTAGACAAATTCAAGAAAAATATAATGAAGTTCATGGAATTACACCAAAAACTATTCAAAAAGAAATACGTGATTTAATATCTAATATGGATGATCGTGAGTCAAAACAAGAAAAACAAAAAATGAGTAAGAAAGATAAACTAACTATGATTGCAAGAATTGAAGAAGAAATGAAAGAAGCTGCTAAAAATCTTGATTTTGAACGTGCTATGGAACTACGAGACGTGTTATTTGAAATGAAAAGTGAAATATGAGATTTAATAAAATATATATAGAAATCACTAATATTTGTAACTTAAATTGTTCTTTTTGTTCTAACGATGAAAGAACTAGAAAAGAAATGAGTGCAAAAGAATTTGAAATAGTTATGAAAAAAATTAAAGATTATACTAAAACTATCTATTTACATGTTAAAGGAGAACCTCTTCTTCATTCTAATCTCGAAGAAATACTTTATATTGCAAATAAATATAATTTAAATGTTCGAATTACTTTAAATGGTACTTTGTTAAAAGAAAAACTTAATATTCTTACTAAATTTAATAATATAAAACAAATAAATATTTCTCTGCACTCTGAAAATAAAAAATCAAATTATTTTGAATCAGTATTCGAATCATGCGATATTTTATCAACAAATATTCCTATAGTATATCGAATCTGGACTTTAAATAATTATAAATTAAATAAATTATCCACAATGATTGTGGATAAAATAATTAATTATTATAAATTAGACAATAGTTTTATGGAAAAAGTAATAAATAACAATAACATAAAAATAAAAAATAATATATATCTAGATAAAGATAACCTATTTGACTGGCCAAATGATACAACAGTTAGTAATCAAGAATTTGGAACTTGTCTTGGTACCAGAACTCATATTGCAATTCTTTCAGATGGAACTGTTATTCCATGTTGTCTAGATAGCAATGCTAATATAAAGCTAGGAAATATCTTTGATGAAAATTTAGAAGACATATTAAATAAAGATTTATTTAAAAATATTAATCAAGGATTTAAAGATAATAAACTTACTCATAATCTATGTAAAAATTGCACATTTAGAAACTCTAAATTCAAATAATTGTAAAAATAATTATTCTATGCTATAATCTTTTTAGAAAAAGGAGGTAATTTAAATGGCAAAGTATTGTTCTAATTGTGGTTCTGAATTAAAAGAAAATGCAGATATTTGTTTAAAATGCGGTAAAATAATTAATAATCCAAGTGCTTTTCAAGGTGCACCTAAAGATCCAAATGCTAAAAGCAAAGTTGTAGCAGGAATTCTAGGTATCTTATTAGGTTCACTTGGAGTACATAATTTTTATTTAGGTTATACTTCAAAAGCAATTGCTCAACTTTTAATTTCAGTTTTATCATGTTTTATTCTTTCACCTATATCAGCAATTTGGGGCTTAATTGAAGGAGTCATGATTTTAGCTGGAAATATAGATGTTGATGCTGAAGGAAGAAAATTAGTTGATTAAAAAAAGTCTATCAGAAATGATGTGAACCCCATTTGGTAGACATCAGAAAAAACCTGGGTTTTAAAAAATCAAGGGCGAACTTTAGTGAGTTCATCTAGACCCTTGATTTTTATTATGTAATTATAATAATAATTCAAATAAAGCTTGTCTTTATTTGT
>JAFUAL010000023.1 GCA_017460745.1 Bacilli bacterium | reverse complement strand
TTTTTTAATTTTTTGAGTAAAAGTGTTGACAATGATGTAATTAGCATGATATATTATATGTGTTTCCAAATGAACCCACTTTAAAATTAAATGGGTAACATAGAAAAAGAAAGGAGGAAATCAAATGTATGAGATTGAAAAAGCAACTAGAATTAATTGATCCAAGAGTATGGAGAGATAAGAATATCAAGTTTGAAGCAAAACTGATATACAAAATACTCTGTGCAGAACAATCCCAAAGATGTGAATTCACAAGTATAAGTATTGGGAAAGTTCAAAAGAAATTGAGTATAACAAATGTTGGATTCAAAAAGAACCTACAAATATTAGAAGATAACAAATATATAAGGTTCAATGAATACAGCCGAGGATTATACACATACGAGATTTGTTAGAAAAGATTGAATCGCTAACAAATAAAGGTTCAGTAAATGTTCGTAGATTTATATTAGAACCTATCTTATAGAAATATAAGATGAACAAGTTTGAAGTAAAACATATTTCAAAGAACGAAATAAAAGAATAAAAGGGATTGAAATATGTTGTATGTATGTTTTACTTCAAGCGACCTATTAGTGAGATTTATCTCACACCGGGATTTTATTGTCATTATTAGTATGACTTGTAAGTAGTGGTTACAAGTTTTTTTATTGCCTAAAATTAAGAAAGGAGAATGATTTATGAACAACGATATAACAAATTTAAAGTATGTAGAAGTTCCAGTAGTAGTTTTATTAGATGAAGATTTATCTACTACTACTAAACTATTAATGGGTTTAATAACTACTCTATCAATGCAAGAGGGTTTTTGTTTTGCTAGTAATAGATATTTAAGTAATCTTATGAAAGTATCTAGAAGAACAATTACTAGTTGCATAGCTTATTTAAGAAAGAAAAACTATATTAGAGTTGAAAGTGAACCTAATACTAGAAGAATATATTTAGCAAATATCTTCTAGAGTTTATAGCAAGATACTGCTAATCAGTATAGCGAGTATCTTCTAATAAAATAAATAAGATAATAAATAATATTAATAAATAATATAAATTTAAATTTATTTAAATAATTTAAATCTTTAAAAAAATTAAAATGAAAGGAATGATAAAAAATGAAATATGATTTAAATGAAATAATTATATCTGGAACTATTAATAGTATCACAGATAATAAAAATGATTATATTAAGTTTGGTTTAACTACTCTTAAATATGATGAAAGAAAAGTTTTTGCTAGTTTTAATATTAACCGAAATCTTTATGAAATATATAAAGATTTTTTTGTTAAAGGAACAAAAGTATTTATAAAAGGTTATCTTAACTCTTATATTACCAATAATAAAATCCAAAGTTTTATAACTGTGACTGATATAGCAAATAATCAAGATGAGATTATGACTGGTAGAAAAGGTCCTCATATAAGACTTGATCCAGATGGAGTTGAAGTTTGGGACGGAAAACGATGTGAAGCAATACCACCTACTGAAGAAGAACTTAAAGAAATGGAAGAATTATTAAAAGAATATCAATAGAAAGGTGTGATAATTTATGAAGAATAGTAATTTTTATAAACTATTACACATAGAATTCATTGTGGAGGAATAATCATGTATGACACATTAGAATTTTATGATAGTAATGGTTGTGATTTAAAAGAAGTTTTA
>JAFUAL010000022.1 GCA_017460745.1 Bacilli bacterium | reverse complement strand
TTGGATGTCATAATTATCTTGTAATAATTTTAATATTTCTTTTCCTTTGTTATTTTCCTTCATAATAAAAATCTCTCCATTTCTTCTATTTTATCATGGAAAGATTTTTTATTTACACAGATTTATTTACAGACTCAAAAAAAAGGTCTTAGACCTTTTTTTAATTATCACTTGTATTATCTGGAATTTCTTTTTCTCTAATTACAATTTTATTACTAATTTTTCCAATATAATCTTTATAAGTTACAGTATAAGTAATTGTATAAGTTTCAGCTATAGTATTATCAATTGATTGAACAACTTCACCACTTGAATTAGTAACAGATATCTTTATATTAGATTTATCAAGTTCTACTTCTTTTCCATCACTTGTTAAAACAACTAAACTTCCATTAAATAAGCTATCATCAACAGTATCACCTGTATATAGATATTTAGTATTTGTTTTTACAGTTAAGTCATATGAAGTAGTAGAAGATAATGTTTTAGTAACTTTTTCACTTCTTTGAGATTCATTATCCTTATATCCAGCTTCAACTGCATATGTTCCAAGATAATTTGACTCTCCTGAGACTGTATAACTTGTTTTAGTAGTAAAACCTAATAGTTTATCATTAAAGTAAACATAGTAACCAAATGCTTTATCATTTATATAGCCTGGGTCATCAACTTTACTCCATGTAAGTTCAACTTTATTATTTTTATAATTAATGCTTAAATTGCTTGGTGCCGAGAGTTTGGAGTAGGCGTATGAATATTCAGTTGGTTCAGTTCCTTTTTTAAATAATTCGTAAACGGCACTTGGACTATATTCAGTTGCAAGAAGTGGAGGATTAGTACCAGATTCTATTCCAACTTTTACAACACTATCAGGCATTTCAAAATCTGTTCCATCGTGATTAAAGACTGCATTTGCAACTGCATTAAATAAATCTTCTCTTTGACGAATTGCAGGATACCAATGTAAAACTCTATCTAAGTGATCTTTATCAAGACCATCATATCCATACCAAATTGAAACAACTGTTTTATTAGTAAATCCAATTACCCAACAATCAGGGATAGCATCTTCTGCTAGTCCTGGATTTCTTTCCCATGTATTACTTGGAAAGTTAGTAGTACCTGTTTTAACTGAGAAATTATCAGTTATTTGATATTTACTTCCACGCATTCTATTAGTTACAACACCTTTTAAGACATCAGCTATCATATATGATGTTGAATCACTTATTACTTTTTTCTGTTCTATTTTAGGAGTTATTACTTCACCAGTTGAACGAAGAACAATTTTAGATACTAAGTAAGGTTCAATATATTTTCCCCCATTAGAAAATATTTGGTAGGCTCCGGCCATTTGCATTGGGTTAGAACCATTAAATGCCCCAATTGCATGTGCTTCGTGAATTGTATTACCACTTATTTCAGGTGTTATTCCAACACTTGTAACTAATTCAATAATTTTCTTTTTGTTAACTTGTTGGAAAGCTTTAAGAGCAGGTACATTTCTTGAATCGGATAGAGCATATCTTAAAGTAATCCATCCTTTATAATCTCCATCGTAGTTTTTAATTGATTGTCCACTTGAGTAAGCATATGGTGAATCATTAAATAAAGTATAAGTAGACCAGTTATTATATTCAATTCCCGGTGCATAATCGAATAATGGTTTAGCAGTAGAACCAATTTGTTTTTTGATATCAGTTGCATAATTATAAAGCATTTCACCATTGTAATTTCTTGATGCAATCATTGCTTCAACTTTTCCAGTTGCTGAATCAACTGCTACAATTCCTGTTTGAACATAATCATCAATCCAGCTATATGTTTCACCATTACTAACTGCATTTAATGCATCTTGTTTTTGCCTATTCATGTTTGTATAAATTAACATTGATGTTGCATTTGGATCAAGTCCGTATTTATCTTTTATTTCATCTCTTAAAGTATCTATATAACCTTGGTAAATACTTTGATTAGATGCTTGAATATTTAAAAGCGATTTAACAGGAATGCTATTTGCAAGATCAGCTTCTTCTTGAGATATATAACCATGTCTTACCATTAAATTTAATACTGTTTTACGACGTTTTTCAGCTTTTTCGGGATTCTTTCTTGGATTATACGTATCAGGTGCTTGATACATTCCAGCAAGAACTGATGCCTCAGCCAAATTTAAATCCTTTGCACTTTTTCCAAAATAGTATTTACTTGCTTCTTCAACTCCATAAGCATCACCTAAGTTATGAATATTAACGTAGAATTCTATAATTTGTTCTTTAGTATATTGTTTTTCTAACTTAAATACGGCCAAATAAATATCTGTAAATTTACGAACAATTCCTTCAAAGCCTTTGGAAACTGTATCTGTAAAACTATTTTTAATAACTTGCATTGAAATAGTTGAACCACCACCTGCAGCATCATTTCCCATTAACTGTTGAACGGCAGCTTTAGAAAATCTCGCAATATCAACACCATTATGTTGAAAATATCTTGAATCCTCAGTTGCAATTAGGGCATCAATGAATACTTCAGGTAGATCGTCATAAACGATATTTTCACGCTTTTGACTTCCCATTTTAGCAAACTCTTGTCCGTTACTATCATAAAGAATGGTTGATTGCTTTTCATTTAATAAACTAGTTTCAAATTCAGGTGCTGAATAAACAACATAGCCCATAAAAGCAGCAACTCCAAGTACTCCAATTATTCCAAATATTAAAACAATAATTAAAAGAGTTTTTAATATTCTTCTTTGTACTTTCTTCTTCTTTGTCATATCAAATAACTTTGCAACTGTAAGAATAATTATTACTCCAATTGTTAAAATAATTGCTGCCTCACTTCCAAGTAGTAAATAAAATAATAAAATACATGCAATAATTACTAACATAGTAATAATAAATCCTAAATTTAATTTTTTACTTTTTTTCTTCATTATAACCTCCATAATTTATCAACTATTTCTAAATAATCTATTCTTGGTAAATACTTATCTTTAATAAGTTCTCCATGTGTCTCAATAAAACTGATTGGAATACTACTTGCTTTAAATTTATTTAAATAATTTAAAAAATCTATTCCTCTTAATAAATAAGTTTTATTTATGGTTGTAAATCTTATAATTAAAAAACAAATACCATTTTCTTTTACAATATGTTTAATGTGTTCAATTTGATGTGCGTGAATATTACTTATAGGAAATTTAGTTTTGTTTTTAGTTTCTTTGGCTTCATAATCAATGTAATTTCCTTTATATATTCCATTGTAATCTGTAGTTGATGGTTCACTATAATATGCTTCTTTTATAACTCTATAACCATTTTGATTAAACTCTGCTTTTACTACTTTAATTGGAGTAGGTTTTTTATAAATATATGCAATACCTTTTTCAATATAGTACTGATTACTTATATTTAAATCATTTTCAAGATCCATTCCTCGATTTTTGTAATTTATTTCTTTATTTATGTTATTAAACTGTTTTTTTATGCCATTTGGATAGTTCATTTTTTTCACCTACAATTTAAATAAATACTCAAGATTACATACATAAATTATACTACTATTTTCTATTATTTTCTATAGTTTTAATTAAATTTATAGTTATAAAAAGATAGTTGACAAAAAAGTGTAAAACGCTTTATTTATATGAAAATAATTATAAAATAAAATATGTTTAAAAATATATTCTATTCTTGATTATAGTAGACTTTTTATAAAAAATTTAGTACAATTTTTATAGATAAACTAGGAGGATTATATTAAAAAGAAAATAGTATGTATATATTTATTTTTTGTTGGTATAATGTTTGTAATCTCTGGACTTCTTCCTAGTGTTATAGATAGTATAGAAATAAAGAAACTAGAAAATGTGGTTGCATCAATTAATAATGGTATTCAAAATGAAAATATTAAAACAAATTTACTTTCCAAAAATATAACTATAAAAAATAAAAAATTAGAAAGTGAACTTAATAATTATTTAGAAGAAATAATTGAAATCGGAGAGAATATTTTAACTATAAAAAATGGTAATGAATTTTTAAATATTTTAAATCTTAGTAACATAGAAAATAATGATTTAAGTATTATTAATGATAATTTGAATAATTATAAAAATAGATTAGATGATATTTTAATTAAAATTGATGATTTAAAACCAAATAGTAATGATAAACTATATCAAAAAATAATTAAAAATATTGATACTTTAAGTTATAAAAATATGATAAATGATTTACAAAATGAGATAAATAGTTATTTATTAATAGTAAATTATTTAAGTAATAGTAGTTATAAAATAGAAAATGATACTTTATTCTTTTTAAAAAGAAGTAATTATGAAGAATTTAATGACTTAATAGGTAATTTAAAATTAGATAAGAATAAATTGTTTTCTTATGAGTTAGTAAATGATGAGGCAGGACCTATAATAAATGCAAATGATATTACAATATATGAAGGAATTAATATTGATTTGAATAGTATTTTTAAGTGTATTGATGAAGTAGATGGAGAAGTTAACTGTGATATTTCAGGAAGTTATGATAAGAATACAATTGGAAGATATGAAATTAATATAAGTGCAACAGATAAAAGTGGTATTTCAAGTAAAAAACGAGTTTATATAAATGTTATTCAAAAAGAAAAATTAAAATATTATACTGAAGTAATTAGAAATCAAAATACAGTTATTGTTTATGAACTTGATGATAATAAAGAATATACTAAAATTGCTAAAGTATTTCCTTGTTCAACTGGAATAAATGGAAGAACACCAACAGGTATATTTTATTCTATTAAAGGTTTTGATTGGGGACCTTTAATTGGTGGTGTATGGGGTCAATACTATACGGTAATAACTGGTAATATATTATTTCATTCGGTACCATATTATAGCATGAGAAAAGATGATTTAGAATGGGAAGAATATAATAAATTAGGAAGTTTTGCAAGTGCTGGATGTGTAAGACTATCTGTTGCTGATTCTAAATGGATATATGATAATTGTCCAAATGGTATGAAAATTAAAATATATGATGGAGAATTACCAGATGGTGTGGAAAAACCTTCAGCTTTAAAAATAGACGAAAATAGTCCTTTTAGAGGATGGGATCCAACTGACCCTGATGTTAATAATCCTTGGCATAATCAAGGTGAATAAAGTTTAAAATTAAATTGCTTAATAGAAAATGATGTGATAAAATAATTAACTACATTTAATTGAAATAAAAAAGGAGAAAAAATATGCAAAAAATAATAAAAGTAGATGGAATGAAATGTGATAAATGTGCAAGTAGAGTTAAGGATTGCTTAGAAAAAATTGATAATATAGAAAAAGTTTTAGTTGATTTAGAAACTAAAGAAGTAAAAATTGAGTATAAAGAAGAATTTGATATTGATTTAATAAAAGAAAAAATAAATGATTTAGGATATTTAGTTAGATAAAGGGTGGTTATATGGAAAAATATATGGAAGTTGAAAGAAGTATTATAAAAAAGTTCAGGAAAGAAATATATAGTAAATTTGTTTCTAGTGTTTATGATTATAAATTAATAAGTGATAACGATAAAGTAATGGTTTGTATAAGTGGAGGAAAAGATTCATTTTTACTTGCTAAATGTATTCAAGAATTAAGTAAACATGGTTTTATTAAGTTTGAAGCTAAATATGTTGTAATGGATCCTGGTTATAACTCTTTAAATCGTGAAATGATTGAAAAGAATGCTAAACTTTTAAATATTCCAGTTGAAATATTTGATACTGATATTTATGATATAGTTAGTCGTGATGGAATGAAAAATCCATGTTATTTATGTGCTAGAATGCGTAGAGGATGCCTTTATAATAAAGCTAAAGAATTAGGTTGCAATAAAATAGCTTTAGGTCATCACTTTAATGATGTGATTGAAACAACTTTACTTTCGATGTTTTATGGAAGTGAAATTAAAACGATGATGCCTAAACTTCATAGTGAAAATTTTCCTGGTTTAGAACTCATTAGACCACTTTATAAAGTTCATGAAGAAGATATTATTGCTTGGCGCAAACACAATGAATTAACGTTTATTAACTGTGCGTGTCGTTTTACAGAGAATTGTAGTATTAATGATGATTCAGACAGTAAAAGACTTGAAATGAAAAATTTAGTTAAGAATTTAAAAGAAAAGAATCCAAATGTTGATTACAATATTTTTAAAGCACTTGATAATGTTAATTTGAATTGTATTTTAGGAACTAAAAACGATGGAGTTTATAAGAGTTTTTTAGACGATTACGAATAAATTTATATTTATAAGGAGTAATTAATTATGGTAAATATTAATAGTAGCCGTTATAAAATGCCACCAGTTAAAAATTGGAAAATAGGTGATGCATTTGCTTTACAAATTTCAAGTAATGAACACGAAAAATACGATGGTAGGTTCTTGATATTTATTTTTGATGGTTATAATTCAATGGATAAGTCAAAAACATTACCTATATTTAGAATTAAAATAACTCAGAAAAATGCTATTCCTATAACAAGTGAGGATATTGAGAAACTTCCATATGTTATATCTTTAGTTACACTGCTATTGGTTTAAAAAATTATAACGATATAGAAAGTAAAAAATTGATTAGTATGTCGGATAAAGATAAAAATGGATATTTGTATTCATATAAAATTGGTATTCGGACAACAAGAAAAAAAATAAAATTCCAGATAATTTATTTTATATTGGAAATTTTTCACTGGCTACTCCGACGAATGAATATACTCCGCATTATTTTAATATTCGAACTACAAAATGGGAATTGGTTGTAGATTTATCAATTTTTAATTATGAACAATATAATTTTAAAAAAAATGGAATATTTGACGAAGAAGTATGTAAAAGTTTTCATCAGCGTGATAAGAGAACTTATGAATTAATTAAATCTTTTTGTAAAAAAGATTCAAAATAAGTTATATAATCTTATAGAAAGGAATATTTATGAAAATAGGATTATTTGATTCTGGAATAGGTGGACTTAATGTTTTAAAAGAATTTATTAATGCATATCCAAATAATATTTATATTTATTATGGAGATACATTAAATGTACCATATGGTGAAAAAACTAAAGAAGAATTATTTGATTTATCTAGTAAGATAGTAAATTTTTTTGAAGAGAAAGAAGTGGATTTAATTGTAATTGCCTGCGGAACTGTATCATCTACTTGTTTGGAAAAACTTAGAAGTATTACATCCATTCCAATTTTTGATATTATTAGTCCAACAATAAATTATTTAAAGAAAAAGAATTTAAACGGCATTTTAGTATTTGGTACAAAAAGAACAATAGATAGTCATATATTTAAAGATAATATAAATAATGTAATTGAAGTTAAAACTCCTGAATTTGTTATAATGCTTGAAAATAATAAAATAGATTCTTTAGTTATAAAGAAATATGTTTCAGAGTTTAAAGAAGTTGATGCTTTAGTACTTGGGTGTACACATTACCCATTACTTATTCCGGAATTTAAAAAGTATTTGAGTGATAAAGTAGAGATAGTTGATATGGGAAAAGTAATTGTTTCAAGTATGACTTTAAAAAATAATAGTCGTTATAAATTAGATATGTATTTTACAAAGATTGATGAAAATTTACTTAGAAATATTAATAAAATAATAAAAACTAAATATTTAATCAGTAAAATATAAGTTAAAAATAGTAAAAATATTTAAATAATGTTTGCATTTTTATAACTTTTATGATATTATTCTAGATGTAATTCGCTGCTATATTAATTAGTATAATTACCAGGAGAAAGGAAAGTGTATTATGAACGTAATTGACAAGATTACAGCGTCACAGTTAAATCCTAACATACCACAATTTCGTGTAGGTGATACTGTTAGAGTTGATGTTAAAATCATCGAAGGAAAAAGAGAAAGAATCCAAGCATATGAAGGAATCGTTATCAAAAGACATGGAAGTGGAGTAAGTGAAACATTTACTGTAAGAAAAGTATCATATGGTGTAGGAGTTGAAAGAACATTCCCAATTAATTCACCAAAGATTGCAGCTATTGTGGTAATTAAAAAAGGTAAAGTAAGACGTGCTAAATTAACATTCTTAAGAGGAATGAAAGGTCAATATAAGATTAAAGAAAGAAATTAAGAAAGGGTGGGATAAGGTTAACTTGTCCCTTTTTATGTATGGAAAAAGTTAAGGAAATAGTTGAATTTATTGTAATAATTATTGTTGTTTTTCTAGTTAAACAATTTATTGTAACGCCTATTCGAGTTAATCAAAGTAGTATGAATAATACTTTGTATGATAAAGATATTATGATACTAGATAAGATTAGTTATCGTTTTACAGATATTAAAAGATTTGATATTGTAGTTATAGATAAAGATTCGGAATACTTAATTAAAAGAGTAATTGGACTTCCTGGAGAAACAGTTGTGTATGAGGATAATAAGCTTTACATTAATAATATTTTAGTTTCTGAAAACTTTTTGCATAAATATACAAGTGATTATACATTAGAAGAAAAAATACCTGATGGATATTACTTTGTTTTAGGAGATAATAGACCTGATTCTGTTGATTCAAGACTTATTGGATTGATAAAAAAAGAGGAAATAATTGGTAAAACAAAATTAGTAATATTTCCATTTAATCATTTTGGAATAAAAAAATAAGTGGTGAATAAATGAAAATATTATTTGCAACTAATAATCCAAGTAAGGCTAAAAGATTTTCTCGAGAATTAAATAAATATGGTATAGAAGTTGTATCTTTAAAAGATATAAATATCAAATTAGATATTTTAGAAGATGGAAAAGATCCTATTTCTAATGCTTTAAAAAAAGCAAGATGTGCTTATGATAAAACTAAAATGATAACTCTTGGAATGGATGATAGTTTATATTTAGAAGGAGTACCAAATGATGTTCAACCAGGGTTATTTGTTAGAAGAGTTGCTGGTAAAAAGTTAAGTGATTTAGAAATGCTAGATTATTATATTGATTTAGTTAATAAATATGGAACAGATGGGAAAATAAATGCTAAATGGATATATGGTCTTGCTTTAATAAAAGATGATAAAGAATATACTTATACATTTGAAAAAGGAGATTTTTATTTAACTAATAAAAAGTCTAATGTAATAAATCCTGGATACCCAATGAATACAATTTCAATTAATAAAACTTTAAATAAATATTTTACGGATATGACTAAGTTAGATTGGGAGAAAGTCGAACAAAATGAATTAGATGTTATAGAATTTTTAACTAGTCATATAAAATAAATTTTATAATTATAATAGGAGGTACTTTATGGAACAAGAAATAAGAGAACTATTAAATTCTAAAAAATTTCGTGAGGCTAAAACTTTATTAAGTGAAAATCAAATTGTAGATATAGCTTATAGTATTAAAGACTTTGATGTGGATGAAATAACAAAGATTATTCGTTTAATGAATAAAGATATGGCAGCTGATTTATTTTCAGAATTGCCACTATCAGTTGAAACAGAAGTTTTGTCAAAACTTACTGATAAAGAAGCGGTTTTTATCATAAATGAAATGTTTGCAGATGATGCAGCAGATGTTTTAGATGAAATGCCAGCAAGTCTTGTTCGAAGAATACTTAGACAATGTGATAAAGATACCAGAAGCGATATTAATAAATTATTAAATTACCCAGAGGATTCAGCAGGTTCAGTGATGACTGTTGAGTATGCAGAATTAAAAGGTGATTTAACTATTCATGAAGCAATTAGTATTTTAAGAAAAGAAATAGATGAATATGAAACTGTTAATGTTTGTTATGTTGTATCAAAGGATAGAAAATTAATTGGACATATAAGTTTAAAAGATATTTTACTTGCTCATACTGATGATTTAATTATAGATGTTGCTACTCGTGATACAGTTTGTGTTAGAACATCCACTGACCAAGAAGAAGTTGGAAGATTATTTAAAAAATATGATTTAACAGTTATGCCAGTTGTTGATTCTGAGGATAGGTTAGTAGGTATCATTACTATTGATGATATCATGGATATCATGGAAGAAGAGGCTACTGAAGATATCGAAAAAATGGCTGCTATTTCGCCAAGTGATAAACCATATCTTGATATTGGGGTTTTTGAAACTTGGAAAGCAAGAATTCCTTGGCTTTTACTTTTGATGATATCTGCAACTTTTACCGGTGGAATAATTAGTAGTTTTGAAAACTCCTTGGCAATTCTTCCAGTACTAACTGCCTATATTCCAATGCTTATGGATACAGGAGGAAATGCAGGAAGTCAAGCATCAGTTACCATCATCCGTGGACTTTCTTTAAATCAAGTTAATTTTAAGGATATTGGTAGAGTTATTTTTAAAGAATTAAAAGTATCGATGTTGATTGGTTTAACTCTCGCTATTACTAATTTTTTAAAATTAATTTTTATTGATAAAATGTTATTTGGTAATACAGCCATTACTATGCAAGTTGCTATTGTTATTTGTGTTACTATATTTATGATTGTTGTAGTTGCTAAATTTATTGGATGCACATTGCCAATTTTAACTAAAAAGTTGGGATTTGACCCAACTGTAATGGCAAGTCCTTTTATTACAACAATAGTTGATGCCGTTGGACTTATTGTTTATTTCCAAGTTGCAACGCACATGCTTGGTATATAAATTAAACTCTTTCATATGATTTGAAAGAGTTTTTAATATGCAAAACATCAGTTTTGCATTCAAATCCACCTGCTAAGCAGGTGAGAATAGTAAAGAGCGAAGCCCACCAGAAAACATAAACATCTCCTTCTGTTATAATAAGTATGATTCGCCAATCAACTAAAAAACAGAAGGAGATGTTTATGTTAAAGAGTAAAACGAAAAGTAAGGATATTGATGAGAGCCAATTGTCTCATACGAAATATAATTGTTTATATCACATAGTGTTTATACCAAAGTATCGTAGAAAAGCAATATATGGTAAGTTGCGTAGAGACATTGGCTCGATCTTAAGAAGACTATGTGAGTATAAAGATGTGGAAATAATAGAAGCACATGCATGTATGGACCACATACATATGTTGATACGAATTCCACCTAAATTAAGTGTATCACAATTTATGGGATATTTAAAAGGGAAAAGTGCATTAATGATATTTGAATAAGTGCATTAATGATATTTGAAGAACATGCAAATTTAAAATATAAATATGGACAAAGAACATTTTGGGCAAGAGGATATTATGTAAGTACAGTAGGATTAAATAAACAAACAATAAAAAAGTATATAAGAGAACAAGAGTTGGAAGACATGATAATAGATAAAAAAGTGTAAAGGAATACGAAGACCCTTTTAAGGGTAGTTAGAGTGACGAAGGCGATTGGCGGATTAAAAAAGCTACCATTTTGTAGCAGCCAGTATCAACCCTTACAGGGTTTGAGAAAATCCACTAGTTATACTAGTGGAATTTTAATAGTATAAAATTAGTACAAAAAGCACTTAATTATTCTAATTAACAAAGGAAAATGTACAAATTAACAATTGTATGTTTGTAAATGATGTGAAACAAATTTTTTGAAAAAATGACTCAAAGGAAATATTGAGTTGTTTTTTGTTTCTTTGCTAGTTGCAAAACAATACAAGAATGAATTTTGTCAATGCTTAACGAAGTTAACATGCTT
>JAFUAL010000021.1 GCA_017460745.1 Bacilli bacterium | reverse complement strand
CCCCATATACGCAAGACTTTTATAATTTGAATTGAAGGCCGAATTTCCTAATCCCGTAGTTGATGATGTATTACTTGCATGCACACATTTATTCGTTGCATCATACGTTCCATTATAAATCATCTTAATGCCGCCGGTATCCGTTGTTCTTACCATTTTCCAACAGTATCCAGCAAATACTACATTATTATTTTGATAATTCCCTCTAAAGTAATAAATTGGATATTTATCACTTGCTGTTGAATTCATGTAGTATAAATTTGTTAAACCATCACTTCCACTTCTATTTGAAAATGTTACTACTGTATCACTTACACCTTTACCACTTGCTTTATCAAATATTTCGTTATAAAAATTAGTTCCGACTGTCTTTGCTTTAAAGTCTCCTGTTACTTTAACTTTAACAGTTGCGTATAATTTTCCTATATCATCAATACTATAGTCTCCATCTGCCTGTGTTAAATCTCCTCCATAAAGTGTAATAGTATCATTTATCCAGACATATAATCTATATGTTTGAGAATATGTAGAATTACCTGCAATAGTATCTACATGTACACGTACACCGTCCTTAAAATTAGCATAAGCTTCTCTTTCAACAATAGTTGTCCAATCATTTGCATTATTAGGATCAGATCCTGTTAATTTCATAAGGGTAAATGATACAAAATTATCATCTACTCTTATAGCACCTTCTACACTAGAATCATCTCCATGTACAAAATTAATGTCATAATAAACTGTTCTATTACTTTCATTAGTTCCACTTACTGTAAAGTCTAGAAATTCACTTGGTTCATCACTTCTTGGTATTATATTATTAATTGATATTTCTTCATCTTCTCCTAAACTCATACGAATATTACCAATTATAAGTTGATTATTTTTACTACCAGTTTGAGAATAGAAATAATATGCATAAGATACACCTAAAACGGCAACTAGAATTAAAAGTATTATTGCAACTAATTTAATCTTATTATTATTTTTTTTATTATCTGACTCGTTCATTACAATCACTTTCCTTTACTTTAAAATCATTATTAATATAAACAAAAATTCAAAAATTATCTAACAAGAATAGTTTATTTATATCTAATCTTCATACTTTCATGTTTATTATAGCATATATTGTCGTATTTGCCTATATATATTTTTGCATTATTTTTATATTTTACATAAATTTGTTAAATTCACGATAAAAATATAGTTACATATTAATAATGATAATAAAGCTATATAATTATTTAAATACAACTAATAAATGATTTGTATTTATAAAATTTAATTATTACATAATAATTATTTTAACTATTGTTAAGATAATTCAGTTCCAACGATATATGGATCGGCTTCAGTTCCGGCTGCTGTTTTATTAAATACCTCGGTTCCATGTTTTAGTGAAACTACTGGGCGCACACCGCCGCTTGTATTATGAACGTTATAGTTGTGCAACTCACCGGCCGTAGTCACACGACCCGCACGTGCGTCAGCATCATAGCCACCAAAGTACGCAGGCGACAAAAGCCAATACCAGTACCCGGTATATAAGTAATTATCAGAATATGTTACATTTGTATACCATGTCATTCCAGCTAATCCTACCTCATCGTAAGTTAGCAGTGCCGCTTTACTTCCGATGTTTCCATGTCCATACGCATATTTTAATTTATCATTATCATTATCACATGTTAACTTTGGTGTATTACTTCCTGACCATCCGCCACTACCACTTGCTCTTGTATATGGCTGCGTATAATAATATCCTGTTAATCCTCCTGTTGCACTCCATGCTCCTATACT
>JAFUAL010000020.1 GCA_017460745.1 Bacilli bacterium | reverse complement strand
CCTTCAGCAAAACCTTCTTCCCTAAACTGTTTTCTATCCATTTCAAGTAACTCTTCATCAGTAAAGAATCTAAATGGTTCTTCTTTTCCAGATATTTCTTTAACTTCTTGAACAACTTTTTTCATTAAATCATCACCTTTTTTAGAAATATTTTCAAGCCCCATATCTCCACATATAAAGAAATATAAATTCTTCATAAGAGGAGTGCCGAACTTATCAACTTCAGTATAATCTAATTTTCTTAAATAGTCAAGATTAATGTGCTTTATTTGTAATTTATCACTTACGATTTCTTTATGTTTTATATCCATCAAATATATATCATATATGAATTCATTGTAACCAAGAAAATCATAATTATCGATATTAATTTGAAATACTTTTTTAATCTTATCATAATCTTTATAACTATGAAGTTGACCAAGGTATAATTGATAAACGTATGATTCAAGTTGTCTTTTTTTATGAATGCCATTATAACTATTAATTTCAATATCAAAATAAACTTTATCATCGAAATAAACAGCATCAGCAACATTATCAATAGTTAAAGCGGAGAAAGCTATCTCATCAGTTGATAAAGAAATATTATTATACACATCATCATAATCAGCTCCAATAACTTCACTTATAAGTTTTGATGCTAAGCATTTACCAATAGATTCGTTTTTAAAAAGTTTTTTAGATATATTCTCCTTAAGAAAATATTTACCATGTCTTGTTTTAGTAATAGGCATATTATCCCTCCTTTCGGAGTTGTTACAATACTACTTTTTCTTGTCATACTTTGTCGAGTTTTAGGAATATATAATAAATAAAAAAAATATATAGACATCAACTGATGTCGTATTAACTTATATAGAACCAAATTTGTCGAAATTTGTAAGTTGGAATGATATACTAAAATGGTAGATGGTAGATAGTAATAGGAGAGTTAAGATGGAGAAAGAAAAAAGTAAGAAAATAAAAATAATAATTTCAATAGTAGCTTTAATTTTAGTGGCTGCATTAGGCATTACTTATGCATATTTTAGTTATACGAAAGTGGGTACACAAAATAGTCAAGTTATAACTGGAAATATCAATCTTTATTTGACAGAAGATGATGAAAAAATAATTGATATAAATCAAATGATGCCAAGAAGCACAGAACCTGATGATTTTTTAGAGTTTACTGTAAGTGGAACCAATGAAGGTGATCAAACTATTTATTATGATGTAAATATAACTCATGGAAGTACTCCTGATATAACAGGAGCAGTTAGAATTGATGATAGTTTTGTTGGAATTACACTTCAGAAATTAACTGGATCTGATCCTAATAATGCAAATGATTGGACTAATATCGTAACAAGAGAATCTTTTGCTAACTTTTCGGATGGACTTCGACTTTATGTAGATACTATTGCAGGTAATTCTACATATTCTCAAAAATATAGATTATACATTTGGATAAATGAAGATGTAAAAGTATATGGTGGAGAATTAAATCAATTATATGGTGATTATTCACTTGATGAATGGAATAAAATGTATGCTAGTGTAAAAGTCAAAGTAACGGGAGACTTTAAGGAAAAAACGTATGGAATAAACTTTTATAAACAAATATTTGATAAAGATAATAGTAAAGGTATAAGTGATACCGTAGTAACATTTAGTAATAGAAGTGGAAGCGATGGATTAACAAATTTATACTACATGAATTCAACAGCCAGTGATAAATATCCAATCTATTATTTTAGAGGAAATTATCAAAATAATAATGTAGTATTTGCTGGATACTGTTGGAAAATGGTAAGAACAACCGATACCGGCGGCATTAAGATGATTTATAATGGAACGTATGATGCAACGAATAAATGTGTGCATGCAAGTAATACATCATCAACTACGGGATTAGGAAATTCGGCCTTCAATTCAAATTATAAAAGTCTTGCGTATATGGGG
>JAFUAL010000019.1 GCA_017460745.1 Bacilli bacterium | reverse complement strand
TCTTTTCTTTCTATCAGCTCGTTCAGTTTTCATTCTTTCATCATGCTCTTTTTTATATTCTTTAGTTAATTCATCAAAGCCTTTAACATATTTAACATTTAAAGGAACAAGTTCTATATTGTTTTTAGTTAATTCTAATTTAATATTTGGGTTAGATTGATATGCTTTCTTTTCTCGTTTATTATGTGATCCTATTTGTGCTAAATCAGGTATAGTCATAATAGGTTCACTTCTAAATATTGCATAATTTAATTCCATATATCATTTCTCCTTTCGTTTTTTTTAAGCAACAAAAAAGATATGTCGTTAAACATACCTTTAGTTACATTTTTTATTATAATTACAATAATCTCTTATTTTACATTTCTCACAATTAGGGTGTTCTCCACATATATTAGCAGACCTTAATAAACAAAATTGTTGGATTATTGATTCAACGATTATCTCATCACAGTTATTTAAAATCGCTATCTTTTTAATTATATTTAATACTTGTTGTTCTGTTGCATTAGCGTTTTCTACAATTCCTAGTCTATGACTACCAAATAATCTTTCTAATTGAGAACTCTTTTTACAAGTATTAACACCAACTCGTTTTAAATAATCATAAGCAAAAGCTCGTCCAACCTGTATTAATTTATATTCACCACTATTAAACATATTAGCAATATCATTAGGAGTTTCTTTTTTAACAAACTTATCTAAACTTCCATAATCTTTTTCAATTCTTTCTAATACCATTATATTTTTAGATAATGCTTTCATTTGATTATTTATCATTGGATTAGTGCAATGAATCTTCCTTAACTTATTAACTAAAATACTTGGTTCAACTACCTTTAAATAATTCTTATCATAGTTATGAAAAATCTTATCAATAGTTTCCATATTTTCTCTTATATTGTTATCTCCCCATCTATGATTTGAGAGTAGAGCAATAATTAATGCTTTTAAATGTTCTTCAAAAGAATACTTTTTACCTTTTTTTCTAGATTTAACATTATTAACTAAATCTTTAATATCTCTCATATAATCATAATTAATATAATCCATACTTTCTTTAATAAGAGGGTATATTTCTTTTAAATCTTTATCATTAAGTAGAGTAATATTTTTTACCATTTCATAATTTGGATTATATATTACTTGATTATCAATACAATCTTTTAATATTTCTATAACTTCTTCATTAGATAAATACTTAACTCTCTCAATAGGGAATATAACTTTATTTACTTTAACATATTTTATCAGCAAAGGTATTAATTTATCTTTTTCTAAAATTTGCTCATTTTTCATAAAAAAATATCTCACTTTCTATAAATTAGTCTTTAACTAATAAAGTGAAATATTGTCTTTAACCCTTATTTTATCGGCATTTATTTATTTTTATATTTGGGTATCACTTATTCAACCTCACCCAAGGAGTTTTGACCATTCTTGGACCATTTTCATCTTCTATACCTTTGGCATTATTAATTAAATATCCAACACAATCGATTAATCGTATTTTGCAGGTAAAATCATCAATTTTTATAGTTTGAGCGTTATTTGGAACAAATTTAGGTTCAGTGGTCATAACACTTTTACCAGCAGCACTTTGAGGAATTTCATCTAAACATCTCTTTTTTTCATATTCATCTTCAATATTAGGAACTATTAAGGTTTCAACCATTTTTTTTATGAAAGTACTTTTACCAGTTCGAACACCACCAACAACTCCTAAATAAATATCTCCACCAGACCTTTCTGCAATATTTTTTATAATTTCAAATTTATCCATCACAACTTTTCCTTTCTATTCATTAAATGTTATGATATTTATTTTTTAATAGAACAAAAAAAGTAAATGTTATTTGGATTTTGCATTTACTTTTGTAAGTCCGTTATTAAATTCATAGGCAAGAAGTAGGGGATAATAATTGATTTCTGTTATTCCAAGTAAAAAATTATTCTTATCTATTTTTGAATATTCTAAAGTGTATTCAGGAAATTTACATGTAACAAATTCTCTTATAAATTCTCTTATGGCTCTACCATTTCCTTCTCGAAATGGGTGAATCATTATTAATTCATAATATAATTCACCTAAGAATCGTGCTACTGAAAATTGATTATCATGATTTATGAGTTTAGCTTGTTCGTTGACTCTATTTAATAGATTATCTAAATGTTCTGATATTAGTTCAGGATTCTCAAACTGTGTATACTTTTTAAATATATCAACTTCTCGGTAAGAACCTGCAAAATCGTATATTTCTTCAAACAAAAATTTATGAATAGCTCTTAAATGTTTAGAATCGAATTTTCCAACATATGAGTCAATTATTAGTAATGCTAGTTTTTCAGTTACAATTGTTTCCTCTAAAATATGTAATTTGTCGTGATCAGTAATACCTAATTTATTTTTTAATACACCATTTTCAAGAACATAATCTTCCCAATTTTTCATTATTACCACCTATTTTTTTTATTTTTTCTTCTATTTGATTTACTATTTCTTCGTCTTTAAAAATATCTTCAAAGTCATTTTCTAATTTCATATTAGCAATTGCTTCACGAATTGCACTTAAAATAATTTTACGTCTTTCTAATTCGTTCATACTACCTCACTACTATATTATAATCCATAAAATCTATTCTTCTTATATAAATGGTAACATATAAGAATGATTTTTACAAGATTTTTAAATAATAATTTCTATTGTTTTTTTCTTGAATTTAACTATGATAAATGATATTATATTACTATAATGAGGTGGAGATATGTATATTGATTATAATGATTCAAGTAATTATTCGAATAAAAAAGCAAAGAATGGAATATATATTTTCTTAATTATAATATTAACACTAGTCCTTACAATAGGAGTAGTTTATTTAGTGAACGGAAATTCGTTTTCTTTTAATAAACAACCAGAAGAAGAACCAGAACAAATATTTTTAAATGAAACGACCTTATATTTAGAAAAAGGAAAATCAGAAAAACTTCAAATTGTTTTCCCTGAAGATATAGATAATCAAAACTTTACTTGGAAAAGTAGTGATAGCAATGTTACTGTATCAAATGATGGAACAGTTTATGCCAATGAAGTTGGTACGAGTGTTGTTACTGTAACAAGTGATACTGGTCAAACCGTTACTTGTGAAGTTGTTGTCAGTGAAGAAGAAATAAAATTAGAAGATATAACAATAGATGTAGAAAATTTAGAACTTGAAGTAGGAGATATTTATCAATTTACTTTAACAACAACACCAATTGATCTTAATTTTGATTTAAATTTAACATGGGAGAGTAGCAATTCGTCGGTTGCAACTATAGATGATGGTATAGTTAAAGCAGTTGGCGTTGGAAATAGTACTATAACAGTTGCAACTACAAATGGAAAAACTGCAACTTGTAATGTTATAGTTAAGGAAAAAGAAATATTACCAACTAAAGTAAGTTTAAGTGCAAGTGATATTGCAATAATAGAAGGAGATACATTTGACTTAGAACTTATTCAGGAACCTAGTGATGCAACGCTTGATGGAATAAGTTGGAAAAGTAGTGATACAAGTGTTGCAATTGTAAATGAAGATGGAAAAATTAATACTTTACAAAGTGGTATTGCGATTATAACAGCCACAACTAAAAATGATAAAGCTGCAAGTTGTATAGTAATTGTTAAAGAAGCTAAAGTAGAAATTGTCGCTGAATCAATTACTTTAAATAAAACTAATGTAACTTTAGATTTAGGTGAATCAGTAAAATTAATTGAAACTATAAATCCTAATAATACTGAAAATAAAGATGTCACTTGGACAAGTAGTAATACAAGTGTTGCAACAGTTGATAATAATGGAAATGTTACAAGTGTTGGAAAAGGAACAACAACTATAACAGTAAAGACAGTTAATGATAAAATAGCAACTTGTACTATTAATGTTATAAAACTTGATATCAAAACTTTTGATCAAAGAAATAATGCTGTTGTTTCATATTTTAGTTCAACTTCGAGAAATATGAAAAGCGTTTATAAAAGTTCAAATTGTAATAGCAGTAGTAATAGATGCGATATACCAAAAACTTATCAAACGGCAATAACGGGTAATATTAAAATATATGAGTATAATGAAGCAACGAAAACAAAAACCTATTTAAAAACAGTAGATAAAAATTATTTGCCTTATAATATGGTACCAAATGTTATATATTACTTAGAGTCTGAAAGTAATCCAAATAGTAATGAGTATATTAAATTAACTGGAGATACACGAATGATAAACATTCCAAAGATTAGAAATGTTCGTGATATTGGTGGTAAGAAAGCTGATGGTGGTACTATTAATTATGGTTTAGTTTATCGTGGGGCTAATCCAAGTTATGTAAGTGATATTAATATAGCAACTACTATATTTCAAAACTTAGGAATAGGAACGGTTGTTGATCTTAGGAGTAGCAGTGATTTTCGTAAGGTAAAAAAATATTATGCAAGTCTTGAAAAAGTTAACTGTGTTGCTGGATATTTCTTAGGATCAACTAATATAGCTGGGACAAGATGTGGAGTTGAAACGGTAATGAAATCAGTTGTAAGTGGCAAGGGAGCTTATTTTCACTGTGCAGTTGGAAAGCATAGAACAGGAACAGTTGCTTATTTACTTGAAGGACTTCTTGGTGTATCTTTAGAAGATCGACTAGATGATTATGAATTATCATATTTTTATGGTGCTGCTTCAAATACTATTCGTACTTATTCATCAATTCAAGGAATGTCTAAAAGACTTTCTAAGTATCCTGGTGCAAGTGATCAAGAAAGGATTATAAGTTGGTATTTAAGTACAAGCAAAAACATTGAAAATGATTTGGAATTAGTAAATAAGTTTAGAAGTACAATGATAAATGGAACACCAACTATATATAAAATTGAGAATGGAAAAATTGTTGCTGCATAGTTATTAAATGAAAAAGTGTTATATATCCGTATAGCATTTTTTTATTTTTTTTTGTATAATTAAATTGGTGAATTAAATGGATAACGAAAAAATTAAAGAATTTATAAAAAAGATAAGAATAGATAATAATTTAACTCAAAAAGATTTAGCTGATAAATATGGAGTTACTTATCAAGCAGTATCAAAATGGGAAAATGGTAAAAATTTACCTGATATAACTTTGTTAGTTCAAATAGCCAAAGATTATGATGTAGATTTATCAGATATATTAAACATAAAACAGGAAGAAAAGACAAGTAAAAAACGTTTGGTTATACCTATCATTTGCGTAAGTATAATAATAGGTATAATACTTATATTTCTTTTAACTCGAAATAAAACATTTGAATTAAAAACAATCACCTCAAGTTGTAAAGATTTTGAAGTATTTGGAAGTCTTGTTTATGATCAAGTAAAATCTTCTATTTATATTTCTAACATTAATTACTGCGGAACAGAAAGTGATATCAATTATCAAGAACTTAGCTGTAGTTTATTCGAAAAAAACAATGATACTATTAAAGAAATTTCTACATGTGATACTAAAAGTAATATTACTTTAAGTGAATATTTAAAAGATGTTGATTTTAAAATAGATAATTTTAGTAAGAAATGTAAGACATATACTAAGGATAGTTTGTATTTGGAAATAAATGCTAAAGGGGAAGGAGAAAACATAAAAACATATAAAATACCGCTTACAGTTGATTCAAAGTGTGATAATTAAATATTCAACCTCAAGTTTAGTTGATTCAATCGATAGTTGATTGAATTTTTATTTGCATTTTTATAAAATGATTATGAGGTGAAGAAAATGAAGAAAAAAGTTATTTTGATGTTAGTTGTTTTGTCTTTTATTGTTGTTGGATGTAGTAAGAATACATATGGTTTAGACTTTAAAAAAGAATATGAATCTCTTAATGGTGAAACCAATAAGTCTGGGAAGGCTCACAGAGTTCTTGATATAGACGAGGATAATCCTTATATTAAAGTAGATACAAGTGATATTTTAAAGCGCATTGATAATAAAGAAACTTTTTATGTTTACTTTGGAGATAAACTTTGTCCATGGTGTAGAAGTGTTATTGAAAAGTCAATTGAAGTAGCAAAGGAAGCAAATATTGATAAAATTTATTATGTTGCAATTTGGGATTCGGAAGGTGCAGAAGTAGTTCGTGATAAATATGAATTTGTTGATGGAAATTTAACTAAAACTGTAGAAGGAAATAAAGATTATCAAAAATTATTAGAAGTATTTGATGAATTATTAAAAGAATATACTATTAAGGATTCAGATGGTGAAACACATTCAACTGGAGAAAAAAGAATATATGCTCCAAATTATATTTACATTGAAAAAGGTGTCCCTAAAAAACTAATAACTGGTATAAGTGAAAAACAAACTGATTCAAGAGGAGAACTAACTGAAGAAATATTAAAAGACGAAGAACAACAATTCAAAGATTTTTTTGATAATAAATAGAAGGCTAAAACCTTCTTTTATTATTCAAAATTTCTTATTAAAGCAACGACTTTATAGGCAATTAATTTTTTGTTTTCTATAACAAATTCTTCTTTGTCATTTATTAAGTAATAAAAATTATCTTTTTTTAGACATTTATAAATTTTATATTTTTTAAATCTTTCCATAACAACAAAATTATTATTTAGGTAATTTAATTTATTAGATAGTATTAAATTATCTTCTTTATATATTCCAAAACTATTTAAATTATTATCTGCTACTTTAATAGTTTTTATATCATTAGCATTTTCAATATCAAAATAATTGCTATTATTAAATGTTGGAATTAATATTTTGTTAGATTTTTTTAATACTTGATTAATAAAAGTAATTTGATGTCTGTTTTTATCATATTTTATACAATTCTTTTTTTCTAAAATAGATAAATATTTATAAATAGTATTGTATGATTTATAATTAGTTACTTTTTTCAAATCATTAATAGTAGGATACATTCCGTTAGTATTATATAAGTTTACTATTATATTAAAAAATTCTTTTTGTTTTGTTGTTATTTTTTGCATATTTGTATCTCCTTTTTTTGTTATTATAACATGCATTTAATTTTATGGTGAAAAAAGTTCACCTTTTTTTATGTTTAATAAATTGTAAAATAAGAGAAAAAAATTTATTTAATTTTATTTTTAAAAGTTCCTAAAAAAATATTATATTATATTAGGAGGTTTTGATGAAAAAGATTAAGAAGTTTTTACAAACTGATGTAAGGGATTGTGGAGTTACATCACTTATGTCAATTATTGATTACTATGGTGGATATGCACGTCGTGAGTATTTAAGGGAAATTACTAAAACAACTAATGACGGAGTATCGGTTTATTCTTTAGTTGAATGTGCAAGTTTACTAGGGTTAGAAGCAAAAGCTGTTAAAGGAAATATTTTAAACTTAAAAACTAGTGTTCCAATTATAGCTCACATTGTAAAAGAAAATAATCAAGGACATTTTGTAGTTGTCTATGAAATAGGTAAAACCATTAAAGTTATGGATCCTGCAGATGGTTTTAAAAGTTATTTTATAGATGAATGGAATAAAATATCAACTAATGTTTATATTCTCTATAAAAAAGTAGGTATAGTATTAAAACAAGAGAAAGAAAAGTCTTTTTTAAAAACATGTACGCCTATTATGAAAGAGTATAAAGTAACATTTGTTATAATAATATTATTTTCTTTAATATATATGATATCAGGTATATTAATTTCCTATCAGATAAAAAATTTAATTAATGTAAATAGTTTTCAAATAAAATATATTTTAATTCTTTTAATTTTAATACTAGTTCTAAAAGAATTAAGTAACTTATTTCTTAATTATTTAATTAATTATTTAAAGCATTCCCTTGATAATACTTTAATAAGAAAAATTTATAATCATATCATTAGACTTCCGTATATATATTTTAAAAATCGTACAAAAGGAGATATAATAACTAGAATAAATGATGTTTTTAAAATAAGGGATTTGATTAGTAAATTATTTATTACAATATTTATTGATTTTATGTTTATATTTGTTATTTTATTATTTATATTTAGTATCAATTATTATGTTGGGTTAATTATTATAATAATTAGTATAATTTATATTTCAGTTACTTTATTTTTTAATAAAATTATCAGTAAAAAAATAAAAAGATTAAAAGAACGTGAAGTTGAAGTTAATAACCATTTACTTGAATCAATTCAAAGTATAGAAACAATTAAGGGAATGGTTATAGAAAATATGTTGGATTCGAAGTTAGAATTTAAATATAATAATTTACAAGATATAAGTTTTAGTTTAAATAAAAACTATTATCAGAAACTTTTATGCAAAAATTTAATTTTTGGAATCGGAATGATAATAATTATTTATGTTAGTTTAATAAATAAATTAAATATGGGTGAATTATTTATCTTATATAGTTTGTATGTTACTTATTTTGAACCAATTAGTAATATATGTGAATTTCATTTAGAATATCAAGATGCAAGAATTAGTTTTCTAAGAATTAAAGAGTTATTAGATGTTCCCAAAGAAAATCTCTATATAAAAGAATATTCACATAATAACAAATTAATAGGAAATATTGATATTCATAATCTAGTATATTCGTATAACGGAATAGATGATGTAATAAAATGTGATAACTTATCTATAAAAATGGGAAGTAAAGTATTATTTTATGGAAAAAGTGGTGAAGGAAAAAGTACATTAATGAAATTATTAAATAGATATTTAAATAATTATAAGGGAGAAATATTAATCAATAAAAAGAATATCAAAAATTATAATTTGTTTGATATAAGAACTAAAATAACGTATGTATCTAGCAGTGATATTATTTATTCTGATACACTTTATAATAATATTGTTTTAGATAGAAAAATAAATTATATTAAATATTTAGAAATTGTTAAATTATGTGAATTAGATAGTATTACTAAAAGAAGTATTTTGAAAGAAAATATGATGCTTGATAATAATGGTTATAATTTATCTAGTGGTGAGATTCAAAGAATAATAATTGCAAGAAGTTTAGTGTGTGATGGTGATATTTATATATTTGATGAAATAACAAATGCTCTTGATATTGAAAGTGAAAGAAAAATACTAAAAAATATATTTAATTATTTAAAAGAAAAAACAGTTATAATTATAAGTCATCGATTTAATAATCGAGATTTATATGGACAATTTGTTATGATAAAAGGAGGAATAGTATATAGTAACTAATGAGTTTTTAAAGTTTAAATATAAGGTTAGACTATATCGTGTTTTGTATTTGATTTTTATTTTAATATTTATAATTTTTATTTTTTGTTATATTTATTATTTGAAAGTAAGTGAAATAATATAGAAAGGAGCATTATGAAAAATTTAAATATATCTGAAATGAAAAAAATAAAAGGTGGTGGAGTATCTATAAGTGCAATTTTAGGAATAGGTTCTTTAATTACATTTTTAGCTGGAATAATAGATGGGTTTGCAAGACCTTTAAAATGCAATTAATAAAACAGAAAGGAGTATTATGATAAGTATAGATGTTAACGAAAGTAAAAGAATAATTGGAGGTGGAAGTACTATATCAGGAACATTTTTAAATTATTTAAAAGGGGTATTAAATGTTTTTTTTGAAATAGGACAAGCAGTAGGGGGTGCCATCAGAAGAATTTCTAGCAATAGTTTATGCGGATTTTAAAAGATGAAAGATTACTAAAAGAATATATTTATCCAATTCTTGCATTTCCAGCTTTTTGTTTATTAGTAAAATTAATATTTCAAATTGGAAGAATATATGGAACATTTTTAAGAGAAGTTTTGCCTCTTGTAATAAAAAATATTTAAAAATGGGACGAAAAATGAAAAAAAACGTATAATATTTTAGAAAATAAGTCAAATTGTGTTGAAATTTTTTTGCTTGTTTGATATAATCTATATTGATTTTGAAATGAAGGGAGGGAAGTATTGAATGACACATGTTGCTGTACGAAATGGAAATTTAGATGGGGCACTTAGAAAATTTAAACAGAAAGTCGCAAGAGATGGAATCCCTTCAGAATTCAAAAAAAGAGAAGCTTATGATAAACCAGGAGTAAGAAGACGTGAAGCTAAAAAAGCTGGTATCAAAAACGCAAGGAAACGCGAAAAAAATAATAGAGATTAAGAGACTTAGAAACCTAAGTTTCTTTTTTATTTGATATTATTCTCAATTTATGATATAATATGACCGATTTAAGGGGGAACATATAATGAAAAAAAGAAATTACATTTTGATATTTATTTCAGTTTTATTAATTGGTAATTTATTTTTTATAAAAGATACTTTTGCACTTACGGAAACTAATGCAATTGTTACAGTTAAAGACGGAAAATTAGAAGGCTGTACTGGTTATATGGCTGTTAAAGAAAATCTATATAAAACAGCAAGTAGTAAGAAAAAAATAAGTACTTTAAAAGCCGGAACACCATTTGTTATTATAAAAGAAGTTGGAAGTTATTGGTATATTGATACAGGCTCTAGTAAAGGATATATTAAACATCAAGTAGCAATGATTAATTTAAGTGACTATATTCCAAGTATTATTTATAATATTACAAATGCATCGAGTAGTATTTATGTATCAAGCGAAAAAAATATTTCTAATGTAACTGGTAAAAAGTTATATTCATCTGGCAAAGTGTATAATAATAGATTGCAAAAAGAAGAATATATAGTACCTGTTATGTATAGTTTTGCTAAAAAAATATTAAAAGCACAAACCAATGCGAGAAAAGATGGGTATACTTTAAAAATATATGATGCTTATCGTCCACATTCAGTAACTAAAAAAATATATAATGGATTATCTAAATTATATGATTCGGATAGTACAGTCAGAAAAAATATTAATCGTTCTGCAACTAATAATAGTAGTTGGGGTAAAAGTTGGTTTTTAGCTAAAAATGTATCTACTCATAATACTGGATCAGCTATTGATGTTACCCTTGCAAGTCTTAATACCAATCAAGAATTAAATATGCCAACTGCTATGCATGAATTAAGTACCAAAGCAATTAAATATAAATCATCTTCTTCATCAACTTATTCTAAAGAAATGAAGGAACATCCTGATGCTATTTATTTAGATAAATTAATGAAATCAAGTGGTATGCAAACATTAGCATCAGAATGGTGGCATTTTCAAGATAATAGTAGCCATAATCGTATTAAATCCAAGAGTAGTACAGGTTGTAATTTCCAGCCAACTGTTATTTTAAGTTATTAAAGAAATTCTTTTTGAGTTTCTTTTTTTAATATATACTTTTTAATAATTTTAAGGTATAATTAACACGGAGAGTGATTAGAATGTATGAAAATATAAAAAATGATATTACAAAATATATGAAAGAAAAAGATATGTCTAAAGTTCAAACATTAAGAGGAATTAAAGGAGATGTTGATCTTGAACATATTAATAAGAAAATTGAGATAACAGATAACTTAGTAATTGATATGCTAAGTCGTGGAATTAAGACAAGACGTGAATCAATTGTAGAATTTGAAAAAGGAAATAGAGAAGATTTAATTGGAAAAACAAATGCGGAAATAGAATTTTTAAGTACTTATTTACCAAAACAATTAACTCGTGATGAACTTATGGAGATTGTGGAGGAAGCATTTAATAAAGTTAATCCAACAAGTGCTAAAGATATGGGACTCATTATGAAAGAAATAACTCCACTTGTTAAAGGAAAATGTGATATGAAAGAATTGAGTAGTATTATCAAGGAGCGTCTTGAAACTTTATAATGGAAGATTTATACGTATACGAAAAAGAATTAATTAAGCAGGATGTAAAGTTAATTGGAGGAATAGATGAAGTAGGTCGCGGTCCTCTTGTTGGACCAGTTGTAGCAGCCTGCGTTATTTTGCCACTTAATTATAAATTAGAAGGATTAACTGATTCTAAGAAATTAAGTGAAAAAAAACGTGAAAAATTCTATGATATCTTAATTCATGATGCCGTTAGTTATGGAATTGGAATCGTAGATGAAGTGAAAATTGATGAAGTAAACATATATGAAGCAACTAAAATTGCCATGTGTGATGCAATTAATAATTGCAAAATAAAACCCGAACATGTTTTAATAGATGCTATGAAACTTAATATAAATATTCCTTCAACTTCTATAATAAAGGGTGATGCTAAAAGTTTATCAATTGCAGCTGCTAGTGTTATTGCTAAAGTTACAAGGGATAGAATGATGATAGAACTTGATAAAAAATATCCAATGTATGATTTTAAACATAATAAAGGTTATCCTACCAAAAAACATGTAGAAGCAATTAATAAATATGGAATAATTAAAGAACATAGAAAAACATATTTTCCAGTTAAAGAATATATAGAAAAAGGTGATTAAATGAGAACAGGATTTGTAAGCATTGTTGGACGTCCTAATGTTGGAAAAAGTACATTACTTAATAATATTTTAGAAAGAAAAGTTGCTATTACCAGTGATAAATCAGGAACAACTAGAAATATTATTGAAGGAGTTTATAATGATGATAATTCTCAAATAATATTTATAGATACACCAGGAATTCATAAACCACGTCATAAATTAGAAAATGTTTTAAATAAAAAAGCTTATTCTATGACTAAAGATATTGATTTAGTTTTATTTCTTGTTGATATAAAAGATGGCTTTGGTCGAGGAGATGAGTTTATTTTAAACAAATTAAAAGAAGAACAAAGACCTGTAATTTTAATTTTAACTAAAATTGATAAATTAGATAATAAAGAAATACTTTTAAAAGAAATAGACAAGTTAAAAGATTTATATGATTTTAAAGAAATAATTCCAATTTCGTCAGTTAAAAATGTTAATATAACAGAACTTATTGAAACAATCAAAAAATATTTAACTAATGAAGATGTTTATTATGATGAAGATTATATAACGAATCTTCCAACTAATTTAATGGTAACTGAACTTGTTCGAGAAAAAATATTGATGCATACAGAGGAAGAAGTTCCTCATTCTGTAACTTGTTATTTAGAAACTTTTGAAGAAACCGAAAAAATTGTTAATCTTGGAGTTTTAATAATTGTTGATCGTGATAATTTAAAAAAGATTATCATTGGAAAAGGTGGCTCACTCTTAAAGAAAATTGGAAGCGAAGCCCGTGTTGATTTAGAAGAATACTTTGGTAAAAAAGTATATTTAGAGCTTTTTGTTAAAACAATTAAAAATTGGCGTGATAGAGAATCATATTTAACAGAACTTGGTTTAAAAGATGATTTAGATATTGAATAAAATAAAATAAATCATACATTATATAGTAGGTGATATAATGAAAGATTTACTTTGGACTTTATTCAAGAAAACTGGAGATATAAAATATTATTTAATGTATAATGAATTAAGAGGTAATGATGGAAACGATAGAGGGAATAGTACTAAATGAAACAAATTATGGAGAAACTAGTAAAATTCTAAATATATTAACTTCTAAATATGGTTATATTTCGGTTATGTCAAAAGGTTCTAGAACTATAAAAAGTAAATTAAGAGGAATTAGCATGAAGTTTGTTTATGCTGAATTTACTATGAACTATAAAGAAAATGCCATTAGTACTCTAAAAGAAGGTAATTTATTAAATTCTTTTTCTAATATAATGAAAGATTTTAATAAAATGACAATTGCTAACAATTCGGTTAATTTAGTTAAAAATATTTTAAAAGAAAATAACGATAAAAATATATTTTATATTTTAAAAAATTCTTTACTAAAAATAAATGATGGTTTTAATCCCAAGTTAATTTATGATATATTATCGATCCAATTATTAAATTATTTAGGAGTTAAACCAGATTTTAGTTATTGTGTTAACTGCGGACATGAAGGTATTTTAACATTTGATTTAAGTATTCCAGGTGGTATATGTAATAATTGTTACAATGATAGTTATTTATTTAATAAAAATACTTTAAAACTTTTAAATCTATTTCAAAATGTTGATATAGCAAAAATTGATAAATTAAATATAACATCTACTAAAGTCTTAGAAGAGTTAGATTATTTAATTAAAGAATATTATGATAGTTATACAGGAATATACTATACTGTAAAATGACAATTTATGTAAAAAATATATTTAGATTTAATATTTTTTTCCTTTTTTTAGAATTTTCAGTTATAATTATTTAGGAGGCTAATTATATGGTAGTTAAATTAGTAGAATCATCACATTATACAAACAATAAAGGATATAAAAGTGAGTTTTGAAGATAATTTTGATAAAAATAAATATCAAGAATTATTAAATTATTTAGATAGTATAAAAGATTTAAAATATCAAGAATTTAGCAAAAGAGTAGTTGTATATGATGATGTAATTGGAATAAGGGTTGATGAATTAAAAAAAATTGCTAAAGAAATAAGCAAAGGAGATTATAAAGGATTTATTGAAAATAATAAAAGCAATATATATGAACTTGTATTAATAGAAGGTTTAGTTTATGGTTATTTAAAAATAACTTTTAATGAATTAAAAGATTATTTAGAAAAATATTTAAAAAAATTAAAGAGTTGGGGACAAGTAGATTCAGTTGTTGCTAATTTAAAAATTTTTAATAAAGAAAGAAAAAATGGATTTTTATATGCTAAAAAGTTGATACATAACAAATCAAGTTTTATTAAAAGATTTGGAATAATTATTTTGCTTGATTATTATTTACATGATGAATATATTGATAAAGTATTAGATATTGTATCAAAAGTTAAAAGCGATGATTATTATGTTAAAATGGCAATCTCTTGGCTCATGTCAGTTTCATATATAAAATATAAAGAAAAAACACTTGTGTATCTTGTTAATATAAAAGACAATTTTATTTATAATAAAACACTTAGTAAAATAATTGAGTCAAGAAGAATTGATTCTAAAGAAAAAGAATTTATAAAAAGTTTAAGAAAAAAAATTGATTAAGTTTAATCAATTTTTTTTAGTCTTTAATCTCTTCTATTGCACTTGTAGGGCAATTTTCAATTGCATCTATTACATTATCTTTAGCTGCAGCTGGTACTTCTTGAACTTTTACTGTACTAACACCATCGACTACTTCAAATACTTCATCACATACACCTTCGCAGTATCCACATCCTATACAATTATCTTCATTTATTTTTACTTTCATATCTACCTCCAATACAATTATATAAGTTATTTTAATATTTTACAAGCATTAATATTTTTGATAAAATAAATTCGGTGATTTAAATGATTTATCCTGAGAGTATAAATAAAGATGAAATAATAGGAATAACTGCAACAAGTAAGGGTGTTACATCAGATTTTGATAAAGAAAGATTAAATAAGGCTATAGAAAATCTTCATAACCTTGGTTATAAAACAAAGATAACAGATAATGTTTATTCTAATAAACAATTTGTAAGTAGTAGTGGTCAAACTCGTGCTAAAGAGTTTTTAAAACTTTGGAGTGATGATATTAAAGTAATATCACAAGTAAGAGGAGGAGAATTACTTTTGGAAATGCTTCCATATCTCGATGATAAAATAATAAAACAAAATAAACCTAAATGGATATTTGGTTTTAGTGATTCTAGTTTACTAGAGTTTTATATAACAACTAAATTTCATATAGCAACCATTAATTCTAGTAATATTTTTGACTTTGCAGCAAGTACTATTCATAAATCAGTTCTTAGTATAATAGATTGTTTCAATAAAAAAGAAATAATACAAGAAAGTTTTAAATTATATGAAAAAGAAAAGCAAAAAGAAAGAATAGATTATATTTTAGATACTAAAGTAAAATATGATAGTCTATATAAAAAAGATGTTACTATTAAAGGAAGAATAATCGGAGGATGTTTAGAAGCAATTACCGAAATACTAGGTACTAAGTATGATTATGTAGAAGATTTTACTAGTAAATATCCTGAAGGAATGCTTTGGTATTTAGATATATATGATTCCAATCCTTTAGATTTATACCGTAGATTACTTCAAATGAAATGGAGTAATTGGTTTAAAAATATTAATGGAATTGTTATTGGTAGAACTAGATCTTTAAAAGAATGCGATGATTTAACATACGAGGACGTATTACATAAAGTATTTGATGATATGAATATTCCAGTAGTACTTGATGCTGATATTGGTCATGTTATGCCACAGTTTAGCATAATAAATGGAAGTTTTGGAACATTCATTTATAAAAATCATAAGTGTATATTTAAACAAGAAAAAATATAATACATATTTTTTAAAAAACAAAATGCAAAAATATCACAAAAAAAATTGATGATATTATTCAAAAAAAGACTTTATAGTTTTATTTTTGATTATAATTATCCTTTTACTTATAGGATTACTATATAAATAATTTTATTAAATAAAAGAATCACCTAACAAAACAAACAGTGTGTTAGGTGAAGTCATAAATAATTTATAGGCAACATCCAACCATGCAGATTGAATGTTCCTCTTTTTTTATTATATGCAAGTTTCCTTGCTTACATATCAATAATAGCACAAATAGATACAAAAATCAAAAATTATTTGAATAAGATTATATATAGTAATAGAAACCTCACGTTGTTTAATTTACTAAATGTTGCATAAAAAAATTATATAATACGTATACTATTAATGGATATAGATTATATCCGAATTCTAGAGGACATTTGGTGTGTCCTCCTTTACTTTATTAAAAAAACAAAAATGTAAAATAAATGTAAATTTTTGGAAATCTACTTGCAATATTTTTTTGTCTCGTTTATTCTAATAATAGAGGGAGAGTGAGACGTGTGATATATCCATCTATTGATAAACTTTTAAATATAGTTTCATCAAAATACGAACTTGTTCACATAGCTGCTAAAAGAAGCAGACAAATTACAGAAACAGGACTTCTACAAATGCCTAAACAAAAATATAAAAGCGAAAAAAATATTGGTAAATGTTTAGAAGAAGTAGCAGAAGGTTTAATAAAAGTTCATAAATAACTTGACTTAATTAAAAATATTTTATAATATTTAATTATAGGAATAGGTGATATGATGAATAAAAAAGGACAAGCACTCGTTGAATATGTACTTATTATTGCACTTATATCTGTTGTAATAATTGGTATAGTAAATGCTTTTGGTGGTTATTTAAAAGATGCGATGACCAAATCATCATGTGAATTAGTTGGAGAAGAATACGAAAAAGGTGCTAAAGTAGGAGAAGGTAAATGTGTACCTAAAAGTAATTGACATTCTTTTGTCAATTACTTTTTTAGGCTAAAATTGTTTTGTGTTATTGATAAAAAAAATATACTATGGTAAAATAATACTCTAATTATAAGAGAAGTTTGATTGTTATTTAAATAGATTTTGAGATATACGAACGTAAATAAAAGACTTATATTTGGATATAATAATAAAGATTTAAAGGGAGAGTAATAATGAAAGAAAAGATAATAGATTTAAAATATGGAAAATTACACTTAGTAAAAACTAAAAAATTTAAATCAATTAATTTTAAAATATTATTAAGTGATGATATAAAAAAAAGTGATATTACAAAAAGAAATTTACTAACAGATTATTTAGTTTCAAGTTGTAAAAAATATAAAACACGAAAAAGTTTGGCTTTAAAGACACAGGATCTATATTCTTTATATATAGGAAGTCATAATACTAGAATAGGTAATAAATTCATTACAAGATTTAATATGTCAATGCTTAATCCTAAATATACAGAAGAAAGTATGTTACTTGAAAGTTTAGACTTATTTCATGAAATAATATTTGAACCTAATGTTAAAAATAATAAATTTGATAAAGAAATATTTAACATATTAAAACATGATTTGGAAAGTGAAATTAAAACAGTTAAAGAAAATTCTAAAATGTATGCCAGCGTTCGATTAATGGAAAGCATAGGAAGTGCATCATATTCTTATCGAGGATTCGGATATTTAGAGGATTTGGAAGAAATAAATGAAAAAAATTTATATGATTATTACAAAGAATTTTTATATAAAAGCGATATTGATATATATGTAATAGGTGATTTCAACGAAAAAGAAATGATTTCCTTGGTTAAAGAAAAATTGAATTTTAAAACTTTAAAGAAACCAAAAGGAGATATTACTATTAATCATGATAAAATACTTAAAAAAGAAAAAGTAGTAATTGAAGAAGAAAAATTAAATCAATCGAAACTTGCAATTGGGTGTAAATTAAAAGATTTGACAGAATTTGAGAGAAAATATGTAATTAATTTATATAATATGATTTTGGGTGGGGGATTTAACTCTAAATTCATGCAAATTATAAGAGAGCAAAACTCTTTAGCCTATTATATTAATTCAAATGTTAATAAGGCCGATAATTTATTATTAATATCATCAGGTATTAGTTATGAAAACTATAAACAAGTAGTAAAACTTGTTAAAGAAATTTTAGCAAAAATGTCAAAGAACTTTATAACAGAAGATGAACTTAATAATGTTAAAACAGAATATTTAAGTGCTATTGATGAAACAATGGATAATATGGATAGTATAGTTGAAAATATGATTGCCAAGGATTTGCTTAATTTAGACGAACTTGATATAAGACGCTCTAAAATACAAGAAGTAACTATCAAAGATATTGAAAATGTGTCTAAAAAAATATATCTTGATACAATTTATTTATTAAAGGGGGATAATGATGAAAAAGAATAGTTTTAAAAATTTGGAACAAGATTTATATACATTTAGAACAAAAAATGGATTAACGGTGTATTTAATTCCTTTTAAAAATAAAAAAAATTATTATGCAATTCTTGGAACAAAATATGGCTCAAAGGATATAGAATTTTATCTTGATGGAAAAAAAGTTACAACACCATTTGGAACAGCACATTTTTTAGAACATAAAATGTTTGAAATGGAAGATGGAATTGATCCATTTAAATTCTTTTCAGAAAGTGGAGTTAATACAAATGCTTCTACAACGTTTGATAATACTAGATACTATATTTGGGGTGTAAATGATCAAGAAAAGAATTTAAAATATTTACTTGATTTTGTTTATAGTCCATATTTTACAAATGAAAACGTTGAAAAAGAAAAGGGTATTATTAAAGAAGAAATATTAATGTATGAAGATGATCCAGAGTGGGCAATGGATGATACTATGCGAAAAAATTTGTTCTATAATTTACCAATTAGAGAAAAGATTGCTGGTACCGTAGAAAGTGTTAACTCTATAACTAAAGACGATTTAGAAAACGCCTATAACACATTTTATAATCCTTCCAATATGTTTTTAGTAATTGGAGGAAATATTAATGTAAAGAATATAGAAAAACTAATTAAAGAACATGAAAAATTAAATAAGATTGAAACAAGCATGGAAATAGAAAGAGTTAAATACATTGAACCATGTGATGTAAAAGAAGAATTTACAAAACTTTATATGAGTGTTACAATTCCAAAGTTAAGATTTAGTATTAAAATAAATAAAGATACCATTAATGATTTTTCTTCAATCGAACAAAATATGTATTTAGGAATTATTATGTCTAGTTTATTTGGAACAACATCTAATTTTAAAGAATTAGTTACCAAAAATGGTTTAACAAGTGGTTTTTATATTGAAAAAAATAATTTTTATAATTATTTTACATTAGATATTACTGCTGAATCAGATAAAGCAGATATCTTTATTGATGAAATAAAGAAGACACTTACTAATATAAAAATTAAAGCAAGTGATTTGGAAAGAATTAAGAAAGTTTGGATTGCTAGTGAAATTAGAATGATTGATAATATTGAGTCAACAGTTGATAATGTTTATAGTGATATTATAACTTATGATAAAGTGTATTTAGATAGAATTGATTATATTAGAAATTTAAATATTAAAAGATTAAATAAATTTATTTTGAAACTTGATTTAACAAATCAAAGTATAGTTATGATTTTACCTAATAGTGAAAAGGACATGTAAAATATTATATGTTTTTTTCTTTTTTATATAGATTTTTTTAAATATTTATGATAATATTAATTTAGTTTAAGAATAAAGGTGGGAACTTATGAAGAAGTTGTTTTTAGTTTTGTTATTTGCGGTATGCATAAATTTTTATGGTATTATGAGTGTAAAAGCTGAAGAAAGTTATGTAACAGCTATAAAGATTGATGGAGAAGATTTAGAAGGGTTTGAGAGTGACAAACTCGGACCATATGAAAAAAAAGTTGATAGCAATAAAAGTAGTATTAAGATAGGATATGTGTTTGCTTCTGGTTATCGCCCAGGACAATGTAGTTTAGGAGATGATATTCCTCTTAATTATGGAAAAAACGAATTAAAGTGTGAAGTTACTAAAACAGACGGAAGCGAGGCTAAAACTTATCAAATTAATATTGAAAGACCAGATAATAGAAGTAGTGATAATAGTCTTACTGCTCTTACGGTTGGAAATAATAAAGTTGTTTTGACTGATACTAATGAATATAATGTTTCAGTTACAACTGATACCGTTGAGATTAAAGCAACTCCTGCAACTGGAGCAGTACTTGTTGATGGTTATGGTGAAAGAACTGGAGACAATGCAGTTAAATTAACTGATGGATCAGCAACTGTAGAAATAAAAGTAAAAGCGGAAAATGAAAATGTAAGAACTTATAAACTTAATATTACTAAAACAGATTATAAAAGTGATGATGCAACTTTAAAAAGTTTGACAGTTGAAGGAGCAGAATTTGAATTTAAAAGAACAACTTATGAATATAATATAAGTGTTAAAAATAATGTAACAAGAACAAAAATAAATGCAGTTAAAAATAATGATAAAGCAACTGTTGAATATACGGAAAATGTATCTTTAAAACAAGGTGAAAATAATTTTGAAATAAAAGTAACAGCAGAAGATGGAACGACTAGAACCTATAAATTAAATATTACAAGAGAAGAAGAAGTTCCGATAGTAACTAATATAGAAATAACTGATGTTGAATTTAAATTTGATGCTAAAACATATAATTACAAATTAGAAACAACTCTTACAACACTTGAATTTAATGTTACATTAAGAAGTGATACTGCTAAATATGAAGTAACTAATAATGAAAATTTACAAGATGGTAGTACTGTTAAAATAGTAGCAACTGATGGTGATGATACTGCGACTTATGCATTTAAAATAGTAAATAAGCAAGAAGAAATGTTGGAAAGTGAAGTAAAAAGTAATGATGGCAATAATAGTTTCTTCAAGAAAAATGAAATGATAATTTCTCTCGTTATATTTGGTATTGGTGCATTTGCACTTCTTGCTTCAATTCTTTTAAAAAAAGGTGCAGTCAAATAATGTAAAAAATATTGTATAAAAATATAACTTTTGTTATTCTTTATTTAGGTGATAAAGTGGCTAAGTTATATTTTTTTTATGGAGCAATGAATTCAGGAAAAACAACGAGAATATTACAATGTGATTATAATTATGAAGAAAGAGGTATGAGGGCAATTATAATGAAACCAGCAACTGATACTAAAGGAAATGATAAAATAGTATCCCGTATTGGTTCTTCAAAAAAAGTTGATTATCTAATTAAACCAAATGAAGATATATTTGAATTAATAGTTAATGAATATAATCATGTTGATTTAATACTTGTTGATGAAGCACAATTTCTTTCTACGAGACAAGTTAATCAGTTAATGGATATTGTAATTGATTTAGATATTCCTGTTATGTGTTATGGTCTTCGAACAGATTTTAAATCAAATGGTTTTCCAGGAGCGCGCCGTCTCTTAGAAATAGCACATGAATTAACTGAAATAAAAACAATTTGTGAATGTGGTAAAAAAGCCATGTTTAATGTTCGTTTAATTGATGGTAAAGTGGTAACTGAAGGTGAAAGTGTTGCAATTGACGGAGAAGGTAAAGTTACTTATACTGTTGCTTGTAGTAAATGTTTTAGAATGAAAACGAGAAAGAAATTTGATCATCCTGAAATAAAATATGAATAGTAAATTATTGAAATTTTAAAAAAGTTTTAATAATTTTTTCTTTTCTAAATAAATATTATTATGTATAATATAACTAGAAAGGAGCTTTTATGAATATAGTTGAAATTATTAGTAAAAAGAAAAACGGATTATCTTTAACACGTGAGGAATTAGAATTTGCTTTTAACGGATATTTAAATGGTACAGTACATGATTATCAAATGTCTGCACTTTTAATGGCAATTTGTATTAAAGGAATGAATGATACTGAAACATTTGACTTAGTTGATATTTTTATTAAAAGTGGAGATGTACTTGATTTAAGCAATATAGAAGGTATTAAAGTTGATAAACATTCAACTGGAGGAATTGGAGATAAAGTTACTTTAATAATTGGTCCAATTGTTGCAAGCTGTGGTGTAATAGTTCCTAAGATGAGTGGTCGAGGTCTTGGTATTACAGGAGGAACTATTGATAAATTAGAAAGTATTAAAGGTTTTAAAGTTTCTTTAACTGATGATGAATTTATCAAACAAATATCTGATATTGGCTTTGCAGTAACTGGTCAAACCAAGAATTTATGCCCACTTGATAAAGTAATATATGCACTTCGTGATGTAACAGGTACAACTGATTCTATTCCACTTATTGCATCAAGTATTATGTCTAAAAAGATTGCCGGTGGTGCTGATAAAATATTTATTGATATCAAATGCGGAAACGGTGCTATGATGAAAGATATGGACTCTGCTTTAAAACTTAAAGATGTGATGGAAAGAATTGGAGCATTTTATAATCGTGAAACCATATGCGAAGTAAGTGATATGAATACCCCGCTTGGAAGTAATATTGGAAATTCTCTTGAAGTGATTGAAGCAATGGATGTTTTAAAAGGTAAAACAGGAAAGTTAAGAAAGTTATGTATAAAAATATCAAGTACTATGATTAGTAAATCTAAAGGTGTTAGTTATGCAGAAGCCGAAAAAGAAGTATTAGAAGTACTTGAAAGCGGAAAGGCTTATAATAAATTTTTAGAATTTGTTAAATATCAAGGTGGAGATATTAGCTCACTTACTGTAAGCAAACATAAACAAGAAATTAAATCTCAAAAAGAGGGAGTAGTAGACGCCATAAGTGCTCAAGAAATTGGAAAATTATCATGTGTTTTAGGTGCAGGACGTGAATCAAAAGAAGATACAATTGATTATACGGTTGGAATTACTTTAGAAAAACTTGTTGGTGATAAAGTAACCTTTGGTGATACATTATTTACATTATATAAAAAAGATGATAAAGATATAGAAATAAATGTAGATGATTATTATACAATTAATTAATAAATTTAAAATTTAATAAAAAGAAATATTTAAACATATTATTAATTGGTGATAATATGAATTTATCTGAATTCCAAAATAAAGATGTTATAAATATAAAAGATGGAAGACGAATTGGAAATATAATTGATTGTAAAATAGATAATGTAACTGGTGAAATAAAATCATTTTTGTTAGTACCGTTTAAAGGAGTATTCTCATTTAAAGGAACTAATAAAGTTGAAATTAACTTTAAAGATATAGAAACGTTAGGAGAAGATGTAATACTTGTTAATTACAAAGATTAAGGTATTACATTTTTATTTTAAATAAAAAAATGGTTGACATTTTTTCAAAATATTAGTATAAATGAATAGGTGATACGTTTATGGAATTAGTAATAGTTGAGTCTCCAGCTAAAAGTAAAACAATTGAAAAATATTTAGGAAAAAATTATAAAGTAGTAAGTAGTATAGGTCATATTAGAGATTTAGCAACAACAGGTAAATATGGACTAGGGATAGATATAGAGCAGGGGTTTGTTCCAAATTATGTTCCAATTAAAGGAAAGAAAAAAGTAATAACAGATTTAAAAAAATTAGTTAAAGAATCAGATAAAGTTTATCTTGCAACCGACCCCGATCGTGAGGGTGAGGCTATATCATGGCATTTATTTGATGCACTTGGTATAAAAGAAAATAAATATGATAGAGTTCTTTTTTATGAAATAACTAAAGATAAAGTCTTAGAAGGAATTAAAAATCCAAGGAAAATAGATTATAATTTAGTTAAAAGTCAAGAAACGAGAAGATTTTTAGATAGAATTATTGGTTTTCGTCTTTCAAAGTTAATGCAATCAAAGACAAGTGGAACAAGTGCAGGACGTGTACAAAGTGTTGCTTTAAAATTGATTGTTGATAGAGAAAGAGAAATAGAAGCATTTAAAGAAGAAGAATACTATACAATTACAGCCAAGTTTTCTGATTTTGATTCTGAATTATTTAAATATAAAGATAAAGATCTCGAGATTAAAAGTCTTGATGAAGTAAATGATATTCTTGATAAATTAAATAAAGATTTTTTAGTATCAAGTATTGAATCAAAGAATAAAAATAAAGCTAGTAAATTTCCATTTACAACTTCAACTTTGCAACAAGAAGCATCAAATAAACTTAATTTTAATGCTCGTCGTACTATGGGAATTGCTCAAAAAATGTATGAAGGAATTGATGTTGGAACTGAAACAGTCGGTCTTATTACTTATATGAGAACGGATTCAGTTAGATTATCCGATGAATTCACAGGACCAACATTTAAATATATCGAAGAGAACTATGGAAAAGAATATGTAGGATATGTTAAAAAAAGTAAAAAAACCGAAAATGTTCAAGATGCTCATGAAGCTATTCGTCCAACTAGTATTTATAGAACACCAGAGTCTATTAAGAAATATTTAACTGCTGATGAATATAAACTATATAACTTAATTTATAAAAGAACTCTTGCGTCACTTATGGCAGATGCTAAAGCGCTTGGTACAACTATAATTCTTGATAATAATGATTATAAATTTAAAACAACTGGTTCCGTTATAACTTTTAATGGATATCTTGAAGTATATAAAGAATTTGAAGATACTAAAGATACAGTATTACCTGATTTATCAAGCAAATTAAATACATATATTGAGTCAAATGATATTATATACGAACAACATTTTACCAAACCAAAGCCAAGATATACAGAAGCAAAGTTAATTAAAGAAATGGAAGAACTTGGAATTGGAAGACCTTCAACTTATGCAACTATTATGTCTAATATAAAAGATAGAGGATATGTTGAAATAATTGAAAAGAAGTTTCATCCAACTAAAATTGGAATTGAAGTAACTGATAAATTACAAGAATATTTTAGTAATATTATTAATGTTAAATATACTGCTAATATGGAAGATGATTTAGATAAAATTGCTGATGGGAAAATAGATAATAAAGAAGTATTAACCCAATTTTATCAAGTATTTGACAGTACTTTAACAGAGGCGTTTAAAGGAATGGAGAAGGTTGCACCCGAGGAAACAGGTGAACTTTGTCCTGAATGTGGTAATCCTTTAGTTATTAGAAAAGGAAAATATGGAGAATTTGTTGCTTGTTCTGATTATCCAAATTGTAAATATATAAAGAAAGAGAAAAAAGAAGAAAATGTAATTATTGATTGTCCTAACTGCGATGGAAAGATAGTAGAACGTCGTAGTAAAAAAGGGAAAATATTTTATGGATGCAATAATTATCCCAAATGTAAAATGGCATATTGGGATAAACCAACAGGTATAAAGTGTCCTAAATGTTCATCTATGATAACTGAAAAAAATGATGTAAAAAAATGTTCCAACTGTGATTATATTTTAGAAAGTGATAATACAGAAAGTAATGATGAATAAAAAACAGAATTATATCAAATCGATATAATTCTATTTTCTTTCTTTTTTAAATATATTCAAAAGTCTCCCGACAAGTAAAATAATATTATCACTTTTTCTAGTAGCATATTTTTTTCCAAGGGCTTTACCTACAATGGTAATACTTGAAATAATACTAGCGGTAATTAATGCTGTAATTGTATTATCAATTTTTAATAAATTTGCTAAATTAAGAGAAATAATCGCTCCCATTGAACCAGATACTATGCCACATATATCTCCAACTACATCATTACAAAAATTAGCAATGGTACTTTTCTTTTTTATTAATTTAATACTTTCTTTGCTACCTTTAACCTTATAAGAAGCCATTGAATGAAAGTTTGCTTCATTAGCAGTTAATATACTTGTTCCTATCATATCAAATATAATACCAATACTAGTAATTAAAATAGTAATAATTATGATAACTAAAAGACTTGAATTATTTGATATATAATTTGACATACCGCTGACGATTAAGGTAATAAAAAAAGTGAATATAAAGACTTTTAAAATCCAATTATCACTTTTCATAAACACTCCTTAGTTATTTTGGTGGTATACTATAAATTAATTTTACGGCTTGAGGTCGAGTTGAATTTCTCTGATTTCTACCATTAGTTACCCTTTGGCAGTTTCCCTTTAAAGAAATCAATCAAGTGTTACCAACATTGATCACTCGATCACCACTTAGTCCGCACTCCAATCTTTATAATACAAACATTCTAGAGGTTTTCCCAAACAAATAAATAGTATTGTTATTCGCTTTTGCAATTATTTTTTCCCAATTAATACATATTCATTAAAGATCCCAAATAATCACTCACGACATATGCGTGATTTAGAAGACGATGTGATTCAAGGATACATCTATATGCCATTATAAACTTTCCTTCAATCTAAAATTATATACACACCCTTCTTTGGGCAAGAAAAGCATTATATATAAAGTATCATTTGCACAATTGATGGATTTTTAGCCCCATCTTCGAATACATTTATTTGACTAGAATAATGCACCACTATTGATAATTATATCATATTATATGTAGATTGTCAAATTGTAGAACTACAAATTTGAAACATTATAAATGCTTTATAATTGAAAATTAAAGATTAATTATAAAACTTTTTTGAAAATTAAATAATAAATTATATTTCTTGACATAAAATTACCTTGTGTTATAATTTCTTTTATGGAATAATTATATATAAATAGAAGGGAGAATTTATGTTAGAAATAAAAAACATAAGTAAAATATATAAGACTAACGAATTAAGTCAAAAAGCACTTAATAAAGTTAGTATTAATTTTCGTAAATGCGAATTTGTAAGTATCTTGGGACCAAGCGGAAGTGGTAAAACGACTCTTTTAAACGTTATAGGAGGACTTGATCATTATGATTCTGGAGATTTAATTATCAATGAAATTAGTACTAAAAAATATAAAGATAAAGATTGGGATAGTTATAGAAATCATCGAATTGGATTTGTTTTTCAAAGTTATAATTTAATTGGACATCAGAGTGTTTTAAAAAATGTAGAATTAGCATTAACATTATCAGGTGTATCAAAAAAAGAAAGAATGAGAAGAGCAAAAGATGCATTAAAAAGTGTTGGACTTAAAGAGCATATGAAAAAGCTTCCTAATCAATTAAGCGGTGGTCAAATGCAAAGAGTAGCCATTGCACGTGCTCTTGTTAATAATCCAGATATATTACTTGCAGATGAACCAACCGGAGCCCTTGATTCTGAAACTAGTAAACAAATTATGGAACTTTTAAAGCATGTTGCAAATGAAAAACTTGTTATAATGGTTACTCATAATCCGGACTTAGCTCTTGAATATTCGACAAGAATTATTAAACTTCGAGATGGAGAAGTTATAGATGATTCTAATCCATATGATGGTAGTGAAAATACCAAAAATGAAAAAGTGATTGAAAATCAAAAAACTAAGAAAACGTCTATGAGTCTTTTGACTGCGTTATCATTATCGTTAAATAATCTAATGACTAAGCTTGGAAGAACTATTTTAACATCATTTGCTGGTTCTATTGGTATCATTGGAATAGCTTTAATCTTATCTCTTTCTAATGGTGTTCAAGAGTACATTGATAAAACAGAAAAAGAAACACTTGCATCATATCCATTATCAATAGAATCAAATACGATGGATTTATCAAGTATGATGAATGGCAATAATAATTTTCGAGTAGAGGATAAGCAAACATGCAAAAGTGATTCTATTTGCACATACGATGATATTACAAATGGTATAGAATTAACATACGAAAATTCTTTAATAAAAAATAATTTAAAAAAATTTAAATCGTCACTTGATGCAAATTATTCAAATATAAATAAGTATACAACAGATATTGGATATTCATATGATTTAGAACTTCAAATATATAGTGAAAACAATGTTCAAGTAAATCCCAATAATTTAAAAATAGTTGAACGTGACACAACCATGGAAAATGGTTTTACAATTACTAGAAGTAATCCATCAGTTTTCAATGAATTAATAGATGATGATGACTTATTTAATGGACAATATGATTTATTATATGGAAGATTTCCAACAAACTACAATGAACTTGTTTTAATTGTTGATGAAGATAACTCTATTCCTTTAAGACTTATGTATACACTTGACATTGAAAATAGAGATGAAATAAAGGATATTGTTTCAAATAGTTTAGATGATTCTGATTATAAATTAGATAGTATTAATTATAAATATGAAAGTATTGTTGGTCATAAATTTAAATTATTATTAAATACTGATTATTATAAAAAAGAAAATGGTAAGTGGTTAAATTTACAAAACGATGAAAATTATTTAAAAGATAAAATAAATGATGCTATTGAACTTTCTATTGTTGGAATATATAAAGTAAATAATACAGCAACTGATACAGAAAGTGGATTCATTGGCTATAAAGATAGTTTAGTAGAATATGTTATTGATAAGATAAAAGAAACTGATATTGCTAAAGAACAAATAGAAAATAATGATTATGATATTATAACTAATATTCCTTTTAATGAACTTTATACTAAAGAAATGGCTTTAGAAAAATTAGGTATTTTTGATATTGATAATCCAAGTAGTATCTTAATTTATCCAAAAGATTATGATTCAAAAGAAAAAATAATTGATATAATTGATAAATATAATAAAGAAGTTGATGATCAAGACGCTATTATTTATGTTGATTATGTAGGTACACTTATGTCAGGTATTACTACAATTATAAATATTATAACTTATGTTTTAATTGCCTTTGTTGCTATAAGTTTAGTCGTATCTAGTATTATGATTGCAATTATTACATATATAAGTGTATTAGAACGTACTAAAGAAATAGGTATTTTAAGAGCTATAGGTGCTAGTAAAAAAGATGTTACAAGAGTCTTTAAGGCTGAAACTATTATAGAGGGATTTGTTGCAGGTGTATTTGGTATTTTAACAACTATTGTCTTATGTATTCCAATTAATATTATTGTTCAAGGTTTAACTAATGTAAATAATATAGCAAAACTTCCACCAGTTGGAGGAATAGTATTAATAATTATCAGTGTATTACTAACTTTAATTGCTGGACTTATACCATCTCGTCTTGCAAGTCGAAAAGATCCAGTCGTTGCTCTTAGAACTGAATAAAAAATATTTAATTTGGTTAAAATGTGACAAACTTCGACAAAGAAAAAGTTTAATATATAAACATTGAGAGGGAAAAGTTTTTTTAAAGAAACATTTAATTATTCTTAATATAGAATAAATTGCTAAATTACCTTAAAAATACCCTAAAATCATTTATCGTGTTTCTATTTTGTATACGCTCATTTAACTACCTAAAACTTTTATCCTCTTAAAAAGAATTATTTGTAGGTATTCTATATTTAATTCTTTTTTTTATGATATACTTGAATTAGGAGGTAGATATGCAAGAAAAAGTTTATATTGTCATTGATTTAAAATCATTTTATGCATCAGTTGAATGTGTAGAACGAAGTCTTAATCCGCTTACAACAAACTTAGTTGTTGCAGATTCAAATAGAACTTCTAAGACTATTTGCCTTGCTGTTACCCCTAGTTTAAAACAATATGGTTTATCTGGTAGATCGAGACTTTATGAAGTTGTCCAAAAAGTAAAAGAGATAAATCGCGAGAGAAGAAAGAAAATAAAATATCAAAATTTTACTAATAAAAGTTTTGATGCTATAGAACTAAAGAATAATCCTAATTTAGAACTTGATTATATAATTGCTAAACCCAGAATGTCTTTTTATATAGAATATTCAACTAAAATATATAATATTTATTTAAAATACGTTTCAAATGATGATATGCATGTTTATTCTATTGATGAAGTATTTATAGATGCAACAAGTTATTTAAAACTTTATAAATTAACACCATATGAGTTCGCTTTAAAAATAATTAATGATATATTAAAAAGTACAGGAATAACTGCAACAGCTGGAATCGGACCAAATATGTATTTAGCAAAAGTTGCTATGGATATTGTAGCAAAGCATATTCCAGAGAACAAGGATGGAGTAAGAATTGCAACTTTAAACGTTAAAAGTTATCGTCATCTACTTTGGAATCATACACCTTTAACGGATTTTTGGAGAGTAGGAAGAGGAATATCTAAAAAACTTATAGAAAATAATATTAAAACTATGGGAGATATTGCACGAACAAGTATAGACCATGAAGAAATATTATATAAAATATGTGGAATACAAGCTGAACTTTTAATTGATCATGCTTGGGGATATGAACCATGCACAATAAGTGATATAAAAAAATATAAGCCTAAAATGAATAGTATATCATCTGGTCAAGTTTTACATAATCCATATAATTTTAAGGACGCAAAAGTTGTTGTTTTGGAAATGACAGATTCTCTAGTATTAGAATTAGTAGAAAAGAATTTAGTTACGAAAAGGATTGATTTAGTAATTGGATATGATGTAGAAAATATAAATGATGATTATCATGGTATCATCAAAAATGATAGATACGGAAGAAATATTCCTAAAGAATCTCATGGTTTTAAAAAACTTGATATGTATATGTCATCAACTAAGGTTATATTAGATGAAATATCTAAAATATATGATTCAATTATAAGGAAAGATTTAAGTATAAGAAGAATTACAGTTACTTTCAACGATGTTGTAAGTTCTTTTAAGGGTGCAAATACTATGAATTATCAGCAACTAGATTTATTTACTAATAGCAGAGAATTATTAAAGAAAAATGAAGAACTTGAGGCCGAGCTTGCACGTGAAAAACATATTCAAAAGGCAATTATTAAAATTCAAAATAAATATGGAAAAAATGCAATGTTAAAAGGTGTTGATTTAGAACGTTCTGCAACAGCTCGTGATCGAAACAACCAAATAGGAGGTCATGCATCATGAATGATTATTCAGATATTTTTGATTATAATTATACAGGACCTAAGAATCACACTCGAATGCCAAGAGAAAATCGTGCCATGCAATTTGCATCTTTTAAAGCCTTATCAGGATATGATTCTAAGTTAAAAGAAACGAGAAGAATTGTTGATTCTAAAATTTTATTAGATGATGATAAGAAAGAAAGTATTAATAGAACACTTTTAAATTTAAAAAATAATTTAAATGACAATATGATAAAAATAACATATTTTATTAAAGACTTAAAAAAAGATGGAGGATTATATAGAACCATTAATAGTTCTGTTAAAAAAATTGATAGTTATAACAATGAATTAATATTGACTAATAATGAAAAAATAAAAATAGATAATATTTTAGATATAGAAATAATATTAAATGATTGAAAAAGAAAATATTTTATAATAGAATATAAGTATATTTGGAGGATTCTGTGCAAAGAGAAAATATAAATGATTTCTTTAAAATGCTAGCCATAAAATTTAAAACTAATAATATGGGAAAAGTAGTAATTGCTAGTGATAAAATTGTTTGTTATATTCACGATAAAGAAGGACTCACATTTAATAAAGAGAAATTAAAATTAGATGATTTAAAAGAAAATAAACCAATCTATTATGTTTTTGATAATGTAACATTTATGAATAATCTTACTATTAGTTTGGAAGGTAATGTAAATATATATTTTACTTCATGTAATTTTAATGGAGAAGTTTATGTTAAACGTTGTGATAAAACCATAACTTTTGGAAGCAATAAATTCAAAAATTACTTTAATTGTTCTAATACAAAAGATTTCTTGAAAGTAGAAAATACTAACAAAATTATAATAGAAGATTTTATTATTATGCAAAAAGAATTAGGATTTGATATTGAAGCAGATACAGTTAAAATAAATGGTAGTCATATAGAAACAAAATTTTTAGATTCTAATCATATAAGGTGCAATAATTTAAGTATAAGTAATTCAGTTTTTAGGGTAAATGATTTATATATTAATACTGATATATTTAATGAGTATTATAATAATTACATTAATGCTAATAATGTTTATATAAAAAGTAACAATAATATAAATATAAATGGAGTAATAGCTAATAAATTTGCATACAACAATTTTGTAAAAGAAAATAAGAGAGTAAATTTAGAAGAATATAAAAATTCAAAATGTAAAATTATAAGTATAGATGCCTTAAAAGAATTAAGAGAAAATCTTGCAACAAGTTATAATGCTGAATCAAATAAAGTATTAAAAAAATTGTAAAAATAATATTAAACTATTTACAATTTTTTTATTTCTTGTTAAAGTTAATGTGGAGGTATTATATGTTTAATTTAAAAGATAAAGTAGCAGTTATTACAGGTGCATCAAGTGGCTTAGGAAGACAAATGACATATGCATTTGCTAATCAAGGAGCAACACTTGTATTACTAGCTAGAAGAATAGAAAGATTAGAAGAAATACAAAAAGAATTAGAAAGTAAAGGTGTTAGGGTATTACCTATTAAGTGTGATGTTACAAAAACGGAAGATATAGATAGTGCTGCCAAACGTGCAGAAAAAGAATTTGGACGTGTTGATATTCTTGTTAACTGTGCTGGTTCATCACGTGATGCAGGTGTTTTAGAAATGAAAGATGATGAATGGGATTTTACTATAGCAACAGATTTAACAAGTGTATTTAAAATGACTCGTGCCTTTGCAAATATTATGAAGAAAAATAACTATGGACGTGTTATTAATATAGCATCAATGTATGGTTTAGTTGGAAATGCAGAAATACCAACAATTGCATATCATTCAAGTAAAGGTGGAGTAGTAAACTTTACAAGAGCAGCTGCTGCCGAACTTGCAAAATATGGTATTACAGTAAATACTATTTGTCCAGGATATTTTTATACAGAATTAACAACTCCTGTTCTTGATACAGAAAGATTTCAAGAATTTGCTAAGAATCATGTGCCAATGCAAAGATATGGTCGTGAAGGAGAACTTAACGCTGGAGCAATTTTCTTAGCAAGTGAAGAAGCAAGTTATGTAACTGGAATAGTTTTACCAATTGATGGTGGATATACAGCAGTTTAAAAATTTTATATGAAAATAAAAATTTAATATTTTGAAGAATTAGATTTAATTAAGGATAATCAAGTTAAATCTTTTTTTCAAATTATACGAGGTAAACAATATGAAGAAAACAGTATCAGGTATTATCCTTTTAGCTGGAAATAGTACAAGGTATAATCAAAACATAAATAAAAATTTAGAAAAAATAGATGATAAATATATCATGTCTTATAGTATAGATGTTTTTAATGAAAATGAATTTATAAATGATATCATACTGGTTGTTCGAGAAAAAGATTTAAGAGTTATTCGTGATATCATTGCTAATATTAATTTAAAGAAAAATATTCAAATAGTATTAGGCGGAAAGACTAGGGGAGAATCAGTTTACAATGCTATTACGGCTTCATCTTCAGATATAGTAGTAATTCATGATGGAGCTCGTCCTTTAATAAAACATGAATATATCAATAATTGTTTAAGTTATATGGATGAATATAAAGGTGCTATAATCGGTGTTAAAGCAAAAGATACAATTAAAATAATAAATGAATTAGGTGAAGTAATTACATCAACTAATAGAACAAATACATATTTGGCTGCAACTCCTCAAGTATTTGATAGAATGCTTTTAATAAAACTATATAACAAATACCATGATAAAGAATTTACAGATGATGCATCTCTTCTTGAAATGGATAAATATAAAGTTAAATTAGTTGAGGGAGATTATACAAATATAAAAATTACAACTCCTGATGATATAGAAATTGTTAAAGAATACGTAAAAAAGTATAATAGATAAAGGAGAAATATGAATGAGATAAGATGTCCAAAATGTGGAACAAGTTTTATGCTTGATGAAAGTGATTATCAGGGAATTGTTAAACAAATACGAGATAAAGAATGGGAAAAAGAACTAAACATAAGAGAATTATCTCATAAAAAAGAACTAGAAAATGCGATTAAATTGCTTGAAAATGAAAAAGAATTAGAATTAAATAATAAACTAAATCAAAAAGATATAGAAATAACTGATTTAAAAAATAAATTAAAATTACAGGAAAAAGATGCATATTTGAATTTACAAAATATTGTTTTAGAGAAAGAAAAAGAAATAGATTTATTAAATAATAAAATAGAGATTAATAAAAATGATTATTTATTAAAAGAATCTAATTTAAAACAAAGTTATGAAGAAAAACTTAAATTTCAAGATGAACAAATTAATTACTATAAAGATTTTAAAGCTCGTCAATCTACTAAAATGATAGGTGAATCGTTAGAAACTCATTGCAGTTTAGAATTTAATAAATTAAGACCACTTTTTAAAAATGCTTATTTTGAAAAGGATAATGATGCTAAAACTGGTTCTAAAGGAGATTTTATTTTTCGTGATTATGATGACTCTGGTATAGAGTTTGTTTCTATCATGTTCGAAATGAAAAATGAAGGTGATGTTACTAAGTCAAAGCATAAAAATGAAGACTTTTTAAAAGAACTTGATAAAGATAGACGTGAAAAGAACTGTGAATATGCAGTCCTTGTTTCTTTACTTGAGAGTGATAATGAATTATATAATGAAGGTATTGTTGATGTATCACATAAATATGAAAAAATGTATGTTATACGTCCTCAGTTTTTTATACCTTTAATTACTTTAATTAGAAATTTAGGTCTTAATTCTTTAAAATATAAAAAAGAACTTGAAGTAGTTCGTAACGAAAATATAGATATATCGCATTTTGAAGATAATATAAATGCCTTTAAAGAAGGATTTTCTAGAAATTATAGGTTAGCCTCAGATAAATTTAAAAAGGCTATTGAAGAAATAGATAAGACAATTGATCATTTACAAAAGACTAAAGAAGCCTTACTATCAAGTGAAAATAATTTAAGACTTGCTAATAATAAAGCAGATGATTTAACTATAAAGAAATTAACAAGTCATAATGAAACTATGACAAGGATGTTTGAAGAATTAAAAAATAAAGAATAATTTCGCATCAAATATTATTGACTTATAAATTTATTAATGCTATCCTACTATTAGGATAGAGAGTTGATAATATGAAAAATAACTTAAGTGAGATTAATTTAATATTGTTTGGTTGTTAAAGAGTAGAGTTATTATCTTCTCTTTTTTTGGAGGTAAATATGGATAAAATAGAAGAATTAGAAAAATTAAAAAAATTAACTAAAACAGAAATATCTTTATCAGAAATATGTAAAGTTTTAGAAAAAAGTAGTTATGAAGTTTTAGGATTATTACATGTCCTTCGAAATCAAGGAATTAACATTGTTACTCAAAAAAGAAATGATGATATTTATATGTACAACCATGGAGAAAGAGAATTAAATAATAATAATAAATATCAGTTTGTAACTGACTCTCAAAATGAATTTAAATTTGTGGTAATTGCTGATACAAGATTTGGTTCTAAACATCAACAATTATCAATTTTAAATGATATATACGAAAAAGCCTATGCTATGGGTTATAAAAATGTTTTTTTAGTAGGTAATATATCAGAAGGATTAGAACCTCTTACAAGTATTTATTCAGAAGATATGTTTTTAGATGATACTTTTGAGCAAATTGACTATATTACTGAAAATTATCCCTATATAGAAGGAATGAAAACTTATTTTATAACCGGTTTAAAAGATGAAAAACATCTAAAATATAATAAAATTAATTTAGGTAAAAGAATAGGTCATGAAAGATGCGACATGATTTATTTAGGGCATACATCTTGTAAAGTCCTAGTAGATAAAACAAATATTTTAATATTATCTTCTCCTCTTCAAAAAACATATACCGTATCGTATCGTCCTCAACAACAAATTGATTCTTTTAGAAGTGAAGATAAACCAGATATATTATTATTTGGTGGAAGTTTACAACTAGAAAAATTTACTTATCGAAGTGTTAAATGTTTATCGATTCCAAGTGTTTGTGCAACTACTCGTGAAATGAATGATCGAAGATATTCTAATACAATTGGAGCTTGGTATGTAACGCTTAAAACGGATAAATATGGTAATTTAGAGTCACTAAAAGCCATGGATTCCATTTATTATAAAACTAACTTAGATGATTATACAAAAAGAAAAGTTTTAAAAATAGGAGGTGGCTATGGAAGATAAAATTAAACTTCAATATATAGATAAATTATATCGTTATATTAAAAATGGTATGAATGTTGAAGAATTTATGGGTAAGTTTCATATTTCTTATAATGAATTAACTGGTATTTTAGAACTTTTTAGAATATATGGAAGAAATGTTGACATAATAAAGCAAAATGAGGCTATTATTTTTGATAAACCAATCACTAGAACAACTCCTACTAAAAAACCTAGTTTAGATTTTAAAAATTTAATTCATACCGAAATAGGAGTAGTATCTGATACCCATTTTGGAAATATTCATCAACAATTACATCTCTTGAATGACTTTTATCAAGAATGTTATAATCGAGGTATTACGATAATTCTTCATTGTGGTGATGTGACTGATGGATTTTATACAGAAAGAAAAGAGCAACCTCGTCAACAATTTTTACATGGTTTTGATGAACAAGTAGGTTATACAGTTGATATGTATCCAGAAGTTAAGGGTATTAAAACGAAATATATTTTAGGTAGTCATGATGAAACCCATTATAAAAATGGTCAAGCAACTGTTGAAAAATGGGTATCACGTTGCAGGAAAGATATGGAGTTTTTAGGACAAGATTCAGCATCTATTAATATAAATGGTATAAAAATTTTTATGGATCATCCAGGTGGAGGAAGTGCTCAATCTGTTTCTTATAAACTCCAAAAAAGAATTGAAATTTTAGAATCAAATTATAAACCTAAAATATTATTAGTAGGGCATTATCATAAAAGTTATGCTTTTGTCTATCGCAATGTTCATGGTATAGAAGTGCCAGCATTCTGTGATAAAACTCAGTTTCAACAAAAACAAGGTTTAACCAATGTTGTAGGTGCTTATATTTTGAATATTTATTCAGATAAATTAGGAAATATTGTTTATTTTGAACCAGAAGAATTCTTATATACTGAGAAAGATATGTGGGATGAAGCCTTTAAGGATCGTAATAAAGTTAAGAAATTATTAATAAAATAAAAGACTTGAAATGTCTTTTTCTTTATGGTAGAATAATTTTGTTGTTTAAAAAATGTTTTTGGCCTGTTGGTGAAGCGGTTAACACATAACCCTCTCAAGGTTACATTCATGGGTTCAAGTCCCATACAGGTCACCAAATAATGAAAAAAAGTCTTGGCATCAAGACTTTTATTTTTTTACTAAAGTTTTCTTTTTCTTATCAAAATTAAAATTCATATATAAATATCTATCAAATGTATAAGTTAAGCATTTATTTATATTTTCTTTAGCAGAATCTGAAATATCACTTATTCTATATATTTTATTATCTATTTTTACTAATGGATTAATATATCTTCTTTTTGCTTTAACATTAATACAATATTTATCTTTTAGCATTTTATTACTTGTTTTAATATCTTTAGAATTTTGCCATATTTTAAAACATTCAGAAATATTATAATCGTTTGTTGTTTTAATTTTTACAATTACATCATGTTCAGATAATTCATATAAATCATTCACTGAAATTAGATTGTTTTCTGACATTATTTTCATAATATCAGCTAAAAATTGCATTCCAAATCTACGCTTATCATTCATATAACAAATTGATAACTCGCTCATAACTTCTACAAATCTTTCTGCAAGTTTTAAATTAGTAAAACACATTTCTAGTTCATTATCTTCATTTTTAATTATTTCAATATTATTATATATTTCTTTTATTTCGTCTAAATTCCATATTTTTTTAGTTTGACCAAGTCCATTTGATAAAGTATATTCTAGTCTATCAGCAGAAAGACGTGGTGTATCATTATCAGCAATAGGATAAATATGATAATCTGAAACAGAGTCTATATCTATTTTATCTCTTTTTAATAAATTCATAATTTCCTGTGACTCTAAAATTAATTTTTCAGTTAAATCTTCTGTTGATTCTTGCTGCTCAAAATCTCCATTCATGAAATCAATACAATGTTTAAAAACAGGCGTCGATATATCATGAAAAAGACCGGCTAATTTTTGCTTTTTATCATGAGTGAAATGCCATATTATAAGGGCAACAGCCACACTATGTTCAAGACTTGAATACCAAAGATTAATATTAAACATTTTTGAGTAATAGGTTCCACATGATACACTGATAAGATCTTGTTTTTGCATTCTAGGAGTGTATATATAATCAAGTAAAAAATCGGGAAATTCATCAGATAATATCTTAAAATATTCTTTTATAGTAGGATCTAAATTTTCTAAATACTTATTCATAAGTCACCTCAATTATTTATTCTATCATGAAATGTAATCGATTTTTTATAATTTTACAAAATTTGATTAATAAAAAAAAGAGTTTAAGACTCTTTTAAGAATTCTATAATTTTAAATGCAGCATTCCTACCACTTCGGGAAGCCCAGGCAACAGTTCTTTTAACTCCGGCAATATCTCCTCCAGCAAATACTTTCTCGTTTGATGTTTGTCCTTTGCCATCGATATCAATTAAACCGTTATTATCAAGGTCTAGATTTATATTATTTGTAATTTTTAAATCAGCATGACTTCCAATTGCTTTTATCAAGTAATCACATTTTATAAAGTAATTAGAATTATCTATATTAATTAATTTTTCTTCTCCACTTTGATCTTTAATAAATTTAGTTTTTATAACCTCAATTTTTTCTACCTTATCGTTACCAATTATTTTTAAAATATTAGTATTAAAAATAAATTTAATATCATCTTTTTTAGTGTCATTGTATTCAGTAGGGGATGCACTCATATGAGACTCATCTTTTCTATAAATAATTGTTACTTTATTATTTTGTCTTTTAAGCGTTCTAGCTACATCCATAGCTGTATTACCTGATCCTATAATAATTACATTTTTATTTTTTATATCTGAGTAACTATTGCTTTCTAGTAGTTCATTTCCACCTAAGACATTAGTTAAATTTTCTCCTTCAATGTTTAATTTATTAGAAATATTAGCACCACATCCTATATAAATGGCATCATATTTATTAATTACGTCATCGAGTTTAAAATCAACTCCAAATTCTTTATTATAAATAACATCTATTCCTAAATTAATAATATTATCTATAACTTCTTTAATTAGTTTTTTTGATAATCTAAATTCAGGTATTCCATGAACTAGTAATCCTCCTAAATAATCATGTTTTTCTATAATAGTAACTCCAATACCATTTCGTCTTAAAAAGCCTGCGCAACTAAGACTTGATGGACCAGAGCCAATGACTAAAACATTATACTTAGTTTTTTTTGGACTATATATTTTTAAATTATTTTTTCTAGCATAATCTCCAATAAAAGACTCTATATCACCAATTTTTACATGATTTTTATTTAAAACTTTAAAACACATTCTTTCACATTGTATGTCTTTTGGACAAATTCGACCACATATTGATGGAAGAAGTGTAGTTTTTGATAATTCAAAATAAGCTTTTTGGTAATTTTCAACTTTTACATATTTAATAAATTTTGGAATATCATTTCCAAGAGGACATCCAAATTTACATGGAGCATTAGAACAATTTATACAAACTAATGATTTTTTTAGTATTTCCTTATTCATATTTTCACCTAGAATAAGTTTAACATAATTTAATATTTTTGAATATAGTATTTTTTTAAATTAATAAACATGATAAAATAATTTTAAAGTGAGGTAGTTATGAATTTATCAAAGACAAAGTATACAAATGCATGTGTTTGTAAAAAAATGTTATGGCTTGATACGTATAAAAGTGAAGTAAAAGGGGCCATTGACTTAAATAGTGTAATGGATAATGGAAATCTAGTTCATGATGTTGCGAGAGATATTTTAGGCGATCATATTACTATAGAATTTAATAATGATTTAAAAGTAATGGTAGATGACACCAAAAAGGCAATGAAACAAGAAAATGTAGTCATATGTGAAGCATCTTTTATTTATAAAAATAATTTTTGTAGTGTAGATATCTTAGAAAAAAATAAAGATAGTTATAATATATACGAAGTAAAGGGAAGTACTAAAGAAAAAGATATATTTTTAACAGATATTAGTTTTCAATATTATGTTTTAAAGAATTTAGGAATAAATGTTCAAAAATATTATTTAGTTCATTTAAACAGTAGTTATTATAGACATGGTGAGTTAGAACTTGATAAATTATTTACTAAGATTGATGTAACTGATGAGATAAAAAAATTAGAGAATGTTGTTGCAAATAATATAGAGAGTATAAATAAAGCAATGGAAAGTAAAGAAGAACCAGATATTGATATAGGTATTAAGTGTTTTAATCCATATAATTGTCCATATTTTACTTATTGCACATCTTCTCTTGAAAAGCCAAATGTATTTTCTATTAATAGATTACAAACTAAAAAGAAACTTGAATATTATAAAAATAAATTAATTACTTTTAAAGATTTAAAAGATGTTGAAATGAATCCTAAATTTAAGATGCAAATTGAATATGAATTAGATAATAAAGAAGATTATATAAATTATGATAATATTAAATCATTTTTAGATACTTTAACATATCCGCTTTATTATTTAGATTTTGAAACTTTTCAATTGCCTGTACCAGCATTTGATAATATTAATCCTTATATGAAAATACCTTTTCAATATTCACTTCATTACAAAGAAGGGGAGAATGGAGAACTTTTACATAAAGAGTTTTTAGGAACAACCCCTGATCCTAGAAGAGAGCTTGCACTTCAACTTATTTCAGATATACCAAGGGACGTGTGTGTACTTGCTTACAATATGGGATTTGAAAAATCAGTTATAAAGAATTTAGCCTTTATTTTTCCTGATTTAAGAGAACATTTAATGAATATTCATGATAACATAAAAGATTTAATGGTACCATTTGCTAATAAAGATTATTATAATAAAGCTATGCAAGGTTCTTATTCAATTAAATATGTTTTACCAGCTCTTTTTCCAAATGATGAGAGTCTTGATTATCATAATTTAGAACTTGTTCATAATGGAAGTGAAGCCATGAGTTTTTATAATACATTGTTTGATAAAACAAAAGAAGAACAGGAATATATTAGAGATAGATTACTTAAATATTGTTATCTTGATACATATGCTATGGTTAAAGTACATGATAAACTAATTGAAGTAGTTGAAAAAAAGAATGGATAGTTATTTACTTCTTTCCATTCTTCTTCTTTCTATTCCATATTCTTTGTACATTCGAGATTTATCTTGCATTAATAATTTATCTGCTTCAAAATTTAGTTCTTTTGTTGTTTCACCTTTAGTTCTTTCGACAATTCCATAATTTAGTCCAGTTGGAAATTCTTTTTCAATGCCTAAATCTAGCATATTTACTTCTTCAGCAGCCAACTTTGTTTTAGTTTCAACCATTTCTAAAGTGTCAGTAGTTGTTATTAAAACATATTCATCTCCACCAATACGATAAAGATTTGTTCCTGTGTAAATTTTTTCATATTTTCCATGTTCATCTTGCCTAATAACATATTCAGGAAAATATTTTTTTAATATACTAGCAGTATCAGAAATATATTTATCACCTGCTAAGTAACCATGATTATCGTTTACATATTTTAAACCAAATAAATCAAATATTCCAAATATTAAATTATCTTGATTTGTATCAATTAATTTTAATTTTTCCTCATATGAATTTCTATTATTTAAACCCGTTAGATTGTCAATAGTACTATTTTTTTGTATTCGTTCATATGATTCATATTTTTCTAAGATAACAGTCATTGCTTCTTTAATGATTTTTATAAATGCATGATTATTTTGTTCTATAATTTTGCTAGAATTATTAATTGTCATAACATATTTAGAATTATCAAATGGAATAGGGATAAATAAAACATCATTTTGTTTACTTTTTATATTTATATCAAAGTTAAAATATTCTTTCTTTTCAATGATACTTTTAGCTTTATTTAATATTATAGATATTATTTTTGAATCATCATCCATAAGTGCATTGTTAGAATAATGAATATATTCACCATGTTCATCTTGTTTAAATAATATTACATCATCTGATTTTAAATAAATCTTTATTAAATACAAAGCCTTTTTTAATCCCTCATTTATATTTACATCTCTTAATGCTTGTATCATTAAACGATATCCAATATAATGAATATCTAATTTTTCATCAGATTCTATTTCTTTTTTCATCAAATACCACCTTTTTAGACAATTATAGCACATTTTTAATAAATTGCATACGATTTTTTAATTTTGTAATATTTATTTGGTCAATATTTTAATTTTAATGGATAGAGTATTATAAAGTTCATAATGTTTTTCATTATTTTTAATATTTACTACCTTTTTGACCAAAAGTTGCCCCAAAAATTGCCTCTAAGCATAAAAAAAGATTACAAAAAGTTGTAACCTTGTATATTCTATATGGTAGCAAGAGAGGGACTCGAACCCCCAACATTTCGGGTATGAACCGAACATTCTAGCCAGTTGAATTATCTTGCCAAATCACATTTGACAAATGAAATAATATCATATAATTAGGAGTATTTCAAGTATTTTTTTGAAAAACTTCTATTTTTTATAAAAAAAATATGGTATTATATCTCTAGGTGTTTAGAAATGAAACAAGAAAATATAAGAAATTTTTCAATTATCGCGCATATAGATCATGGTAAAAGTACTTTAGCTGATAGAATACTTGAAGTAACAAATGCCATTACTAAAAGAGAAATTAAAGAGCAAATGCTTGATAATATGGATATTGAAAGAGAAAGAGGAATAACTATTAAACTTAATACGGTAAGGCTTAAGTATAATTATCAAGGTGAAGAATATATGCTAAATCTTATTGATACTCCAGGACATGTGGATTTTTCTTATGAAGTGTCTCGTAGTCTTGCTGCCAGTGATGGGGCTTTGTTGTTAGTTGATGCAACCCAAGGGGTAGAGGCACAAACAATTGCTAATATGTATTTAGCTCTTGAAAATGATTTAACAATTATTCCGGTTATAAATAAAATTGATTTACCAAGTGCTGACGTAGAAAAAACTAAAAGAGAACTTAAGGAAGCCTTTGGTTTTGATGATGATGAAATACTACTTACAAGTGCTAAAACAGGCGAAGGAGTTAAAGAGTTGGTTGAGGCCATTATAGAAAGAATAAATCCACCAAAAGGGAAGCAAGATGCTCCTTTAAAATCTTTAATATTTGATAGTTTATATGATTCTTATAGAGGGGTACTTACTTTAACAAGAGTTGTTGATGGTTCCATTAAAGTAGGTGATGAGATTAAATTCATGCAAACAAATTCTACCTATTTAGTTACGGAATTATTTGTTTATAATCCAAACTTTTTGAAAGTTGATAGTTTAAAAGTTGGAGAAGTAGGATATGTAGTTGCAAGTATTAAAAATATAAGTGATGTAAAAGTTGGAGATACAATTACTCATGCATTTGATGCGGCTCTTGAACCACTTCCTGGGTATAAACCAATTAGTCAAGTAGTTTTTACGGGAATTTATCCAACTGAAACTAATAAATACAATGATTTAAGGGATGCTTTAGAAAAACTTAAATTAAATGATGGTGGATTTACATTTGAACCTGAAACAAGTGAAGCTTTAGGCTTTGGTTTTCGATGTGGCTTTTTAGGACTTTTACATATGGATGTAGTTGAGGAAAGACTTGAAAGAGAATTTAATTTAAGTTTAATTGCTACTAGTCCTTCTGTTATTTATGAGGTACTTCTTACAAGTGGTGAGAAAGTATTAATTGATTCACCTAAAAAACTACCTGATGTAACTAAAATAAAAACTATAAGTGAACCATTTATTAAAACTAATATTTTTACACCAAGTGAATATATTGGTCCTTTAATGGAACTTTGCCAAAATAAGAGAGGAATATATCAACAACTCGAATATTTAACACCCGAACGAGCAATTTTACATTATGATTTACCTCTTTCAGAAATAGTCTATGATTTCTTTGATAAACTTAAAAGTATTTCCAAAGGATATGCTTCATTTGACTATGAATTAATTGGTTATAAACCTAGTAACTTAGTTAAAATGGATATTTTAGTAAATGGAGTTGTAGTTGATGCAATGTCTACAATCGTTCATAAAGATTTTGCTTATAGTAGGGGAAAAGTAGTTGTTGAAAGTTTAAAAAATATTATTCCAAGACATATGTTTGTTGTACCAATTCAAGCGGCAATTGGCTCTAAAATAATTGCCAGAAGTGATATCAAAGCTATGCGAAAAGATGTACTTGCTAAATGTTATGGTGGAGATGTATCTCGTAAAAAGAAACTTTTAGAAAAACAAAAAGAAGGAAAGAAAAGAATGAAACAAATTGGTAATGTTGATATACCTCAAGAAGCATTCTTAACTGTTTTAAAAGGAGAAGAATAAGTGCATTCAGTATATATCCATATTCCATTTTGCACGCATATTTGTACCTACTGTGCATTTACTAAATTTTATTATAATGAAAAAAGAGTAGATGAATATTTAAACTCTTTAGAAAAATAAATAAAAGAATAATACAAAGGTGAATTAATCAAAACTATCTATATTGGAGGAGGAAGTCCAAGTTCTTTAAATATAAACGAATTAAGAAAATTATTTTCAATAATTAAAATATTTAAATTTGATGAAACTCTTGAATTTACAATTGAAGTTAATCCAAGTGATGTAAATGATGAAATGATGTCTTTATTTAAAGAAAACAAAGTTAATCGAATAAGTATGGGAGTGGAATCAACTAACATAATTTTTTTACATTTTTTAGGACGTACTCATGATTTTAATTTAGTTAAAGAGAAAATTAATTTAATAAAAAAATATGGTATTAATAATATAAATGTTGATTTAATGTATGCGCTTCCAAATGAAACACTTGACGATTTGGAGCACGATATAGATAATATTTTAAGTTTAGATGTTACTCATATTTCAACATATTCTTTAATGATAGAACCTCATACCATGTTAGATATTCAAAAGCAAAAACCAATTGCTGAAGAAATAGATTATGATATGTATAAATTAATATCAAATAAATTAAAAGAAAATGGCTTTATGCATTATGAAATATCTAATTTTGCTAAAGATGGATATGAGTCTAAACATAATTTAGTCTATTGGAATAATGAACATTATTATGGATTTGGACTTGCTGCATCTGGATATATAAAAAATATTCGTTATACAAATACAACTAGCTTAAGTGAGTATAACAAGTTAAATTTTATAAAAGAAAAAGAAGTTTTGGATAAAAAAGATATCATAGTTTATGAATTAATTCTTGGTTTTAGAAAAATAAATGGTATAAATAAAAAAGATTTTTATAATAAGTATCATGTTGATATAAAAGATTTATATAATATAAGAGAATTATTAGAAAACAATAACTTAGGAGAAAATGACATTAATATTTATGTAAATTATGATAAAATATATGTTGAAAATAGTATATTAATTAATTTTGTAGGAGAGTAGTAATGGAAAAAATTGATTATTTTAAAAAAGAATTAGAGTTTATTGAAAGTGATAGAATAAGAAGAAGTTGTGAAACAATGATTTCACTTTTGCCAGATTATTTCTTTTCTATTCCAGCATCATCTACTGGTAAATATCACCCAGAGTTTTCTTTAGGAGATCGAGGTCTTGTTCGCCATGTAAAAGCAGCAGTTAAAATTGCAAAAGACTTACTAGATAATCCTTGTATTGGAGGTAAATATACAAGTGATGAAAAGGATTTAATGATAATGACGCTTATTTTACATGATGGATTAAAAAGTGGTCGAACTCATAACAAATATACTCAAGTAGATCATCCGACTTTAATTAAAAATTATATAATAGAAAATAAAGATAAGTTAGAATTAAGTGAAACAGAAGTAACTTTTGTAGGACGTGCAATTGAATCTCATATGGGACCATGGAATAAAGATTTTAATGGAAATGTAGTATTACCTGTTCCAAAAACAAAATATGAAAATTTTGTTCATATGTGTGATTATCTTGCTAGTCGTAAATATTTAAATATTAAATTTAATGAATCTGATAATATTATTGAATAGTAAATTATAGTAATGTTTCTACTATAATTTTTTCTTGCGAAGGATTAAAAAATATGGTATAACCATAATGTTAAGAGGGTGGTAAAGTGAAGTTTAGTGATATAACTAAAGATATAATTAAAAGTATAAAATATCAAAGTCTAGATAAAGAATATCATCATGGATTAACTAGGTATAAACATATAATGCATGTGGCTCTTGGAACTTACTATATTAGTAAATTTTTAAGACTTGATTACATAAGTGCAACAAGAGGTGCTTTATTACATGATTATTTTAATGAATGTGAATATTTGGATAAACATGGTCTTGATATGCCAAGAATTCATCCATTTTTAGCACTTAATAATTCTTTAAAGGAACATGATTTAAATTTAAAAGAAAAAAATATAATAATTAGTCATATGTATCCGATAGGATTTATTAAGCCATGTTGTCCTGAAAGTTGGGTTGTTACTCTTGTAGATAAAAGTGTTGCAACATATGAATATATTAATTATAAATTTAAGGATAAATTTGCATTATATGTAATATTTATCTTGAATTTTATTAGTGTAAAAATATAGTTTTTTTGTTATATGCCTTGAAAAAAAATAATATTAATGTATAATTATAGTAAAGGTAGGTGTTTTAATGTATACTAGTGTTGACCTTGGTAGTAGTTCAATTAAAATAGTAGTCAGTAGAAAAGTTGATGATAAATATTATGTATTAGCATCTACATGTGTTAAAAGTAGAGGAATAAAAAGAGGTTTAATTAAAGATAAAGAACTTGCACTAGAGAGTTTAAAAACTGCTGTTAATAATATAAATAAAGATTTAGGAATAGAAATAGAAAAGGTGTTATTTAATTTTCCTTTATATAATTTAAATACAACGATAGAGTCAGGGGAAATTGAAATCGAAAATAGTGTTCGTGGTGAAGATATTCGCAATGTAATTAAAAGTACAGTTAAGGAAAATATATCATCAAATTTAGAAATAATCTATTTAGAACCAATCGTATTTGAACTTGATGGTGGAGTTCAAGCAATTGATCCAAAAGGACTTGAGACGACATCTCTTAAAGTACGTCTTGCTGTATCAACTATTGAAAAAAGTGTTTTATATGATTATCTTGAATTGTTTCAAGAAGCAGGGTTATCTGTTGATGATTTAACTTATGGTATAGTAGGTGACTATACAGAAAGTGCAACCCGTGAAATAAATAAAAGATTAGGTGCGGTTGTAAATATTGGATACTCTAAAACCGAAGTAGCAATTTTTAATAAAGGAATAATGTTAAAAGGTGAAACTCTTCCGATTGGCAGTCGTAAAATAGATAAGGATATTAGTTATATATATAAAGTTGACAGAGATGTTGCTTTAAACTTGAAAGAAAACTTTGCAAGTTGTAGTTTTAATTATGCAGATAAATATGACGATATGGAAGTTACGAATTTAGCTGGTGAAAGAATAAAAATAAATCAATTCGAAATTAGTCAAGTAGTAGAGGCTAGACTTCAAGAAATAATAAAAAGTGTAAAATTAGAGGTAAACAACTTAACAAATAGAGAGATAAGTTATATAATTATAACTGGTGGAATTACTAACATGTCAGGATTTCCGTATTTATTGGATTCTGAATTTGATATAGAGAAAATTATTAGTAATGTGACACCAATTGGTATAAGAAGTAGTATTTATGGAACATGTCTTGGACTTACAAAATATATAGATAAAAAAATGATTTTTAGAGAAATAGATTATAATATGTTTCAAGAGTCAGATGAGGAGAAACTTACAGAAAAGAAAGATTTAGCGAGAAGTGATAATTTAATTCAAAAATTAGAGTCTTACTTGCACAGTTAGGAGGAAATATGCTTAGTGGGTTAGAAATGGATCAAATGGCCAAAATAAAAGTAATTGGTGTAGGTGGCGGTGGAGGAAACGCCGTTAACAGAATGATTGAAACTGGTGTTAAAGGTGTTGAATTCATAGTTGCAAATACTGATTATCAAGTTTTATCCAAGTCAAAAGCAGATGTTAAAATACAACTTGGTAAACAATTAACTGATGGATTAGGCGCTGGAGGAAAGCCAGAAATTGGTCGTGAATCCGCAGTAGAATCTAAAAAAGAAATAGAAGAAGCTTTAAAAGGCGCAGATATGATTTTTATTACCTGTGGAATGGGTGGAGGAACAGGAACAGGTGCTGCAGGTGTTGTTGCAGAAATTGCTCAAGGGCTTGGAGCTCTTACAGTTGCAATAGTTACTAAACCATTCAGTTTTGAAGGTAAACGTCGTATGGAAAATGCAATGCAAGGTCTTGCAGAATTAAAAAAACATGTTGATACTTTAATAGTTATTCCAAATGATAGATTAAGAGAAATAATAGATAAATCAACTCCACTTCTTGAAGCATTTAAAGAAGTAGATAATGTACTTCGTCGTGGTGTACAGTCAATTTCTGATTTAATTGCAGTTGTTGGACTTGTTAACTTAGACTTTGCTGATGTAAAAGCAGTTATGGAAAAAAGCGGAAATGCTATCATTGGAATTGGTATTGGAATGGGAGAGGATAGAGCAATTGAGGCTGCAAAACAAGCTGTATCTAGTCCACTTCTTGAAACATCAATCACAGGTGCAACCGATGCCATTATCAATATTACAGGAGGAGTTAATTTAACATTATTTGAAGCTGAACAAGCTGCTGAAGTTGTTCGTAATGCATCTAATAATGATATTAATACAATATTTGGTTCTGTTATAAATGAAAACTTAACAGATGAAGTTATTGTTACTGTAATTGCTACAGGTTTTGATAAACCTAAAAAACAAACTGCAATATATGATCAACAAGCAAGCGAACCAAAAGAAATAACTATAATGGATGATGATGACGAAGAAGAAGAAAATGGTTCAGAATATGATTTTCCACCATTCTTAAGAAATAGAAATTTTTAATTAAATAATCAAAAAAACTTACAAATCATTTGACTTGTAAGTTTTTATTTTAAATTTTGATATAAATAATTGAAATAATCATGTTGAATAGCAAGATTTGAATATTTAATTTTATTTTCAACCATTTCATTTATTTTTATTAAATCATCTATTGAATATGTTCCTTTTCCATAATAAGTAATGTCACTGGTTGAAGCGTCATAGAATGCTATTTCGTTTTTCCATGATGAATCAGCAAATATAGTCATACTTTGATAAGTATTAGAAAATAAATCATCTCCAACGTAATATCTTGAATCATAATCTAGATTAAATAAATTAGCAATTGTAGGTAAAATATTTACATAACTTGTATATTGACTAAACTTTGTACCTTCTGTATCACTGCTCCAAATAACAAAAGGAACACGTTCTGCTTCATATTTCTCTTCTATTGAATAAGGAAGAGCCTCTTTTAATATATTATTTGATAATCCATATGGATAATGATCTCCATATAAAACAATTACAGTATCATCTAACTTATTTTGAGACTTAAGTCCTTCAAGTAATACTCCAAGGCCATCATCTAATACTTTTAATTTAGACATATATCTTTTTAATTTAATATCATAGTTTGCATATTTAGAATCATTTAGTAAATATAAGTATTTATCACCATATACACTTGATCCATATGGTTGATGAGATGTTACGGTTGTAAGCCAGGTCATGAACCTTTCATCTTCTTTATAGCCATTTAAAATTTTAACAACTTCTTTCATAAAATCCTCATCGCTTGCCCATTCTTCATCTTTTGTATTATGAGCAATTTTTAAATCATCCACATCATAGTATTTTTTACTTCCCATATTAGTATGTATCTCACGTCTTGCATAATATCTTTCAGTATAATCATGCATTGATGTTGTTTTGTATCCTTTATTATTAAATAAATTGAACATACTCTCTGGATATAAGTTAGTACTATAAGTATTAGCAGTACATTTATCATATATTGAATACAAACCAATCATTCCAGATAACTCATTATTACCAGTTGCACAGGAATTTCTAGGCGAATAATTGTTTTCAAAATAATAACCATTACTAACTAATTTATAAAAATTAGGATAAAGTTCAGGATTTATAAAAATGTCATTAACAGATTCCATTAGAATAACAATTAAATTCTTATCTTCAAATAAACCTGTATAACTATTTTTTTCATTTATCTTATTATTAATGAAATATTCGTTTAAATTATTTAAAACCGGATTTTCTTCTTTTTCAATTAATTCAAGCCAATCAGTATCAAGTATTTTATTAGATGTATCATGAGAATATGAATAATTACTCTCAACAACAATAGTATCACTTTTTATAAAAATATTTTTAACATCTAAGATTCCATATAAACTAATACCAAATTGTTTAATAGCTATGCTTGGATTAGATGGATTAGTAAATAAATCTTTATTTGATATTGTTTGCAACTTATTTTGAAAAACATCTAAGTTAATTGATAAATTATAACCAAATCCTCCGATTAATAAAATACATATTAATTGTAATAAGGCTTTTGTTTTATTGAAATTATTATCAATACTTATTTTTAATATTTTACGTTCTATTAATTTATAATAGGTAAATAATAAAATAATTGGAATAAATAATAAATAATAATACCAATAAAAACTTTTAAAGAAATCAAATATATAACTAGCAACTGCTTTAGCTTGACTTGATACATTTATAGAAATATATACTCCTATAAAATTATGAAATCCTACTTGAACAAAACTATATATAGTAATAACTAACATAAAAATTAAATTAATTGTTTTTCTGTTTTTAGGTTTTAAAAATAATTCTAAAAATGCTAAAATACTAGATATAATTATAGAACTAAGTAATATTCTAAGTATAGATACATCGATTAAATATTGATGACTAACACATTTAAATATTAATTCTATTAAAAAAAATGGAATTAATATTACTAGTATGTTGTATAGAAATACATATATTTTTTTAAACTTAAAAATTTTTCTCATACTTCACTTCCGAAAGTATTTTATCATAAATAATAGTATTTGTAAATTGACAACAAAATCGTTTTTTGATATACTCATTTTAGAAATATAAGGTGAATAGTATGAGTTATAGAGAGGCACTTCATTTTTTTGAATTAAATGAATTATATACTAAAAAAGAACTTGATGATAGTTACTATAGACTATTAAAAGAAAAGCCAATAGAAAGTATTGATTTAATGTATTCAATTTTACTAAATGAGTTAAATAAAAGAGTATTAAAAGATAGTACTGCAGAATTTCAAGAAAATATAACTAAATTAAAAGAAAAATATAAAAACACAAAAATAGTTTATTTATGTAATTCGTTTGAGAATAGATTAAAATATATTAAAAGTATGGCTGAACTTGACTCATCAAGGAATGATTTTAATACAAGAATTGGAATACTTAAAAGTCAAATTATTGTACCTAATGAAAAACTAAAGATTAATGAAGAATTAAAAAAATATTTAATTGGCTCAAGTGATAAATTAAAAAGTATTGTACTAGATTATATAGAAAATATTAATAATACTACAACTTTAGAAGAAATAAATAACGTTAAACAAAAATATCAAAAAATGTTAGATGAAGAATTAAAACAAGAAAAACTAAGAGCAAAAGAACTTGATAATCTAAAAATTAGTTTAAAAAAGTCTCTAATATATAACTTTTATACTTTATCTAAAAGCCTTAATATTCAAGAAATTATAAATGCTCATAACTTACTTTTAAATATTCTAGAACTTACATCATTTATTAATTTTGAAAATAAAGAATTCCTTTTGAATTTAATAAACGAAATCGATTATAATGACGTTAATGAAAGTTTTCATAAGATAGATTTATATTTAAAGAGTAATAATATTAAATTAGAAAGTTTTGATAATAAATTAGTCTTTTTAAGTGAACATAATATTTCTCATGAATTTATAGATATGGTACTTGATAAATACTATTTGTATGCAACAAAAAAGAAAGAGAGTATTGATAAATTAATAAAAGATAAAGATAATTTTAAAGAATTATTAATACTAATTAACAATAGTAATGAGAATTTACTTAATAAAATTTTAAATTATAGTGATAATTTAAGTTATAAAAATATAAAAATATTAATGGAAGGGGTAGAGGATTTTAATACTCTTAAAAATATTTTTATAGAAAGAACAACAGGTAATTTATGTGTTTTTAAAAATACTCCTAAAAAGATATATACAATATTTTTAAATGGAGAAATAGAAAACGATTTAACTAATGAAAATGATATTAAATGGAAATATATATCACTTCTAAAATTTTTTAATTTTGCTGAATATTCAGATGGCTTTGAGATTAATCAAGTAACTAAAACTGAAGAAATACCTTTAGGTGATTATAATACTAATTATTTGTACTATACAAATGAATTGTTATTATGTTTAATAGATGATGGAGAGACTAAAAAATTTAAGTTTATACCAAATTTAGATGATTCTAAGTTTATTAAAGGAGAAAATACTCAAATAACAAGAAATGATTATTTTGAGTATTATAAAGATAAAAATAAATGTATAGATGATTTAATTTCAAGTATTACAAGTAAATATGAAAGCAAAATTCAAAAAAGTATTTGATTTTTTCTAAAATTATGTTATTATATAGTAAATTCGATGAAGAAGAGGAGTAAGTTATTTATTATTTTTAGAGAGTTAGTGTTCGGTGAAAACTAATATTAATGGTAACTGAAGGTAGCTTCTGAGATATATAGAAATATATTGTTAATCGCATTAAGATTATAAGGTAAACTTGTTTTACAAATTAAGGTGGTACCACGTGATATAAACTCTCGTCCTTTGGACTTGAGTTTTTTTTAATTTGAAAGGATGATAAATATGGAATTAGAAAAGAAATATAATCATGAAGTTGTTGAAGAAGGAAAGTATGAAAAATGGAAAAATTTAGGTTATTTTAACTGTGATGTTAAAAGCAATAAAGAACCATTTTGTATAGTTCTTCCTCCTCCTAATGTAACAGGCGTTTTACATCTTGGGCATGCAATGGATGTTTCACTTCAAGATATTATAATTCGTTATAAAAAGATGCAAGGGTATGATTGTTTATGGCTTCCTGGAATGGATCATGCTGCTATTGCAACTGAGGCTAAAGTTGTTAAAAGATTAAAAGATAAAGGTATTAATAAGTATGAATATGGACGTGAAAAGTTTTTAGATGCTTGTTGGGATTGGACTCATGAACATGGTGATATTATTAGAAATCAATGGGCAAAACTTGGTATTAGTTTGGATTATTCAAAAGAAAGATTTACTTTAGATGATGGAATGAGGAAAGCCGTAAATCGTGTATTTATTGATTATTACAATAAAGGATTAATTTATCGAGGAGAAAAAATAATAAACTGGGATCCAGAAGCCAAGACAGCTCTTTCTAATGAAGAAGTTATTTATAAAGAAGAAAAAAGTGCTTTTTATCACTTAAAATATAAGTTAGAAGATAGTGAAAAATATATAGATGTTGCAACAACTCGTCCTGAAACTTTATTTGGTGATACTGCAGTTGCTGTTAACGAAGAGGATGAACGTTATAAAGAATTTGTTGGTAAAAATGTCATACTTCCTGTTATTGGTCGTAAAATACCAGTTATTACTGATGAACATGCAGATATGTCAAAAGGAACTGGGGCTGTTAAAATAACGCCTGCTCATGATCCTAATGACTTTGAAGTTGGAAATCGTCATAATCTAGAAAGAATTGTTATCATGAATGATGATGCAACTATGAATGAATTATGTGGAAAATATGTTGGAATGACTCGAGAAAAATGTCGTGAAGAATTACTTAAAGATTTAGAGCATGACGGACTTCTTTTATCAGTAGAACCAATTGTTCATGAGGTAGGTCACAGCGAAAGAACCGGTGTAATGGTTGAACCAATGATTAAAAAACAATGGTTTGTTAAAATGCGACCTCTTGCAGACAGAGTTTTAGAATATCAAAAAGATAACGATAAAAAAGTTCATTTTGTACCAAGTCGTTATGAAAAAACAATGAATCATTGGATGGAAATAACATATGACTGGTGTATTTCTCGTCAACTATGGTGGGGACATAGAATTCCTGCTTGGTATAAGGGAGATGAAATATACGTAGGAGAAGAGGCTCCAACTGATAATGGATGGGTACAAGATGCGGATGTTCTTGACACTTGGTTTTCCAGTGCTTTATGGCCATTTGCAACATTAGGTTGGCCAGATAAAACTGAATTACTTGATAGATATTACCCAAATAATTGCCTTGTAACAGGCTATGATATTATTCCTTTTTGGGTTAATAGAATGACTTTTCAAGGTGAAGAATTACTTGGAAAACGACCATTTAAAGATTGTTTAATTCACGGACTTATACGTGATAAACAAGGAAGAAAATTTAGTAAAAGTTTAGGAAACGGAATTGATCCATTCGATATGGTAGCCTTATATGGAGCCGATTCATTAAGATATTATTTAGCATGTGATGTTGCACCAGGAACAGATATGCGTTTTGATGAAGATAAAATTAAATCAACTTGGAATTATATTAATAAAATATGGAATGCAGCCCGTTTTGTACTATCTAATATTGAGGATTTAAAGGAAATTAAATTAGAGAACTTAAAACCAGAAGATAAATGGATTTTAACTAAACTTGAAAGATGTATTCATGCAACTACTAAATTTATGGATAAGTATGAATTTAATAATGCAGCTAGTACCATTTATGAGTTTACTTGGAATTATTTCTGCGATTATTATATAGAAATGGCTAAATATACAATTGAAAGTGATGAAACAAAGTCCACTTTATGTTTTGTTTTAACTACAATTTTAAAATTGCTTCAACCTTTCATTCCATATGTAACAGATGAAATATATGATAAACTTCCAGTTAAAGATAGCAATAGTATCATGATATCAAGTTATCCTGTATATGATAAAAAATTAATCTTTGAAACAGAAGAAAAAGTTGTAGACGAGGAAGTTGAATTTATTAAAAAATTTAGAAATATTAAAGCTGAAAACAATATGACACGCGACTTAAAAGTAATGTTTGATACTAATGATGATAATAATTTAATAGTTTCTATGTTAAAAATAAAAGATAATTTAATTGATAAACCACTTGGAATAAATGCTTATAAAGTATTCTCAGGTAAGATTAAAGCAACCATTTTCTTTGAAAAAATGGAAAGTGATGTTGATAAGAAATTAAAGGAAAAAGAAATTGAAGTTTTAAAATTAAGTATTGAAAAACGTGAAAAATTACTTGCCAACGAAAATTATGTCAATAAAGCCCCTAAGAAAATTGTTGATTTAGATAGAGAAAAATTAGAACTTGAAAAGAAAAAACTTGCTGAATTATTAAAATAACTAAGTAAAACTAGATAATATCTAGTTTTATTTTTAAAATACTAGATTTATTCAAAGTTATTTGGTATTATAGGAGCGGTGATACAAATGGATGAGTTTAACAACATTTTTGAATTATTAAATATAGTAAATAATAAATTAGAATCAATTTATAATAATTTAAAAAGAGGAATAGTAAATGATGAAGAATTAAAGCCAATTAAAAAAGAATTATTATTAATTGCTAGAAATATAGAATTTGGTGATTTATATTTATTTCTAGATTGCATTAAGGTTTTATTACTTTTACATCAAGAAAATAAATTAGATATAGTAAATAAAGAATTCATGGATTTTCTAAAACCATCTAATGAAGCAATTTATCTAGTAAGTATATTATATGCTCTTACTTTTAATGATGAAAGATTATCAAATAATATTTTAGAAAACATTCAAAGTTTAAATTATTTAAAAAATTCCTTTTATGGAACTTATAAAATATTAATTAAAAATTATAATAGCTTTAACTATATAAATAAAACGAATAATATTTATATTAATTTAGCATCAAAGTATTTACATATCAAAGATAATATTATGAGTAAGAACTATCAAATATATGATACTTATATTTTATTTAATGTTTTAGAAACTATAATGACTTTTGTTTATATTAATATAAAAGAATATAATTATGATTATGATTTGGTAAATCGCAGTATGAATATTATAGAAAATAATAAATTGGAATATTTTAAGTATTTTAAAAATGAAAAATTATGGTGTATTGGAAACCCTCTTATGCCTGAATCTCTTGGAGGCTTTCCACGTGAATTTATCGTAATTGGCAACTTAGTTAATAAGATATATCAAGAAGAAACTAAAGTTAAAAAGATGTAAAAAATAGCCAAATATATTGATTGAGATGATTTACTTTTATATAATAAATAAAAGAGGATGGTGTGTAATATGCAGTATAGCTTTAAAGATATTTTAGTAGGATTTAGAGATAGATATTTAGTTATAAGACAAATGCTTAATGAATTAGAGACAAATATAAATATTTTAGATGAAGAACTTAATAAATGTAAAATCCTCTTAAATCATGAAACTAAAGAAATAAGTATTTATTTTTTTGAAAAAGAAAAAGGAATAATATCAGCTATAATTAACATTCAAAAGAAAATAGGTTTACCTATATTTAATTTAGAAAATTTAAGTTTAGATTCCAATATAAAATCATTTTATTATTTCAAGAATAATATTAAACATTACCATATTGCAGTTGAAAATGTAAGAAAATTTAATGATTTGATCCTACAAATTTTAGGAAATGATTTTATTAAAATGATGCAAAATGGTCAAATAGAATCAAGTAAAAAAGAAAAACAACATATTTTAGAATATAATTATAATCGTTTAAGTCAGGAAGATTATACTAATTCAAAAATATCTGATATTAATTATTATCCAAGTGGTGATTTTATTAGAATTAATCATTTAGGTACTTTAAATAATAAGTTATTAAACAATGAATTAAATATCAAATATAATAAAAATAAATTTAATATTTATCAGCAAAATTTAATTGAAAAAAGTAAAAAGGATATAGTATTGTATAAAGAATATGATGAAGTATTAGATTTCAATATCGAAGAAGAAGAAAAGAGACTCGTTTTAGTTAAAAGATAAATGCATAATTTATCTTTTTTTTCATATCATTAAGTGGTGAATTTATGAAATTAAAAAAGATATTATTCATTACAGTAATTATAGTTAGTTTATTTAGTACATTATACATAAGTTATAATATTAATTTAAATAATTTACCATCTAATATATTAAATATATTTTTATATAAATATAATAAAAAAATTGATATTAAATTTGATTTATTATCTTTAGTTGTAAAAAAATATAAAGTAAATAATGATTATTTTATAAAAAATAATAAAAAAGTAGTAGATAATGAAGAATTAAATACAGTTTTATATAATACTAATTTACCAATTGTATATATTTATAATACCCATACAAATGAAGAATATAGTTATCAAAAAAATGATCTATATAATATTACACCTACCGTTTTAACAGCATCTTTCATTTTAAAAAGTGAACTAGAAAGTTTGGGAATAGAATCTATTGTTGAAACTAACAACGTAACAGATATTATAAATGAAAAAGAAATGCCATATAGTTCTAGTTATAAAATAAGTCGCGAACTACTAGAAAATAAAAAACTTGAATATCCAAGTCTTATGTATTTCGTTGATTTACATAGAGATAGTGTAAAAAGAAGTATAACAACTACAACCATTAATGATAAAGTATATGCTAAAACAATGTTTTTACTAGGACTTGAAAATGAAAATTATAAAGAAAACAAACATGAACTTGAAATATTAAATAATTATTTAGATAAAAACTATAAAGGATTATCACGCGGAATATATGAAAAAAAGGGAAGTGGAGTAAATGGAGTTTATAATCAGGATTTTAGTAAAAATACAATGTTAATTGAAGTAGGAGGACAAGAAAATACTATTGATGAAGTAGCTAATTCTATTAAAGTAATTGCTTTAATGTTAAAAAATTATATTAGTTCAAATAATATGACAAATTTTGATTAACCTATAGGGTATATTATGATAGGTGATGATATGAAAAAAATAATAAGTTATATTCCGATTATGATTATAATTTTATTTTTAGGACTTTTCTTTTCTTATCAAAATGGTTACTATGATAAATATATGAAAGATAAAATAGATTTAACTAATCAATCAATTGAACAATTTGAACAGGATATTAAAGATGGAAAAGATGTCTTGCTAGAAGATTATTTGCAGAAAGAAACAAGTTATGCAACTAAAACCAGTACTGCCTCTTTAAAAGTATCAAATAAATTAGAGAAAATTATTAATAATGGAATAAAATATATATTTAGAAAAATATCAAGCGTTGTAGAATAAAAAATAGTAGATTTTTAACTTTAGATATGATATAATATGCCCCAGTGAAAGGGGTATTTTCATGGAAGAAAAAATATATAAATTAAGAAATGAACTTATTAGTAAATTAAATGAAATTGAAGAAGGTGTTCATATCAAATTAAATTATGATGCTAGAATACTTGAATCAATTATATTTAAAACCGGAGACAATGAATGTATTGTTGATGAATATGGAAATAGAAAACAATGTGGTAAATATTTTGCTTTACCAAAAGAAATATTAAAAAAAATAGATTTTAGTAATATTGATTTTACTAATTTTAATGCAGCAGGATTTGACTTTAATGGTCTTTATAATGTTAAATTAAATCCTCAAACGATTTGGAAGAAAGATTTAACTGGTGCTAAGTTAAATGGAGTAGAGTTTATAGGTTCTTTTGATGATGTAATACTAAATGGTTTGAATTCAGGTTATGTTACAGATTTTAGTGGAAGTAGAGGAGCTATAATTGATGTTTCAAAAGTAAATAAGTTATTTGATGAACACGTTTTTTTAAATGATTGTAAATTTCAAGGAGTTACTTTTACTTATCCTTTTAAATGTCTTGGGATTATAAATATCCATGGTTATCGATTTTCTATTAAACCTCATATACATGGAAGTGATTTTACAGGAAGTACCGGTGCTTTAATTTATCCTAATGAAATAGAAAACGGTTTAGAAAGATGTGTTTTAACAGATGCCACTTTAGCAACACCTTTAACCATCCGTAGCTGGTGTATGATAAAAGAAACTAATTTTAAGGGAGTAAAACAAAAAGGAAATATTTTAAAAAGAAATAAACCTCTTGAAATAACATTTAAAAATTTATATAGCAATTCATATGACTTTACAAATACTAATTTCAATGGAGTTTATTTTAAAGAACCTTTACCAAAAGGAAGTTTACTAAATAATACTAATTTTAAAGGTTCAACTGGAGCGATTATTGATTTAAGAATAATAGATGAACATTCAAATTTTAAAACCTGTAATTTTACAGATACTAAAGTAATAGGTGATGATGGAAAAGAAATGACTATCACTGAAGATGGAAAATTATCACATAACTTTTTATATGAATTAGATAATTTTTTTGGAATAGATCATACTAAAGAATTAAAAAATAAAGAAGAACTAGAAGAAATAAGAAAAGAATTAATTAATAAAAAAAGAGAAGAAATATTTAATAAAATAAATGAAGTGATTACTTTAACTAAATCGCTTGAAACTTTAGGTATTGAGCCAAATCACTTATACGGAACTATTCCTATTACAGAACAACTTTTATTAGTTAAAGTAGATGATCATTTAGAAATTAATCGAGATATAATAGATGCATCTTTAATTAGATTTTTTAATCTATCTTTAATAAATTTTTCAAACGTGAAAGTAACTGGAATAGATTTTAGAAAAAGTAAAGCTAAAATAGAGCCTCAAATTGTATATCAAAAAGATATAAGTGGATGCAAGTTTGATGATTTTAATATAAGTCCCTTTACAAATTTTGATGGAGTAAATACAGAAAATGCAGATTTTTCTGAATGTAGTTTTAAGATTTTAAAAAAGTAGTAGATTTTTAAGTTTAGATATGATAGAATATATTTGTTTTGAAAAAATCTATTAAATATTCGAAGTAGTATTTATTTATTTTATAGAGAGTTAACGGTAGGTGGAAGTTAATAAATAAAAATATGAAAGGCTGCTTATTTAGGATTATCGGGATACCGTTATAAAAATTAAGACCAAGTTAGGATGGTAACGCGATCACATTCGCTCCTAATGTGGTCTTTTATTGTAGGAGGAATTTATTATGGGAAAAATTATTGCAGTAGTTGGAATGTGTGGAAGTGGTAAATCTGTTGCATCAGATTACTTAGAAAGTATTGGATTTAAAAAAGTTTATTTTGGTGGAGTTACGATGGAAAAATTAAAGGAAAATAATATGGAAGTAACACCAGAAAACGAAAAATATATGAGAGAAAAACTAAGAAGCGAACTTGGAATGGCAGCCTATGCTAAAATTCTATTACCAAGAATAATTGAATATAGCAAGGACTCTGATGTTGTACTTGATGGACTTTATTCATGGGATGAGTACGTTGTTTTAAGAGAAAGACTTGGTAAAAAACTTAGTATGATAGCAATTGTTACTAATCGTGATTTAAGATACGATAGACTATCTGTTCGTGATATAAGACCATTTACTAAAGAAGAAGCTTTGGCGCGCGATGTATCAGAAATTGAAAATCTTGCTAAAGGTGGTCCAATTGCTATGGCTGATTACTTTATTTTAAATAATTATGATAAAGAAACATATATAGAAAATTTAAAAGTAATATTAGAACAAATTGATTAATTGAGGTGACATATGAAAAAATTAACAAGTTTAGAAATAAGAAAAATGTGGTTATCGTTTTTTGAATCAAAAGGGCATAAAATAATGGAAAGTGCACCTTTAATTCCAATTGATGATGATTCACTTCTTTGGATAAATGCCGGAGTTACACCTTTAAAAAAATATTTTGATGGTTCAGTTGTTCCCGAAAACAGAAGAATTACTAATATTCAAAAGTGTATTAGAACAAATGACATAGAAAACGTTGGAGTTACTCGTCGTCATCATACTTTCTTTGAAATGATGGGAAACTTCTCAGTTGGAGATTATTTTCGTGATTCGGCTTTAGAATTTGCTTATGAATTATTAACAAGCGAAAAATGGTTTAATATTCCGATTGAAAAACTTTATTTTACTGTTTATCCAGACGATACCGATACAATAAATAAATGGATAAGTCTTGGCGTTCCTGAAAGTCATTTAGCACGCCTTTCTGATAACTTTTGGGAAATAGGTGAGGGACCATGTGGACCAGATACAGAAATCTTCTTTGATAGAGGAGAAAAATATGACTATGATGGTAAGGCTCTTGAACATTTTATGAAAGGTGAAGATAACGAAAGATTTGTTGAGATTTGGAATAATGTTTTAAGCCAGTTTAATTCAAAAGAAGGTGTTAAACGAGAAGATTATAAGGAACTTCCTTCTAAAAATATTGATACTGGAGCAGGACTTGAAAGATGGGCTTGTATATTCCAAGATGCTGATTCTAACTTTGATACCGATTTATTTTTACCAATTATTAGACAAATTGAAGAATTAACTGATACTTTGTATGATGGATCTATGCCATATAAAGTAATTGCTGACCATATTCGTGCTTTAACATTTGCTCTAAGTGACGGTGCAGTATTTGATAATGTAGGACGAGGATATATTTTAAGAAGACTTTTAAGACGAAGTGTAAGATATGGAAGAATGCTTGGTTTATATGAACCATTTATGTATAAATTAGTTGATTCAGTTGTTAAAAATATGGAAAGTGTATATCCATACCTAAAAGATAAACAAAAAAATGTTAAAAATACTATTAAGGAAGAAGAAGAATTATTCTTAAAAACACTTGATAAAGGTGAAAAAATCCTATATCAAATGATGGATGAATCACTTGATAATAAAATCAGTGGACGCGATGCTTTTAAATTATATGATACATATGGTTTTCCTTTTGAACTTACTCTTGAATACTTAGAAGAAAAAGGATTTACTACTTCAAGACGTGAATTTGATAAATGCATGGAACGTCAAAAAGAATTATCTAAAAATAATCAAAAGCAAACAGAATCATTTAAAAATCAAAATGAATTGTTATTAAATTATAAAGATAAATCAGAGTTCATATATGAAGTATATGAAGTAACTGGAAAAGTTATTTCTATAATTAAAAATGATAAATTTGTTTCAGAATTAAAGGGCGAAGGTTACATTGTATTTGATAAAACTTGTTTCTACTCTGAATCAGGTGGTGAGATAAGTGATACAGGTATGCTTATTGGAGATAATTTTAAAGCAAGAGTTTTAGATGTTTTTAAAGGACCAAATGGACAAAATATTCATAAAGTAAAAATATTAAGTGGTGTCATTAAAGTTAAAGATAAAGTTAAAGAATTAGTTGATAAAGAAAGACGTCTTGCAATAGAAGCAAATCACTCAAGTGTACATATCTTACAACTTGCTCTTCAAACAATAATTGATAAAAATATTTACCAAGCAGGAAGTAAGGTTACAGATGAATATTTAAGATTTGATTTTAATTATCATGGTAAAATAACAGATACAGAATTAATTAAAATAGAAGAATTTGTTAATGATTATATTAGTAAAAACATTGATAGAAAAACAGAAGTAAAAAAATACGATGATGTAGATAAAAAGAAAGTAATGGCTCTTTTTACAGATAAGTATAACGAAAAAGTACGTGTGGTAAATATAGGTGATTCACATGAACTTTGTGGTGGATGTCATGTTAAAAACACTAAAGATATAAAAAGATTTACCATTATTTCATTTGAAAACAAAGGAAGTAATACTTATCGTATAACTGGTGCAACTAGAAATAACATTGAAAATAGTTTATTAATTGTTGCTAAACCATATAATGACAATATTATAAAAAATAGCATGAAAGCAAGTAATTTAATTCTTGAAGCTAAGAGAAATAATATTAAACTTAAATATAAACCAAATTATAATAATGAAATTAAACCAATGAGTTATAAAGAAATAGTAGAATTAAAAGAACTTGATAAAAAAGTGCAAAACGATGTAAAAGAACTTGAAAAAGATTATCAGAAATTAATAAGTGAAAATGCTGTTAATAATATTTCAGAATATGAAAAAGATATAGAAAAAATCAATAATTTAAATGTTTTATTATTAAAAGTAAATGATAATGATAATAATAGTTTAAAAAATATTTTAGATACTTTAGCTAATAAGTATGAAAACATATTTATATTAGTTGCGAATATTAATGTAAGTAGTAATAAAGTAACATTTATTGCAAGAAGTAATTCAAATATAAATGCATCTGATATGATAAAATTAATATCTAATAAAACCGGTGGTAATGGAGGAGGTAGTCCTAAATTTGCTATGGGAAGTGGTATCAAAACAGACGAAATTGATAAAATATTTCTTTCAATTAAAAAGGATTTATAATGGATAAACTATATTTAATTGAAGGAGAAAATGAAATATTAATTGATAAAGAAATAAATAAAATTATAAAGAATTATAAAGATTTAGAAATTATAAAATATAATTTAGAAGAAAAAAAGATAGATGATTGTATAGAAGCACTTGATACATATGATATGTTTGCAAGGTGTAAAGTTGTAATTGCTTATAATCCTCCATTTTATTTAAATTTAGTTCCTGAATTTATTCCAGATAATTTTATAAAATATTTAAATAATCCAAGTAACAATATTTTAATCGTTGTTGCAAATAAAATAAATAATCGATTAAAAATAGTAAAAGATACAATAAAATATTTTAATTACATAAAAATAGAAGATAAAAATATAACATCATTTATTAAAGAAAATATTAAAGATTATAAAATGGATAACAATACTATAAATTATTTTATTGATACCGTTGGAAGTGATTATAATCTAGTTTATAATGAACTAGACAAACTTAAACTATTTAAGTTAGATAGCAAAACAATTAATAGAGAAGATATTGAATTAATATGTAGACGTAATTTTGAAAATACAATATTTGACTTAATTGATGCAATTATAAAAAAGGATAAAAAGAAAGTAATAGATTTATATAATTATTTCTTAAATAATGGAACAGAAGTTTTTCAAATTCTTATTCTTTTATCAAATCAAATAAGACTTATATATAATGTAAAAATATTAAGTAGAATGAGCGACTCTGAAATAGCTAAAATACTTGATGTCAAAGAATATCCGGTTAAGCTCGCTAGAGGAAAAGGCTATAATTATAATACAAAAGAATTACTTTCAATTTTATACAATTTAGGAACAATTGATGAAGGATTAAAGAGTGGTAAAGAAATGCCAAATATTTCTCTTTTATCTTATATTTTAAAAATGTAATTTAATACTTAGTTATATACTAAGTATTTTCTTTTATTTTTAATTAAAATAAATTGAAAAAAATAATACTATATGTTAAGATAAAGTTGTTCGAGGAGGATTATGAAAGAAATAATTTTAAATCACCCACTGATAGAACACAAAATATCTATTTTGAGACGAAAGGATACTAGCACTAAAGAGTTTAGAGAATTAATTTCTGAACTTGCCATGTTTTTATGCTATGAAGCACTAAGAGATGCGAAGTTAGAAACAATTGAAGTTGAGACTCCGATTGCAAGTACCAAAGGATATGTACTTAATGAAGATAACTATGCATTTGTACCAATTCTTCGAGCAGGTATGGGAATGGTAGATGGAGTTCTTCGTGTAATGCCAAATGCTAAAATTGGCCATATTGGATTATACAGAAACGAAGAAACACTTGAGCCAGTTGAATATTACTGCAAATTACCAAAGAATATAGAAAACAAAACAGTAATTATTCTTGATCCAATGCTTGCAACTGGAGGAAGTGGAAGTGAAGCAATTTCAATGATAAAAAAACGTGGGGTTAAAAAAATTAAATTCTTATCTATTATCTGTGCTCCTGAAGGAATTGAAAGAATAGAGAAAGATCATCCAGATGTTGAAATCTATTCGGCATATCGCGATTCTCATTTAAACGACAATGGTTATATTGTACCAGGTCTTGGAGACGCAGGAGATAGAATCTTTGGAACAAAATAGGAAAGGAGAAGTATGAAAAAGTTTTTAGAAGAATTCAAAGCATTTATTTCAAAAGGAAATGTAATGGATATGGCTGTCGGTGTTATTATCGGAGCTGCTTTTGCAGATATCGTTACAGCATTAACAGATGATTTTATTAATCCATTAATTAACGGAATAGGTGGAGCAGAAGTTGCTGGACAAATCAGAATTTATGGTGGCCAATATTTAAATTGGGGACATTTTATAACAGCAGTTATTAATTTCTTAATCATGGCTTTTGTATTATTCTTAATGCTTAAAGCAGTAAATAAGCTAATGAATTTAAAGAAAAAAGAAGTAAAAAAAGAAGAAGCACCTAAAAAATCTGATGATGTATTATTACTTGAAGAAATACGTGATTTATTAAAGAAACAAAAATAAAAAATTGGTTATACCAATTTTTTATTTTTATAGATAAATCAAACCACAAATAAATGAAGCAATCATTATTAAGAGAATAATAATTGTAATAATTTTAACTGTTTTCTTACTCATAGCCACCTCACTATAAATAGTATACTAAAAAAATATTTAAATTGCAAACAATTGTTTACATTTCAAAATAACTTTTTAGTTTCAATTAATTTACATAAACGTACCAAAATGATATAATATACTTGAGAGTGATAAAATGAATCAAAAAAAAGAATTAATAAAAAATACAATAATAATATCAATTGGTAAATTTTCAACCCAATTAATATCATTTCTTTTACTTCCACTTTATACAAGTTTACTTAAAACAAGTGAATACGGAGAATATGATTTTTTAAATACTATATCTATTTTTTTAATTCCATGTGTTACATTACTTATGGAAGAAGGAATGTTTAGATTTTTAATAGATGCTAAAACTGATAAACAAAAAGGAGAAGTATTCTCGGCAACATTTATTTTTTCGGCTTTAAGTTTTCTTATATGGGGTATTTTAATTTTTATAGTAGGCAATATTCTACATTACGCATATACAACTTATTTAATATTTTATATACTTGCTAGCTTATTATCTGCTCTTGCAGGTTCAACTGCTCGTGGACTATCAAAATTTAAGTTATATTCCTTATTTTCATTCTTATCAAGTCTACTTACAATACTATTAAATATTCTATTCATTTTAGGACTTCATATGGGACTTGATAGTTTATTCTTATCATATATAATTGGTAATAGTATTGTATCAATTTGGTTATTATTAAAAATAAATGTATTTAAATATGTAAGAAAAGAAAACATAAATAAAAAAATAACAATAGATATGATAAAGTATTCTTTTCCACTTGTTCCAAATAGTATTTCATGGAATGCTATTGGTCTTACTGATCGTCTTTTAATCGTAAATATATTAGGAAGTGCCAAAAATGGAGTTTATTCAGTAGGACTTAGATTTCCAACTATTATTAATACATGTTATAGTTATTTTAATTTATCTTGGAAAGAATCTGCTTCTAAAGTTGTAAATAAAGAAGATAAAAATGAATTTTATAACAGTGTTTATATAAATCTAAATAGGTTTTTAATATGCGTTTCTATTTTAGTAATTGCTTTTTTACCATTTATATTTAATTTCTTAATAAAAAAAGATTATCAAGAAGCATATATTTATATACCACTTATGATTATATCTGTTTATTTTTCTAATCTATCAAATTTTTGCAGCGGAATATTCTCAGCTTATAAAGATACAAAAATACTTGCTCAAACAACAATTATTGCAACTATTATTAACTTTGTAGTTGGATTCTTATTAATTAGAAAAATAGGTTTATTCGCATCAATATTCGCAACCATGATAGCATACATTGTAATATACTTTTACAGAAATTATAAGCTAAAAAAATATATTGTTTTACAACACGATAAATATGTTTTTTCTCATATAATAATACTTCTTTTAGTAACGTTTTCATATTATTTAAAAAATACTTGGATTTTACTATTTTCATTAATTGTTGCCATTATTTATTCATATTATGTTAATAGTGAATTAATAAAACCTATTTTAAACAAATTAAAAAAGAGGAAATAAAATGAAGATTTTAAAAATAATAATATTGTTATTGAATATACTTTTATTTATAAATACAATTCATTTTGGTTTATTTGCCATATTACCATTTCTAAAAAAAGAAAAAAAACAAGTGAAAAAAGAAAAAAAGAAAAACAAATTTTTAATATTAATAGCAGCTAGAAATGAAGAAAAAGTTATTGGTAACTTAATCGATAGTTTAAAGACTCAAAATTATGATAAAGATTTATTTAAAATATGTGTTATACCAAATAATACAACTGATAATACTAAACAAATTGCTCTTGATAAGAAATGTTTGGTAATAGAACCAAATTTTAAAACCAAAACTAAAGGCGAAGTATTAAATTTCGCTTTTGACTATTTTAAAAACGATAATACATTTGATAGTTATGTAATATTTGATGCAGATAACATTGTAGATGAAAATTTCTTAAAAGTAATGAATAATAAAATAAACGAAGGATATAGAGTAATTCAAGGATTTCGTGATACTAAAAATCTATACGAAAATAGTATTTCAGGAAGTTATGCAATATTTTTCTATACTCAAAATTTATTTTTGTATACACCACGTGAAAGAATAGGGGAAAGCAGTACTATAAACGGAACAGGCTATATTGTTTTAAAAAGTTATATAGACCAGTTTAACTACAAAGCATCAACCTCTACAGAAGATATTGAATTAACATGTATTAGTCATATTAAAAACGAAAAAATAGGCTTTGCCAAAGATGCAATTTTTTATGATGAACAAGTGTCACGTTTTAACACTTCTATGAAACAAAGAAAAAGATGGATTCAAGGAAGTATGCAGGTGTTTAAAAAATATTATAAGGAATTATTTAAAAATATAAAAGAAAAAAGAAATTTTGATGCTATTGATATGTTTCAAATATTATTTCTACCAATTAATCAAGCATATGCATTTATTTTATTATTACTTTCATATATATTTATAATTCCTTTTAAATATGTTTTATTAAGCATAATTATTTCTTATATAGGTGAATTTATATTTAGTATATTTGTTTTAAAATTTTATAAAAAAGATGTAAAAAGACTACTGCCAGCTATTTTATATTTTCCAATTTACCATTTAAGTTGGATACCAATATATATATATTCACTTTTTAATTCAAATAATACATGGGAAGAAATAAAACATACAAGCACATTAAAAATAGAAGAAATAACAAAGTAGGTGGGTAAGGATGAAAACAATTGATATAAATAAAGGATTAACAAATATAGAAGTAGAAGAAAGAAAAAAGAAAGGATTAATAAACTTTGACAATACTCCTAAAACAAAAACAATAAAAGAAATAATAAAATCAAATGTCTTTACGTATTTTAATTTTTTAAATATCTTTTTAGGACTTGCAATATTAATATCAGGAATACTATCAGGTAGAATTCTATATTCCCTTAAAAATTGTTTATTCATGGGAGTAATATTTTGCAATACAGTTATTAGTATTATTCAAGAAATAATTTCTAAAAAAATAATTGATAAATTAGAACTTCTATCAAGTAGTAAAGCATTAGTAATTCGTGATGGAATAAAACAAGAAATAGAAAAAGATGAAATAGTTTTAAACGATATAATTGCCTTAAAAAGCGGTAATCAAGTACTATGCGATAGCATTATAAACGATGGATGTGTTGAAGTAAATGAATCATTTATTACAGGTGAAGCAGATACTATTACTAAAAATATTGGAGATGAATTATTATCGGGTAGTTTTATTACATCAGGTAGTTGCATTTCAGAAGTAATTAGAGTAGGTGATGATAACTTTGTTAATAAGACATTAAAAGATGCCAAATATATTAAAGAAAATAATTCTGTTATCTTAAACTCATTTGAAAAAATAGTTAGATTTTTAGGATTCTTAATTATACCACTTGGAATATTATTATTTTTAAATCAATTTATTGTTTTAAAAACATCAATAAGTGATTCAATCATTAACACAGTTGCAGCATTAATTGGAATGATACCAGAAGGACTTGTCTTGTTAACTAGTTCAGTAATGGCTGTAAGTGTAATTAGATTAAGTCGTTATAAAGTTTTAGTTCAACAATTATATTGTATTGAAACTTTATCACGTGTAAATACTATTTGTCTTGATAAAACTGGAACTATTACAACCGGGAATATGACTCTTTATGATATTATTCCAAATAAAATAAGTAAAAATGAATTTAAAGAAATAATAAATAAAATAGTAAATACACTTGATGATGATTCAAGTACATTTAAAGCTATAAGAGAAAAATATAAAGATAATAAAAAATATATAATAACCGATAAAATAGCTTTTTCATCAGCAAGAAAATTCTCAGCTGTTTCAATTAAAGATGATGCATCATATTATATAGGTGCATATGAATATTTAATACGTGATAAAGAAACTCACCCATTGATTATTAATTATCAAGAAGATTATAGAATTTTAACAGTTTGCAAAAGTAAAGATTCTTTAAAAGATAAACCTGAAAATTTAGAAATACTTGGATTTATTTTAATTGAAGATGAAATAAGAAGTGATGCAAGTGATACACTTTGCTTCTTTAAAGATCAAGGTGTAGAAGTTAAGATAATATCAGGTGATAATCATAAAACTGTTTTAAATATTGTAAAAAGAGTAAATGCAATTGATGAACTAAAAGAAATAGATGCAAGTGGCTTTGAAACCTTAACTGATGCTGAATTAGAACAAAATGTTCTTGAATATAATATTTTTGGAAGAGTAACTCCCATTGGTAAGAAAAAAATAATTTTAGCACTTAAAAGACTTGGAAAAACTGTTGCTATGACCGGTGATGGAGTAAATGATGTATTAGCCTTAAAAGAAGCAGATTGCAGTATTGCTGTTGCGAGTGGAACAGATGCTGCAAGAAGTGTTGCTCAAATAGTTCTTTTAAATAATGAATTTTCTTCTATGCCAAAAATTGTTGAAGAGGGTAGAAGAACTATTAATAATATTGAAAGAAGTGCATCACTTTTACTTGTAAAAACAATTTATACAATTTTAATTATCTTAACTTGTTTGTTTACTCAAAGTGAATATTTCTTTATTCCAATTCAACTTACTTTAATTACAACAACAACTATCGGAATACCATCGTTTATTTTAGCACTTGAAGCAAATAAAAATATTGTATCAGGTAATTTTATCTTAAAAATATTTAAAAATAGTATACCTGCAGGTGTAACAGTATTTTTAGATATTGTAATAATATTACTATTTAAATATGCATTTAATTTACCAGATGAAATTGTAAATGCTTTAGCTGTTCTTTTAACAGGAACAACTGGATTTATTCATTTATATAGAATTTCTAAACCATTTAATTTACTAAGAACTTCATTATTTATAATTTTATTATCAGGATTTATATATGGAATAATGTTCCAAAATCAATTCTTTAATTTAGTTGCCTTTAATTTAAAAATAGCTTTAATTTTCTTCTTATTAATTGTCTTTTCAGTTAATTCCTATGACTTAATTCATAAATTTTTAAATTTAATCGTGAAAGTCAGAGATACAATTTTTCATAAAGAAAAAAATATATAATCATTTAAATTAAAATAATTTTATTTATTACTGCATCGGTAATATGTTATAATTATAATCGAAAGGAGTTACTTATATAAATTTAATATATGAGTTAAGATATTTATTATGAAAAGAATAACAAAAAATATTTTATTAATTATTGTTTTACTTATTATAATAATCTTGATATCTTTAACAGTAAAAAATGAAATATCAAGGATTAATACAGAAATCCAAATAAACAATACCGAAACAAACAATAATAATACTAGTGATTTTGAAATTTACCCAAATTGTAAAGATTTGTTTAAGATTAAAAACTTTTCACTTGCTGGTAATGTAACATTAGGAATAGAATGTTTATCTTTTTCTATTATATTAATATATTTGTTTATATCAAAATTTAATAAATTATTATTTAAAGAATGTATCAGTTGTTCTACTAAATTAATAGTTTATGTTATAATTTGTTTTTTAATAACTTTTCTATTGTTTTTTAGCATAACATATATCACAAGATTATCATTTCCTACATCAGAAAGCTCTAACTGCGTAACATTTATTGAATAGAATTAAAAAAAGTAATCTCATTTTTTATGAATTACTTTTTAATTTTTCTAAATTATCATTTGTTTGTTTTAAATTTTTTTCATAATTGCTTGTAGTACAAGGAATGTAATATTTTTTATTTTTTAAGTTATCTGGTAAATACTGTTGATTTACAAAATGATGAGGATAATCATGAGGATATTTATAATCAGGGGAAGTAGTTTTTATATGATTTGGTACTTCACCACACCTTCCGGTTTTAATATCTAAAAGGGCAGCATCAATAGCCATTACACCACTATTAGATTTAGGAGATAACGCAAGTTCAATTACAACTGATGCTAGAGGAATACGAGCCTCTGGCATACCAAGTCTTTCTGCTGCCTTAATTGCAGCCTCAACTTTTGGTCCCATAGAAGGATTGGCAAGTCCTATATCTTCATAACAAATAACGCTCATTCTTCTAAATATACTCTCTAAATCATTTGCTTCTAACATTCTTCCTAAATAATGTAAACTTGCATTTACATCACTTCCACGAATAGACTTTTGAAAAGCACTTAATACATCATAGTATCCATCATCATTTTTATCATGAAAAAAACTTCTTTTATTATCAATTGTTTTTAAAAAATCTAAATCAATCTTATGATCTTCTTTAGAATAATATGCAAGTTCTAAAAAATTATATGCATATCTTAAATCATTACCTGAAGACTCCGCAATATAATCAATTGCTTCATCACTTATTGTAATTTGAGGAAGTAACTCCTTATTTTTACTTGCTTTAAGAAGACCGTCTTTTATATCTGATTTTTCTAAAGGCTTTAATTCAAATAAATGACAACGACTTCGAATAGCAGGATTAATTGAATGAAAAGGATTACTTGAAGTTAAGCCAATTAAAGTAACTAATCCACTTTCAATTCTGGGTAAAAGTAAATCTTGCTTATCTTTATTCAATCTATGTATCTCATCTAAAATTAAAACAATCTCACCATAAGTTTTAGCTTCTTCAAATACTATTTCAAAATCATGTTTATCATTAATTGTAGCATTTAATATGCGATAACGAACGTTTAAATCATGAACTAAACTAGTTGCAATAGTTGTTTTCCCAATACCAGGTTTACCATATAATATCATTGAAAATAATTTACAATTTTTAACTAAATTAGATAAAATTTTTCCATCATCAATTAAATGTTTCTGACCTAAACAATCTTTTAAACTATTAGGTCTTAATTTTAATGCCAAAGGTTCCATACAAAATCACCACAATTATTTTATCAAATAAAACGATAAATTAAAAGATACTACTTATTGTAATATCTTTTCGTATAAATTTTATCTTTATCATATTCTAAATTTTTAGTAAAATCGATAACGCACATATAACTTGGATATATAAAATTTAACTTACTAAACATTCCATGATTTTCATGAAAAGTAGAAAGTGCACCATTAACAATTAATTTATCATTCTTATACCTTAATGTATTACGAGCGTTTTTAGGGAATAAATCTCTTGTTGGTCCAATAATTCCACGTGATGATTTCCATAATTCATTAATTACAGGAGGAACCAATCCATTATGCATATGTCCTGATATATAATAATCATACTCATTAATATTTTCTATTATTTCTTTATCTTTTAAATAAATTGGTGAATGAATCATCATAAAATTAACTGTGTCATTTGGTATATTTTGTATTTTATCTTTTAATTTTTTTAATTCTTCAAGCATAACTTGTTTATTTTCACAATTGTGCGTAAAAATACCACTTTTTTTATTAAGCAATGGATTATAATATTCTATACTTTGAGTATAACCAGTAACAAATATATTATTATCTTTATAGGAATCATTATTTAAAACATTAATATTTTTTTCATCATTAATTTCTTCAATAAAATTACTTACAAATTCTAAATTCCAATTATCCTTACTTTTATTTCCATCTATACTTAATTTATAGTAATCATGACTTCCTAATGATATAAAAATTTTGGATATTTCACTCATTTCTTTTAGCCATAATAGTAGTCTCCTTTTATTTTTTAATTCAATTATCGAATCAGTACTATCTATCAAATCACCAGGTATCATCATATAATTTGGTCTAAGTTTTTCAATATTAGATAAAATCATTTTTAGTTTTTCATTTTCTGTTGCTTCATTGTAATGCAAATCACTCATTGAACAAATTCGAAATTCCTCATTGTTTTTATCGTTATATAATTTATAGTTAGTAATATTCATCGCTTTCATTATAGCACTCCTTTTTATATGTTCAATATTATACATAGTTTTAAATAATTTGTCAAAAAAGGCAAAATATATGCTATAATTATTTTGATGTTTATGAAAGATGAAATAGATGAGTATATAACATATATTAAATTGGAAAAAAAATTAAGTAAAAATACTATTCTTAATTATAAATTAGATTTAGATAACTATGTAAATTATCTAGAAGACAATAATATCAAAAGTTTTAATAAAATAACCCTTAATGATATTAATAGTTATTTACAGGATTTAAACAAATCAGGACTTAATCCAAGAAGCATTAGGAGACATATCACAACTATTAAAGAATTTCATAAATATTTAGTAAAATTTAAAAAAGTAAAAAATGATGTTAGTATTAATATAGACGTAATAAAAATAAGTAAAAAATTACCTACAATTGTACAAAAAGATGAAATGGAAAAAATACTTGATGTTAATTTAAGTAGTGCTTTTAAATATAGAGATAAGGCTATGCTTGAACTTATGTATGGTTCAGGTCTTAGAGTATCAGAACTTGTTAATTTAACTATTTATAATATAGACTTTCAAAATGATTTAATATTAATCGAGGGTAAAGGAAATAAAGAAAGAATTATTCCAATGTCAAAGTACTCGAAAGAGGCCTTGGAATTATATTTAATTGAAAGAAATAAATTACTAAAAAAAGGTAATTTAGATGAAGAAAAACTCTTTTTAAACAATCACGGAAAAGGTATTACAAGGCATGGATTTAATTACATATTACAAAACATATTAAAAGAAAATAATATAACAAGCAACATAACACCGCATAGTTTAAGACATACTTTTGCAACTGATTTATTAAATAACGGAGCAGATCTTAGAAGTATACAAGAATTACTGGGACATTCAGATATTACAACAACAAGAATATATACCCACGTTGCAAATACTAAATTAAAAGAGGATTACATAAAATATAATGAGAGAAATGAGGAATAAAAATGAAATTTAAACGTATATTTTTAGTTGTTTTAGATTCACTTGGAGTAGGTGAAGCACTTGATTCAGAAAATTATGGAGATAAAGGTGCAAATACTTTAGGTAATATTGTTAATAAATATGAATTATTTATACCAAACTTAAAAAAATTAGGTTTTTTAAATACACTTACTATGAATAATTTAGAAAGTGATGCATATTATACGATTGCACGTCCAAAAAATAAAGGAAAAGACTCAATAAGTGGCCATTATGAACTTATGGGAATTGAAAACAATGTATCTTATAAAACTTTTAGTGATAATGGATTTCCACGTGAACTACTTGAAGAAATTGTAAAAGAAACCAAAAAAGGCATAATTGGAAATTTAGTTGGAAATCACTCTGATGTTATAAAAAAACTAGGAAGTAGACATATGGAAACTGGAGCCTTAGTTATTTATACAACCGGAGATTCTGATTTAGAAATAGCTGCATGCGAAGAAAAAATTCCAATTAATGAATTGTATAATTATGCTGAAATTATTAGAAAAATAACAGAAAGAGAAGAATGGAAAGTTGCTAGAGTAGTCGCAAGACCATTTACTATTCAAAATGATGAATTTTATTTTACAAATAATACCAGATATTTTACTTTAACTCCTCCTAATAGGAGTGTTTTAGATATCTTAAAAGAACATGAATTACAAGTTATTTCCATCGGTAAAATACACGATATATACAATGGATATGGTATAACAAAGATAATAAAATCAACTAATAATTCAGAAGGATTAAGTAAATTATATAATATAATCGATAAAAATTTTGATGGGTTATGCTATACTAATTTAAGTGACTTCGATACATTATATGGTCACAAAAGAGATGCTAAAGGATATGCTAAGGCAATTGAAGAATTGGACGTTGAAATACCTCTTCTTTTAAATAAATTAAATATAGACGATTTATTAATTATTACAGCTGATCATGGATGTGATCCAACACTTCCAAGGACAAATCATACAAGAGAAAATGTACCTGTTATAATATATTCAAGATTATTCAAATCGCCTCATCAATTAGATGTTTTAGAATCATTTTCTGATATTGGAGCAACCATCCTAGAAAACTTTGAAATAGAAGAAAAACCATGGATGGGTAACAGTTTTTTAGATAAATTAAAATAACATAAATAGGCACTTGTCATATAATAATATGGGAGGTGTCTTTTATTAAATTTAACTATATTGATATGCTAAATCAATATCTTACAAATATTTATATTTTTAAACATAATTTAGATAATTTATATCTTAATGTAAAAGGTGAGGGGAGTAGTAGTATAAAAGAAAGAATTTTATATTACATTAATAAATTTAACAATTTTTATTTAAATATTTCATTATTAATAAAAAAAATAGGTGGTTATCCTATTATGAACTTTAATGAAATAGAAAATATATCAAGAATCAAATTATTATCTAGTAAAGATTATACTCCAGAGTATACTAATAAATTATTATTAAATGACTTAAAAATAATAAATAGTATGAATAGTCAAGTAGGGGAATATTGCCTCAAAAACTTTGATTTAAAGAGTATAAATCTTGTACTAGAAATTAATAAATTTTTAGAAGAAAATATACTTAATTTAACTTCTAACTTATAATGTTATTATTCACAGTCATTTGAATTATAATCGCATTCATAACTATCACAAATATTATTATTATTATTAGATTCTAAGTTGTTTAATTTATTTGTATTAGTTTTAGCTTTTTTATTCATACTATTAGTAATATTATTTTTACTATTTTGTTTATTACTAATTTTCTTAGAATTTTGCTTTTTCATTTTATCACCCTTTCATTTATATTATGGATTTTAATTTATTTTATATGTAAAATTTATATACACTTCCCCTATCAAAAATTGGTTTTCAAGAGGGGAGTTATATACACATATTTTAATTAATAATTAATTGTATAGTTATTCACTTTTTACTTTCTCGATTAGTTTCACGTAATCAAATGTATATTTTTTTTAATAAGTTAAATAATAATAATGTGTTCTAAAACAAATCGAGATTTAATTAAATGAATATTTATTCATCTAAATTTGATTTATATTACTTAATTATATTGTGAGTTAAATACAATCGAGAAAGTAAAAGACAGATAAATATTTATCTTAATTAATTTATAAATTGTATTAGTAAATAATTTAGAAATATAATATCAATTATTCATAATCTATAGTATAATATTGTTATAAAATTAATTTAAATTAACTATAAAAAATACAAATACATATTAAATAATTTAAATAATAATTATTATTAATATATGTAATTATCTAATTTATATACATTTTCATCAAAATGTCTAACTTTATATAATATATATTATGTTAAGTTCTTATTTTTGTAATTAAAAAAATATTGTTATAAAAAAGAAATAAAACATCATGAGTCCTATTTCTTTTTTTTATTTTTTCCTTTTTTCTTATTATTTGAACGATTTTTATTATTGGAATTTTTGTTTGTATTCTTAGGAGTTGTATTTTTTTCTTTAACTGATTCTACAACTTTTTCATCTTCGTTAATTTCTTCTTTTGATATATCTACATCGTCTTCAATTTTTTCTTCAATATTTTGTTTGATATCGATATCTTCTTCTAACTTATCATTTATATCATATTCAGTATAATCATCTATCGGATTTTCTTCTACCCCACTACTCTTTTGTCTATTTTGATTCTGATAAACATCATAATAGTTTTCAATTCTTTCCTTTATTTTTCTTTTAGGGAAAACATCCATATTCTCTATTAAATCTTCTGATTTATTATAAATTGTATTTTCTTTATACTGATTATTATTTTTCTTTTCTTGTTTATTCATTTTTAAAATAGTCCAAATTAGGCTAATTGTAATTGCTGCAAGTGCAACAAAATAAAACGTTATACTCCAATTGTCGTTATAGTTATTATTAACAACAGTTGCCTCTATAAATTTAATCATTAAATTCACTTCCTTTTATTCTTTTATAATATCTAACACATCTAAGCTGCACGAGATTGTATTTCAGCTATTTTTTCTAACACTTCTTTTCCATTTTCTTCAGTTAATGTTGCATATCCAAGTTCTTTTAATGCTTGTTCTTTTACAGCTGTTAATTCTTGAGTTCTACTTAATTTTTCCTCGTGTTTTCTATTTATTTCTTGAATAAATCTCTTATGAGTATCCGCTATTTTACTACGTGATGATCCACCTTTATTATATAGCATGAATGCACTAAAGAAAATTGCTTCAAAATTGAATTGTTGTTCGCTATTAAATAAGAATTCATTTGGTTCAGTAAATCCCATTAGTTTTGAAATAAAACATAATAAATACTTTAACTCTTTAGTATTTTCCATACTTTGTAAGAAGTGATATAAATAAACATAACTATTATATACTTCCTTATTTCTATCATCTCTTAGTCTATCTTTTAAAAGTGATATAATATCAGTTAATATTTCAATTTCTTTACGATTAAATCCTTTTAAATCAATTAAATTATTTCCAGATAGTTGTACTTTTACACCTTCATTTAATTTATTATCAATTTTTATTATATATTCCCCGTCTATTTCTAAATCATCTAAATCACTTTCTTTTTTTATTTCTAAAAGTTGCATAAGTCGTGTCGCCTTTTCACTTGGCCAATCGCTTAAAGTATCAAATGCTAAATAATTATATAACATTTGTCTTGAAACCCCTAAATATTTTGCTAATCTTACTTTTGATACTCCGATTTCGGATAGTATACTGCTAATCTTACTCATCCTTCACTCCTCCTAAAAATATTTTATCAAATTATTAATTTTTGTCAATTAAAATGTCAATTAATTTTATAATAAATACCATATTTTTTCATTATCTTTTAAAACTTCTTTTATAATTCCTCCACCAAGACATTCATCACCTAAATATAAGACACATGCTTGTCCAGGTGTAACAGCTTTTACATTATTATAATGTACAATTATTTCATTATTATCAAGGTATTCTATTTCTACATCAATATCAGTTTGTCTATATCTAAATTTTGCTTGGCACTTTTTAGGTCTTTCTTTACTTATAAAATTCATATTTGAAACTATGCAACTATCACTTTTTAAATAATCATTATCTTCACCAAAAGCAACATATAAAATATTATCCTTTAAGTTTTTACCAACTACAAACATTTTATCAGTATTACCACCAATATTAAGCCCTTTTCTTTGACCAATTGTATAATACATTAAGCCTTGATGAGTACCAATAATTTCTTTAGTCTCTATATTCATAACATTACCTGGTTTGGCTGGCAAGTAATTTTTTAAAAATTCTTTAAAATTTCTTTCTCCAATAAAACAAATGCCTGTTGAATCTTTTTTATTAGCTGTAATTAATCCGTATTCTTTTGCAATACGTCTCACATCACTTTTAACTAAATCACCGATTGGAAATAAAACATTTTCTAGTTGTTTATTCGATAGTTGCGATAAAAAGTAGGTTTGATCTTTATTACTATCAACTGCTCGGAGTAATTTACCATCTTTAATTCTTGCATAATGACCTGTTGCAATAAAGTCAGCTCCAAGTTTTTTTGCCTCTTTTATAAATAAATCAAATTTTATATATTTATTACACATAATATCAGGATTTGGAGTACGACCAACTTTTAATTCATCTAAAAAATATGTAAAGACATAGTCCCAATATTCTTTTACAAAATCAATTCTATAAAGTGGAATATCTAACTTTTCACATACTGCCTTTGCATCATTAAAATCATCTTCTTGAGGGCATATATTATTATTTAAATTAGGATTACCTAAATAATCATTATTTACAGTACTATCCCAATTACGCATAAATAAACCAATTACTTCATATCCCATATTCTTTAAAACAATAGCAGCAACTGATGAATCAACTCCACCAGACATACCTATAACAACCTTTGACATATAAATCACCAAAACTTCTAGGTATATTATACTCTAATTTATCCAAAAAGTAAAAACTTTTATGATAAAATCAGCTAAAAATGTTTCATATAAAGAAGAAAATACTAATACTATACATGATACACCTATTACTTTTAAGTATTTTTTCATATATACAGCAAAATTAAATTGTTTTTTTAGAAAAATAAGTTCAAATAATTTAATTGATAACTTAATTCCATAAAAGCATAAAAACAAATACATAATGATATTTATAAATTGATGCGGAAATACACTAAATATTCCAAATAATATGCCTTTATAACTATATAGATTAATCATTATACCAATAGAAAAACCTATTATAAAACTTTTAAAATATAATAAAATTGGATTAAGTACAATTCCAATTATTGATAAACTAAAGATAAAGATTAATAAACATATGTTATATTAACAATACTTGAATTTATTAAATTTGATAAACTAATATTTTGATTATCTTTTAAACTAGATAAATACGATGTCACCATTTCTCCTATTTCTTTTTTATCATTATAACTTAATATGTTAGAAAGAATTATTCCTGATACTATTCCAATTATTATAATTGTAATTAAAAACGTATATTTATACTTATTTTTCTTTAATTCATTTGCTATTTTTTTAGTTTTCAAATTATCACCACTTAAATATATTCTGTAAATGAAAAAAAAGTACAAAATGTACTTTTTAAAATAATCTAATTATATCATTAATTGTAACATAAATTAAAAGAGCAATTAGTAAATAGAAACCAATATTATGTATTAAATTTTCAGTTTCTGCCTTTACAGGTGAACCTTTAATTTTTTCAATTATTAAGAATAATATTCTTCCACCATCGAATGCTGGTAGTGGTATTAAATTCATAATACCAACATTTACAGTCAAAAGAGCAATAAGACCTAAAATACTATAAATTCCAGCTTCTCTTGTTTGATCTACTGCAGAATATATTCCGACTGGGCCTGATAATTCTTTAACGCTTACACCACCAACAAATAATTCCTTAATAGTTATAAAGATTTGTCTTGTTATAGAATAAAATTTAACAAATGCATATTTAATAGATCTTACAAAACCTTTTTCTAAAGTATTATTATATTGAATACCAAAACTGTATCCTTTTTCTTCTTTTTCTTTACCAGAAAGTGGTGTCACATTAAATGTATATATTTTACCATCTCTTTCAATTTTAAATTCTGTTTCCTCATCCCCTGCTACAACCATATAAAGTTGTACATCATCAAGTGTTTTGGTTTTAGAACCATTAATAGAAAGGATTTTATCACCTGATTTAAGTCCTGCAAGGGCCATTGGAGAATCAGCAACAACAGTAGGAATCACTGTTGAAATACTAGGACTACCAAATATAATAGCGCTTATAAATAAAACTAATATTCCTAGAATAAAATTATTACCTGCCCCAAAAAATAAAATCAAGAATCTTTGCCATGCAGGTCTTCCAGTAAGTAAGTTTTCTTTTTTTACTTTCTTATCTTCTTCTAATCCTTCACCAGCAAGTTGATTAAAGCCACCAATTGGAATAGCTCTTATTGTATAAATTGTTTCACTTACTTTTTTTCCAGCTTTCTTACGTTTTTCTCTTAATTTTTCACTACTCCATAATTTAGGACCCATTCCAATTGCAAATTCATAAACATGAACATGAAACATCTTAGCAAAAATAAAATGTCCAAATTCGTGTACTAAAACAATAAGTCCTAAAATTAAAATAAATAAAATAATTGATATTATCATACTATACCTCCTAAATTTATTATCAATGCATATATAAGAGCAATAAATATTATACTATCTACTCTATCCATTATTCCACCATGACCTGGAATTAAATTACTAAAATCTTTTACTTTCTCATATCTTTTAATACTAGATTTAATCAAATCACCAAATTCTCCTATTAAAGATAATCCTAAAGTCATTAAGAAAACTATAAAGACATTAATAATATTTTTTACCAATAATATATAAAATACACTTCCAACTATTGTACCAACTAAACATCCACCTAATAATCCTTCAACTGTTTTATTTGGAGAAATACTCGGTGCAAGCTTTGTTTTACCAAACTTTGTTCCAATAAATAAAGCAAAAGAATCAGTACCAATAGCAATTAATAATAAATAAATCAAATGATTTAATCCTAAATTTCTAATTAATATTATTTTTGAAAATGCTACTCCTAAAAATAATATAAGTCCTATTAAATAAAATGCATCTTTATAATGATATTTGTCATTTATAAAAACTAAACTTCCAAGATATAAAAATATATCAAGAATCACAATATTTTCTATACTAATACCTATCATATTTCTTAAAATAGTTACTCCCAGCATTATATAAGAAAATATCTTAATTAAAAAAGGAATATTCTTTCGAAATTTTAAAAATTCATATAGTGCCATTTCTCCTATGATTAGTAAAAATATTGCAAAATAAATATTTCCAACTAATACAAAAGGTACTGTAATTAGTAGCATTATAATTGCACTTATAAAACGTTCCTTCACTAAGCACCACCTTACTATTAAATTATACTATTAAATAATTAAAATATCAAGAATATTGATTATTTTAGTAAATAAAAAAGGAGCATTTACTACTCCCCATAAACATTTGCAAATGTACGATTTGCTTTATGCTCAAATTTAACTGTTCCAGAAACTGTTGCAAATAAAGTATCATCGCTTCCACGTTTTACATTAGTACCTGGATGAATTTTAGTTCCTCTTTGACGATAAATTATTGAACCAGCTGTAACGAATTCTCCATCACTTGCTTTAGCTCCAAGTCTACGTCCTTCTGAATCTCTTCCGTTTGTTGAAGAACCTTGACCTTTTTTATGTGCAAATAATTGAATATTTAACTCTAATCTCACTTTAAACACCTTCCTTTATCTTTATATTTTTCGGATATTTACTTTCAAGTTCTTTTAATTCTTCAAGCATATTTTCTATTAAACTTAAAGTAACTTTATCTTCTTTTAATACTTCAATTTCAATACCATCTTGTTCGTGAACAGCAAGTGCTTTATCATCTATTTTAAGTATTCCATTAATAGTTGTAATAATAATACTTGAAACAGCACTACAAACAATATCGCGACCAAAATCATCATACATTGAATGACCAGTAATTGAAATCTTACTAAATTCTTTCTTAACAATAATCATTATTAACCAATACTCTTAATTTCTACTTTTGTATATGGTTGTCTATGACCTTGTTTCTTTCTAGTTGATGTAGTATTAGGCTTGTATTTAAAGATTTTAATTTTTTCTCCCTTACCGTGTTTTACAATTTCACCTAGAACTTTTGCTCCTTTAATATTTGGAGTTCCAACTTTTTTATCTAGCATCAAAACTTCATCAAATGTTACTTTATCTCCAACTTCACCATTTAGTTTCTCAACATAGATAATACTTCCTTCTTCAACAAGGTATTGTTTACCACCTGTTGCAATAACTGCTTTCATAAATCCTCCTTTATAAGACTCGCTTTTAAGGTACAAATAAATTGTTTCTAACCTTCTCAATGCGGTTTGAACCTAGAGGCATCAAACATATCGATTTTATCACATAAATCCTTTAAAGTCAAACAATTTTTAATTAATATGCTAATTAATTACAGTATTTATACTTTTTAAGATAAATTTATTATTTATATACTCTAATTCCATTTTTTTAGAACCAGTATATGCATAATTACTATTATCTATTTTCTTTGATAAAGCAAATATTACATAAATCTTATTTTCTTCTACCCTAATATCTACTATATCATGTTTTAAAGTGGTATATTCCATTCCTTTAAATGTTAAGATTACTTTGTCATCATGAATAAATAATCTTGTTGCATCACTTTCAGAAAAATTATAATCAAATATCAAATTAAGACTATCTAAATTAAAATAATATTTAAGCTGTTCTTTTAAAGTATCATAATCCATTTCTTTTTTAGTATCCAAACAATACTCTAAATCATTACAAAGACTATATTCCAAGTCACTATTCCAAATAATAAATCTTGAAAAATTATTAATAGTTTCATGATCAATATTTGAACTATCATATTCATTTATATTATATATAATATACCTATTATCCTTAATATAATCTATAATTTCGGAATCCTTAATATCTAAATCATGTTTTATATAACTACTGCACACTTCTTCTAAATCAATTTCTTTATCTTTCTTTAAATATTGATTATAAAGAACTATTATTAAAAATAACATTAAAATAAATATAACAATAGTAAACAATATACTAACAACACTTTGTATTTTATCGTTTATATTTACATTTTCTTTTATTTCTGCTTTTAAATTACTTTTAATCTTTTTCTCATGTTCTTTATTTAATTCTTTCTTGCCAAGTTTCAATTCATCTTCAACAATATCTTTTCTTATATCTTTTATAAGAGTATCAAAATCTTTACTTGTTTCGTTTATGTTTTTCTTGTTTTTATTCAAATCAACACCATCTAAAACTTTTTTTCGGCGTTTTTTCTTTTGTTTATTCTTATAGTTACTACTCATATTATTCTTCTATTTTAAAATCTTTAAGAGTTCCATCTTCATTCATTATTTTATTAATGGAATCAGTTGCATTTTTTAACTTTTCATCACATAAACGAGCAATTGATGACGCTTCAGTAAATTTATTAATAGCATCATCAAGTGGTACTTCTCCACTTTCTAGTTCTTTTACTATACCTTCTAATTTTTTTATATTTTCTTCAAAACTTAATTCTTTTTCTTTGTTTTTCATTGTATCTCCTTATTAATCATTTAAAGTCACTTTTAAAACCTTACATTCTAAATAACCGTCAGTTAATTCATTTTTTATAACATCATCTTTTTCTATATTTTTAACACTTGATATAACATGGTCATCTTTTTTAGTAATTGAATATCCTCGTTTTATTGTTGTAATTGGATTTAATATTTCTAATTTATTCAATAAATTTGTATAAATATTTATTTTATTATTTAATATATTATCTTTATTTATATTAATTCTTTTTATAACATCATTATATAAATAAATTTTATTAATTATTAAACTTTTGGGATTTTTAAATACAAAACTTGATTTTAATAATTCTAAATCATGAATTTTACGTTCAGTAAATATATTCATCTGTTTTAATAATTTTTCATATAAAATATCAAATGTTTGTTCTTTTATTTCATACATCCTTCGAGGATTTTTAAAAATAGCATTTTCTTTTATATTATTAAGTCTTTTTGTATTTTTCGAAATAATATTATTTATTCCACCAATTAGTCTAATATTTACTTGATTTAGATAGACTTGCACATCAGTAATATTTGGAACAGCCATTTCAGCAGCTCCGGTTGGAGTTGGAGCACGCATATCAGCAACAAAATCTGATATTGTAAAATCTATCTCATGTCCAACAGCTGAAATAGTTGGAATAGTACATTTGTAAATTGCACGTGCTACAATCTCTTCATTAAATGGCCAAAGATCTTCAATCGATCCTCCTCCACGACCAATTATTAATACATCGAGATTATAATTTTCTGCTTTTTCTATATTATTTACTATATTATCTTTAGCATATTCTCCTTGAACAAGAGATGGAAACAAAATTGTTTCACATAATGGCCAACGTCTTTTAATAGTTGATAAAATATCTTTAATAGCAGCTCCGGTTGGGGCCGTAATTATACCAATACGTTTTGGAATCTTTGGAATCTTCTTTTTATGGCTTACAGCAAACAATCCTTCTTTTTCTAGTTTTTCTTTTAGTTGATTATAAGCAATATATAAAGCCCCTACTCCATCTTCTAACATTTCTTCAACATATATTTGATAAGCACCAGTTGCTTCATATACAGATATTCTTCCAGTTACTAATACTTTCATTCCATCAACTGCTTGAAACTTTACTTTAGAGGCATTGGTTTGAAACATAATAGCACTTATTCTTGATGTTTCATCTTTTAAAGTAAAATAAAAGTGACCTCTAGTATGTGCCTTAAAATTAGATATTTCCCCCTTTAAAAATACTCTTTCAAGATGTTCATCGTTATCAACTTTATACTTTATATAACGATTTAATTGACTAACTGTAATGTATTTATTTTCTTCCATCTAGTTCCTCTTTATAAATCTTATCCATACAAGCATTTATCATACTTGTAACATTTTCGTCACTATAAATTTTAGAAAGTTCGATTGTTTCATTTATACAAACAATGCTTGGAGTATCTGTGTAAATTAGTTCATATATACCAAGAGAAAGAATAGCCTTATCAACTTTACTAAGTCTATCAATAGTCCAATTTTCTAAATATTTATTAGCCTTTTCATTTATTTCATCTTGATATTTAATAACTCCATATACACAAGTATTAATAAATTCATTTTCTATTTCACTTTGTTCTTTAATTAAAGCATCTATATCATACTTAACACTAGTTTTATCCAAAATATAAACTTGATATAAAACTTTAATTATAATTTCCCTTAACATTGTTCTATTTTTCACATCAATCACCACTTACATTGTACTATAAATATTGAAAAAAAGAAAGAAAAATAAATCGAAATTATCTTTCTTTATGATTTTCTTGTTTACTATTTTTATTTAAATAATATTGATAAACATGTTTTTTTATATTTAAAATATAATTTCTAATATCATCTTCAGTCATATATTCATATTCCTCTGGAAATCCATAATTTGTAAATTCAATTGCGTTTGGTATTTTTTCTATATAATCATATATTTTATTCATAGTTTCAGAATAAGAAAAAGTACTCTTTGTTAATAATTTTTCAGCATAACAGTCAAATAAAAATATATTAATTTCTTTTAAAGTTTTTAGAATAGCATTTTTATAAATAAATGTATTTTTTTTACGAAGATAGTCTAAATAATTTATTAAAAAGTCCATATTGGTAATAAATTTCATTATTTGCTCTTCAGAGTTATATTTCTTTAATTCATCAATTAATCCTAAAAGATTAGCATTTAAATATAAACTTTGCATTTTATTTTTATCAACTAAATTTTCAATTTCCTGCATAGTTTTCATTGCATAATAATACGAATTAGATGAACTAAATTCCTTTGGAAAATATCTATTAGTTAATAATTCTGTATATCCTTCATTTATTCCTTTACCAATGACAAACGGACGTTTTATTTGTTCAAATCCACTATAATCTATATTATTTATAAAATAAGAACTAGCCATATGAAACAATTCATGATAAATATATTTATCATACTCATCTTTTATTTCTATTTTATCTTTTAAACTTAAATATCTACCACCTATGTTATCTTTTAACTTTAAATTGTATTTAATATCTAATTTATTTACATTATTATAAAAATTAGTTAAATCAGCACTATCAAAATTTTTAATAATTTCTTTAATAAAATTTGTAACGTATTTTTTATATTTAAGTTCTATCTTCGAAATATTTATATCATTATAAATGGAAATACGATTTGGTTTTTTTAAAATTTTACTGACAATTCTTGGTTGAAGAGTTTTATCGACAATAAATTTTTCAGTTAAAATTTTACAAACGTAAGTTGATACTATTAAATTAGTTATATGCATGATAATTTCGAAATTCATATATATCTCCTTCTTTAACTAGTGCGTATTATAGCATTTTTAATTTTCGAAGTCAATTTCATTATCTAGTACAATAATTGTTAAAAATATTGTCTTTTATACTTTAATACTTTATAATTAAAATGGAGGGATAATATGAAAGAAATTAAAGTAGTTCAAATTGGAACTGGTAAAATGAGTAGATATACGATGCGTTATTTACTAGAAGGAGGTTGTAAATTAGTAGGTGCATTTGATATAAATCAAGATATTATTGGAAAACGTGTATCTGATGTATTTAATGAAGTAAATTCAGAAGTAATAATCGATAATATTAATAATCTTGATATTAAATTAAAAGAAATAAAACCAGATATTGCAATAGTTACAACTATGAGTTTACTAAGTGACGTGTATGATGTACTTAAAATATGTGCTGAATGTGGAGTAAATGCAATTACTACATGTGAAGAAGCATTTGATTCCTATAATTCTAATCCAAAATTAACTAAAGAATTAGATATGATTGCAAAACAAAATAATTGTACTATTACTGGAAGTGGTTATCAAGATGTATATTGGGGAAATCTTATTAGTTTAATAGGTGGTTCTACTTTTAAAATTAAAGAAATTCATGGTAGTTCTTCATATAATGTTGAAGATTATGGTATTGCTTTAGCAGAGGCACATGGAGCTGGACTTACTATGGATGAATTTGATAAAAATATTGCCAGTGTAGATAAAATAAGTGATGAAGAAAGAAATAAAATAATTGAATCTGGAGAATATTTACCTAGTTATATGTGGAATGTAAATGGATGGTTAGTTGATAAATTAGGACTTACTTTAAAAAGTCAAACTCAAAAAACAATTCCAACAACGTATAAAGAAGATCTTTATTCAAGCACTTTAAATAAAACTATAAAACAAGGAGATGCAACTGGTATGAGTGCTGTTGTTGAGACAGAAACAATGGAAGGAATAAAAATTGTCAGTGAATGTATAGGAAAAGTATACTCTCCAGATGACTTCGATAAAAATGAATGGTCAATTATAGGAGAACCTAATACAACAGTTATTGTTAATAAACCAGCCACAGTTGAACTTACATGTGCCACTATTGTAAATCGTATACCTGATGTAATAAATAGCAAACCAGGATTTGTTCTTACAAGCAAGATGCCTGAATTAAATTATAGAATTAAACCATTAAGTGAGTATTTAAATGACTAATAAAGAAATTGATACAACAATTGATGAAGCCGTTATCTTACTTGGAGGAATGGGTTCAAGAATGCTTCCCTATACTAAAACTGTATCAAAAGAAATGTTACCTATTTATGATGTTCCAAATATTTTCTTAATTGTTAAAGAGGCATATTTATCAGGAATTAAAAAAATTATATTTGTTGTTACCGAACATAATGTTGATTTAATAAAAAAATTCTTTTCAAACGATTCATATTTAAACGAATTTTTAAAAGACAAACCAGAAAAACTAGCAAAATTAAATGCGATAAATGAAATAATTAATAATATGGAATTTACTTATGTTTATCAAGAGATGCTTGGTACTTATGGGGCTTTATATTCTGCTAAAGATTACTTAAAACATGATAATTTTATAGTAATGTATGGTGATGATTTGATTGATTCACCTACTCCTTTGACAAGTCAATTAATAGAATCATTTAAAAAGAATAATATGCAACAAGTTGCAGTTAATGAAAATATGCAAAATATACCAAATGTTGGAATTGCTGTTGCAAGCGATAAGAATACTTTAATTAATTTAGTTCCTAAAAATGAAACTTCATCACGAAGAGTAGTTCATGGAAGAATGCTATTGAATAAAAAAATATTTAGTATTAAAGATACTATAAAAAAACATAATGATAATGAATATTACTTACCTTATGAATTATTAAACTTCTCTGATGTATATTTATATAGTTATAAAGGAAATTACTTTAATATAGGAGAAAAGACAGGTTTTATCAAAGCTAGTATTTATTACGCTTTAAAAGATAATAAAGAAAAAGATAATCTAGTACATTTTATAAATAACATAAAGGAGGATTATGGATAATTGTTTATTTTGTAAAATAATTAAAAAGGAAATACCAAGTGAAATTATATTTGAAGATGAAGACGTTTTAGTTTTTTTAGATATTGCTCCAACTACAAATGGAGATACTCTAATTATTCCAAAACATCATTATAAAGATATGTTTGATGTCCCAAGAGAACTTTTAAATCATATCGAAGAATTATATAAAGAACTATACAAAAAATATAAAGAAAAATTACATTGTGATGGTCTTACTTTAACGACAAATATGGACTATGCCCAAGAAATAAAACATTTTCACGTACATTTTATTCCAAGATATGAAAATGATGAGGTAAAATATTTGTCCAATAGAGAAATACTTAAAGATTTAAAAGAAATAAAAAACATAATTGATAATTAACTATCAATTATGTCTTTTTTAATTAATAATAAGTGTCACAATCTTTTTCTGTTGAACCTACTTTTACTTTAGTCACGTATAATTTATCACCAGTTGATTTATTCACACAAACAAGACAAACGTTATAAGTTAGATTAAAGTTGTTAGAAATATTTGCTCCTCTAGTTACATAAACAAAACTTCGATTAGTAGATGTATTACAATCAGTTCCATCAGGTCCAGTTAAATCATTTAGGTATGTTTTAAGTTCTGTATTCGCATATATTTTTTTGCTACCTCCAATACTTGGCATATCTCCGGTATGGTCTATAAAATAATTCTCAGCGGCTCCTTTTAAGTTAGCTTCAAAATTTTTATAAATTCCTTTTTTACCTGTTCCAATTATCCCAGACATTGAATACATTGCAATTCCCATTACAATTGCTAATACAACAATTACTCCCAATAATTCTACTAATGTAAAACCTTTATTTTTAATATTCATTACTTAATCCTCTACTTTCGTGTTTATTATAACATTAATATCTTGTAAAATCTATACTTTTTTATACAGTTCTTTTTAAATTAAATTTTTTAAGTATTAATTTTCTTATAATATCAACAGGCCATACTGAAGTAGCAATTAAAATAATAAGAAATAGTTCATCAAGTTCTAAACCATAAGTTCTAAATAAATTACCACCATAATAAATTAAATAGACTTGAACAATTATTATGAAACCTATTATAAAAACAAATACCTTATTTTTTAATATATCTTTAAAAATATTTATCCGATAAGTCCTTGCATTAAAAGAATTAAATATGCCTATAAAAATAAAAAGAGCAAAGTAGGAAGTCATTAAAAATTTATTATTCTCCCCTACTCTAAATAACATATGCAAACTTGGAACTTTCAAAAATAAAATACATAAAAGTGCACTATAAAGAGATGAAACAATTATTTCATTATACATATAACTATTAATAATTTTTTCATTATTTTTTTTAGGAAGTTCCTCCATGTATTCAAGAAGAGCTGGTTCATAAGAGAATGCTAAAGCTGAAAAAATATCCATTATCATATTTAACCAAAGCATTTGTACAATTGTTATAGGCGATTCAAATCCAATAAAAGGACCAACAATTGAAATAATTAAAGCACACATATTAACACTTAATTGATAAATTATAAATTTTCTTATACTTTTAAATATCGTTCTTCCGTAAAGAATAGCTGAGGCAATACTTGCAATGTTATTATCAAGAATTACGATATCACTTGCTTCTTTAGCAACTTCTGTACCACTTCCCATAGCAAATCCAACATTGGCTTTTTTTAATGCTGGAGCATCATTTACTCCATCTCCTGTCATACCAACAACTAATCCCTGATCTTCAATTACCCTAACAAGTCTACTTTTATCACTTGGTAAGGCTCTTGAAATTACTCGAATATCTTTTAGTTTATCAACAATATCTGAATCACTCATATTACTTAATGTATTACTATCTATTACTAAATTAGCATCACTATCAATTATACCAACTTCTCTTGCAATAGATTGAGCCGTTAAAGTACTATCTCCAGTTATCATAATCGTTTGAATACCAGCATTTTTAATTAGTTTAATTGCATCAAACGATTCACTTCTTAAATCATCTTTTAAGTATATAAGTCCCATAAAAACTAAATCTTTTAAATCTCGATTATTCCCATAGGCTAAAGTTATTACTCTTATCCCAAGACTTGTTGCTTCTTTAAGCATATCATTTATTTTAGAATTATCAGTAATTAAATACTCTTTATTATTTTTTAAATATTTTTTACAATTTGGAATTATTACTTCACTAGCACCTTTATAATATGTAATATTATTAACAGTTGCACTACTATATTTATAACTACTATCAAATACTTTTTTATCCTGTATTTTTTTCTTTATAGTATTTGTTTCTCCAAGAAAAGTCATAATTGCACGATCTGTTGAATTACCACCTACAACTTTTTTATTATCTATAAAGTAACTATCATTATTATAATATAAAGCATCATAATAATTACTTTTTAAAATCTCTTTTTTACTTAATTCTTCTAAATTACCACCTATTACTTTTATAACTTCTAATTTTCCATATGTAAGTGTTCCTGTTTTATCAGTAAGCAGAATATTTATATTACCAGATGTTTCAATTCCTACTAATTTTCTTACTAATACATTACTTTTTAGCATTTTTTTCATATTACTTGATAATACTAAAGTAATCATCATCGGAAGTCCTTCTGGAACTGCAACTACTATAATTGTTACACCAAGTGTTAAAGCATATATTAAATAGTTCGTAATTATTGGAAAATTACTAATCGTATTTTTTATTAAATTTAAATCATAATTATTTGCAATTACAATAGTTGAATATAAGTATGCAAACATTACTAAAAAAGCACCTATATAACCTATTCTACTAATTATCTTTGCAAGATCTATCAATCTATTCCTAAGTGGACTTATGGGATTACTCTCATTTATTTCACGAGCAATACTACCATACATCGTATTTATTCCAACTTTTGTAACCTTTACAACTCCTTCACCAAAATAAACAGTTGTTCCTCGATAGATTAAACTATCAATAGTCTTCTTTTGTTCTTTTGTTTCTCCATTTAAAATGGATTCATCAACCATTAAGTTGCCTGATATTAATACTCCATCAGCTCCTATTTTATCACCTGACGAGAGAATTAATAAATCACCGACTACAATTTCATTTATTGATATTTCTTTAACTTTATTATCTCTTTTTACTTTAACTAAAATATTACTAATATCACTTTCTAATTTTTCAAATGTTTTATTGCTTCCATACTCTGAAATACTTGATATTAAAGTTGAAAGTAATATAGCAATGATTATACCAATTGTTTCAAAATAATTACTATCCTGAAATAAAAAAACAATTTTAATGACTAAAGCAACTAATAATACTTTAATCATTGGGTCTCCAAGCGATTCAATAAATAAATCAATAAATTTATGATTTTTTTTAATATTTATTTCATTGGTTCCATATTTTTTTCTACTATTAATTACTTCATCATTAGTAAGTCCCATATTATCCTCCAGTAAATGATATGAAGTAATTTAAAAAAAATGAAAATATATAAAATAACTATTAAGATTTATTCTTAATAGTTATACTTAATAAACTTAATCAAATACTACTTCCCAGTTAGTACTATTATTAGCCTCAAAGCACATTTTTATTTGATCATATGTTATTCTATCAATTGATAATTCAGGTAGTTCATCAAGTCCAAAATAGTTTGATTCTGATGTTTCAATATTCTCTTTAAATTCACCTGAAATGTATTTACACATAACAAATACTTTTATTACTCCATATGGAAGAATTGGTTTGTTATGTTTATTTCTATCTACTACTGCAATTATTCTTGTAGCATCAACCACAAGTCCAGATTCTTCTCTCATTTCTTTAATAGTATTACTTTTAACTGACTCCATCACGTCACACCAACCACCTGGCAGGCTCCAAGTGCCATCGAGTTCTTTAACAAGTAAAATTTTGTTATCTTTAAATAATACTCCTCGAGTTTCTATTTTAGGTGTTTGATACCCATATTCATTACAAAATAAATCTTTAATTTTTTCTTCGCTAATATCTGTTTTATAAGCAAGCATTTCAGCACTTATTTTTCTTAATTGTTCATATCTTTCTTTATCAAACACTCCTTCTCCATAATAAAGTCCTGCCTGAGCTATACTTTGGATTTCTATAGCCCATTTAAGCCAAGGATCACTAATAAAATATTTATTATCTTTCATCTATTCCTACTTTACCCTTTCTTAGATATCATTAAATATATTCTTTTCTTTTACCTTTGAATCAATTGAGGCATCAATATACATTTCTTTATAAAAGTCAACATATTCTACAACTAATTCACTATTAACAAAATAATAATATCTACATAATTTTTTATACAAATTTAAAACTTCATCAGTTTGTAATAAACTGAGTAACTCATCAAATATTCCCGCTACTTTATCGTCATCTACAACTTCATTACTAATTATATAATCTATATCATATCTAATAATGGCAAGATAATTATCCTGAAGAACTAATAACTCATCTATCATTTTTTTAATATCTTTCAATTCATCTTTCATAGTTATATCTTTCTATTTACTTTGTCATTTACAATGTAATTATCCAAATCAAAATTATTTTTAATTGCAATATCTATAAGTTGAGAAGGACTAGCATTTTCTACCTCAATTAAATCCATACTTGCAAATGGAAAAAAGGAAGTAGCCGAACCAAAATAATTTATTAAATCATCTCTTAACTTTGATATATCAATTTCCATCTTTTAATATCCCCTCTAACTTATTATATATTTCTAAATAACTTTCAAATTTATTTTTATCATAAACATATGCCCTACTCATTCTAATATAAAACACTATTATAAATAAATTCTTCTTATATTCCATATCATAATCAAAATAATTAAATAATAAATTTAGATTATTAAAACAAATTGTACTTGAAAGGCATGCAAAATAAAAATCATATATAGGAGAAAATACTAAAGGCATGGCATCTATTACTTTTATTTTATTATTTACAAGCAACATATTATGAAGTCCAAAATCTCCATGTAATAAATATTTTTCTATCTTATATTTTTTTAATTTATTTAGAGACTCATATACTATTTTTGTATCAATATCCTTTATTTTTTCACTTGCATATTCTATTTCAGATTTTAAAAAGAGATAAGCAGAACTATATCTATAATCAAAATAACCATAAAAATCACAATCATATTTTTTATAACTTTTTACTATCTTATATATTTCATCTATCATATTTAATTTAAATCTATATTCTTTTAACTTTATTCCATTTATATACTTAAAACAAATATAATTTAAATTCTTATTTACGAGTATTATCTTTTGAAAATAATTAATATTTTTATATACGTTTAAAAATATTTGTTGATTATTTAACTCTGATACATTCATAGTTTTTATTAAATATTTTTTATTAACCCCAAATACTAAAGAAGAAGAGGTTCCTTCTTTGTGATTTTCTATATTAGTAATTTTAATATTTAATTTATTTTCTAAATCATCTAAAATATCTTTCATATCAATCTTTAAAGTAATCTGTTTTCTTAAAAGAATATGTTAAAAATTTCATGAATGCACGAGTATTTGATAACCAAACAAATTTAACATTGTTCTTTTCATTATTAATTATTTTTTCTACCATATATTTAGCAATTGTTTCTGGATAATCTCCCAAAATATTATAGATTTTTTTAGTTTTAGCAGGTAATTCTATCTTTTCTCCATCACCAAGAGAAGTATTTATAAAATTAGTTATCATAATACCAGGTGTTATCTTACCAACAAAAACATTGCAATTTAATTCCCTACTTTCATGAGCTAAACTTTCTGTAAAATATGTAACTGCTCTTTTACTTGTTCCATAAAGAGATAACCCTGTAATTACAGCATCATTCGAACCATGTCCTTCAACATTATAGATAGCACCATGTTTTTGTTCTTTCATAACATTAAATATTAGTTTAGAACAAAGAATTGTACCTTTTAAATCTATATCAATTAAACGATTAATAACTTTTGTATCTAATTCCCAAATAGGCTTCATTGGTTGATTTACACCTGCATTATTAATCCAAATATCAATACTACCAAATTCTTTTAAAGTATTATCAATTAGATATTTTACATCATCTTCATTTGTTATATCTGTTTTAAATGATAATACCTTTCCCTTACCTTCTTTACTTTTTAATAATAAAGATGCTGCATTTAATTCTTTTTCATTTACATCACACATAACAACATTAAAATTATTTACATAAAATAACTCTAACATTGCATAACCAAATCCTCTTGCACTCCCTGTTATTACTACTGTTTTCATATTACTTTTCTCCTTTACTACCATTTATTTTTTGATTTATTCACCGAAACAATTAAAAGAACAATTAAAATTAAAGTTAAAAAATTAAACCATCCAGATATTATAGTATATCTTACATTTTCTTCAAGTCCACCAAATCCTCCATCAACTCCTGGAGCATTATTAATAAAATAATAACTTATATAGTTAGAAACAGCAATGCCAATCGAAAATAATATAACAAATTTAGATTTATATTTAAAAGAAATATAAAATAATACTCCTAAAAATATAACTGCAAAATACCAAATTGCATAGATATTAGAAAATATCATACCAAATAATCCAATAAAATAAACAAAAAAATTAATTGTAGTCCATATTGCTTTTAATAAATTCATCTTACCTTTACTCCTAACAATGAAACTAAATATTTACTATCGAATTCGTTTATTATCATACCTTTCATAGAATTTAAATCAATACTAATTCCACGAATTTTACATTTACTAAAATCTATATTTTTAAGACTAGTATTAAGAATATCAGATTTTTCTAAATCAACATCATTAAAATCTATTTTTTCTAAAACACATTCATTTATAGTTGCATCTTGTAAATTACTACCATCTATTTTCAAATTTGTAATATGTGAACCAGCAAAATTTACATATTGCATATTAGTATTTTTTATTTCTAGATCTCTAATACTTGAATTTATAAAACTTGCACCTATTAGTTTAGAATCAACAAATTGCACTCTTGTAATACTTCTAAAGTCAAATACCACATTGGACAAATCACAGTTAATAAATATACAATCAATTAAATCAACTCTTATTAATTTTATATTTTTAAAGTTAATATTTATAAATTTACACTCATTAAATTCAAGATCTTTAAGAGTAATTTCTTCATTAACATTTTTATCTATTATAACCCGATTAAATTCCTGTTGTTCTAAACATTCTAAAAATGTACTCTCATCTAAATATTTTATTTTTGGACTAATCATAAAAACCTCTAATATCATTCTATCACATATTTAAGTTTTTTAAATAGAAAAAAATTATAGTTTTCACTATAACTTTTAATTCTAACTCTTTTTACTTAAAAATTTTCTTATTTTTTTATTTTCCTGCTTTATTTTAATTCGCCTTAAAATATTACTATGAGGAATTTTTTTTAAAATACTAGTATTTTTGTTTAGTAAATTTGTATAATAATAAATTACATTCAAGTCATTATTTTTAAGTGTACCAAACATTACATTATTTTTAATACTACTAGGTACGGCTAAAAGCACAAGATATGTTTTTTTATTTTCAATTACTATTTCTTCCTTAACTATTTGATAATGGATTTTATTTAGCGTTTTACGAACTCTTGTAAATTCATTATTAGGAGAAAGTATTAAACTAGAAACATTTACTAAATTCTCTTTTTTATTAATAATATCACTTATTAATATTCCACCCATTCCTGAAATAATTACAATATCTATATTTTCATCTATATCATTTATTCCATCAGTTTGCTTTAATTTTATAATACTTTCTAAATGATATTTTTCTATATTTTCGCGGGCTATTTTTAAAGGATTGGGATTCACGTCAGTTGCTGTCACTTTAATATTTTTTAAAGTTTGAGATAAATAAATCGAAAGGTGCGCATGATCACATCCTACGTCTAAGACACTCGAATTATCTTTAACAAAAGAGGCTACTACACTAAGCCTCTTATTTAATTTTATCATTAGTTAGTTAAAAAATCCTTTAATTTTCTTGAACGAGATGGATGTCTTAATTTTCTAAGTGCTTTAGCTTCAATCTGACGAATTCTTTCTCTAGTAACATTAAATATTTGTCCTACTTCTTCAAGAGTTCTACATTGTCCATCATCAAGTCCAAAACGAAGTCTTAAAACTTTTTCTTCACGTTCAGTAAGAGTTAATAAAACTCCTGATAATTCTTCTTTTAACATACCAATTTCAGTATACTCTTCAGGTGACATCGTTCTTTCATCTTTAATGAAATCTCCAAGATGTGAATCATCTTCTTCTCCAATAGGTGTTTCAAGACTTACCGGGTCTTGACTAATTTTATAGACTTCACGAACTTTATCAAGTGTAATACCTAATTTTTCAGCAATTTCTTCATCAGTTGGTTCACGATTTAATTCTTGAGTTAATTGTCTTTGAATACGGGCTAGTTTATTAATAGTTTCAACCATATGAACAGGAATTCTTATTGTTCTTGCTTGATCGGCTATAGCACGAGTTATGGCTTGTCTGATCCACCAAGTTGCATATGTTGAAAACTTATATCCTTTACCTGGATCAAATTTATCAACTGCTTTCATAAGTCCAATATTTCCTTCTTGAATTAAGTCAAGAAATAACATACCACGTCCAACGTATCTTTTAGCAATTGAAACAACTAAACGAAGATTTGATTCAGCAAGCATATTCTTAGCATATTCGTCCCCTTCAACTGCTTTTAAGGCATATTCAAATTCTTCTTCACTTGTAAGCAAATTGATTCGACCAATTTCTTTTAAATACATTCTAACTGGATCATTTATCTTTATATCTTTTGAGTTTGTTAAATCTTCTAAAATCTTATCAGGAGATTCAATTTCTTCTGGTTTTATTGCAATCCCATCATCTTCTTCATCTTCTGAACGAATTTCAATTTTATTTTCAAGTAATGTATTATATAACTCATCAAGTGAATCAGCATCAATATCTAAACCTTTTAATTCGTTTGCAAGAATTTCATAAGTTATGTAACCTTTAGAAAGACCTAATTTCACAAGAGATTCTTTTCTTTCTTCAAAAGTTTTAACTTCACTTATCATATTTTCAACTCCTCAATTTAAGTTTCATGATTTCATTACTTATTTTAGCTTGTTCTATTGGATCAACTTCATTCATTATTAATTTCTCTAATCTTTTGATTTCAAGAGCTATATTATAATCCTCAATTACTTTTAAAAGTTCTAAAATAACCATACTATCATCTTTAGTTTCATCATCACGAATATCAAGTGATATAATTTCACTTAAATATTTTTTCAATTCCAAATCACTTTCATAACTTAAAAAATCTGCTATATTAATATAGCCAAATTTCTCATAAAAATAAGATATTTCACGAACAAGTGTTCGATAAACTTGACTTGGAAAATAAACTTTACTAGAAATAACTAAATTAATCACCTTACTACTATTTAACATGTAATAAATTATTTCTTGCATTGTTTTTTCGTATTTATCTTTTTTTCTTGTCTTTACATCTCGTGTTACAAAAGTAGTATTCGAAACCCTTTTTTCAGATAGTAACTCATTTAACTTTTTTTCCAAAGTATTATACCACACGTTAGTTTCAGTTGCAAGATTTTTTAACATTATTTCTCTTTTTATTGCATCAGTCTCTAAACTAATCTCTTTTAAAACAGAATTAATATAACCACTTATCTCTTCTGGACTATTAAAATTAACTCCACTTTTTAAGTTTTTAATTTTATAATCATTAAAATTAACAGCACTTGATATTAAAGAATAAAATTTTTCACTTCCATTTTTTATAATATAATCATCAGGATCTAAATTATCACTAAGTGGAATAACTTTAACATCAAACCCCATGTCTAAGAATTTTTTACCATTATTAAGAGTAGCTGTAATTCCAGCTTTATCTCCATCAAAACAAAGATAAACATTAGTACTTAATTTTTTGATTAAATTAATTTGTTCTGTTGTTAAAGATGTACCCATTAAAGCAATACAATTTTTTACTCCTATTGTATAAGCACGTATTACAGCCATGAATCCTTCCATAACTATAACAAATTTGCATTTTCGTACCTCTTCTTTGGCTCGTTTATAATTAAAAATATTTTCTCCTTTTTTAAAAATTGGAGTTTCTTTAGTATTTAAATATTTATTTGTTGATTCCCCGTGATAAATACGCCCTGAAAAACCGTTTACTTTACCATTTATATCAAATAAAGGAAATATTATTCTATTAATATATGTATCTATCTCACCACTCGTAAGTCCAAGTTCATTTAGAGTATTAATATTATAATCTTTCTTGATAAGCAAACTAGTTAATTTATCTCTTTTATTCAAAGAAAGTCCTATTTGAAACTCTTTAATAATATCCATATTTAATTTTCTTTTTTCTAAATAATTTCTTGCTTCAATTCCATCATGCGATAACAAATTATTTTGAAAAAACTTACAGGCTAAATCGCATATTTCATATAAATCTTTATTCTTATCAACTACAGCTTTAGTATTTTTTTTAAATTCTATTCCAACACTGGCAGCAATCTGACTCACCGCTTCTACAAAATCAATGTTTTCATATTTCATTAAAAAGTTATAGATATTACCAGCTTCTCCACAAACAAAACATTTATATATTTGCTTCTCACGTGATACTGATAAAGATGGATTAGTATCAGCATGAAATGGACATAGTCCAAAATAATTCTTTCCTCTTTTAGTTAAAGAAATGTATTTACCTATGAATTCTACAATATCTGTTTTTTCTCTTATCTCGTTTATCAATTCTCGATCCATAATACCCTCCTTAACTAAACAAAATTACATTAAAAATTATACTCTAAATTTATAACTTTTACAATAATAAATATTTTGCATATCAAAATCTAATTGGTAATTACTTTATTACTCTTTATAAAAATAACTAACTATTTACAAAAGCATAAAAAAAATGTATAATTATCTAGTTAGTTCTTTAAATCTAAACAAGAAAGGAGGATTATATTTTTAATGAAAGAAAACGATAAAACTCGTTTTGTAATTTTAGGCGGACTTGGCGAAATTGGAAAAAATATGTATGCGATAGAACACAAGAATGAAATTATTATCATTGATGCAGGTATATCATTTGCAGAAATGACTATGCTTGGAATTGATTATTCAATACCTGATTATACATATTTAAAAGAAAATGAAAAGAAAATTAAGGGTTTATTTATAACGCATGGTCATGAAGACCACATAGGAGCTATACCTATTCTTTTACAGACAATAAATATACAGGCAATTTATGCTCCTAATCAAGCAGCTGAACTTATTAAATTAAAATTATCTGATAAAAATATACGTTTTGATAACTTATATACGTATAAATCAGATGATATAATTAAGTTTAAATATTTTGAAGTTGATTTTTTTAGAACAACTCACTCTGTACCAGATTCACATGGTATAAGAGTTAGAACACCAAATGGTGTAATAGTCACAACAGGAGATTTTAAATTTGATTTAACTCCTATTGGACCTGTTGCAGATTTACATAAGATAGCAAGAATTGGCGAAGAAGGAGTAGATTTATTAATTAGTGATTCAACTAACGCTTTAAACTCGGGTGTATCAAATAGTGAATCAATGGTTGAAGGTGCTCTAAGCGATATTTTTGATAATGAAAAAAACAGTCGTATAATAGTTGCAACTTTTGCATCCAATATATATAGACTTAAGCATATAGTTGAAACATGCTATAAGCACCATCGTAAAATTTGTATCTTTGGAAGAAGTATGGAAACCAATATTGATATCTCTATTAAAGGAGGATACATTAATCATAAAGAATTGTTTATTTCTCCAGAAGAAGCAAACGGGTTAAAACCTAAAGAAGTTTGTATCCTGTGTACAGGAAGCCAAGGAGAACCACTTGCTGCTTTATCTAGAATTGCTGATTTGGAACACAAACACATTAAACTTAGACCAGATGACGTTGTAATATTTTCATCTTCTCCTATTCCAGGTAACGCCTTAAGTATTTCAAGAACGATTAATAAATTATATTTACAGGGAGTTAAAGTATATACTAATACAACTAACTTTAATGTTCACACATCAGGCCATGCAAATCAAGAAGAACTAAAATTAATGATAAGACTTTTAATGCCAAAATATATGTTACCATTCCACGGAGAATATAGAATGTTAAAACAACATGGTGATATAGCAAATATGTGTGGAATACCAAAAAGCAATATTTTTATCTTAGATAATGGAGATTCCTTAATACTTGATAAAAAGAAAATCAGTATTGGTGAAAAAGTTAAAATGGATGAAATATACATAGGTACTAATACTGTTTCAAATGTTGCAGCTCAAGTAGTTCGAGATAGAAAAATCATGGCTGGAGATGGAATTTTAGTTACAGTTATTAATATTGATATGAAAAGAAGACAATTACTAAACAAACCAACAATTGTTACCCGTGGATTTATTCAAGTAAATGAAAACGAAGAATTAATTAGAAGTTTGGAAATTAAAACTAGTTTATTGGTAACAGATAAGCTAAAAGAAAATATATCTTTTATTGATTTAAAAAGTTTTTTACAAACCAATATAAATAATTATATTGTAGAACTAACCGGTAGAAAACCTATTATTCTTCCAGTTATACTTGATGTAAAAAGGAATTAACAATAACTTTAATAAAAAATTAAAGTTATTTTTTTATTATATTTTCCTATTTTATACAACCATATTTCAACAATTCTTGACAAATTAGTACATTTTATGATATAATATGACACGTCTTATGACAAATTATAGAAATACTAGACTATTACGAAAAAAGGGGGAATAATTATGTTTAGTAAAAATAATTTAATTCATAAAATAACAAGCAAAAAATCAACAGGATTTCATATTGAAAGTATGATAGCAGATGACGATGAAAAAGTTGTAATTATTGATAAACTAAGTGCTGAATATCCAGTTTCTTTATTTGATGAAATTATCAATATAGTTTCAGAAAAAGTATGTAACAAGACTTTTGAAAAAAATGCATTCTTTAAATTTTCAAAAAGAAATGATAAATATTTCACTAACAGTGAAAAGAGAAAAATAAAAAAATATTTAGATAAATATTTTAAAAGAAATGCTAATATACTATATAAACATAATCGAACATATAACAAATTAAATAATGTATTTAATAAAACTATACCTTATGTTCGTGGAAAAATATTAACAATTGATAAATTTCTTGAATGTGGTAACTCTAGATTAGAAAAGTTAATTGAAGAAAAGAGAAAAACTAAATTGCCTCTTCCTATAGTAAATCAAGAAAATGAGGTAAAAAAAGAAGTAGTAAAACCTATAACAGAGGTTCCTTCTATGCCTGAAATTAACCATGTTTCTGAAACTTCTACAAAAGATACTGGAGTTGCTTTGAAAGTTGAAAATAAAAAAATAACAAAAACTAAAAAAGAATTAACAAATACTGATATCTTATACAAAGAATATAGAAGACTTAATAATTTAATTAAAAAAATAACTCAAGATTTAAACAATGCAAATGGTTTAGATAAAGAAATTAAACAAAAAAGATTAATTTCTTGTATTAAATTAGCTAAAGAATTAGAGAATGTAATATATAACTACAAACAATTAAATAATGATTATAAAGAAACAATTATCAACAGTCAAAATATAAGAAAAGAACATGCTTTACAAAGCGTTACACGATATATCAAAAGTAGAAAAAATAAAGTTACTTTAGATAATATAGAAGAACATTTTACTAGAGAACAACTTAATTACTTTTATAGTTTAGGTATTAATGTTGAAGAAATAGTAATAAATAATTCAAAAACAAAGAAAAGAAAATAAAAATACTTGTATAATACTACAGGTATTTTTATTTTATAATACTATTAAGAGCAATTAAAGTCATATTGTCAAGTGACTTCTCTCTTTCCTCACTTGATATTTCTGCATTTTTGTAATGCGAATCTACGACAGTAAGTAAACAAGATGCTTCTTTTTTAAACATTGATGCTATATAAAATATAGCAAATGATTCCATTTCAGCAGCTATTATATTTAAATCATTTGGAATTCTATTTAGAAAACTTTTTAAATCTGTCATATACCAATCAAAGCAATCACTTGTTACTACATTTCCTTTTGTAACATTTAAATTTAATTCTTTAACTGTATCTTCTATTTGACTATTTAATTTAAATGAAGAAGATGCAAGATTTACATGTTCATTATTTAAGGTGAATGCATAATTACTTTCAGTATAACTCTTATCAACTAAAATAACATCAAGTAAATTCAAATCTTCACTATAAGCACCACATGTTCCAATTCTAATAATCTTTTCAACGTTATAATATTTAAATAACTCATAAACATATATTCCAGCACTAGGCATTCCCATACCATGAGCCATTATAGTTATTAAAACATTTTTATAAGTTCCAGTATAAGCATACATTCCTCTTACATCATTCACCAATTTAGGATTTTCCAAATATTTAGAGGCAATCATTTTTACTCTTAAGGGATCTCCTGCCATTACAACTAATTTAGATATTTCTCCGACATGCGCTTCATTATGAACTGTTGCCATTTTATCACTCTCCTACCTTAATTTTATCATATTTTTCCTTATATTACTATTCTAATTATCGATTATAATATCTTGGTGTTAGAATATTCTTAAGTTTTTCACCTACTTCTTCAGAGGTAGAATTTATTATTTTGGTAGCACCTGAAAATTGATTACCGCCGCCACCTAGTTCTTGCATTATCATACCAACGTTTACTCCTGAATTAGATCTAGCACTTATAGAAATTGTATTATCTCCAATATTACCTACAGAAAACACACCATCACATCCATATTTTAAAGCATAATCTGCTGCTTTGGCTAATTCTTCACGAGAATATTCATCTTCATTATTCGCAACAATAACAGCCAGACTATAATTAAACATTTTTATTTTACTTACTAATTCTTGAACTCTTCGATCACTATAATAATCTTCTTTAAATAAATTTATAACATCACTCATAACAGCTCCACTTTCAAGTAATTTAGCAACCATTTTCATTGTCTCTGAAGTTACATTTTTAGTTAATTTATTGGTATCTAAATAAATTCCAGCCAGTAAATACTTTGCAACATTTGATGGTATTTTAATTTTACTTAATGATAATAACTTAGTAACTATTTCTGAAGCACTTGATGCAGATGGATCAATGTACTTATAATTTGATTCTAAAGTATTATTATCAGCTTCATGATGGTCAAGTATAAATGTTTTGTCAGGATTATTTATTAAATCTTCTAAATAAATTAAATATTTCTTATTAACATCTGTTAGAATAAATAAATTATTATCGTTTAAAGATAAATTAAGATATTTATCACGATTTATAATATTAAATTCTTTAGAAGTTTCATCAACAATAATTTTAACTCCTGCTTCCATTTTATCTAATGGGTCATTATCAATAATATAGGATGGCTTTTTAAATTTTCTTGCCAATAATGATAAACCAATAGCTGAACCAATAGCATCAAAATCAGCAAACTTATGGGGTACAATTATAACTTTTTCACATAACGGAATTATATTTTCTAAATTAATTTTTAAATTTTTGATATCAATCATTTTTAATATCCTCCAGATAAGATAATTATATCTCCTCTATTATTTTTGTAAAGTTGACAAATTTAAAAATGTTGTTCTAACTTTATTCTACTTAAAAAAGAACTTATAAAAGTTCTTCAATTATTATTAGTCATGATAATGTAAATTATTTCTTATTTTATTTAAATTACACTTTTTTTCATGACAATTTTCATCTACTAATTCAAGTTCTATAGTTGAATGACATATTCCGTATTTTTCTAATTCTTTTTTCACTTTTATTTTTATTATTTTTGAATATTCTTTTACAACCACATGAAGAGTTGCAAAGTTACTAAATCCATCAATACTTCTAATATGTATGTGATGAACATCTAATATTCCATCAATTTTTAAAATTTCTTTTTTTATTTTTTCTATATCTATATTTTTAGGAGTTGTTTCTAAAAATATAGATATAATAATATTTAAATTTTTTAAAGCATTATAAAGAATAAAGATTGCAACTCCAATTGACAAGATTGAATCAATTAAAGATATATTAGTAAACTTCATCAAAACAGAACCTATAAAGACAACTATCCAACCTAATACATCTTCAAGCATATGTAAATTAACTGATCTTTGATTCAATGAATCTCCATCTTTAGTAACATAACTTGCTATAAAATTAATTACTATTTCAAATATTGCTAATATAATCATTCCATTATAGTTTAAGTCAACAGGATTAATAATTCTTACTACTGATTCATAAATAACAAAGATAGAACCAACTATTAATATTGTTGTTGTAATAACGCTTCCTATTACAGAATATTTTACATATCCATAAGTATGATTTAAATCAGGCTTTTGCTTACTTTTTCTTTCCAAGAAATAAGAAAATCCTATGCTTAATGCATCACCAAAATCATGAATAGAATCTGATAAAATAGCAATACTTCCGGTAACTACTCCACCAATTAATTCTATTAACGAAAATATTATATTTAATATAAAAGCAATTAATATATTTCTCTCCGTTTTCATATTATTCATTTCCTTTCAAAGATGTTACCATATCAATATTTTTTATCTTTCTAGCTAAAAAGTTTGACACTATATACGAAACAATAAATGTTCCGATGGCTGAAATTATATAAGTTTTAAGAGTAATACTAGCTCCAAAATCATAATGCTCTTCAATTGCTGTTTTAAATAACCAATCAGTTAAATAATATCCTAGTGGTAACCCAATAATAATTGATATGATTGCTATAAAGTTATTTTGCTTAATGAATATATTTTTTATTTTTTTATCTTCAAATCCTAATACTTTTAAAGTTGCAAATTGATATTGTTTTTCTGTATAAGAAAGTATTCCTAAATTATAAATTATAATTCCACCTAATAGTATTGCTATACTAATAATTAATATTAACATCTCTTTCATCATAGAAAGCATTCCTTGCATACCTTCTTTTAAACTATTGATATCTTGAATGGTTTCTATATTTTTTATTTCTTTTACATTTTTTAAATCTACATTTGTGTATAATGAATCAGGTTTATATTCTAATCCTAAACTTTCAAAATACTTTTTAGTCATTGTAATATTTTGATTTTGAGGATCTTTATTGAAGCCAATTATTTTTGATGTATAATACTTATCATCACCATATATATGCCAAGTTATTTCATCACCTAGCTTATAACCTTTAGTTTCTGATAGTTTATATGTAACAAATATTCCATCATCACTTGGTTTAGCTATTATATTATTCTGTCTATCAACAAATCTTATATAGTTATCTGCATCAGTTATAAATATATTATTAGATTCTTTTATGTTATCTTTATCTTTAATTTCTATTCCTAAAGAAAGTGATGTAAATTTACCATATTGCTCATATAATTCATTAAGTTCTGCATCAGATAAATTTTCTTTAATATTTAATTTATAATCAAAATTATACAAAGTTTCAAATTGTAACTTAACAAAGAAATTCATTGAATCCAACATTCCTAAAGCACATACGATCAACATACAGCAACCGACAACTCCTGCAATTCCCATACAAGTTCTTATTTTATTTCTTAACATATCTCGTATATTCCAAATAGATTCAAAGTTTAATTTTTTAAATATTCCTTTTTTAGTAATATTTATAATTCTTCCGTTAACACTTGGTATTTTAGTTCTAAGTGTCTCGGCTGGATTTTCTTTTAAGATACTTCGTCCAGTTATATATGTTATTATTGAGACAACTAATATAACAAGTATTGCAACAACATAACTTGAGATATTCATTGCAGGGTGACCATTAGGTATTTCAAAAAAAGCCATTTCAAGATTTATAAAAACCTTACCTATGAAGAAATATCCTAATAATAATCCTATAATAGATGCAAATAAAGAAATCCAAAAGCCATAACCAATATAATGGAACAAAATCTTTCTATTACTAAATCCTAATGCTTTTAAAGTTCCAATTTGAGTCCTTTCATTTTTAACAACTCTTGTCATAGTTGTGATAACTGATAACATTGCAATAAATAGAAATATTCCAGAAAAAACTCCAACATAAGTTTTACCTTCATCTATTTCTCCTTGATATGTTATAAATGATGCTGTATCTTCTGCCTTTATAATTGCCTTGGCATTTGCTATTTTTTCTTCAATACTATTCTTTACGTTACCCACGTTTATTTTATTATCTACATCTACCATTATATTATTAAATGGAATGTAATCTTTATAATTAAAGTTTGGAACCATTGCATCAAATATTTGTTCATTATCAACTCCTAGTTCTTTCATAACTATTGATTTAATATAATTATCTTGAATTTCATTAATTGACATATAAGCAAATCCGAATTCTTTTCTATCAGGATAAAGTTCTGATTCATCTCTTACATCATATAAATGATCTGGTACATTGATAAGTCCTAATACTTTTTCCTGTAATTCCATACTTTCATATTTTACTAAAATTGTATCTCCAACTTTTATATCATGCTCTATGGCATAAAAATTATCTAACCAAATACCTGACTTATTTATATCAAATTCTTCTCCATCATATAAATAAAACTTTGAAATATTATTTGATTCTATAAAGTTTAATAATAATGTTTTATCATTATCAGTTGTGGCTGTAACAGATAATTTAAGTTCTGCATCTTTAACATTTTTTATTTGTTTTATATTATTAAGATCATCATGATTTAATAATCCCATTACATTCAAATCAAATAAATTATTTTCTGAATAGAACTTATCAGATGTTTCTTTCATACCATCCATATAAGCACATATTCCAGAATAAGCCATAACTCCTATCATTATCATTAAAAATATTGTTATAAATTGAGATAAATTGTTTTTAATATCTCTAAACATTTTTCTTTTTAGCATAATTACCACTTAACCTCATCAATGTTTTTAGGATGAATATTTTTTTCATTAGATTCTACTTTACCATTTTTGATTCTAATAACTCTATCAGCTATTTCCGATATTAATGAATTATGAGTAACGATAATAACAGTTGTATCAGAATCACTTTGTTTTTTCAAAAGTTTTAAAACATCTACTCCCGTTTTAGAGTCAAGAGCCCCTGTTGGTTCATCACAAAGCAACACTTTTGGATTTTTCATGATTGCTCTTGCAATCGATACTCTTTGCTGTTCTCCACCAGATAACTCTCCTGGAAATTTATCAGCATGTTTTAACAATCCAACACTTTTTAAAACTTCATTAGAATCAAGAGATGTATTTGTTACATCTTTTATTAAATTTATATTTTCCAAGACTGTTAATGTTGGCATGATATTATAAAATTGAAATATAAAACCAACATCATTAGCTCTATATCTAGTCAATTGTCTATCATTATACTTAGCTATATTATTTTCTCCAATATATATATCACCACTTGTTGCTTTATCCATTCCACCAAGTAAATTTAAAAGTGTTGATTTACCAGCCCCAGATGGTCCTAGAATTACTACAAATTCTCCCATATTAATTTCTAAATTTATACCATCTAAGGCATTAAATTTTTGATCTCCTATTTTATATGTTTTCTTTACATTTTTAAGTTCTATAAAACTTTTATTCATTGTATACCTCTCTTTCAAATATGAAATACATTTCATATTCATTATATTACTACCTTATTTAATAGTCAATAAATATATGAATATAATTTCACATTTTATATTTAGTATGTTATAATATCTTTAGGAAGTGAGATAATGGACGAAATAATAAGAGAACCAAAGCAAAAAAGAGCAATTGAAAAAAAAGAAAAAATCATAGAGGCTGGTTTCAATTTAATTTGCAAAAACGGATATTATAATACCAATACTGCTCAAATTGCTAAAGAAGCAAATGTTTCTACAGGTATAATTTATCAATATTTTAAAGATAAACATGACATATTTTTAAACGGATTAGAAAAATACGGAAATGATATATTTTTTCCTATTTTAAAAGTCAAGAATAAAAAAATAGATGTAAAAAACTTTAATAAAATGATGAAGAATATGATTAATGAATATATCAAAAATCATAAATTATCTAAAACTGCTCATGAAGAAATAACAGCAATGATGCATTCAGATAAAGATGTTGCTAAATATTTTTATAACAAGGAATTAGAAACAACTAAGTCAATTAAAAATTTATTAATTGAAAACAAATTTATAGATAATAATTTAAATGAAAAAGTTCATATTATGATTGGTATGATTGATAATTTATGTCACGAAGTTATTTATCATAAACATAAAGATATGAATTATGATATAATGACCGATATAGTAATAAATAATATAAAAGAATTATTTAAAAACGATATATCTATATAATAAAAGAACTGCATTTTTATCATAAAATGCGTTCTTTTAATTTTATAATTATTTATAATTTTAAACCCAATCTTCTACACGTACTTTAGAATTTGCAACAGATGCACCACGAATAGCTAAACCATCTAATACATTAGCACCAACGCAGATTCTTCTTAACTGATTTGGAATGTTACCAAGTCCTGAACCTTCATGAGTTGTAAATGGTCTTATAGTTTTACCATTAAAATTAATATCTTTTAAAGCTGTTACCATTTCTTCTGGTAAATCCCCCCAATATACAGGAGCACCAATATAAATAACTTCATAGTTAGTTATATCAGAAACTTCTTCCTTGATTGGTGCATTATGATTTGCTTGGCGCGTCTTTGCTTCTTCAATACAAGTTTCATAGTCGTGTGCATAAGGCATAAGTGGTTCTACTTTAAACATTTCTGCACCAGTAATATCTCTGATATATTCGGCTACCACTTCTGTATTTCCTTTCTCAATAATCCCAACTGCATAATTTTCATCTGCCCTACTAAAATAAATTATTAAACTCTTTTTATCTTTCATATTTTTTCTCCTTTATATATTTTTTCCCATTTCATACGCTTCATTATAAGAATTACTATATTTAGCATCGAATACATCTGTAAGAGATATACCATAAACTATCCCTTTTAAATTAACGCTATCTAAACAATCAAGAAACCCTTTAACAGTATTTACACATCTATCAATTGCTTCTTTACTATCATCGGAACAACTTCCAATATAATAAAAATCTTTGTTTTTAATTTTTGTAAATTTTGCATATGTCCTATCAATAAAATTTTTAAGTGTTCCAGAAATACTATAGAAATATGTCGGACTTGCAAATACTAATACATCAGAGTCTATTACTTTATCAAGTATTTCATTTAATTTATCTTTCATAACACAACACCCATGTATTTGACAATAATTACAACCAAGACATGGTGCTATTCTGTTTGTTTTTAACGATACTATTTCAACAGCATTACCACTTTCTTTAGCACCTTCCATAAATCTTTCTGCTAAAGCATTTGAATTACTATTATCTCTTAAAGAACTTGTTATTATTACAACTTTTTTCATTTTTTATTCCTTTTCTAATATCTTTATACAATATATTATAACATATTCAGAAAAAATATTATAATAAGAAAGTAAACAAGATCAAACTTGTTTACTCTATTACTCAAATTTTGGTATTAACTTTGAAATTTTTTCTTTAATAAATTTTTCTTTATCTTTCAAATTTTTCTTTAAGATTATCATATCAACAATATTAAATATTGAATGTACAACAAGCATAACGCCAAGATACAATGCAAGAGTAATTGATGCTTCAAATGGATTTAATATTGCAAGATAACCCATAACAATATCTAAAATACTTAAAATAATTATTAATGTTGATGGAAAATCTTTAATCTTTCTAAAGAAACAAGCAACTTTAATGCTATTTATACTTGAAACTATAATCCACATACCAAGAGAAACGGCAATTAATATACTAGCACTATCAGGTTTACTTAATAAAACTATTCCAAGAACTATTGAAAGAACCCCAGTTAACATGCTTTCAAATGGTACAAATATTTTAGTAATTCTCATTTCTAATGAAATCAAAATTAGACCATGGATAATTAAATAAATTGCACCTATTATTCCAAATGTTTTTAAAGATATTGATGGATAAAATATTATAATTAATCCTATAATTAATGCAAGTGCTGAAACACATATAATAGAATTAGTTATATTTTGAAATGTCTTTTTCATACTTCCCTCCTTATTTTAATTATAGCATAATTTTAAAAAAAATTATACAAGTTCACCTTGTATAACTCCTAAAAGTATTTTTAAATAAATATTTAAAAAATTATCTTTTTTAATGTCCTCGTTAACAGTAACCGATATTTTATCTATTTGATTACCTAAATTATCTAGAACAACTAAATCTCCTATTTCACTTCCCTTAGTAATCGGTAATTTTAAATTATGAAGTTTTACATCACTTCTATACTCTTTCTTTTCAGAGCCTTTGTTTTTTAAAACCGTAACATCCTTGCTTGCAACTATTTCAATATTATTTTTATTAGTTTTATCTATATGAATAGTTCCTAAAACGTCCCCTTTTTTCTTTATAGTTTCAAGTTCATAGTTCGAGAATCCATACTCTAATAATTCAGCAGTTTCTTGATTTCGAACTTTACCATTTTCTTCACCAAGTACAATTGCCAAAAGTCGCATTCCATTTCTTTTAGCTGTTACAGCCATACAGTAACCTGCATTATCAGTCATACCTGTTTTTAAACCATCTGCTCCTTGAAAAGTTTTGATAAGTTTATTAGTATTAACAAGCCAATACTCATTTTCAGTTCCTTTTCTTAAATAATCTTCATATACACTTGTATATTTAAATATATCTTCATGTTTCATGAGTTCACGAGCAATTATACTCATATCATAGGCACTTGAATAATGTCCTTCTTCATCAAGTCCAGTTGGATTTACAAAGTTTGTATTTTTAAGACCAAGTAATTTGGCTTTTTCATTCATCATTGCAACGAATTTTTCTTCTGTTCCACCTATCCTTTCAGCAAGACTTACAATTCCATCATTTGCACTGGCCATCATAACTCCTTTTATTAAATCGGAAACTAGCATTTCTTCACCTTCTGATAACCAAATTTGACTACCACCCATATCACTTGCATTTTTTGAAGTTTTTACCTTTTCATCAAGTCTTATTTTCCCATCTTCCAACGACTCCATCACGAGTATCATTCCCATCATCTTTGTCATAGAAGCAACAGAAACTCTTTCATTAATATTTTTTTCATATATAATATTACCACTTGATGTCTCAACAAGCAAACCTGATCTAGCATTACTAAGTAATGTAATATTATCCTCTGCTTTTACATATAAAGTTGGTAAAAATATAACAAAAATCAAAATTAAAATAAATATTTTTTTAAGCATATCTAACTCCCCATATAATTTTATGTCAAAAAAAAAGAAGTATCACTACTTCATAAATATTCCAAGATATATCAAAAATACGGTTAGAATAATTGAAATTATTATTCCATTTATTCTACTTGATGCATTTTCTTTATATTTTATTCCAACGGCAAGACTTGCAAGAATTCCTCCTATAAGTCCTCCAATATGAGCAAAATAATCAATATTTTGAATAATAAAACTTAAAAATAAATTAATAACAATAACTGGTAAAATATTATCTTTCCAAGTACTTCCTAAATAAACACGATAATAATACCCAAAATAAAGCAAACTTCCCATAAGTCCAAATATAGCACCACTAGCACCAACAGATGGATTCTCTGATAAAGTTATACTAAGTAAACTACCAATTAATAAACTGAAAAAATAAATTATTAAAAATTTAGTTTTTCCATAAAAACTTTCTATTTGCCTACCAACAACATATAAAGCATAACAGTTACTTAATAAGTGAAAAATACTACCATGTAAAAATGCACCTGTTATTAATCTATAATACTCGTGATATTTTCGAATAAAAGGACCATATACAGCAAACATATTAATTAAATCATCTTGTCCAACTACATATCCAAGCAAATAAATAAATACAAGTATTCCAATTAATACATAAGTAACTACAACTTTTTTAGGTCTAAATATCTCGTCATTTTTAATAGCTTCTTCTCTATTTTTCTCATTTATATCATTTGTTATTTTGATAAATAAATTAAATCCTGTTTCATTGAATTCAAAATTATTTTTTAAATCGCCAAAATTTTCTTTAATTACATTATTTTTAAGAATATCATTTTCAACTTTCACGTTTACATATTTATATATACGATCATCACTATTCATTTTCTTAAAATCAACATTATCTCCTAAATCAGTAAATATATTTAGGACTTTCATACTAATAGAAAATGTTTTTTTTCGAATTTTACTAACTAATCTTTTAGTTTTAAATATATCAAATTCCATTTGTTCATTATTATGTATATAATTGTTAACTATACGAACTATTTTTATTTCTTCTTGCAGATTTTCAAGCCAAATTTCATTCTTTGCACCTTGAACAACTACTGGATTATAATTTTTAACGGTTATAAAATAATAAAGCAATTTCATGGTAATTAAATCTCTTTCATTATATATTTCTTTATTCATAATCACTCCTACTTAATGTATTATATAATATAATGCTCTAAAAATAAAGTCAAAAAAAATTATATATCAAAAAAACAACACTTAACCTGTGTTGTTTAAAATCCTTCAACATTTAGATTAATATATTTATGGTCATGTAAACTACTACTTGCTTTAAGTATTGTTCTAATGGAATTAATTGTTCTTCCACTTTTACCAATTACTCTTTTCATGTCATCTTCACTTACGACTGCTTGAATTTCAACTTTGTTTTCGTCATCGCTTGGAAATTCTTTTACTGAAACAGCATCGACATCCTTAACAACAGCTTTTATTAATCTCTCTGCTAATTTAACATAATCCATATTTTATTTCTCTTTCTTCATTTTAGATTCATGGAATTTTTTCATAATTCCAGCATCACTTAATAAATTACGAACTGTATCACTTGGAATTGCTCCATCGTTTAACCATTTTAAAGCTACTTCATCGTTTATTTTAACACTTTTTGGTTCTGTTAATGGATTATATGTTCCAACTAATTCAATATATTCTCCATCTCTTTTTGTATGAGAATCAATTGCAACAATTCTATATACTGGTTTCTTTTTACTACCCATTCTTTTAAGTCTTAATTTAACTGCCATAGTACATCTCCTTTCATTTACTAGATAATTATATTATAAAAAAATACTATTGTCAACATTATTTTGTTGACAGCAGTATTTTATTCTTCTAACATATCAAGTATTTCTTGTTCGTTTAAAATAGTTATTCCCAGTTTCATAGCTTTTTCATATTTACTACCAGGATTTTCTCCTAAAACAACGTAATCTGTTTTACGACTTACTGATTCAATTACTTTACCACCATTAGTTATAATTTTATCTTTCAATTCATCTCTTTTAATATTAAGGGTTCCTGTTATAACTATATTCTTATCTTTTATTTTAGCATTTTCAACACTTTTTCCTAAATAATTAAAATTAAGTCCTGACTCTTTTAGTTCATAAATTAAATCTCTATTTTTTTCATCTTTAAAATAATCTACAACACTTTTAGATATTTCTTCTCCAATATCTGGTATTTCGTTTAATTCATCAAGATTAGCATTCATTAGAGTTTCAAGATTTAAAAATTTTCTAGCTAAAATCATAGCTGTTTTGGATCCTACATGACGAATTCCTAAAGCAAATATTAATTTTTCTAAAGAATTACTTTTACTTTTTTCTATTTCACTTAACATATTTTCCAGTGTTTTTTCTTTATAGCCTTCAAGCATCATGATATCTTTTTTAAAACGTTCTAATTTATAAATATCGGGAATTGTTTTTATAAATCCATAATTGTACATATCTTCAGCAACTCTTTCACCAATTCCACCTATATCCATAGCAGCACGGGACGTAAAATGAATTAATCCCTCTATATGTCTTGCATCACATTTTAGATTTGGACAATAATAATTACTATCTTTTTTAATAAGTGGTGTATTACATATTGGGCAAACATCTATCATTTTAAATTTAGGTAATTCTTCTGTTCTTCTTTCAAATTTAACTGCTTCAACTCTTGGTATTACATCTCCAGCTTTAATAATAACAACATAGTCTCCTACTCTAATATCTTTTTCAAGGCAATAATCTTCATTATGAAGGGTTGTTTTAGAAATTGTTGAGCCCATAACATTTACAGGCTCTAAAATGGCATTAGGTGTAATTTGACCAGTTCTTCCAACTGTAAACACAATATCTTTTAATTTAGTAACAACTTCTTCTGGTGGAAATTTATAAGCAGTAGCCCATTTTGGATATTTAACAGTACTTCCTAACATCATTTGTTCTTTAATATCATTTAATTTTATAACAACCCCATCTATATCATATGGTAAACTATCACGAATTTTTGTTTTCTCGTTAATAAATTCTAAAATGCCATCGATTCCTGTAACTAAGCGATTATTAGGATTGGTTACAAATCCTAAACTTTTCATGAATTTTAAAGCCTCATCATGGGTATATATACCATAATCCATAGGATTTGGTAAATGATAAATAAAAGCATCCAAATGGCGTGAGGCTGCAACTTTTGAATCTAATTGTCTAATGGAACCTGATGCTAAATTTCTAGCATTTTTAAATTCTTCTAATCCGAGACTTCTTCTTTCTTCATTTATTTTATTTAAAGTTTTTTTAGAAATATAAATTTCCCCTCTAACTTCAATATCAATTTTCTTATTTAGTCGTAAAGGAATAGTTTTAATTGTTTTAACATTATCAGTTACATCTTCTCCTACGATTCCATTTCCTCTAGTTGCAGCATATTCAAGTTCTCCATTTTTATATGATAAAGAAATTGATAAACCATCTATTTTAAGTTCACATACATATTTAGGATTTTTAATATTCTCTTTTCTAATACGACTATCAAAGTTAATTATATCACTTTCTGTAAAAACATTAGACAAAGATAAAAGTGGAATTTGATGAGTTATCTTTTTAAAGTTCTCATTTACTTTTCCACCTACTCTTTTTGTTGGAGAATTAGGACTAGCATATTCTGGATATAAACTTTCAAGATTCATTAATTCTTGCATTAACCTATCATACTCTGCATCACTTACACTTGGGTTATCTAATGTGTAATATTCGTAATTTAATTTTTCTAGTATATCAACTAGTTCATTAATTCTTTTTTCTTCATTCGTCATAGACAACCTCAGCCTTCATTATATTCTGAAATTCTGTTTCAAGTTCCATTGTTGGATCATTTTCTATTGTTTCCATGAGTGTTTCTTTAGTATAAGGTCCATAGACACTAGCATTATAGTAATATATCATATAATATTCATTGTTCTCAAGACGTAAACATACAACATCACTATTAAATGCAAATTCTTTAATTTTGTAGTTTAATTTATTTATTTCTACAATATTATCATCTTTGTATAATTTTATTTTACCATCAATATTCTTAATTGAATAATTATCATATAAGTCATAATGAAAAGCGCGAGTATTATTACTACAGCCAGTTAGAAAAAGAAAAGAAAGAAGAGTTAATACAACTAGAACTTTATTTCCATAAGTCATATGGATACTCTCCTTCCTCGATTAATTTTTTGATATTAGATACGACAAAATCTTTATCTTCTTTATAAGTTACACCAAGCCATTTATCAGTTGATTCAAGAACACAAACTTTCTTTCCATTATTAATAGATTCAAATACAACATCTGGAATTAAATATTCGCATTTAGATAAATCTTCTTTATTATCATCAAAGAATTTTACCAAACCATGACTTAAAGTATTCATCATTTCTTCTCTAAAGCCAAAGAAATTCATAGATACAAGTGCATTTTCTTCTACTTTAAATGAATCACGTCCATCAAGTGGAGTTGCAATTATTTCATCATTTACTCGTTCAATGCTTGATTCAATTATATTAGATAAATATCCATCAACTTCCTGGCATACACCACGTTTTACACTTCCGTTTTCAGTCATAGTATTTACAGTACGAAATGCAACCATGGCATAAGTATCATTATCATCATTACTATCAAAAAATTCTTTTATCTTTTGATAAGCATCCCTTCCATAGAAATCATCAGAATTAATCATGACAAAGTTTCCACGAATAGCATTTCTTGCTGCAAGTACTGCATGTCCAGTTCCCCATGGTTTGGTTCTATCTGCTGGTATTTCTACACCTTCTGGAATATCCGTAATTTCCTGAAATGCATATTCAACTGGAATTTTACCTTCAATTCTTTTTCCTACTGTCTCACGGAATAAATCGTAGTTTTCACGTTTTATAATGAAAACAATTTTAGTAAATCCAGCACGAATTGCATCATATATTGAATAATCAATGATAAATTCTCCGTTTGGTCCCACTGGTTCAACTTGTTTAAGTCCTCCAAATCTTGACCCCATCCCAGCTGCAAGAAGTACTAAAGTCAAATCTTTTTTCATAAAATCACACCTTTCTCAAACTTTTATGACTATATATCAATGTCTTAACTCCATATGGTAATTTAAATGCTATTTTTAAAAGTGTAAACTTTGGATTCTTTTTATTAGGAATTATTTCTACTACGGTTCCTATTCCAAAATTCTCATGACATACAAAGTCTCCAACATTATAATTCATTTCACTTTCTACATATTTTTCATTTTTATCTATATGCTCAATCGTTTCAACTTTATTATAATCCATTTTACTATTTTTTTCAATTTCTTTTTGAGTTAAATTATCAATTAAATTTTCATCAATTTCTAGCAGGAATCTACTAACTGGATTAATTTGATCCATTCCATACATCATTCTTCCACGAGCATTCGTGATAAAGAGTTTTTTCATACAACGAGTAATTGCTACATAACAAAGTCTTCTTTCCTCTTCTATTTCTTCTTCACTTTCAAGTGAATTTAAATGTGGAAATAATCTTTCTTCCATTCCAACTAAGAAAACATATGGAAATTCAAGACCCTTAACAGCATGAATTGTCATTAGACTAATTGCATCAGTTACCTCATCTTTTACCTCGGTATTATCACTTATTAAACTGACATTAAGTAAAAAATCTTCTAATGATATAACTCCATTTTCTTCTACAAAAGCCCTAGCAACTGATTTAAATTCTTCCAAGTTTTCAAGTCTAACATCTGCCTCAAGTGTTTTTTCATTTTTAAGACTTTCACGTAACCCTGATTTATCTAAAACCAAATCAATAAATTCCACTAAAGGCATAGTATCCTTCTTACTTTTTAACTCTTCAATAATATCCTTAAACAACAATTCTTTTCCACTAGTAATAGCATCATACATAGAAGTATTATTAATGTTTGCTTTTTCTAGTAAATTATTTAATGTTTTTTCTCCAATTCCACGCTTTGGAACATTTATAACTCTTTCTAAACTAACATTATCAGAACTATTATGAATAAGTCTTAAATAGGCAAGTAAATCTTTTATTTCACGCCTTGCATAGAAGTTTACCCCACCTATTATTTTATATGGAATATTGGCTTTCAATAAAGAATCTTCAAAAGCACGTGATTGAGCATTAGTTCGATATAAGATAACCATATCTTTTAGACTAACACCATTATTTCTTAACTCTTTAATCTTCTCCGTAACAAAGGAAACTTCAGCTAGACCACTAGCTGCTCTATAATATTCTATTTTTTCTCCCTGTCCTAAATTCGAAAATAAATTTTTCTCTTTTCTATTTTTATTATTCTTAATAACAGAATTGGCTGCATCAAGTATAGTTGTTGTACTTCGATAATTTTCTTCTAAGTTAACTATTTTAGCATTCTTATAATCTCTTTCAAAATTTAAAATATTTCTATAATTAGCCCCACGAAATCCATATATTGCTTGATCAACATCTCCAACACAGCAAATATTTTTATAACGACTTGCTAACATTTTAGTTAATTTATATTGAGCCTCATTAGTATCTTGATACTCATCGATTAATATATATTTAAATTTATTTTGATACTTGAGAAGTATATCAGGTTTCTTCGTAAATAATTTAATTGGTAAAACTAATAAATCATCAAAATCTAAAGAATTATTTTGATATAAACTATCTTCATATTTTTGATATACTTTATAAACTATTTCATCAAAATCAGTTGCAACATATTTTTTATACATAGATGAGTCAATTAATTCATTCTTTAAACTACTTATCTTATTACGAATTGCTTTAGGATTAAATTGATCCTTATCTAAATTCATTTCTTTGATAATTTTTTTTACAATGGTAAGTGAATCATCACTATCAAATATTACAAAGTTTTTATCATAACCTAAATATTCAAAATTTTCTTTAATCAATGTTAAACCAAATGAATGAAATGTTGATATCTGCATATTCCTTGCATAATAACCAATAAGTCTTCCAATTCGACTTTTCATTTCTCCTGCTGCTTTATTAGTAAATGTGATAGCTAAAATATTATCTGGACTTATTCCTTGCTCAATTAAATAAGCAATTCTTGTTGTTAAAACTTTAGTTTTACCACTTCCAGCCCCTGCTAGTACTAAAAGTGGCCCTTCTGTACATTTAACAGCTTCTATTTGTCTTTCGTTTAAATCTTTTAATATGTCCATACAATTACCTCACAATAATTTTATCAAATAATAGAAAAGAAGTCCATTAAGACTTCTTAATTTTACATTTTTATTTTTCTTACCTTTTGACTTGCTAAATTATTTTCTAAATAGTTACTAATTAAATCAAAATCATAATATTTATTTAAACTTTGTAAAGTAATAGATGATATTTCATTTACAATATTTGGCATATTATTGATAAATTTGATTCTATCTTTTTTATATAAATCTAGTAAATTTATAGAAACAATATTCGCAATAGCATAATAATGAAAATCAAAACTATATCCCTCTTCTTTTTCATCTAAAACAATATCATTTCTTGTTAACTTATATGAATGATTTTTTATAATATCACATGTTTTAAAGGCATAAGAAAGTTCAGCAGTTCTCATAGTCTCTTCATTAATTATTAATCTCTTCATGTCTTTAAAACTTAATAAATCATTCTCTTTTAAATAATCAATAAATAATCTTTCAAAAGTAATTGGAATAATTTCTTTATATAAAGTATTTGGATTGTATATTTTTTTATCTTTTAAAATATTATTTACATATGCATGTCCCATTTCATGAACAAATAAATCATAATACAATAAATTATTTTTAGAAAAATTACCAATTACAATATAAGAATCATCATAATTATTTATAGTAAGATTCGATTCTCCTATAATACTACTTTTACCTATCATTTTGTTATTTAAGATATTACGAAATAAATCATAGATATTTAAATATTTAAAAAAATCAATCATAGAACTTGATATTTCTTTATAATCTATGTAGTCATTAACATAATTAATATCATAATCTTTATACTTATTATATAAAATTGCAAAAGAACTAAATAAATTATTATTGTATTTTATAAAATTTTTAACTCTATTTTTTAGAAAATTATCTATTTTATCCTGTCTTCTTTTATCAGATAATTTTGATAATAATAACCCATAGTCAAATGCATCCAAATATCCTGTATGATACATATATGTTGCATATGATATAATTTTACTTATTTTAATATCTTTAGTAAAAGATTCTTGCATTTTATTTATATTCATAATTGTTAATTCTATTTTTTCAAATATTTCATTTTTCATATTTTACCTCTTTAATTTTTAATTATAAATTAATAAATAGAAAAAGAAAAGTATTTTTATTATGATGTGAACCCCAAATAGGAGGCATCAAATAAAAAAGTAAATTAAAATCAAGGGCGAACGAAGTGAGTTCATCTAGACCCTTGATTTTTATCATATAATTATAATATTTATTCAAATAAAGCTTGTCTTTATTTGTTAT
>JAFUAL010000018.1 GCA_017460745.1 Bacilli bacterium | reverse complement strand
TTGGATGTCATAATTATCTTGTAATAATTTTAATATTTCTTTTCCTTTGTTATTTTCCTTCATAATAAAAATCTCTCCATTTCTTCTATTTTATCATGGAAAGATTTTTTATTTACACAGATTTATTTACAGACTCAAAAAGGCTCAAAGCGAGTCTTTTATCTTATACCTTTATATTTTTTTACTAATTTTTTATAATCTTCTTCTTTTACAATACTATTTTTTATATCTGATAATGTATTATTAATTGTTTGTTCTATAGCATGCATTGGAATACCTTGTTCATAATAATAACCAATTATACTAGATAACTCTATTAATCTTTTATTAAAATACTCCGTTTTTTCTTGTGGTTTATTAATCATAATATCATTAAAATCAATAAATTCATCAGTTATATTATATGTCCTTTCACAAAATGAAACTGTTCCCTGACCTGTAATTACACCTATTTCATATCCAATTCCATTATATTTTATTTGATAATAATGAGTAAAATCAAATTCTTTCTTAGGATAAATATAATTTAAACTAGCATAATGATTAATTGCATCAAAAAACAAACTTAAGTTATTAACATTATCTAAATCTTCATCTGAAAGATGTTTTTTATCATAAAAGAATTCATCATCTTGAAATTTATCATACTTATTAGTAAATCTTTCTAACCACTTAATATATACATCATTAGAAACTATTTCATGTATCTTGTTCTTTCTCGCTTCTAATCTTTTTTTATCTTTCTCAACTAATTCGTGTAATTTCTCACGACTTTCTATTTTTTGCATTGTATCTCCCTCAACATACATCATATATTATAGTTTTACTATTTCAAATTATCAAGATATTTTTTTATTTTTTACAAATACAATTATTTACCATGTTTATCATTAATATCATATTTATAATTATTAATAATATTATATGCATATTTTGAGTCATAAACAAAATCATTCATTGGCTGCTTTGGATCATTAAAATTAAATTTGTATAACTTATAAAACTTATCAATATTTAATATATCAAACAAAGTTAAAAGAGACTGATTATTAATTGACATATTTATTTGTTCTTTAGCTAATAGACAAAACTCAACTATTTCATTTACTGAAAAGTTATATAATTTAAACACACCAACAATAGGTAATATTTTTTTTATATTATCTCTAGTTACATATTTATCTTCATTAATATCTAAAAACTTTTTATAGTTTTTAAGAATATAACATAAATAAGATATATAAGTAATTTCATTTAAATCAAAATTATTTAATAACTGATAAAAATTATTAGATTTTATTCCATTTAAGTATACAATATAATTTTGAGATATTATTTTTATTAACTTGTCTCTTATTTCTTGATTATTCACAACTAATTTTATTAATTGCTCTGAAAGTATCATTGAATCCATTGATGACAATCTTTGAATTTCCATAGGTAATTTGGATAATTCTTCATCTGTTATCTTAAAAATTTGATTTTGCTGAGGTTCTATTTTATATTGAACTACTGCTTTTATTTGAGTTGCTAAATGATATAAAAATTCTACACTTACATCATATTTTTTTTGACCTGAATACCTTGCTTCTTCAAAAGTTTTTTTATGTTGTTCTAACCAACCACTGTATTGTTCAGAAGAAATTTGTTGTTTAGAAGACAATATTCCTTTTTTTTGTAATAAATCTAATACTGATATTCTTTGATTTTTTTCAGTTGTCGACATTGGAATTGTTAACATTCTAGTTTCAAGCAATAAACGAGATTCTGGTGATAATAATTCTATTAATCTATCTAATTGATGTCCATTTCTTTTAATTTTAGAACCTCTATTATTTTCAGAATAAATATTGCCTTCTCGATCAATGTATATCATTTTACCTTTTTCATCATATTCTATTTCACCACTTGTATTATATTTAGGAAAAGTTAAGATGCCATTTGATGTTAAATAAATTAAATTCCCTTTTTCATCAGTTTTAAATTCTGAATTTTTTAATTTATCCCAAATTAAATTTATTTGACTACCTGGTATATTATGTTCAAAAATATATAAAGCCTTTAAATACATTTCACAGCATTTAGCTAAATCAGAGGCTATTGCATGACATTCATCATATATATCTTGTTCTAATGATAATTCTCCACTTTTAATTCTAGATTCTACATCTTTTAAATAAAGTTCTTCTTTTCTAAAAAAGGAATTCGCCTCGCCATATGTTCTTCTTGCAGATTCTTCTATATCTTGCAAATTGGGGTTATATGTATTTCTTATATCAAGTTCTTTTGGTCCAAACATTTTATTCACCTCTATTATATTCTATCACAGATTTATATTATTTAATATTTCAAAATAACTTATAATTATTTTAATAATTTTTGAAAAGAATTAGCATTAAGAATGGTATTTGAAACAAATTTACCTTTATAAAAATTAGCCCAATTATTAAAAACACATGGAGCATTTTTAGCTAATTCTAATGAATCTATTTTTACAAAATTAAGTTTTATATTATTAGCTTTAGCATAATCAGATAATTCTTTAACCTCATATTCAACATATGGGCATTCATTACTATAATAAATAGTAAAATCATCACTTTCTATTGTCATCTTTCTTGCACTTTCATTGAATTTAGGTGTTTCATTATCATCAAATGATAAAGCTATTAATTCATAATCATCAATAATATCAATTACTTTAAAGCCAAAATGTTCAAAGAACTTCTTCTCTCCAATAAATGGTTTCTTTTTTTTAGATACTAATGCGCATATTCCACTCATTTTCTTATTCTTAGCATCAGTTATTGCATATTCTAATAAATCCTTTGCTATTCCTTTTCCTTTAAAACTACCAGCAACCCATAAACAATAGATATATTCATAATTTTTTCCGACTATAGGAACCCAAGCCGTCTCTATTGGTTCATATTCTATAAACATTTTACCTCTAGCATTTAATTTTCTAAATACATGACCATCTTTTAATTTACTTTTAATCCATTCTTTTTTCATGTCTACACCAATTTGATGTTTAGGATCTCCAATTGCACAGCAAATATGTTCATCATCTATGTTTTTTAAAGTTAAATTAATATATTCATTCATTTTTTTACTCCTTAACAAAAGATAATTTAAGAATTAATATTATTAAAACTTTTATCACAGGTTTTTACTAGTAATAACCATAACCCTAAAGATATAATTCCATAAATAGTAATAAATATTAACATAATAATATGATTACTAATACCAAAATCTAACATTTTAAATAACAATGCCACTGTTATGCCAAGTAATCCCATCCCAATAAATACTGAAATCATGGAACTCATGCTTTGTTTTACAACCTCAGTATCATTTGTTGCATCTAATTTTGGATATTTTAAATTAACCATAATACCAATTAACTCTGAAACAAATGGTAAAAGAATAGAAGCAAGAAGTATTAATAAAATACTAACAAAGTCAAATTGAAAACGAATAAAGATAATTATATCTCCAATTAAAATACAAGGTACCATAATAACAAGAGAGGCTACTATCTTATAAAACACTATCATAAATGGTTTTATAGGAAGACTTTTTAAAATATTAAAAGACTTACTCTCTAAAGAAATCATTGAACTAGTAATAGAGGTCATTAGAGAGGCAAAACAAACAAGTCCAAACATAACAACAGGTAAATGTAATTTAATAAGTTCCATATTGATATCAGGATATGAATTAACAATTGTTGATGTAAGAGAATCAAATCTAATAGATGCAAATATACAAGCAATGATAAAAAGTACTAATCCAAATCCAGCATTAGTAATAAAAACTGGTGTAGATACAAATCTATTTAATTCTTTTCTAACAAAAGACCACATCTTACTATGACTCTTAATTATGTAATGATTATTCTTATGTCCCATAAGAACTCTTTTAAAATTTGAATTAATTTTAAAATATATTTTTCCAAGTAGAAAAATAGCAAAAGATAAAATAATTATATGACTCAATACATATAAAATAAATGTTATTACATTAAAATTATTTACTAAAGATATATATGCACCCACTGGATAATATAATCTTGTTAATAAATCATTAATATCAGTTGCTTTTTGCATTAAATTATTCATAAGTCCTTCTAAATTATAAGATGCATAAAAAATTAGTAATAGTAATATTGTTGTAAAAATAGTTTGAACTATATTTTTTCCTTTAAATTTAGATGATAAAAATGTAATAATAAATCCTATAATACTTGATAAAATAATAGGAATTATTGGTAACACAAATAAGGCTATGAATGATGTTAAATAATAAGTTAGATTAGGATGTACATTATAAGCATAAATTACCATAGCTGGCAATAAAAACAATGAATTATATAAAAATTCAAATACATAAAATTTAAAAATTCGGACTAATAAGACTGTACTTCTTTTAATTGGTAAAGAAAATAATAATTGATCATCTTTACAATTAAATAATAAAGAACCTGATTTATAAACACCTTCAATAAAGGTAATTATTGAAATAGAAAAACTAAATAAAGTTAAAACGATAAATTCTAAATGCAAAGGTTCTAGAATGCTCATCGCTTTTCCTGCATACATCCCAAATAAAACCATAATATAAAAGGTAAAAAACAAAGGTAATATAATTTTAGAAAACTTACTTTGCTTTTTAGTATGAATTTTAAATATATTCATATCATGATTTAAACTAACTTTTATAAGAGATAGTATTTTTTTCATATTAACCCTCAAGTTCAAGGAATACTTTTTCAAGTGATTTATCCCCTTTAATATTTTTCATACTACCTGTTTTTATCAATTTTCCATTTTTAATAATAGCAACTTTTGAACATAATTTTTCAGCAACATCTAAAATATGTGTTGAAAAGAATATAATTTTGCCATCTTTTATCATTTCGTTCATTACTTTTTTAACATCAAATACTGCTTTAGGATCTAATCCAACAAAAGGTTCATCCATAATAAGAATTTTAGGTTCATGAGCCAGAGCACTGATTAAAGCAACTCTTTGAATGCAGTGAAGACATTTTTTCATTATTTCCTTTATTTATAAGGGTTTGCTGGCTACCTGATTCAAGCCTATTTTTTAACCTTTTGGAAACATATTTTATAAAAGTTTAACTTTTTAGTTTTACAAGTTTTAAATTTATTTTAAGAAAGTCTTATTTTATATAGGTTTGCAGAGTGTGTCCTGATACAACCTATAATTTTTTCATTTTTGAGTTATTGTGTGCTAGTTTTGTCAACTATTTCGACTATTTTATTTGTAATCCATTGTTCTGAATATCCCATCATTCTCCAACAATTTATTGAACGTTCTATTATCAAAGATGGATCAAACATTTCATCAATTCTTTCACTACCTAATTTAGCAAGCCAATCTTTTATTTCATTATTGCCATCACTATTGATTATTTTATAAAAATCATCTGGTGTCATATTTTTTATTTGTTTTGCTAATTTATTATTCATTATTTAAGAAGTTCATTACTAAATCAATTAGTATTTCCTTTTCTTTAGGATTAGATTGGGCTATAAGTAGTGTAATTGCAACAAGTGTATTATTATCAATAACTTGTCCATTTTCATTATAAAGAATATTATAGAATTCTAGGAAATATATAAATAGTGTAGCAGCTATTCTTTTGTTACCATCAATAAAAGTATGGTTTTTCGTAATTAAATATAAGAAATTGGCTGCTTTTTCTTCTATAGTAGGATATAAGTCATTACCATCAAAAGATTGATATATAGTACCTATAATTGCTTTTAAACCTTCGTTTCTTTCTAGTGCAAATAAATCGCTATCACTATTGAATTTAAGTTTACCAACTATATTCATACAATCTTCATAAGTAACTTGTTTATTATTTTTAGTTCCGTTAGGTTTAGTTATTCTTTTATGGTCATAGTCGTCAAGTAAATTTAAAGCATTTGAGTAGTTATTTATTACTTTAATTATTTCTTGAGCTTCATTACCTTTTAATTCAGTATCAATTCTTCCTGCAATATCTATTAATTTAATTGTCTTTTCAAGATATTCTAATCTTTTTTGATTAACTACATATCCTTTTAATAGATAATCTTTTAATACTTTGTTTGCCCATTTTCTAAAAATAACACCATTTTGACTCTTAACACGATAACCAACACTAATAATTACATCTAAATTATAAAGTTTAGGTTTTCTTCCTCCAGAACTTTTATCGGAAATTCCGATAGAAGTCCTTTCATCAAGTTCTCCTTCTTCAAATATATTAGAAATATGTTCAGCAATAGTATTTTGTTTAACTTTAAATAATTTAGTCATTTGTGCTTGTGTAAGCCAAACAGTTTCTTCTTTCATATTTACTTCTAATTTTACATCTTGATTTTCAAATATAACTATTTCGTTCTTCATAAATTTTTGCCTCCTTTACTATGTATTTGGAATTAGAATAGAGAAGTAAATCTCTATTCAAAATTCCATTTGATTTGTATATCTCTACTTTTGGTTTCTTCATTTAACTTTCCAATATAGATTTTATCTATAAATTCATCAACAATAACTCTGTTTAACTCTTCTAATTTTTGATATTTGCTAAATATTTCTTTATTATTCTTTGAAGATTCTTCTTTCATTTTATAATAAGCAATTTCATTAGTAATAGATTTAATTTGGTCATTAAAAGTATCTTCATCCTTATTATAGTTTGCCATTAAATCTTTAAATTGTTCTGGTGTAACAACACCATTAACTTTATCTTCATAAAGATTTTGCAAATAATTTCTTGTTTTAGAAATTCTATTTTGAATATCAATTTTTTGTTTTTCTAAAGCTTTAATTTTTTTCTTGAATCTACTATCAACTTTTTTTGAATCTAAATTCTCTAATTCTTCCTCATCATAAAACTTTTGAATCTTCTTATTAATTGCATCTAATACTAGATTTGCAAGTTCATCATATCTAATTGAAGCTTTGTTTTCACAATCATCATAACCATCACGATTATTAGAACAGACTAAATATTCATGCTTTTTAGTGTTCTTTTTTCTCATATAATGTTCACATTCTAAACAGAATACTTTACCAGAGAAGATATGGACAGCACCTGTTGTACTCATAGGTTTAGTTCTTTCTTTCATAGCAATTTGTACTTTACTAAATGTTTCTTCATCAATGATAGCTTCGTGTGTGTTTTCAATTCTTATCCATTCGCTTTTATCTTTATTTCTAATCTTATGATTTTTATAACTAACAGTAGTTCTTTTACCTTGTATTAAATGTCCTAGATAAACTTCGTTTGTTAGAATCGTTTTAATGGCATTTGTAGTCCATTTTATTTCTTCACGAGGTCTATTACTAATTACATTTAATTTAATACCTTTTCGGTATTTATAAAGAGATGGACAAGGTATTTCTTTACTATTTAAGTATTTAGCAATACCTGTAAACCCTAAACCTGTTAGATATAGATTATAGATGTTTTTTACAATTTCAGAAGCAACTGGATCGACTATTAATTTGTTATTATCATTTGGATCAATTTCATAACCAAATGAGGCGAAAGGAGAAATGAATTCTCCTTGCTTCATTTTAGAATTAAAAGCACTCCTTATATTGTTTGAAACATCTTCCAAGTACCATTCATTAACTAGACCATTTATTTGTCTTGATTTCTTATTACCTAGAATTTCAGTATCAGCATTATCAGATAAGCCAATAAACCTAATATTCCATTCTTTAAACTTGTTATTGATATATTTTTCAACGATTTCCATATCTCTTGAAAATCTTGATTGACTTTTACATAATACAATATCAAGTTTCTTGTTTTCACAATCTCTAATTAATCTTTCAAATTCAGGTCTATAAGTTCCAGCACCAGATAAATCTTCATCACAATACTCATCTATTAAGGCAAATTCAGGATGTCTATTGACATAGTCAATAAGCATATTCCTTTGATTCTTAATAGATTCACTATCATCTTCTTTATTTGCTTTATCTCTGTCTTCATTAGATAATCTTAAATAAATACCAACTCTTAATACTTTCTTACTCTCAACACTCTCCATTTCATTCATAACTATTACCTCCAATTCTAAGGTAATAATTAAGTTTAAAGTTAAACTTATAACCAATACTATTATAACATTTATTCAGAATAATTAACATTAAACTCCAACAATTCAATGATTTTATACAACTTTTTATTAACTATTTCTTTTAGTTTAGTATCAGTTAAATCTTTATCTACAATATCTATAATATTGTACTTCATTGTTTTACCCCTTTCTCATATTAAGTTTGAGAGATAAAAAGACAATTGTAATAACTTTTTTGTAAATTTTTCTCCATAATATCAATCCTCCAATCATTACTAAATTTATAATTTTATTTTTGGTACATTTTTTATAAAAAGGTTATTATTAATTTTATTATCACATTTATACAACTACATAATTTTTTTGGTTACAAAAGTCTTTTTTTAAATATTAAGAGTTAAATACTTACATTCCTATTTCAAAATCATCCGATTTATCTTTTTCTGGTCTTTCATATGGTCTTTCATACTTGCAATTTACTTCTTGGGCATAATATTCCATTTCATTATAGTCAATATCATAATTTTTAGAGAAGTGAAGACCAATTTTATGACCTAAAGCTCTGCAAATCTTATCACAAAAGTTAAACATCTTTTCTTTAAAGTTATTAAATGTTTCTTGTATTTCAGTAACTTTATCTTCTAATTTTTTAATAATAGAATCTTTTTCTTTGATGATTGATTTTTGTTTAGATATAGTTTGTTGTTGTTCATAAATTCTAGTATCTCGTTCTTTAATAGCACGACCATCTTTTAATTTATTATTCTCACTTTGTAGATGTCCTACTTTAGTAGCAAGTTCATCAATCAATACATCTTTTTGTTTAATAACATTCTTATTATTTGAGTTTTGTTTTTGAATTTTTTTAGAATAATCAATCAAATTGTTGATATCTTCATCTTTATAACCGATTACTTTTCTTTTTACAGGATTTAAGACTTCTTTTGAATCTATTTCAGAAATTTCTTTTGCAGTTTCAATCTCAATTTCATTTAATTTTTTATTTCTTTCGAATTCCATTTTCATTTCTTCAATTTGCTCATTTAAATCTTCAATCTCTTTTTTAGCTTTGGTTATATGATGTTTATTATCTCCAATGTTACCTCTGAATAATTTATATCCTTTTTCAGTAATATATTTATTGTAATCATCTTGAATTTTTGCATAAGATACTTTACCACCTAATGCTTTCCAAAACTGATCGCAGTTCAAAAATTTTCCTTTTTCAATTTTTAAAATATTCTTACCATTCTCATCTTTCTTTTGAACAGGATACATTTTTTTATTTCCTTTTTTATCTATACCTTCTCGATAAATTATATTTCCGTTTGAATCTGTTTCAAAAACTTTTCTTCTAACTTCATCTACGATTGGCATAAAATAAAAGTGCATATGTGGAGTATCTTCATCATAGTGAACTTCTGCATAAACTATATTGTCTTTACCAACAAGTTCTTCTAAAAAGTCATAACTATCTTTGAAAAATTCTTTAACTTTTTCTGGAATATCATCATCACTTTTTATATCAGGAACATAAATTGGTTTGCCTTTATTATCTCCAACTTGTTGAATCCTATCACTTGCTTTAAACTTCATTCCCAAACTTTGAAAAAATTCTTTTCCACTTGTAACGATAGCACCATTTAATAAATTGGTATTCTTGCCATCATTATAATATATTTTATTTTCTTTTAATTTAGAATAGACTTGCTCTTGCAAAGTTGGTTTAGTAAGTGGTACAAAACTATGATTAAACTCAGTTCTATCTTTATCATAATTTCCTGTACCTTTTCTTTGAGTAAGTTCTACACCAAGTCCACCTAAATCTTTCGCTTTATATTTGCTTTCAAATCTCAAAACTTGATTTCCATCGTACATTTTTACACCTCCTTGCTGTACTTCTTTAGTAGAATGGTCATTTATTGACCTATCTCACTAGGGCATAGCCCACCGTGAGTTTAGGGAGTTCCCTAAAAACCCCTTTGCTTGTTTATTCGCAAATGCCTAAGCTCTCGCAAAGGCAAATGCTTATAAACAAGATTAAATAATAACTATCTACCAGATACTTATTATTTAATAAATTATTAAAACTGATTTAAAAATCATTTTAATAATTGTAAAAATATTCACTATCGCCACTTTCATTTTTCTTACGAAAAACAAAACGTGCCTCGTTCATTTTTTACTAACTTTTTAGAAAAAAGTTATCAAAAACTTTGAAGATTAATTCAAATCTTCAAAGATAGGTTCTTCATATTTTGCATGATATAATCTATCAGGACCAGTTCTTTTTGATTCAATATGAAGACCTTCTTTTTCTAAATTATCTAAATTCTGCTTTAATAATTTTCCAAATACTGATGGTGTAATTTGTAATTTTAAATCACTAATTACATCAGAAATTGTGAATGAAAAATCTTTTTGTTTAATAGCATAATTTAGAAAAATTATAAGGTTAAGATTTAAATCATTACTATCAGTTTCTGATACTTCAAATGTTAAATCTTTATTTCTTTTTAGAACTAAATCAAGACTTTCATAATCTCTGCTTTCATAACTCATTAGTATTTTATCTTTAAGATTTTGATCTCTTTTTAATGTGATAATTCCATCAACTGAGCCATCAATAGCAGTAGAGCCAAGTGATTTATTATTCTTATTTAGATGATGAATTAATAAAATTGTAAAGTTATATCTTTTACATAATTCTCTAAATTTTGGAATAACATATTGTCCCATATCTTGATAATTATTTAAATCATAACCATTGTTTAAATCAATTCCACTAAACATATCTATGATTACAAATTTGCCATTAAGGTCACTTGCAAACTCTTGAAACTCTAATTGCAAGTCCATTAAATTTAATTTTCTTTCATTAATTTCCTGTTCTTTTAGTCTGAAATTATCATCAGTAAATTCAAGTTTCATCTTGTCGATTCTATCTAAAATTTGTGAAAAATTCATTTCTGTGCTAATATATAAGACAGGAGATGGACTTGTTCTAAATCCTAAAAAGTTTGTTCCTGTTGCTATGGCATTAGCAAGTTGTAGTGCGAGTAACGACTTGCCAACTTTTGGTCTAGCAACAAGACAATATAACCCATTAGATTTCATAAAGTTCTCAACTATGAAATCTTTTTTAATGTTCTCTTTTCTCATTTCACTTATTGTTTTCATTTTGCACCTCCTTTCTAGTTGCTACATTTTTTAAATATTCAACATCAATATTTAGATAATCAACTACAACATTCATTGGTAAATCTCTTGTATGAATTTCATAATTTAATGTGTCTTTGATTTTATTTCTAATCTTTAATGCTGAACTTCTACTTAATCCTGTGAGCTTCATTAAATCATTAATATTACACCAAGTTTTAGTAGAAATTAGTTTTAGTGTTTCTTCTGCATTCATTTATTACCTTCGTTTCCTTTCTGATGGTTTTAGTGTTACCAACAACTCCCTTTAAGGATGTATATATAGTTACTAGCCATATATGTAACGAGGATTTTAGTTAATCCACAACTCCGTGCCAATAGGATACTTGCCTTGCATTTGTTTAACGAGTCGGCAGATATCGGCGATTTCCAACTCTATTTAATTTTCAAAGAACAATATTTAAGTTGAATTTTAATTAAAATTGCAACTTATAAGTTGAATATATACTACAAAAAATAATTTGTCAACTATTAAGTTGCAAATTTATGTAAATTTCTTTAAAAAGGTTGCAAAAGTATTAAAAATATGTTATATTTATATTGCGAAAGGAGTTAATTCGTATGATTAATAATGAAGAAACTGTTGGGCAAATGATTGCCAGAGCAAGAGAAGAAAAGCATTTATCTAAAAGAGAGTTATCAAGAATAGCTAAAATAAGTGATACTGAACTTGCTCGTATTGAATCAGGGGAAAGAGAAATACCTAATCCAAAAACATTAAGAAAGATTAGTAAAGTAATTGGTTTAAATTATAATGATTTAATGTATGCTGCTGGGCTAGGATTTCAAGTTACACCTTTAAATCCATTTTTAATTAATTATTATTCTGGATTAAAGGGAGATCAAATTGTTGATGCTATCCTTAATACTTCATCAGTTATTAAAAACTGGGAAGAAATGGTAGAGCAATTTAAAAAAGACCTAGAAGAAAAAGATTATAACGAAACACAAAGGGAACAAATAGAACAAACTATTGAAGATACTGAATATCAAATTAGAACAGCCAAAGAAATAGTTAATGTTTTAAATAGTGCTAGAAGAAAGGAGAACATAGAGAATGCAAAGAAAAACTAAAATAGTATTTGATATAATTAAAATTATTGTAAATATAATTATGATTGTTTTTGCAATTTTAGGTTTAATTAATAATAATGATAATTATTATGCTTGGTATTGGCTTTTAGTATCGGCAATGCTTGTTCTTGAAGCTTATTACTTATTTAGATGGACTAAAGTTGGTGAATGGAACATTGATAAAAAAGATTCTAAATCTATTAGATATTCATTTGATGGTATAACAACTGGAACATTTTGTACTTCAGCATTTTTATATTTAATTGTTATGGGATTAGAATTATTCAATAAAAGTATTAAATCCAATTTTTTTGTAATAATAATAGTATCTGTTTTACTAACTTTATCAGTATTGTTTAATCTACTAGCAGTAAATACTGCTAATAGAGAAAGCAAAGAACTTGCTGAAAAAATGTATAAATATAAAAAATAATGACAGCAATGACAGGAAAAAATCAGGTGGTACCCACCCAAAATTTGCCGTCATGCCGTCACTAGTCATTAAATAAAATTAAAAAGTATGTTTCAAATTATTATTGATTCATACTTTTTTTGTTTGTTCTACCAACTAAATAATCTAAAGATATATTATATGTTTTGCAAATAGCATAAGCATTCATAGTAGTAATTAAATTTAATCCTGTTTCATAATGACTATATGTAGTTTGAGATATTCCACATTTATCTGCAAATTTTAATTGGGATAAATTTAGACTATCTCTTAATTCTTTTAATCTTTTACCAATTTCTTTTTTATTTGCTTTAATTTTAACATCACATTTATTATTCTTTCTACTTAATCCAATAACAAAATCTAATGAATAATTATATAAATTGCAGAACTTAATTAATTTACTAAATGGTATAGGATTATTTGCAGTTTCCCAACCTGATATAGTTTTTCTACTAACACCAAATACAAATCCTAATTCTTCTTGTGTCATTTCTAGTTCTTCACGACACCATTTCAAATTATTATCTAACATATACATCACCTATATTAATTTTCCCATTTATTTGATGAATAACCTCAAATGTCTGACAAATAGGTTGAAAAATGATATAATAGTAGATAGTAAGTTTAGGTTTATTGAAAAGGAGCTAGAATTTATGAAAAAAGATAATAAAGAAGTAAAAGAAGTAGCAAGAGTTATTTCTAATACTATGGAAAGAGATTTAACTAAAGTTCAAGAAGTACTAGATTTAGACTTAAATGATTTAATACAAATAGTTGATAGATTAGATAAATCTGATCAAGATGAAGTTTATAGTATTATGATTAATAACGAATTAAATAACTTTAAATCAATGTCAATAGAACAATTTAAAAGTGTTGCAAGAGATGTTGATGAGATAACTGATTATTATGCAAGTAAAAAAGAAGAATTTGATGCAGTCATTGAAGAAGGAGATACTGTTGCAAATGATATTCTTTTTAAAGTTATTGGTAAAAATGGTAGAAAGTTGTCTTTACCAATAGATATTTCTATTATTAAAGAATATTGTTTTTCTACCGAATTAAAAGAAGAACAATTTTATGATGCTCTCATGTGGATTACATTACGATATATTGCTATATCAAGATGTATTTCTTGGAATAAATGGTTAAAAGAGTATGAAAAGAATAAAGAATTAGAAAATAACAGTAGTAATTAAGTAGTAAATAGTAGTACCCTAAACTTACTATTAATAAATGTTTATATAGTATGATTTTTACCTATATAACCACATAAGAATTAGTTGAATTGAACGTTAAATTTGAAAAAAATGTGTTTTTGTGCTATTATATATAGCCAATTGAAGGGATTATTTTTCCAAATAAAAAGGGGGATACATTATGAAAGGGATTTTTGACATATCAAAATTTAATGTATTGCAAGATAATGACTATTATTATTTCTTTCGTGCATTAAATAATGCAGATAACAATGATATAGATAATAAATTGACCACAACCACAGATGGACAAATTTTAAGGATAAGAACCGATAGAGAAAGATTTGATGGTATAACAAAGTATAGTGAAGATTCTATATTATCTTTAGAAGAAATATATGATCATATCAAGATGCACTATAGAAAAGATACTAATTGTATATCGTTAAGTAGCAATGCAAATGTATCATTAGTTTATGGTAGAGGCTCATACAAAGATAAATATGTACTAGTAAGATGTAAAAAAAGTGAAATTAATTCTAAAATAATAAATGCTGGAGAATATATTATTGAAAGAATTATGGATAGAATTAATAAAACTATAGATGGTCTTGATAAAAGTAGTGATATTTTTTCAACTATTTGCAAAATTGAAAATGCAAATTCTATGGAAGAGTTAAACAGTATTATAAGAGAAGAAAATATTGCTGAAGAAAAATATGAAACTTATGAATGGCTAAAGAAAGGAATTATTTATGGTTATAAAAATATAAGATTAGCCAATTATCAATCACTTAATAGAGAGCAACTTTTAGAAAAAAATAAAATTGTTGCTAAATTGAATGTACTAAAAAAATATAATAAAATATCATCTATTATATATCATGTTCCAGATAAGAAATTAATTGAAACATTAGGAAATGCTTTTTCTTCTCTAGAATATATTCATTATGGAGATATTAGACAAGATGATATTATAGAAATACCTACACCAATTGTTGATATCTTTGCTTTATTACAACAACTTCCAAATGAATATAATGAATTAGTAAATGAATTAAATAAAGATATTTTAAATCTATTATTAAATAGCAAATTGAAAAATGATAATTACATATCTGATTTAGCTAGAATAAAGTATGATGATAATTTAGATATTGAAAGAGTCTATGAACTTACTAAAGGTGCTATACCTTATAGTGTAGCGAATTCACTTTCTGAAAAATTATATTATCTTTCTAAATCTAGAATTAGAACCATAAATATAGCCATTTTACTAAATGAAATTATAGAAAAGAATCCAAAATATTTACCAATTATAAAGAAAATAATGATTGATGGATTTACAATTGAACCAGATATAATAAATAGAAAGACAAATAAAGGATTACAATTAAGCGAATCAGTTAATATTGATTTAAAAAATAATGAACTATATCTTGTAGATTTAATAAAAAAATTAGATACAAATACTTTATTAAAAATTATATCTAATGATAAAAATGAAAGAATTCAAAATATTGTAGATTTATTATTAAGAAATAATTACGACAATTTAAATGTTAGTAAAGAGGATTATATTGCAGAAGCAATTATTGATTCTTATGATTTTTCAAAATTAGGAATAATTGGATTTGATCTATCTACTAAAAATGATTTTATTAAAAAATTAAAAGATAATCATTGCTTAGAATTATATTATAAGTTCAAAGAAAAAGGATTGTCTAACAAAGAAATATATAAGTATATCGTTAGAATTATTGTTAGAAATGATATTAATTTAGATAATATAAAAGAAGAAATTAACATTGATGAATTAGAAGATTTTTTAGAATATTATAAAATTAAAGGAACAAACATCAAATTAAAATCATATCAAGAAACGGCAGTTAGAAATATTGACAGGATTTTTGAAAATAAACAATTTGCTGCAACTATACTTCCAACAGGTGCAGGTAAAAGTTTTGTTGCTTTAACTGAAATGTTAAATTATAAGAATAAAGAAATTTTATATTTAGCACCTTCAAATGAAATATTAGATCAGATTGAAAATTATATAATAGAATATATTCATGGCAAAAAAGGAATATTAACTAAAAATAAAAGAGCAATTATCAAAGAAGAATTTCCAAATTTAACATTGGCTATGTATCCAACTTTAATGAGTAATAATAGTGATGAAATAATTAAGAAAAAATATAAATTAATTGTCTTTGATGAATTACATAGAACAGGTGCTAAGGAATGGAAGAATAAAATTGATGAATTAATTTCAAATCAAGATGAGCAAACAAAGTTTTTAGGTATAACTGCAACTCCACAAAGAGATACAGATAATATAGATATGTCATCTCTATTAGCAAAACAACTTGGCTATTCAGAAGAAGAAATCACTAATAACGAACATATATCAATAAATTTAGATTTATTAGAAGCAATAAAATTAGGTATAGTTATTAATCCAAGAATTATCCAGTGTGAATATAATTTAAATAATGATGGATTAATGGAAAACCTTTTAGAAATGATTAATTCTGTTAAAAACGAAGAATTAAAACAAGAATATTTAAGTCGATATGATGAATTAAGAAGAAAAATAACATTAGCCGATGGTATATCAGAAATTTTAAAAAATAATGTTAACATTGGTAACAAATTTATTGTATTTATTCCTGTATCTAGTCAAGAAAAAAACAAAGTAAATTTATTAGAAGATGAAGATGGTAACTCTATCTCTAAAATTGATGGTAAAAGATTAATAAAAAAATATAAAAATGAAATTTCTAATTACTTTAATGGCACTAATCAAAATTTGGAGTTTTATTCAATGTTAGGTTCTTATTCTAAGCAAAGAAACTTAGACGAATTACATGAGTTTGAAATTGATAATCCAAATTCAATAAAATTTATGATAGTTATGAACAAATTGAATGAAGGTATTCATGTTAAAAATGTTGATGGGATAATATGGTTTAGACCAATAGATGAAAAATCAAAAATACTATATTTACAACAATTAGGAAGAATTATATATGCAATGCCTAATAGTAGTTTGAATGAAGTTAAAAGACCATTAGCAATAGATTTGACAAATAATACTTTAAGAGTAAATATTAGTAAAGAAAAGCAAAATTATGAAAGACATGATAATTTACAATTATTATCTATTATTGTAGATTGGCATTATGAACATGGCGAAAATATAGAATTAACATTATCAAAATATGGAACAACTTTAGTAAGAATTCAAGAAGAATATTCTGGGTATTTAGAAGATACAAATATTCTTGATGATAAAAACGATGATGATAAAGAGTATATTTATAATATAATTGAAAAAGGAAAAGAGATAGATTTATGGAATCTAGATATTTCAAAGTCTGAAACAAAAGCAAAATCAAAAATAGATTTTGAATCATTTGAAATTACGGGTATTATGAGAGATTATTTTGAACTATATTCTGAAATTAACAATATAACTTCATTAAGTTATGAAGAAAGAATTGCAGAGTTTATTGATTTGTTAAATACTGGATATATTCCTACTAGAACTGAAAATACATTATCTTTTAGTGATGGTTCAAAAAATTTAGGACAATTTTGGAACAACAATTCCAATAGAATTATTGATGAATTACAAAATAATAGAAAATATGAGATTGGTTATGAAGTTGCAAGGCAGTTTATTGATAATTATTTAATTAAACTTTCACCAGAAGAAAAGTTAGAAGAATACATTAAATTATTAAATACAGGATATGTTCCTATTAGTAATGAATTAAATAAATATTTTAGTGATGGTAGTACCATAAAATGCTATTGGGAGAATAATAAAGAAACAATTATATATGAATTAAGTAACAATCCTAAATATGAGATTGGTTATGAAGTTGCAAAAAAAATTTTAAATGATAAAACACAAAAACTATCTTATGAAGATAGAATTAAAGAATATATAGAATTATTAAATAATGGATATACTCCTATACATAATGATAAGCAAAATAAATTTAGTGATGGTAGTTTTATTGGTTCTTTCTGGTATTGTAATAAAGATATAATTACAAATGAAGTGTTAACAAATCCACAATATAGCGAAGGTTACGATATTGCTAAAGATATCTTGCAATCATATAAAAAAAAGACTACATCTAAACAAAGAATAGCCGAATATATAGAACTATTAAATACTGGATATATTCCAATAGCCCATGATCGTGAAAATAAATTTAGTGATGGTGCTTTTGTAAATAGTTTTATTAGAAATAAGGATAAAATTATACATGAATTAGCAACAAATCCACAATATAATAATGGCTATGATACTGCTAAAAAAACAATTATAGATTATGTTGAACAACGAAAAAATAAATTATCTATAGATGAAAAAGTAGCAGAATATATAGAATTGTTAAATACAGGATATGTTCCTAAAAAAATAGATAATAAAGCACAATTTTCTAATGGTGAAACCATTAATCAGTTTTGGAGTAATAAAGAAAAAATAGTTAATGAATTGTTTACAAATCCACAATATAGCGAAGGTTACGATATTGCTAAAGATGTTATAAATAAAAAAATAAATAAATTATCAAGTGAAGATAGAATAAAAGAATATATAGAATTGTTAAATACAGGATATGTTCCTCTTGATAGAGAATCAAATCAATACTTTAGTGATGAAAATTGTGTAGGAGTTTTTTGGCAAAATTATAAACAAAGTATTATTTCAGAATTATACTCTAATGAATTATACGATGAAGGTTATGATTTAGCAAAAATAATTGTTAAACTTAAAACATCTGAAAAATATAAAAGACTAACTAATGAAATGATATTAGAAATTGCTTTAAGTATGAATAAAGAAAATTCAACTAAAAAATTAGTTAGAAAATAAAAAAAATAACCCTAATAGTCAATTAAGACTACTAGGGCTTTCTTTTACTTATTTAATATTGCATAGCAATAATCATATACATATAAATGCTTATTTATCTCTTTATTGATAACTTTATCTTTAAAATCAGTTTCAAAGATGTTAAATAGCATTTCTATTGAGAAATTTTTCTTTTCTTTTTCAGTTAGTTCTAAATATTTGGCTGAAAGAAATAATAGATGTTTATATTTAGCAAAATTAACAATAGTTTTACTATAACTTGGATCAAGTTTATTTAAAACTTCTTTTAATAGTATAATCATATCTTTAATATTAAAATTAATATCAAAATTCTTATTTTCTAATAGATATATTGCTAATCTTATTTTATCAATATTACTTAAATTATCATACGTATCTAATAAATCAATTACTTTATCAGTATTATTATCTAATAACATTTTTTACCTCTTTTCTTATAAAAATACATAATTTTTTGAAATTATTTTTTAAAAATTTTTTTCAATTTTTAGGAAAATCAAAAATCTTAAATATTGATTTATCCCTTATTTTATGGGCTATAAGCAACTTTTCTTAATTACTACCTGTGTCTTCATCGCATTCATCCAACTTTTTGTTTCATACCATGTGAAAAAGACAGAATAGGATCATTTAAATTATTCTCAATTTCAAATAACTCTGCATATTTACGAATATTCTTTTCGCGTGTCTCTTCATCAACTTCATACATATCACATATAAAATTAATAAAATCTATTGCTTTCATATTTTCATATAACTCTGGATTATCTGGTACAAAAGCCATATCCTTTTTACAAACAATTGGATTATCTTTTATAGACTTTCCATTAATAAGAATATCTCCTTCATCAAATTCATAAATTCCAACAATCGATTTAATAAGCGTTGTTTTTCCTGCTCCGTTGTGTCCAATAAACGCGAATATTTCTCCATCATTAACATTAAAGGATACATCATCTAAGGCTACTTTTTCCCCATATTTTTTAGTTACATTTTTTATTTCTATCATACCAATTACCTCCCATAACTGTTAACAATATTATATCATAAAAAAAAGCAGGATGTTTCCTTCTTTACTATATTATTAAAACTTATATTGATATTTTTTTAAATCAACACAATAATTAATTACTTCTATACCATCTTTTTCTAATCGTTCTTTTTGAACTTCTATTCCACCATCACCAAAACTTGACGCTAAATATCCTTTACTATTTACTACTTTATAGCATGGATATTTCGCTGGATTAGGATTCACATGTAAAATATTACCAACAACTCGTGATAATTTTTTATTTCCTAAATACTCAGCAATTTGACTATAAGTCACAACTTTACCTTTAGGTATAGTTGTTAAAAATTCATATACTTCCTGTTTCAAACTATTACTTCCTTTTTTAAAAAAGAGAATATTTCATTCTCTTAGTTCATCAAACTATTAAAATTCTATAAACTTGGGTTCTTCTGTAAACGATGAGATAACTGCTTTTCCTGATTCAAAATATAATACTGCAGTATTGTCATCAAATTCACTATACATATTTCTTAATTCAGGATTTTTATCTAGCATATTCTTTTTAGCCTCAACTCTATCATCTAATACTAATTTTCCAGATACTCTTATCCATTTACCATCTTTAAAACCACATATTTCAACTTTTGGATTAGTTTCAATTTGTTTAAATACTTCTTTTTTCTTACCTGTTTCTATATATAAATGATTTTCAAATATCTCAGCTGTTCCAAATGGCCTTACTCTTGGTTGATCACCTTTAACTGTAGCCAAATAATATACTCCACATTCTTTTAAAAATTCTTGAACTTCTTTCATAATTATCTTTCTCCTTTTTTCTCTTCAATTAACTTTTTAGCTATTTCTTCTGCTTCTTTTAATTCATTATCGTTTGGTTTATTTTTATAATATATATAATCTTCTACTACATTTATGCCTTTATTCCTTAAAGCTTTCTTAATTAAATCTATAGAGTGTTTTGAAATCCATGATGTTGAAAATACAATTGATGCACCAATATTATTTGGATCTAAATTAGAAATATATTCTTTTATTTTATTATCTAATCCATATGCATATAATGCACCACCAATGAATAAAATATCAGTTTTATCACTGATTAAAGCATTGCTATCATCAATTGATATTGCTTTTGTATTTACACCTTTAGCAATTGCTTCTGCTAAGGATTTTGTATTACCACTTCTTGAATAATATCTTACTTCAACTTTCATATTTTTCCTCCTATTATTGCCAATTTATTTTTTTATTAGCACCTAATTCAAAATGATATTTAACAATTCCTAAATCAATCTTAGTCATTGCTCCTCTTCCTGGTACCACCTTTACATTTTCATCATCGATATATTCAAATTTAAATTTTTGTTCATTTAAGGCAGTAGGAGCTAGTAAGGCAAATTCAATACCTCTTCTATACCACTCTGGATAATTATTTGAATCAGTTACTTCATCAATAGTCTTACTTTTTCTAATCACTCCATTTGTCTCTCCATAACCAATAGCAATTACACACACAAGTTTTTCATCTTTGTTTATGTCTGCCTTAACTAAAGCTTTTTTATAAGTTCCCGCTACCCAACAAGTATTTAATCCTAATTCTTGAGCTTTCAATACTATTTTCTCTCCATTATAACCAACTTTTTCATCTAATGAACTATCTTTTTTTCCAATTAAAGCAATATAATTTTTACAATTCTTTAATCTACCATAATGAAGTATAAATTTATCAAACGCTTCTCCATCATTTAATATTAATTGTATATTTAAATTTTCTTGCTCATTTATACTACTTATTAGTTTATTTAATTCATTAATTTTTACTTGTTCAATTTCCTTATCTAAATAACTTCTTACTGAATGTCTTTCTCTAATTAATTTTTCTTTTGGTTCCATAATTAAATTCCTTTCTCTATTTTCAATATTGAATATTAGGTTTTTGGACCTTTCCAATTTTCAAATTTATCTTTTAATCCTTTTAATTGTTCAGTCCCTATTATTATCGTTTCATTCGTATCTATCCTATCTTTAATTCCAATAGGATTACATCCATCAAGAACTAAATTATCTAATTCATCTATTGCAAAGAAATTACCACAATTTTGGCATTGAATCTTATCTCCTACTTGTACAAAATATGCATAAGGAGAACCTCCACATGACTGACATGTATTGACAACTACTTTAATATCTCCATTTGAGTCTCTTACAGCTAAAAGTCCAATTGTTACCCCTTCATACTCATAACTAATATAAATTACATCCGAAGTAATGTCTTTTTTATCAATTACAATATTACCATCTTCATTTAAAGTTGCTTTTACTATATCTCCTTTTATCTCTTTTAATCCTGCAGGAGCATCTAAATCTTTTACACTTGTTTCCTTTTTATCGTTTACACATCCAGTTATTGCAAAGAAACTTATAAATATCATTAAAAATAATCCTATTTTTTTCATTATTACACCGCTATTTCTTCAATCTTAATGAGTTAAATACTACAGTTAAACTACTTATTACCATTGCAAGGGATGCAATCATTGGACTTAAAGTTATTCCAAGTGGCTTTAAAAATCCGATTGCAATTGGTATCATACAAATATTATAAAAAAATGCCCAGAAAAGATTTTCCTTAATTATTTTTATTGTCTTTTGACTTATATTAAATAGTTCTACAATCTTACTTAAATCATCTTTCATTAATATTACATCAGATGAGTCTGCAGCAATATCGGTTCCACTATTTACAGAAACTCCAATATCACTTGTAGCTAGTGATGGCGCATCATTTATTCCGTCACCTACCATCATAATCATATGCCCATTCATCTTTAATTCTTTTAAGTATTTTTCTTTGTCTTGAGGTAAAAGGTTCGCAATTACTTTATCAATTCCAAGTGTTTCTGCAATAATACTAGAGGTTATTTCATTATCTCCTGATAACATTATAATATCTTTATTCATCTTTTTAAGATTTTGTAATGTTTCTTTTGCATTATCCCTAATTATATCTTTGACACCAATAAGAGCAATAATCTTTCCCGCTTCTACTACATATACAATACTATTTCCAGCTTTAGATAATTCTTGTTCTTCTTTTTTGTAATTATTTGTTATATCTAGTTTAGTTAATAATTTATTATTTCCAACAAAGATTTTCTTGGTTTTATAGACTCCTGATAATCCAATACCAGAAAGATTAGAAAATTTTTCAATATTTTCATATTTAACTTTATTATCATCCACCCACGATTTAAAAGCATTTGCAATTGGATGATTAGAATTATTTTCTAAACTTGCAACAATTTTTAATAAATCTTTATCTTTATAATCCGAATAATTATTAACTTTCGATATTCTTAAATTACCATATGTAAGTGTGCCTGTTTTGTCAAAAATAATTGTATCAACTTTATGAGCACTCTCTAATGTTTCACTTGTCTTAACTAAAATACCTTCACTAGCCGACTTTCCTTCACTAACCACTACGGCAAGAGGTGTTGCAAGTCCTAAAGCACATGGACAAGCAACGACTAAAACTGTTACAAAAGAAATAATTGCATCGTTTATTGGTAATCCTAAAACTAAATATCCAATTAATGTTAAGACTGCTATTATCATAATACTTGGAACAAAAATACCACTTATTTTATCTGCTAATCTTTGTATTGGAGCTTTTGTATTGCTAGCTTCAACAACCAATCTTACTACTTCAGAAATTGTAGATTCTGGTCCAATTTTTTCTGCACGATACTCAATATATCCATCTATATTAATAGAGCCTGCAATTACTTTATCCTTAATACTCTTTTTATTGGCTTTAGATTCTCCAGTAATAAATGCTTCATCTAAATGTGTTTCACCTGATACAATAATACCATCAACTGCAATTTTCATACCTGGTTTGCAAATTAATATATCTCCTTTTTTTACTTCATCGATTGTTATTTCTTTTTCTCCATCCTTTGTTTTTATTAAAGCACTTTTAGGAGTTATCTCGACTAGTTCTTTAATTGCTTCTTTGGTCTTTTCTTTAGATTTTTTATCAATATATCTTCCTAATTTAATGAAATAAATAATAGTAGCAGATGACTCAAAATATAAGTTTTCGGCAAGCATATCATTTCCTTTAATTATTAAAATTAAGTTTACTATACTATAAATTAAACTTGATAATACTCCAATTGTTACTAATGAATCCATATTTGGACTTTTATGTAATAACTTTGTTATACCACTTTTTAAAATATCAAAACCAAATATAATATATGGAATAACAAGAATTAATAATGCTATACCATAATTTATTGGATAATCTAACATATGCAAGAAAGGTATAACTGGTAAACCTACCATATGCCCCATAGAAACATACATTAAGAATATAGTCAAGAATGCAAAAACAATCAAATATAGTTTACTATTATCTTTTTTATTTTCTTCTTTTTCGTTATAAACAACTAAACTTTTATATCCGGATTCTTCCACAAATCTATCTAAATCAGATAAAGTAACTTTACTTTCATCATATTCTATGAGAGCCTCTGCCATAACAAGATTAACCGATGCCTTTACTCCATTTTGTTTATTTAAGTATTTTTCAACCCTATTTTGACAAGCACTACAACTCATTCCATCTATTTTTAAAATTACTTTTTTCATTATTTATCACCTTCAAAATATTTTTTATTATCAATAACTTTAATGTTATTTTTGATCATTTCCATCCAACAAGTATAAGTATATGTTCCAGTTTTCGTTGGTATAAATTCTATTATATTATCGCCAACTGCTAGTTTTTTCTTAATACCAAAGTCATTTATAACTATTTCGCTATTACAACCAGTTAAATACTTTTTATCAACATGAATAATCATTCTCACTGGAATATCTTTCTGAACAATTATGTCTTCATAATTGTTATATCCAAGATCAAATTCTACTACTTGGTAATCATCTATAATTGATGTCTTTGTATAGTTTCCATAATCACTAAACACTTTGGTTATATCAAATCCTAATGCAAGTAATCCACGATTTAACATTACAATTGATAGAATGAAAATTAAAACAGATGCTATTTTATTAATGATGATTTTACCTTTACCCTTTATTAGGTTGTAAAACACTCCTACAAAGAGCATTAAAGGAACTGTTCCTAAGCTGAATAAAAACATTGATAATGCACCTTTTAAAATACTACTAGTAGATAAAGCATATACTTGCATGGCTTGAAGTGGTCCACATGGCATAAGCCCATTTAAAAGTCCAATAATTAGTGCATTATTACTTTTATTTCTAATTTTTAATTTTCGAATAATTGATAATCTAAAATCTAATATTCCAAGCATATTAAATGACATTAAAAGCATTATAACTCCTGCTATTAAAATTATAATTCCTTTAATAGTATCATTAAAACTTAATACACTACCGATTCCTCCAACTATTCCACCAATAATTGTATAAGCAATAACTCTTCCTAAATTGTATAAAATTGTTTTTTTATAATTTTTCTTTTCTGAGTCAATAATTGCTATTAAATTTATAGCCCCACACATTGAAACACAATGAATACTTGTTAAAACACCTGTTAAAAAAAGCATTCCATAAGTAATATTTGAATCAATATTAGGAATTATATTAAAGATGTTAAATCCAATTAATTTATTTATCAAAAACCAAATAAACACAATAATAAAAGTTATAATAGCAAATTCTTTCAGTTCAATTCTATTATCTAATTTTTTTAAATTATCACAAATATATTCTTCTTTTGTAAAATAATCAATTTTTTTTATTATTTTAATGATTTCTTTATTACTTAAATCTCCATTATATGATATATGAGCAATATTGTTCTTAATAATAACTTTTTTTATATTTTTATTTTTTAGTAATTCATTAGTTATTGTATTTATACAATGTTCACAATGAATACCATCTATTTTTACATACTTTATCTTCATTAATTTAATCTACCTATTAACTCCATTACTTCATCTAATACTTCTAATTTATCACCTTTTATATCATCTACTACACAAGTAGATAAATGACTTTTTAAAATATCATTACTTAAACTTCTAATAGATTTATTAATAGCAAGTAATTGTGTTAATACATCATTACAATATTTATCATCGTCTATCATTTTAGATACTCCACGAACTTGACCTTCAATAGTTTTTAATCTTGTTTGTAAGTATTTTTTTTCATCTTCTGTTCTATGTTTACTTCTACTACAATTTTCACATTTTTGCATTTTACTTCATCTCCATGAAATATTATACCACCCCTAGGGGGTGGTAGTCTATATATATTAGAAAAATTTTGTAATATTGTTATATTATAATCTAAAAACACATATAAAATAATTCTAAAGCCAATCTTAAACTATTTTTTGTTAAAAGAAAAAACTCACATTTCACCTTATTTTATCAGGTCTTGCGAGTTATTTACCATGACATTGCTTATATTTTTTTCCACTTCCACATGGTGTAAGATCTTACAACTTTTCAGCATTATTTGCAATTTTCTTGTAAGAATTGCAAAATTTTTGTAAGATTTTCAAAAATAAAATTTGTAAGTGTATCTAATAAGGTATCTAAATTTTGTAAATTATTTAATACCTAAAATCTTACCTATCTTTTTTTGACGGCCAGATTTTGTAGTTGGAATTCCCGTTGCTTTTGCAATTTTTCTTTTTGCAGATGATATTCCAACAGCTCTTTTCCAACTAAAAGATAATCCTGGTATTAGGCTTTTCTTTGCCATTTAATTCACTCCTTTTAATTCATATAACTATTTTTCAAACTTCTTTAATACATCTTCGCTATGATCATCTTCAAAAGTATAGTCAGCTAATTTCTTTAAATCTTTTCCATCAATAAGTATTACATTATTTGCTTTAGCAAGTTCTTCTGCACCTGGAGTAAATTCACTATTTGTTACTACTACACCTTGATTAGCATTATAAAATTTTAATGCCCCAGCAATTTCCTGAACTGGTGTATTGCTTAATTTGCCTGTATAGTATTTTGCTTGTACAGCATAAACATAGTCTCCTTTTTTTAATATTAAGTCTGCTCCTTGATCTCCTGATTTTCCATTATGTTTAGCTTTGTAACCTAAATCTTTAAATAAATTAACTAAATATAATTCGAACTGAGTTCCTGTTGTAATATTGTTGAGAGTATATTTTCCACTTAACTCAATTTTTTCTTTTTCAAAATCCCCTTTTAAATATCTATCTTTATCTGAAACTTTATTATTATGCTCTACGCTATCATAATATAAATTAGCATATTCATTCGTTCTACCTAACGAATTAAGTAATAAATCAAAATTTGTAATATCAATTGTGTTAGTTATTTTATATAATATGTATCTATCAATTTCAAGACTTCTATGATTCTCTGCAACATTTTTAATCCATTCTCTCATATGAATATCAAGTGTTGATAAATTTGTGATTTTTTCTTCTTGAATATTTGCTATTTCCTCATCTTTTTTTGAAATATCTTTATGATTTATCCTATTGGCCATTGTGGCTATAGCTATACCATATAGCAATTCATCATTTATAAATCCTAAAGTTGATTTATAAAATTCATCGTAAACTGGTCTTGATTTTTTGATTATTGCATCAACATCTTTAATCTCTTTTGCCATATTAGAAATAATTTTATAAAACTCGCTATTTTCATTTAATTGTTTAACTTTTCTTTCAACAAAAATCATTTTTGAAATGCAAGTACATGTTGCTAGTGCATCAATTAAGTATCTCATTGAATCTTTAAATCTATAATCCATTTCTTCAAAAAGTTTTTCTGCACCATCATAATCTTGTCCATAGCTTGAAATCGTTTTATAAAATTTAATACTTGTAAAAGTTGACATTGATTCCATAAAAATTCTTATATAATTATTATAAAATTCAACATATCTGTTTCTATTTTGTGATGGTAGTGTTTCTCTAATTCTAAATTTAATAAATGTACTTAATTCTGAACAATATTTATTTATTTTACTTATGTAATAAGTCTCCGAATATAAACTATTTAGTTCATATTCATCTTCCATATTTTGTGAATCTTTACAAAAGGCCATAACTAATTCACTTATATTTACTTCAGGCATATCTGTGTTAAAAACACTATGATGTTTTTCTCTAGTTTCACCAATCATTTTTGCAATAGCATTAGTTGTCATAATATCTAAGTCGTAGAAGTTTTCTTTTATTTTGTTTTCATACTCAATAGCAGCAATTACTTTTGCATTTCTTTTTCTAATAATGGAATTATAAAATTTATGGAAAATGTCTGTTTTATCACTTTCTTCTTCAATTGTTCTATTTTCAATATCAATAAATTGATTTTTGTTAGTGGCAAACATTATAATCCAAAAAATTAGTACAACAATTATGTATGTTGAAATATGCGAATATGTAATCTCCTCTGATGAAAACAAAAATGGAGCAATTAAAAACGTGCCTATTCCTAAGGCCACTTTTCTTCCAATAGAAAAATTTTTGTTACATAATTTACAAATGTAATTAAATGTAGGATATATCAATATTGCTATTAATAATAAAGATATTCCAGCCATTATACTTCCAACATCTTTTGTAAATAATAAAATTATGCCCCAAAATAACATCATCGTGCCAAAAACATATGATAAAATTTTTTTAGTTTTCATATTGTAAACACCTCATTATAATTATAACATAATAATACTTTTTTTGATAAAAAATACACTAAAAAAGGTATCTAAAGTGGGTTTTTGGTCTAAAAATGCAAAAATTTTGTATCATGCAAAAAGCCCGCATTCCCTTTATTTATGTGGGCTTGCGAGTTATTTGCCGTGACACTGCTTATACTTTTTTCCACTTCCACATGCTCATGCACTTTTGGTATATATAGTATTATTGTTACTATCGTTATTATTGTTATTTCAATGGAAAAGTGGTTCGGTAACATTTAGTACATATGTTATTTATAGTACTATTGTAACTATGAGTATTTCATAGTTTACAAACAAATTACAAACATTGTTTGCATTCTCCAATTCTTTTAAAACAATGATATTTCAATGGAATCTAAATAATCCATCTATATAAATAATACCATGATTATTTTAAAAGGACAAGGATGCTTGCCGAAAAAAAAGCAAAAAAAAAGAAGTGGAATCATATCTTATATTCCACTATCTCATCTATAATATCTGACTTCATTAAATTATCAAATACCTCTGTAGCATTTTTTCGAGTATCACTCGTACTAGATATATAATAATTCTCAGTTGTAGATACATCTTTATGACCTAATATGTCAGCTACCTCTCTTCTCTCTATTCCATTATTTAATATCTTAGTAGCATAACTACCTCTTAAATCATAGAATCTACAATGTTTAAATCCTAATTCGTTTCTAATAATTTTAAAAGGATATCTAATTAAATCTGTACCAACATAATTGCCATTATCTTTAACAAATACTAAATCAATATTACTATCATATTTATATCCTTTTTTATTCTTTACAATTCTAGTTTCAATTACCTTACCATAATTATTTCTAACTTCCTCTGTATGATAATAAATATATTTTTTCCCATATATTTTTTTCAAATACTCTTGTTTCCTTTTATAATTTTTTAACGCTAATAAAAGTGTTGAACTTATATATACATCTCTTGTACCAGATATAGTTTTAGTTGTACCAATATACCACCTTCCATTTTCATCTTTAACTTTATCATAGATACTATGTTTAATATGTATAATTTGATTCTCTAAATCAATATCTTCCCAAGTAAGGGCAAACACTTCTCCAGTTCTCATACCAGTAAAACAAGATGTTAAAAAAGAGCAAGTAAAAGCATCTTGCCCTTTAAATCTATTTAATATCTTTGTTACTTCATCTAAAGTATATAAGTGTTTTACCTCCTCTTTTTCAATATCCATTCTAGGAAGTCTAATTGTAAGTGCTGGATTATATTTTATCATTCCATATATATCACAAGCATCTCTAAAAGAACCTTTAACAACTTTTAATATATTTTTAAAGTATGATCTGGAGAATTCATATTCTTCCACTAATTCAGTAATAAAAATATTTAATCTAACACTAGTTATTGTTGATAACCTATACATTCCTAACTTTGGTTTAATATATTTATTTATTAATGTTGTATATGCTTGAATAGTACTATATTTTAAATTAGTCTTACAATAATTATCTAACCAATAATCTAGATAATCACTATAAGACATCTTACATTCTTTAAAAGGTACTCCTGCATTAATATATTCAGAATATGCAATGTTACCAGCTTCCTGAGCTTCACTCTTGGTTTTAAATCCACATTTATTTATGTATTTTCTTTTACCATTAACAGATGCTATTGCAAATTGATATTGATACAGTTTCCCTCTTTTTTGAACATAAACACTACCCATTATTCTTCCTCTTTAATAGGAATGTCAGTTAATTTAACTATATTATCTAAATCGGTAAAATCTTTACCTTCATTTTCTTCTAAAAATCTTTCTAAAGAACTTTTTAGTATTTTAATACTTCCTAGTCTTATAGCTGGAAGATATCCTCGTGCTATTAATTGATAAATATAATTAGGACTAAGATGTAATATTTTTGATGCTTCTTTAACTGTATATACTAATGTATCATTCATAATTAACCCTCCTTAGAAAGCGGACTTAAAATGAACTTCTATAATAGTTGTATTATCTTGTTTACTATTTTCAATGTGATATTTTTCATTATCAATTTTATTCTTAACTTTAATTAAAGTTCCATTATCTAAATTATCGACATTAATTTTCATAAATGCTCTATTATTACATTCATCATAATCTACTTTATATTCTTTATTTGTTAACACTTCTTTTAAAATTTCTTCAACTTCTTTAAATAAGTTTCTTTCATTCTCTAATTTTTCTTCTATCATTTGTTGATTCTCCTTTGTTAATCTATCTCTAAATCTTCCTCTTTTATTTTTTATTTCATATTTAATATTTTCCACAGTAAAGTATGTATAAGATAAATCTTTTAAACTATTAATAGTTCTATCAATCATACCTTTTTTATAACAAGAAAACTTTTTATAAAGAATAGTATCTCTAAATATAGGAAATCCTATAATCGGAAATATTATCATTTTGTAATGTAATTGTTTTACTTCTTCTGGAGTTAACAAATCTCTCGCCATTAAAGAAGTAGATTTATTGCCATTATAATTTGTTAAACTAATTGATTGACTTACTGATGATTGTTCTATTGTCCTTTTACCTAATCTTTTAGATATTGCCTCTGCTGTTTCTTGTGTATTTGTTTTTAAATAAACTAATCCACAGTTATCCAATATTATTTGAGCAACATCTTTGCCATACACATTATCTAATTGAGCAAATGATTGTATAAAGAAATGAAATCTCATACCACGAGATCTCGCTACTGATACTATTGCTTCAATATCTGATAATGGAGGACAGTTAGCAAACTCATCTAATATAAAGTCAATTTGTACTGGAAGTTTTTTATCTTCCATACTGTTTGCAACTTTTACAAGTTCTCTATATAACAATCCAACTATTACTGTTACTAATGTAAAATATGTTTTATCTTCATCTGGAACAATAACATATAGAACTGTTGGTTTCTTACCTAGTATCCCAAAATCAAAATCACTTATACTTGTAACATTTGCTACATTGACATCATCGAATAAACTCATTTTAGAACCCCATACCGAAGTTATACTTTTATATGTATTCTCACTAGCTGTTATTATTGATGTTAAAGAATCTTTAGACTTAGTTCCATATTCTCTAGTTTCTAAGTATTCTTTAAATTTAGCAAAATTCTTTTCAGCCATAGAACTGTTTTGAAATTTTCTAATAGATGTCATTGTTATTTGTTCTCTATTAATATTACCTAGTTTATATTCTTCTAAAAAGAATCCAATTAATCCCTCTAATAATTGTCTTGCACTATTATTCCAAAAAGGATCTTTAGCTTCTACTTTTTCTTTCATAATCATTTCTGATAATGAAGTAATTAATCTATTCGTTTCTGCTAAATGAGATATAGCCATATTATTAAAAGATATGTCTGTATCTTTTATTTTGTCATAATACATATACTCTTCATATTCCTTAATAATAGGTTCAAGTATATTTAATTTATTAGACTTTTCAGGATTACGAAAATCTATAGTTATTACTTCGTATCCCCTATCTTGAAACATTTTAGAAGTAGTTGCAAATATTTCTCCTTTAGGATCTGTAATAAATGCACTTCTTTTTGTTTCTGCAGAAGATAGAAAAGAACAATAAGGAATAACTTGAGTTACTGATTTACCAGATCCAGTAGAACCTAAATATACCCAGTGAGGTGTTTCTTTATCCATCCATACTGTTTTCAAGTTCTTATCAAACCAAATAGGAAAACCTACATTCTTTATATGACCTACATTTTCTTTATCAAAAATCTTTTGTACTTCTTTGAAAGTTGAAAATCTTGCACTACCATATTCATTACTATTTTTAATTTTATGTTTTGCTAACATAGGTTCAATATATACAAATACTAATAAAAAGATACCTAACACTACAAGAATTAATATATATGTTAAATTCATAATTTACTTCCACAATTCTTTTTCTTCAAGTATCTTTTCTATTCTAGCATTTGATATATCAAAGTATTTTTTATTTATTTCAAAACCTATATATTTTCTATTTTCCATGATAGATGCTACTGCTGTTGTTCCACTTCCCATAAAACAATCTAAAACTATATCATTTTCGTTACTACTATTTCTAATCATTCTTCTGATAAAATCAACTGGTTTAATAGTAGGATGATGATATAAAACTCTATCTCTTGCATTTAAGGGAGAAGTATAAACTGTTCTAGCATCTTCATAGGTTGCTGGATTACATTTAGATTCTTTTCTAAAGTATAAACAATACTCTTTATCATTTATATACTTATTACTATATAATGGCATAGCATTTGTTTTATTCCATATTAATATTTCATATCTGCATTTATGTTTATCAACAAAATATTTTAAATAATCTTCTATTTGACTTTTATTACACCAAATATAAATGTTTACTTTTTTCATTATTCTTATTAGTTCATCTAATAAAGAAAAATCATAACTTTCAGTTAAGTTATGATCTAATAATGTATTTTCTACTTTTAATATTGATTTAGCTATTCGATTGTATCCAATTCGATTTCTTCTTGTATCTATATCATATGGAGGATCTATTATCACTAAATCAACTGAGTTATTTGGAATATTTTTAATTCCAATATAACAATTTTCATTATATATAACATTTGTTTTCAAATCTTTACCTCCTTTATTTCATAAAAAAAGAATAGTCCTGTACTAGCAACTATTCTATTTTGACATTGTGAATATAGAAAGAAGTTTCTATGTCCGGCAAAGTCAAATGGTTCAATAATATAACCTTTCAGTTATAAATATATTATACTATTTTCGACAAAATTCGACAATTCCTTATTTAGGTAATATCTCACTATTAAATGATCGTAATATCTTAATCTTGCGAACTAATCTATAAATTGTAATTTAGCGAATAGTAACTTAATTTTCTTTTTTATTAAACATATGGCGTACTTTATCTATTCGATTATTTGGTCTACGTGATTGAATAACTGGTTCACAAGTAGCAATTTGATAATCTTTTAATTCTGTCAA
>JAFUAL010000017.1 GCA_017460745.1 Bacilli bacterium | reverse complement strand
TAACAGGAAAATCATACAGAACTAAAGATATATTAATAGATTCAGAAAAAAACAAACAATAAAATTATGCTAATATAAAAATGTATGTTTTCCTACATTATTATTTTAGTCAAAATATACATTTTTATCTTGACATTATCATGTACAAAAAGAGGAAAATAACAATGTACAAAAATGTACATGAATTTAACTCTAAAATACATTCTTTTTTGTTATACTCTTATCTAGAATAGGAGGTGACAAAACGAGAAATTTGAAAGGAGAAATACTATGTTTGAAAGCTGATAATATAAAGCCAAATTTTTCAGAACTAGGTAGAATATATGGCAAAGATAGAAGAACAGTAAAAAAAATGTATTACGAAGTAGATAAAATTAAATCTAAAAAAGAAAAAGGATCAGTTTTAGATAAACACAAAAGTTTAATACGAGAAAAATTACTTATACCCGGTTCTAATATGAAAGCAGTATATATGTATATAAAAACAAATAAAGATGCTGACATTGGAAGCTATTCTAATTTTAGAAAATATGTAAAAAAACATCCAAATGAATTAATACCCAAAAAAGAAGACATACATTTAAGGTTTGAAACTGAATATGGAAAACAACTTCAATTTGATTGGAAAGGACCAATATATTTAAAGAATAAATGTGATGAAATATTTGAATTTTATATCTTTTCTACAACATTAGGTGCATCAAGATATCATACATTTATTTATAGTAAATTCATGACTTTAGAAAGTGTAGAAAGATGCCTAATAGAAACCTTTGAAACAATAAATGGTGTACCTGAAGAATGTTTAACAGACAATATGTCTAGCATAATTAATTATTCACAGCATGCATTTACAAAAGAGTTTAAAGCATTTGCAAAAGACATGAATTTTAATCCAAAAAAATGTAAAGTTGGAAGTCCAGAAACTAAAGGAAAAGATGAATCGTGTAATCGTTTTATGAATTGGTTATATCCCTATGAACATGAATTTGAAAGTGAAGAAGATTTAATCAATATAATAAAAAAAATAAATATTCAAATAAACAAAGAAATAAATCAAACAACCAATATGCCTCCACTGAGTTTATTTAGAATAGAAAAAGAATACTTAAAACCTTTGCCCAATAAACAAGTGATAGCTAATTATTTAGATACCATGATTCCAGCCAAAGTATCTAATGGATTACTTGTATACTATAAAGGTTGTCAGTATTCTGTACCTAAAAAGTATATTAATCAAACCGTTAAATTAAACGAAATTGATAATAAACTTTGTATTTATTATAACAAAGAATTGATTGCAACACATAGTATTTCAAATAAAAAAATTAATTATCGAGAAGAAGATTATACAGAAGGATTATCTAGTGTTTTAAAATATAAAACGGATAATGAAATTGAAATGATTGCATCAAAAAATTTAGAATTATTAAATAGATTAAATAAATAAGAAAGAAGGAATTAAAAATGAATAAAAATTATATTTTAAAAGAAATTAAAAAAGCAAATAAACTATCAATACTAATATTTAATTTTTTAAATAAATTAAATATTAAATCATTAAATAAAACCATATATAGATTAACTGAAATTAATGAAATATTAACAAATTTAGAAATTTATTTAGAAGGAGTTGATAGCAATGAGTAACTACAATAAATTATTAAATAATTTAGATACTCTTAAATTAAGTAGATTTAAAGCAAATATTGATGAATATATTGATATGATTAATAACAAAGAAAAAGACATTGTTGATGCCTTATATGAACTTACTAATTTTGAAATTGATAGAATTAATGAAATGGCAATTTTTGGTTGTGTTAGAACTGCAAATTTTCCTTATGAAAAAACATTTGATGACTATGACTTTTCTTTTCAACCATCAATTAATAAAGAAGTATTATTAGAATTTAAAAATTTAAGATTTTTAGAAAATCATGAAAATATTATATTTGTTGGTAGCCCAGGTGTAGGTAAAACTCACCTTGCTACTGCAATTGGTATGGAAGCAGCTAGAAATAGACAAATCACTTATTTTGTTAATTGTAATGATTTAATAACAAATTTAAGAAAAGCATATCTTGAAAATAGATTAGATGATAGACTTAGATTATATTCTAAATATAAAGTTTTAATAATAGATGAAGTAGGTTTTCTTCCCATAGATAAACAAGGTGCTAATATGCTGTTTCAATTAATTAATAAAAGATATGAGAAAAGTACAACTATTATAACTACTAATCAACCATTTGGAAAATGGGGAGAAGTTTTTGGTGATAGTGTTATTGCAAATGCTATACTTGATCGATTATTACACCATTCACATGTATTTACTATTAACGGAAAATCATATAGAACAAAAGATATTTTAGAAATTGAAAATCAAGAATTAGAGTAAATAATTTCATTCCCTTTTTTGTACATACTTATTTTCCCTTTTTTGTACATTTTAATATTGACATTTACAATGAGAGCCAATTGTCTCATACGAAATATAATTGTTTATATCACATAGTGTTTATACCAAAATATCGTAGAAAAGCAATATATGGAAAATTACGTAGAGACATTGGCGTAATTTTAAGAAGATTATGTGAGTATAAAGATGTGGAAATAATAGAAGCACATGCATGTATGGACCACATACATATGTTGATACGAATTCCACCTAAATTAAGTGTATCATAATTTATGGGATATTTAAAAGGGAAAAGTATGATATTTGAAGAACATGCAAATTTAAAATATAAGTATGGACAGAGAACATTTTGGGCCCGTGGATATTATGTAAGTACAGTAGGGTTAAATAAACAAACAATAAAAAAGTATATAAGAGAACAAGAGTTAGAAGATATGATAATAGATAAAAAAAGTGTAAAGGAATACGAAGACCCTTTTAAGGGTAGTTAGAGTGACAAAGGCGATTGGCGAATTAAAAAAGCTACCATTTGGTAGCAGCCAGTATCAACCCTTACAGGGTTTGAGAAAAACCACTAGTTATACTAGTGGATTTTTATTATTTTCTTAATTTCATCAAGTGATAATTTTGTTGATTTGCAGATTAAATCTAAAGATACACCATTATTATGCATATTAATAATCATTTCGTGTTGGGCCTCAAGACGACCAGTTTCATGTCCTTCTGCAAGTCCTAGAACTCGACCTTCAGCAAGACCTTTTTCACGACCTTCAGCAAGTCCTTCAGCAAAACCTTCTTCCCTAAACTGTTTTCTATCCATTTCAAGTAACTCTTCATCAGTAAAGAATCTAAATGGTTCTTCTTTTCCAGATATTTCTTTAACTTCTTGAACAACTTTTTTCATTAAATCATCACCTTTT
>JAFUAL010000016.1 GCA_017460745.1 Bacilli bacterium | reverse complement strand
GATAACAAATAAAGACAAGCTTTATTTGAATAAATATTATAATTATATGATAAAAATCAAGGGTCTAGATGAACTCACTTCGTTCGCCCTTGATTTTAATTTACTTTTTTATTTGATGCCTCCTATTTGGGGTTCACATCACCTAGTTCTACTTTTTTCATATAAAAAAGTTTTTGCATTCTTACAAAAACTTTAATTTTAATTATGACTAAATTTTTAAAACTTCTTTCTTTTAATAAATATACGTATTACATAGTATAAAAAGACACACATTAATATAACATAAATCCAAACTAGAATAGTATATAAGTCTCCTTTAGCATATTTTGAAATAATATGTGGAATATTCTCAGGAAAATATTTTGATATAAAACTTTTTATTTCTTGGAATGTATTATCTCTAATAAAAGTTAAAATACGTAACAATATATCGATAATTGCTACAAAGAAGACTGTATTTGATAGTCTTTTAAAAAATAATATAACTACAACTAGTAATATAATAAAAATAATTGCATCCATCTAATCAACTCCTATTCTTATATTATTTTAACAAAGATAGCATTGTTTAGCAATAAAAATTAAAAAAATATTTTTTGTTGATTAATAATGAATATTGTCAAGTTAACAAATTTTATTGATTTTTAAAATTATAAATGATATTATTTAATTGATGATAGAGGATATCAGGAAAGGAGATATAAAAATGGCAGATTTAGTTTGGAGCGAAGCAAGACTTAGTCAAATGACAGAGAGATTAAATCAAAATATTAGAAAAATCGAGGAGGAACTTGAGACCTTTGAAAAAAATTATGAAATAATCAAACGTAATTGGGCAGGAGATGAGTTTAATAAAGCAGATCCAAAATTACTTGAAATAAGAAAAACATTACAAACAGCAATTGAAGATAATAGAAAACAAATGCAATATTTATCTGAAAAAAATAGCAATTTTCACGGAATAGTATCAGGATTATAGGAGGAAATAATGGAAAATAGAATAGAAAGTTTTGCAGAACTTGAAAGTGCGTTACAAAATTTAGAAATGCTATCTCAAGATATTACATCAACACTTAATGAAACAAATGCAATTTATGATGAACAAAAAGAAGGATGGTATAGTGCTACTTCAAGAAGTGAATCAGAAAAGATGATGAATTATTCTGAAGAAGCAAAAAAAATTGCAAAAAATATTAGCGAAGTAAGTGAAGCAATTCAACAATTTAAAACAAGTACACAAACAGAAGACGAAAGGGTATAAGCACAAAATGTGCTTTTTTAAGACATGGAGGTGAAAAAATATGGCAACGGAAACGGTTAGAGAAATGAAGTCAGAAGATGGTCAAGAAATATTTCGGATTTTTGAAAATGAAGAAGGAAATTCTACAAAAATTGAACATTTAGATTCAAATGGCAATCTTTTAAAAACCAACATATATGATGATAATGGTAATAATCTATTAAGAACCAACATATATGATGAGAACGGTAATATCGTTGAAACGAACCATTTCAGTAGAGAACAAGGACATTTGTATAAAGAAACGACGTATGAAGATAATAAATACGTTGTGACTAAGTATCTTACAGAAGAGGTTGATGATAAAAATAAAAATGTATTTGAATATCCAACCTCATCTGATAAAGGTGTTGAAAGAGTTTATCGCGATGGTGTTATAATTGAAACATATGTTATTGATGAGAATGGAAATCGCATAAATTCTGATGCAGAAAATGTGAATGATGTTGATGCAATAAGTGGAGCAGTTACTAAACAAAAGCAATATAAATATAATGACTACGAAGAATTTAAAAAAGCGTTACAAGGTTGTTCCACAACTGATGAAGTAGCATCTCTTGCAAATGAATCTAATCCAGAATTAATAGATAAGTTTTTAGAAGAAGTTCCTAATTATCTTTATAAAGATTCCCTTTCACCATCAAATATTGGAGAAAGTCAAAGTGAAATAAATGGATTAGTACCACTTAATGTACCTTTGTCTGAAATTTATCCATTGGGTAGTTATTATGATAAAGATGAGAAAGATAAATTGGTACGATATATTAATAGTTTGCAAGATAATACTAGTTCAATTAGACATGCAGTAAACCAATGTAGTAATATATATGATAATTTATTAGACGAAACAAAAAAACACATTAGCAATATAGATAGTTATATTGAATCAATGATAAGTATTGTAAATTCATATGATTCAAGAATAAGTGGAATAGCGTCACATGTTGAATGGATTGCAAAAAAAGCAGAAACCGAAAGTAAAGATGTAGGAACAGCAGCAAATCCAGGTAAAGTCGGATCTACTCATCGTAGTTCAGGAAGTAGTAATAGTGATGATAATACTGAAAGCGCCGATCCAACCCCTGTTACTGAAACTCCAGTAGAAACTCCGGTACCAACTGAAAATACAGGATTAGTATCTGCAGCCGTTGGAGCGGTAACTTTTGCTGAAATTGTTCCAATGTATATAAATCTTGGAAGTGAGGCAACTGAAAATTCTGCAACTACTACAACATATGGTCTTTTAGGAATTGAAAATTATAATGGAAATTATTATTACAAAGTAATAGATAAAACAACTGGGAAAATTTATTATGTAGAGAAAACTAAAGCTAATTATGAAGGCGATGCCAATGAAGTATTAGAAGTTAAAAATCAAACTATTAGATATGACACAACGAATTTAGATAATGAGGATAACAATGCAAAAGTGATCGGTGATGGAAGATATTTAGTACTTGGAACAGAAACGGTTACAGAAGAAGATAGAACATTTAATTTCGCTAAAGTACTTGATTCAACAGATGGTAAGGCATATTATATTCAAGTTAATGATAATGTGGGAGTTACAGCTCTTGATGCACTCGGAAATGAAAGTGGTGAGTAGATTATGATGACAATTGGAGAAATAAATTCTAAATTAAAAAATTTAAGCAATACATATGAAATTCAAAAAGAACAATGTGCTCAAACATATGAAGAATCATTTTTTTATGCAAATGATGTTAAAGGACAAGAAGCTTATTATACTGATGTTACTAATTTTTTAGACGCGTTAAAAAGTGAAATATCTAAAATACAGTCTTTAATAAATACTGGTTTAGAAACAAGTTTTCATAATACTCATAGCTCTTTAGCTGGTTTTGTATCAGCTATTCCAGAAAGTCTTACTAAAACACTTGAAGCCAATATATTGTTAGCATCTCAAACAGCATATAATAAATGCTTTGCAGACTTTAATGTTAATAGTAATTCAATAGATAAATATATTTCATTAGTTAATAGAAGTACTAATGATTATCATACGCTTGATCAAAAAGTATCTGACAGAGAAAGAAGAAAATCACAAAAAGAAACATTAAAACAAGATACTACTAGTATAAGGGCGGAAATAAAAAAATTAAAAGCTCAAAGGGATTCTTGTCTTATTTTATGTGATGGTTATTTAAAGTCAATTGATGGGCTTAATGGAAAAAATTTACTATTGTTAAATAGTGGATTACATAAATAATAAAACATTCAAAAACAATTGAATGTTTTTTTCTTGTTTGATATAATTAGTTAGAATAAGAGGGATAAAATGACAATATTAAAAAAAGAAGAATTAGAAAGTTTAGATGGATTTTTTAGAGCAGCAAATTTTCTGTCAGTTGCTATGATTTATTTAAAAGATAATGTTTTGCTTGAAAGAAAACTTAAATTTACTGATATTAAAGAAAGACTCATAGGGCATTTTGGAAGTGCACCTAATCAAAATTTTATTTATACTCATTTAAATAGAGTAATTTGTAAATATAACTTAGATATGTTTTATATAGCTGGACCTGGTCATGCTGGTCAAGCGTTGGTTTCATGTAACTATCTTGAAGGTACGTATAGTAAATTTTATCCTAGTTTTAAAGAAGAAAAAGCGGGACTTAAAAAATTATGTCAAGAATTTAGTTATCCATATGGGATGTCCAGTCATGTAGAACCACGTGTTCCTGGTAGTATTCATGAAGGTGGAGAACTTGGATATAGTTTAGTTCATGCTTATGGAAGTGTTCTTGATAATCCAAACTTAATTGTTGCTTGTTGTATTGGAGATGGTGAGGCTGAAACAGCAACTCTTGCAACAAGTTGGCATTTAAATAAATTTTTAAATCGTGAAATGGATGGAGTAGTGTTACCAATTATTAACTTAAATGGTTATAAGATAGCCAACCCAACTATACTTGGTAGAATGACAAATTCAAGTCTTGAAATGATGTTTACAGGTATGGGATATGAAGTCTTAATTGTTGAAGGAAACGAACCACTTGCAATGCATGAAAAAATGGCTAGTACAATGGATTATGCAATTGAAAAAATTAAACAAATGAAAAGTGATAAAAGTCTTCCTTATAAATTACCACTTATAATACTTAAAACACCTAAGGGATGGACAGGTCCAAAAGAAGTAGATAATTTACCAATTGAAAATAGTTTTAGAAGTCATCAGGTACCATTTTTAATAGAAGATGAAGAAAAATTAAGTATTCTTGAATCATGGCTTGCAAGTTATAAACCAAATGAATTATTTGATAAAAAAGGAGTATTACTTGATAAATATAAATTGTTTGTACCTGAATTTAAAAGTCGAATGGGAACAAATTTACATACTAATGGTGGCAAACTTCGAAAAGATTTAAAACTACCAAATATATATGATTATAATGTTCAAGAAAATGCATCTGATATGATGGAACTTGGTAAATATTTACGTGATGTTATAAAGTTAAATCCTAATAATTTTAGAATATTTGGACCGGATGAAGCATTGTCAAATAGATTAAATCATGTATTTGAAGTTACAAATCGCGCTTGGAATATGGATATAGAATCAAGTGATGAATATCTAAATAAGAGTGGTAGAGTAATAGATTCGTTTTTATCTGAAAATGTCTGTGAAGGATTACTTGAAGGATACGTATTAACTGGTCGACATGGAATATTTCATACTTATGAAGCATTCTCACGTATTATCGATTCAATGGTTAGTCAACATTTAAAATGGATTAAATCAGCAAGTAGTGTTAACTGGAGACGTGACATTTCTTCTTTAAACATTATTATTTCAAGTCATGTATGGCAACAAGATCATAATGGCTTTACGCATCAAGAACCTGGAATAATAAATCACATAATGACTAAAGATAAGAACTTAATAGGAGTTTATTTACCAATTGATGCTAATACTTTAATTTGTTCAATGAATAAAGTACTTCAAGATAAGAATAAAGTAAATTTAATTGTTGCAAGTAAACATATAAGACCAATAATTTTAAATATGAATGATGCAAGGACAATAGTTAATACAGGATATGGAATTTTAAATGACTATAGTGACGATAATCCTGATATTGTACTTATTGCAAGCAGTGATACTCCAACTATGGAAGTTATAGAAAGTGCTCGGATACTAAAAAAATATTTAGATATTAAAATAAGAGTGGTTGCAGTTATAGATTTAGTAAAGTTTAGTTTATTAAAAAGTAATGAATTTAATCATATATTTACTAGAAAACCAAAATTATTTGTTTTTCACGGATATCCCAATTTAATATTAGAAATGATATACGGAAAAACTGATAATATGAAAGTATTAGGTTACAATGAAATGGGAAGTATCACGACACCATTTGATATGAGAGTAAAAAATAAAATAGATAGATATAATATTTGTCTTACAGCATCTCGTATGATAGATAAAGATACTACTAAACTTGAGAATTATTGTAAAATGATGTTGAAAAAACATAAAGCATATATTAAAAAATATGGCAAAGATATGGATAATATAAATATGTAAAAAAATGACTAAGCGTTTGACAATATTTTATATAAATAATATACTTAAGATAGTTATAGAATAGGAAAGGATTATAAAAAATGGATACTGGAAATACAAAAGATGAATATATAAAAGTAGATGATGAAGAAATGTTACTTTTACTAAAAAAGATAAAATTTGAATTTAGTACAAGTAAAGAAACTTACGTAAAAGAAACACTTATTAGTAATTATATAAATAATTTATTTAATACTTTGGATAATATTGAAGAATATTGGAATCGTGCTAAGAAGGAAGCTCAAGAATATATTGAAAACTTTATAAATGTTCCACTTCCAAAAACTACTTTAACTAGTTTAGATAATATTAGTTCTATTAAGTGTATTGTTAGTACAAATGATACTGTAAAGTTATATGAAAATGAAAATACTGGCAAAGTAGTCTCAACATTAAAAAATGGAGAAAGTTTAAATGTACTTGAGTATCATAATGATAATCAGTATGCCAAAGTAAAACTTAAAAATGGTAATATTGCTTATATAGATAAGAATAGTATATCGTTAGTATAAAGGAGAATTATGTTAAAAACGAGAAATATAGATAAGATAAATAGTGTTTCATTATATGCAAAACAGATGAGTACAGAGTTAAAAAATAATGAAATAGATCTAATGAATAAAGTATTGAAAATTAAAGAATATTATCAAGGAAAAGAAGTAGATAAGGTGGTTACAAGAATGGAAGACGCTGTTCGAAAGCTTGATAATATTTCAGAAGATATAAATTACTATGGTGATTATTTAGAAAAAATTACAGGTGGAGATAAATATAATTTAGGTATTTATTATAAGAGACTATCTAATATCAATAATGATGAAATAAAAGGTATTGGTGGTGAATAAGAATGAATGATTTAAAAATAGATTTTAATATAGATGAAACATTTAATGAAATAGAAAATGTTATAAATGAAATTGAAAGTAATTTACAAAAATTATATGACGCAAGTATTATAGATGAAAGCTTTTGGAATACAAAAGAATATGAAACATATAATACAGAATATTTAACTTATTTAAAAAAATCTTGTAGTACGTATCCTCTTTATTTAAGAAATTATTTAGAATTTATGAAAAGTGCAATAGATAAATATCAATATCTAGATTTATCAAACAAGAAAGAATCATAAGGTGATATAATGAATGATTATTTTGAAAATTATAGAAGTTTAAAAAGTGAAGTAGATGATGCTTGCTTAACTATTAATAGTAATAGTAGTACAAAATTAAAAGATGAAGTAAATGAATTAAAGGAAAATTTTAATAACTTAGTAGTTGATGAAGTATGGAGTGATAAAGTAGGAGATGTTTTTAAAGAGATAGTAAAGAAATGCTCTAGTAGTTTAAATAGTGTTATTAATAGTATAGAAAATAACTTTATTAAATCAGATGAACTTTATAAAAATTTAAAAGCAAAGTTAGAAGAATTAGAAAAAGCCAATAATGATTATAGAGAAGCTTATAAAAGTGCAACAGCATTCGTGAGTGTAGAAACTAACATGAAAAGTAGAGAAGAAGTTAGAGCTGAACTTGAAAATATAAATGTTTTAGAGGAGAGAGCTAAATCTTTAGTCAATGATATTGAAAATATTAAAAAGGAATTATTAGCAATTAATGATGGAGTAATTACAAAAGAAGAACAAAGTGTTGAAGAGAATATTGAAGTTCAAGCGACAGTTGCAAATGAAACACCAAGTGTAGAAACAAATACAGAGTCAAATAGTAATAATACTATTAATGGAAGTCAAATTGTGCTTGATAGTGATCAGTCAGTTGTACAACTTGCTAATATGTGTATGGCAGAACAAGGAAGTCCAGAAGGAGCTAAGTTTGAATTATCATTACTCATTAATCAGTTTAAAAGTGTACATGGAAGAGAACCTACGAGTGCAACAGAATTATCTGAATTTATGCAAAATTTTGGATATGGTGGAGGACATTGGTATGCAGCAAGAACTAGAAATATGGCAAGTCTTACAACAGCAGATTCATCATATATTAATGCTATAACTGATGTCTTAAGTGGTAATAGAGTACTACCAAGTAATGTTGTAGAACATGATTGTTTTAGTGATATTGCTAAAATTGTTGTAAATGGACAGACTCTTACCGATTATTCTTCCATTTCTAATCATGCAAATTATATTCGTGACAATACAGTTATTTATAATAAAATGGGTTCAGTTTATACTTTCTATGAATTTGCACCTAATGGCGGAGACCCATTCGGCTATTTTTAAGTATTAAAATGAAGGGAGAATTTTATGAGTAAAAATGAATCAAATGGCATTCCAAATATGCCTGTTGCAATGGATGAACGTTTAGAATATAACACGAGTATAAGTTTTAATGGTAACGTTAGTTTTGAATTAAATCAGGGAACATATTCCGATGAAACAGAAATTATATCACCCTATATTGCAAATATCTTTACTTCGATTAAATCAGCATTAGAAGGATTTAATTCCCTAGTTCAAAGTGCTACTTCTTATTTTGAAGAAAATAAAGAAATTGAAAATATGCCACTTCCTGACCTTCAAGAAATAAACTTTTCAGTAGATCTGTTACCAAATAATGGTAGAAAAACAAAGAATGCAACAGTGACTTTGGATGGATATAACACATTAAATATACGACCAGAAATAGGTACCAAAAAAGACCCAATTGGAAGTGTTCCTAATAATGCAACCGTTGAAGTATTAGATGAGAAAGGAACGGATGAACAAGGAAATGAATGGATTAAAATTTCTTATAGTGGAGAGAAAGGTTTTGTAAAAACTGAAAATTTAAAATATAATTAAAAGTTAATAAGGTTAAAGGAGTGATAACTTGTGAAAAAAATCGTTGACCCAGTTGCTATTAAAGATGTAGCAACTTATACTAAAAATAAATTAGATGAATTAGAAAATGCTAAAAATATTTTAAGAGATGATATTAACAATATTAGAAAATTCTATAAAGGAGCCGATGCTGAATTAATAATTGATAAATACTTAGATAGGTTAAAAGTAATAGATGTAATAATTAATAATTATAGTAATTTAAAAGAATATTTTTCAAGTATTTCGGCTGCATATTCAAATTGTTTGAAAAAAGCCAAGACTTCGATGGATAATATAAATAGCAATTTTATTATAAGTGATAACATTGATAATAATGTCAGTAATATAGAAAATACAACTTTAACAATTGATTTATAGGGAGAAAATATGAATATAGAAATAGAACATGGTAATTTAGAAAATCTTATAAAAAAATTAGAAAATGATAATTTAAATATTTATAATCTTGTAAAAGATATGCATCTTTCATTTAAAAGTTTAAAAGAAGAAAAATGGTATTCAAGTGAAAAAATAAAATTAGATACAATGTTAACACCAATGATGAATAATTTAGATGAAAATTTACTTTTATATTTGAATAATTGTACAGATACTTTAAAATTAGCCTTGATTTCGTATGAAAAAACTGATTCAAATTTAAAAAATAATGTTAAAAATTTTTAGAGAGGGAATGAATAGGTAATGATATGGCAAATTTAGAACAAGTAAAACAAGCATGTAATACTGCAAAAGAATTTTATGAAGATAAAAATGAATTAATAACAAAAGCCTATAAATGCTGTGTTGCGAATCGTTGTAGTAAAGTTAAAGAAAGTGTTGATGATTTAAAAAGTAATATTGAAAGTTTAAAATCAAAAATAAGTGAATGGCATGATTCAGCTGGGAGCAGTTTTGGAAATGGAATTGCAAGTTGCGTTGATATTTTAGCGACTATATCATCAAGTATTGAAACATCTTGGACTAATGCCGAAAAATTATATGAAAGTAATAATGAAACTTTAAATTTTATAAAAAATCAAACAAATTATTTAGAAGGTAAAATTAATGCTTATCCAAACAAAAATTCATCTGAATTTTATGATAGTCATTATAACCCGGAAACTAAAACATATGAAAAAAAATTTAATCGTTCGAAATATGAAAGCAAAGTCAAAGAGTGGGAACAAAGTTGTGATCCTTATGTTAATGGTTTGAAAACAAATCAAGAAATAATTACAAACAATTTAACTCAATTAGAGGCAATAAATGGAGAAAGTATTTCAGTTAAAGCAAACATAAATTCAATAGAAGAAAGTAATAAAAATATACTTGCTCTTGCCAATAAGGCAGTTCTTATTCCGGCTCTTGGTATGGAAATATTCCCAGGTCAAAAAGTTGAAATTGACGATGAAATTGCTTTGATGAAATTTATTAATATGTGCTATCAAGAGCAAGGCTCAGAAAAAGGAATTGCATTTCAAGCCTCACAAGTAATAAATCGCTTTAAGTATCAAACAGGAGAAGAACCTCTTACGATAAGTGAATTAGCAACATTTATGAGTACACCTGTAAATAAACCAAATTCTTGTAGAAATGGGAAATTAAGTTGGTATGGCTGGTATGGTGGTGCTACAACTAAAAAATATTCATTGGATTATTATGATTTAGATGACATGGAGGTTGATAAGGGTATTGCAATTGTTACTGAGGTATTAAATGGAAATCATGTATTACCTGATTATATTACTGAACATGATGATTTTGATGATATAACAAAAATTACACCCGGTAAAAAAGGAAATAGAAGTGATTATATTCAAGATGTTACCGTTATTCATAATAAATATGAGTCAAAAGGGGAACCAGGTTTTATATTTTATGCTTTTCCATACAGCGATAGTGGTGATCCTTTTGGCTATAAAAACAGTTATAAAGAAGAGTTAGATAATAAAAAAAGTTAATTAAAATGTCCTATTTTGTAAACAATAAAAAAAGTATTTAAAAAGTACTTTTTCTTTTGGTTTTATGATAGTAGTAATGAATGGTGATATGGATGCTGATAAGGGTATTGCAATTATTACTGAAGTACTAAATGGAAATCGTGTATTACTAAATGATGTTACAGAACATGACTCATTAAGTGACATTAGATGGTTAAATGTAAATGGTAAAAAAATAACAGGAAATGGTATATACAATAAAGATAATTATATTCCTGATGTTACTATTATTCATAATAAATATGAAGATGCAGGAGAGGCAGGGTTTGTATTTTATACATTTGCACCTGGTTCTCATGGTAGTAGTGGCGATCCGTTTGGTTATAAAAAAAATTATAGAGAATCAATTGATGAGAAAACGGTATAACAATAATTATTTATTAGTTATATTAGTAATAAAATAGTTCTGTCATATTTTGTAAATTTAGAAAAAGTATTTGAAAAGTACTTTTTTTTATTATTAATTTATGGTATTATATTTAATATAATAGGGGTAAATGTTTAAAGATAGTTTAACGTTCATTTTTTAATGAAAGATTGGTGATTGTTAATGAAAATATTAGTATTAAAGAGAGATAGAATTATATCAACAACTCTTCCTAACACTGTTTATGGTGATTTTCAAATTAAAGATATAGATGAAAGTGGTAATCAAATAGATTTATTAACTATTCGTGAAGTTAAGGGTAGATGGGTACTTTCTAATACACCCGAAACAGAAATAATTGTAAATAGACAAAAAGTATTTGCTATTAATTTATCTGATTATTTTTGTTGCGAAATTTTAAGTAGAAAAAGTGATTATCCTTATCTTTTATATTGCCTACCAACTTTTGAACGTACAACTCTTTTTCAAATAAATGATGCTAGTATTTTAATTGGAAATAATAATTCAGATATTGTTTATCAAAACAATTTGCTTGGTAATTTTAATGTTAATATTTTTTATGATAAAGCATGGTTCATAGAAGTAATAAATGATTCTAAGTACATATATTTAAATAATAAAAGTGTAAAAAAAGAAAGACTTTATAACGGAGATGTTATTTTTATACTAGGTCTTCGTATTGTTGTACTTGGTAATTTCATGATTATGAATAATCCATTTAATATGGTTAAGTTAAATAGTCAAAAGTTAAGACAGATGAATCTTGCAGATGTTACGGAATTAAGTGAGTTTGAAGAAGAATTAGATATTTATTCAGAAGATGATTATTTTTTCCGTAATCCAAGGTTTAAAAGAAATGTTACTGAGGAGAAATTTAATATAGATTCACCTCCAGAAAATCAAGATCCTGAAACAAGTCCAATGTTGCTTACTCTTGCATCATCTATGACAATGGCTGCCTCAAGTTCTATGAGTTTATATATGGTTATTTCTCGTATGAACGAGGGAGCGAGTCTTTCTGATTTACTTCCAAGTTTAATAATTACTCTTGTGATGTTAACATCTAGTTTATTAATTCCAATTATTACTAGAGTTTATGAAAAAAATAAGAATAAGCAAAGAGAAAAACTAAGACAAGAAAAATATTCTGGTTATATAGAAGAAAGAAAAGTAGAAATTGATAATAAAATAGAGGAACAACGTGCTATTATCATGGAAAATAATGTTACCGATGAAAAGTGTTATCAAATAATAATGAATAAAGAAGCAACGCTTTGGGAAAGAAAAATTTTACATGATGACTTTTTAAATCTTCGAATCGGAATAGGAGATGTTGATGCTAAGATAGAAGTTAATTATGAAAAAGAAAGATTCACCCTTGCAGAAGACGATTTAAAAAAGAAATTATTTGATTTAGGTGGAAGTGATAAGAAAATAAAAGATGTTCCTGTAAGTATATCATTGACTGAAAAAAATGTACTTGCTATAACAGGAGACGTAAAACATGGTTATGCTTTTTTAGAGAGTTTAATTTTACAGATTTTGGCCTATCATAGTTATGAAGATTTAAAAATAGTAGTTTTAACCAGTAATGAAAAATATAATAATTTTGAGTATTTAAAATTAACACCTTTTGTTTGGAATGATGAAAAGACTTTTAGATTTTTTGCAACTTGTAAAGAAGAAATTAATGTTGTTTCTAATTATTTATTAAATGAATTTACAAATCGTAAGTATAAAGATAGAGATAGTGACTATGGTGGAAGTATTTCAAGTGATGATTATAAAAGTTATATTCCGTACTATGTGATAATAACGGATGATTATAAGAATATAAGAAATACTGAAATATTTGGAAAGATATTTAATGAAGAAATAAATTATGGTTTTTCAGTTATTGCTCTTGATAGAAATCTAAGAAGATTACCAAGTGATGCTAAAGTATTTATTAATATTAATGATGATGAAAGTCTTCTTTTGGAACCAGACTTAACTAAAGGTGAAAAACAAGAATTTACTGCTAGTCTTAATACTTATAATATGAATTTATTAACCGAAAAAATATGTAATGTTCCAATTGAGTTTTTAAATGGTAGATTTAAATTACCTGAGGTGTATACCTTCCTTGAAATGTATAATGTTGGACGTGTTGAGCAATTAAATGTTCTTTCTCGTTGGAGAGATTCAAATCCTATTTCAAGTTTGGCAGCTCCTGTTGGAATTGGAGAAAATGGAGATTTTGTAATCCTTGATGTTCATGAAAAAGTGCATGGACCACATGGACTTATTGCTGGTATGACAGGTTCAGGTAAATCAGAGTTTATTATTACTTATATTTTGTCAATGGCAATTAATTATCATCCTTATGAAGTAAGTTTTGTTCTTATTGATTATAAAGGTGGAGGTCTTGCCTATGCTTTTGAAAATAAAGATACAGGTCTTAAATTACCACATCTTGCAGGAACTATTACTAACCTTGATCAAGCAGAGATTACAAGAGCTCTTACTAGTTTAAATTCAGAACTTCGTCGTCGTCAAAAGATATTCAATGAAGCTCGTGATCGAGTTGGAGAGTCAACAATTGATATTTATAAGTATCAAAAATTATATCGAAGTGGTCAAGTAGAAGAGCCTCTTCCACATTTAATAATCATAAGTGATGAGTTTGCAGAACTTAAAATGCAACAACCAGAATTTATGGATGAACTTATGTCAATTGCCAGAATTGGACGTTCCCTTGGAATTCACTTAATTCTTGCAACTCAAAAACCAAGTGGTGTGGTAAATGATCAAATTTGGTCAAACTCAAGATTCAAAGTTTGTTTGAAAGTTCAAGATAGAAGTGATTCAATGGATATGTTAAAACGACCTGATGCTGCAAGTATTACTAATATCGGAAGTTTCTATTTGCAAGTTGGATTTAACGAGTATTTCTACTTCGGACAAAGCGCTTGGACAGGTGCTCCATATTATCCAAGTGATTTTAGAATTAAAAAAATTGATACAGCAATTGATTTTGTAAATAATAATGGTCAAATATTTAAAACTGTTAAAAATAATAAAAAGAAATTAGTTAAATCAAGTGGTGAAGAGATAACAAATATTATTAATTATTTAGATGATATAGCAGAAAAAGAAAATATTATGGTTGAAAGCTTATGGCTTAATAAAATACCTAATATGATAAAAGTAGATGCTTTAAAAACAAAATACAATTATCAAAAAGATCTTCGTATCAATCCAGTTATTGGTGAATATGACGATCCAGTTAATCAAAGTCAACATCTACTTACACTTCCAATTAGTGAACTTGGGAATACTTTAGTTTATGGTATTCCAGGAAGTGGTAAAGAATTAGTTCTTACAACTGTTGTTTATTCATGTGCAACAACTTATACACCAGATGAAGTTAACTTCTATATTTTAGATTTTGCCAGTGAAACAATGCAAAATATGAGAAATATTCCTCATGTTGGAGATGTAATACTAGCAAATGATAAAGATAAATTAGAAAATTTATTTAAGTTAATTAATACATATTTAGAAAGTAGAAAAAGATTATTTTTAAATTATGCTGGTAGTATTTTAGAATATGAAAAAGCAACTGGAAAAGTCGTTCCATCAATTGTTGTCATGATAAATGGATTTGATTCATTTGGGGAAGTATATCCAGATTATTCAGAACTTCTTGTTAAATACACAAGAGAGGCAACAAGATTTGGAATATACTTTATGTTAACAGCTTCAGGAACAAATTCAGTTAGATTTAAGTTAAGTCAAAACTTTAAGATTGTTTTAGGACTTGAACTTAATGATAAGAGTGATTACTATTCAATTCTTGGAAAGACAAATATTACACCATCTCATGCGGTTGGACGTGGTCTTGTTAAGATAAATGATAGTATATATGAATTTCAAACAGCTCATCCATCACGTAAAGAGGAATCAAGTGAATTCTTTAAAAGATTATCTATTGCTTTAAATGAAAAATATCAGAAAAAAGCACTTAAAATACCTGTATTACCAGAGAAAGTTAATATGAAGTTGTTTGATGCATTGCTTAATGATTTAGATAGTATTCCTATAGGTATTTATAAAGATAATTTAGATAACTGCTTATATAATTTCAAGAAAAGTTTCTTTAATAAGATCAGTGCAAGTGATATAGAAAATACTTTATCATTTACTAAAGAATTACTTAGTGAATTTAATAGTATAAATAAATTTAAAACGTATTTATTAGATCCAACTAATGCTATAACAGAAAATTATGTTAATATAACTAAATATAATAGTAATTTTTCTGAAGTGTTAAATAGTACTAATGATAGTTTAAATAAAATACTAAATGAATATAATGAAAATAATATAGATATATCTAAGTATCAAAAGATGTTATTTGTTATTTATGATTTTGATAATTTTAAATCAAAACTTAATGTTGATATAGGAAATATTATGTTAAATTTATTTAATATTAATAGTAAACTCAATATTATTAATTTTATTGTAATTGATAACATTGATAGCTTTAAGAAAAATGAATTTGATAATTGGTTTAAAACTATTAATGATCCTGCAAATGCTATTTGGATAGGAGAAGGAATTAATAATCAATTTAGTATTAAGTTGACTCGTTCAACAGATCGTGCATTACAAAATCCAATTGGTAATGATTTTGGATATTTGGTAGTAAATGGAAGACATAGCTTAATTAAAGTTCTTGAATTTGATAGAAATGCTTTAGAGGAAAATAATAGAATAATTCAAGAGAGTATTGATAGTAGTATAGAGGAGTTATAATGAATGCTAAAATTTTAGTGGAATTGTATGTACCAGAGCTTGATATTAAATATAATGTTTTTCTTCCAGCATCACGTAAAATATCAAATGTTATTATTGATTTAATAAAAGGTATTAATGAACTAACTGATGGAGCGTATCCTATTAATAATAGACATGCTTTAATGAATGGTGATAGCTGTGAAATATATAATAATAATGTAAATGTAAAAGATGCAGGAATCAGAAATGGTACAAAGTTATTACTTGTATAAAAAATAATTTAGAAAATTAGCACTTAATGGTTGACAAGTGCTAATTTTTTGCATATAATTATTTTAGCAATCAAGAAATTAGAGTGCTATCTTGCTTTGATTGTTTAGGAGGCAGTATGTTAACAAATAGACAAGAGAATATCTTAAAGTTAATTGTTACTGAATATATAAAACTTGCAAAACCGGTTGGTTCGAAGTTACTTTGTGAACGTCTTAATTGTTCGAGTGCAACTGTTAGAAATGAAATGCAGATTCTTGAAGAAATGGGACTTTTAGAAAAAACTCATACATCAAGTGGACGTATACCAAGTGAGGCTGGGTATAGATATTACGTTGATAATTTGATGGAACTTAAGGAGTTGAATGGAGAAGAAGTCTTTAAATTACAAACAATATTTCGAAATACGCAGTTAGAGCTTTCTGATGTACTAAGTAAAAGTTTAGAACTTATATCGGATATAACTTCATATACATCAGTTGTCTTAGATAAAAAAAGTCATGATAACAAATTAAAGGAAATAAGTATTGTTCCAGTAAGTGAAAACTTAGTAGTTGTAATAATTGTAACTGATCAAGGTTATGTTGAACATAAGAACATAGAAATTACAGGAATATCCCTTGAAGAAGTTCGTAAAACAGTTAAGTTAATTAATGATTTAATAGTTGGAACTCCAATTGATGAAGTCAGTGCTAAGCTTGAATTTGAAATTAAACCAATTATTGGAAAATATGTTAAACAACACGAAATGTTATATAATGCTTTTTATGATGTATTTAATGATATATCAAGTAAAAATGTAAATGTCGTTGGAAAAAATAATATTTTAAAACATCAAGAATTTCAAGCACTTGATAAAGTTGAAGAAATATTTTCAAAACTTGATGATAAAGAAATGATGCAAAGTATTGAAGAAAAAAACAATGATATTAATATTTATATAGGACATGAAAATAAAATGGATCCTGATGTTACAGTTATTAAAACTAATTATAAAACAAATAAAGATACAGGAACGATTGCTATCATTGGTCCTAAGAGAATGGAATATGATAAGGTTGTTAATTTACTTGATTATATAAAGAAACAAATAGAAAGGTAGATAAAATGGATAGTGAATTAAAGAAGAAAGATAATAAAAAAGAAGAAATTGAAGAAGAAAAAACTAAAGAAGAATGTAAAAAAAGCAAACATGAAAGTCATAAAGAATGTAAAAAAGATAAAGAAATAGAAGAACTAAAAAAGAAAAATGAAGAACTTTTAAATAAAGTTTTATATAGTCAAGCTGAATTTGCTAATTATAAAAAAAGACGAGAAGTTGAAGTTAGTAATATGCTTAAGTATTCTAATCAGGATCTTGTAACAGAGTTACTTCCTATTGTAGATAACTTTGAAAGAGCTATTAAACTTGATGATACAAATTTAAATGATGAATTATCAAAGTTCTTAGATGGATTTAAAATTATTTATACGCATTTTGTTGAAATATTAAAAAAATGTGAAGTAACTGAGATTGATTGCTTAGGGAAGGAATTTGATCCTAATTTAGAACAAGCCTTGATGACTGTTAAAGTAGAAGGAACTGAACCTGGAATGGTTGTTGAAGTTCTTCAAAAAGGATATATGTTGAAAGATAAGATGATAAGACCTGCACTTGTTAAGGTAAGTGAATGATGAATTTTGATGATTATTCCGAGAAACTTATAAAGAGTACACTAGATAATGTTAATGAATTTCTTACTTCAGTTACTAAAAGTAAAACATTTAAAGCTAGTATATATTTAGTTAAATATGTAGAGAATAAAAAAACTAAATATTGGATAAATTTTTTCCAAATATTTGAAAAACTTAATTACGAGGAACAAATTCAAGTATTAGTAAATGCTTCAAATATTTTAAAAAATATAAAGAGTAAGGAAGATAATCAAGAACAAAGCAAAATGAAAGTAAAAGATTACTATGGATAATAAAAAGGAATTACTAATGTTACTTGGACTGCTTGGAGTTTTTTCGGAAGATAGTTATATAAATTATCCAGTATCGTTTGATATGGATGTAAATGATTGTTTAATAAATATGTATTTTTATATGTTAAGTAGTGATGAAAAGTATTATCAAGAATTTCATGAAAAATATAATAAATTAAACGATGAACAACGTGAATTTGTTAAAAATGATTATATAAATATAATAAATGCTCAGAGAGAATTTGAGAAAGTTAAAAGAAAAGGAGAGAAGAAATATGAGTAAAATTATAGGAATTGATTTAGGTACAACTAATAGTTGTGTATCTGTTTTAGAAGGAGGGGTAGCAACAGTTATTCCAAATGCGGAAGGAAATCGTACAACACCATCTGTTGTTGCATTTAAAAATGGTGAAAGAATTGTAGGAGATGCTGCAAAGCGTCAAGCAATTACTAATCCAAATACAAAATCAAGTGTTAAACGTTCAATGGGAACGAGTGATAAGTTTGAACTTGATGGAAAGAAATATACACCAGAAGAGATAAGTGCTATGATACTTTCTAATTTAAAAGAAAGTGCTGAAAAATATTTAGGAGAAAAGGTAAATAAGGCAGTTATTACAGTTCCAGCTTACTTTAATGATGCTGAACGTCAAGCTACTAAAAATGCTGGTAAAATAGCAGGTCTTGAAGTTGAAAGAATTATTAACGAACCAACTGCAGCTGCACTTGCCTATGGTTTGGATAAACAAGACAAGAGTCAAACAATTTTAGTATATGACCTTGGTGGAGGAACGTTTGATGTATCTATCCTTGAGTTAGGAGACGGTGTATTTGAAGTTAAGTCAACAGCTGGAAATAATAGACTTGGTGGAGATGATTTTGATAATCGTATAATGGATTATTTAATTGATACCTTTAAACATGATACAGGTGTAGATTTATCAAAAGATACTATGGCTATGCAAAGACTTAAAGAAATAAGTGAAAAAGCTAAAAAAGATTTAAGTAGTATGACATCTACTCAAGTAAGTGCTCCATTTATTTCTCAAAATGAATCAGGTCCACTTCATTTAGATTTAACTTTAACAAGAGCTAAATTTGAAGATTTAATACGTGATTTAGTAGAATCCACTTTAACACCAGTTAGAAATGCTTTGAAGGATGCAAAATTAACTAAAAATGATATAGATAAAGTAATATTTGTTGGAGGATCAACAAGAATTCCAATGGTATTTGATTTAGTTAAGAAAGAACTTGGAAAAGACCCATCACTTGAAGTGAACCCTGATGAAGTAGTTGCTATGGGAGCTGCAATTCAAGGTGGTGTATTAACAGGTGAAGTAAATGATATAGTACTTCTTGATGTTACACCGTTATCACTTGGTATTGAAACTCTTGGCGGAGTAATGACAGTTTTAATTCCAAGAAATACAACTATTCCAACAAGTAAATCTCAAGTATTCTCAACAGCTGCTGATAATCAACCAGCCGTAGATATTCATGTTCTTCAAGGTGAACGTTCAATGGCAAATGATAATAAAACACTTGGTAATTTCCAATTAACTGGAATTCCAGCAGCACCTCGTGGTGTTCCTCAAATTGAAGTTAAATTTGATATAGATGCAAATGGAATTGTTCATGTAACAGCTAAAGACTTAGGAACTAATAAAGAACAATCAATTACTATTACATCTAATACAAATTTAAGTGATGAAGAAATTGATCGTATGATGAAAGAAGCTGAAGCAAATAAAGAAGAAGATAAGAAGAGAAAAGAGGAAGCAGATACTAAAAATGAAGCAGAACAACTTGTTTTCCAAACTGAAAAAATGATCAAAGATTTAGGAGATAAGATAACTGATTCTGAAAAGAGTGAAGCCGAAGCATTAGTTAAAGATTTAAAAGATGCACTTGAATCTAATAACTTAGATGATATTAAATCTAAAAAAGATAAATTACAAGAAAAATTAATGCAATTAGGTGCTAAAATGTATGAAGGTGTAAATCCAGAAGGCCAAGCTAATACAGAAAATAATGAAACAGCTGATGCAAAAACAAATGACAATGACGTTAAAGATGCTGAATTTGAAGAAAAATAAAATATATAATAAGGAAGTCCTAGATAACTAGGACTTTCATATAGTAAAAGGAGAACTATGAAACAAAGAAAACGTAGTGAAATAGCTGTAAAAGATACTTGGGATTTAGAAAGCATTTATAAAAGTGTAGATGATTTTAATAAAGATTATAGGGTTTTAGAACAAGAAATAGGTGAATTTAGTAAATATAAAGGACATTTACTTGATAGTGCTAAGACATTATTAGAGTTTTTAGAAACGTCTGATAAGTTAGAGAGAATACTTTATAAATTGTATTATTATGCTCATTTAAATTTTGATGTTGATACAACTAATTCCAAGAGTTTAGAATTATCAGAAAGAGTTTCTAGATTAATGACAACTTATTCAAATGCTCTTACTTTTGTTGATCCTGAATTATTGCATGGAGATTATAATTTGGTTAATAGCTACATTTTAGAACTTGATGATTTAAAAAAATATAAATTTAATTTAGAAAAATTATATCGTTTTAAAGAACATACATTAAGTGAAAAGGAAGAGTCAATATTATCAACATTAGGTATTTCTCTTTCTGCTCCTGAATCTATTTATGAATCTTTAACTGATAGTGATTTAACATTCGGTCATATTACAGTTGATGGAGAAAGACACGAATTTACAGAAAGTAATTATTCAAATTTTATTGAAAATGATAATCGTGATGTTCGTAAAAGAGCCTTTAAGTTATTATTTAAAACTTATGAAAAATATTCACATACAATAGCCGATACTTTTAGATATAATATAGAAGTACAATCTCGACTTGCAAGTTTAAGACACTTTAGTTCTAGTTTAGAAGCAAGTTTATATCGTGATAATATAGAGACTTCTGTTTATAATAATTTAATTAAAACAGTAAGAAATAATTTAAATGTTTTATATGATTATTATGATTTAAAAAAAGAAGTGTTAAAACTTGATGAGCTTCATTTATATGATATATATGCTAATATGGTCTCTGAAGTAGATAAGAGTTATACATTTGTTGAGGCTAAAAATATAGTTCTCGAGGCTCTTAGTGTTTTAGGAGATGACTATAATAAAAAATTGAATATGGCGTTTGATAATCGATATATAGATATATATAACAATAAAGGTAAACGTGGAGGAGCTTATTCAAGTGGATTCTATGATACTAATCCGTTTATTCTTCTTAACTTTGAAGGAAAATATAATGATGTAACAACTCTTGCACATGAGTTAGGTCATTCAATGCATAGCCTTTATTCACATGAAGCAAATCCATATAATACTTCAAGTTATGAGATATTTGTTGCTGAAGTTGCTAGTACAGTAAATGAACTTATTTTAATTAAATACCTAATTAAAAAGACAAATGTAAAAGCAGAAAAATTATATCTTTTAAATAAATTGCTTGAGTTATATAAAGGAACAATTTTTAGACAAACGATGTTTGCAGAGTTTGAGAAGAATATGGCTGAAAGTCATGAGAATGGAGTAGTTCTAACAAGTGATTATTTAAAAGATGAATATTATAAATTGGTTTGTGATTATTTTGGACCTAATGTTAAATGTGATAGATTAATTGAAAATGAATGGATGCGTATACCACATTTTTACTATAATTTTTATGTTTACAAATATGCAATTGGTTTATCAGCTGCTTCAAAGATAGTTCACGATATTGAAACTTTGGGTGACGCAGGGGTTAAACGTTATATTGAGTTTTTAAAAACAGGTGGCTCAATGTATCCAAGTGAAGAATTAAAAGTATGCGATGTTGATGTTAGTAAAAGTGATTTTATAAAAGATGCTATTAAGACATTTCAAGATACGATAGAGGAATTTAGAAAAATTTATAGGAAGTAGGAATTATTATGAATAAAAGAGATTATTATGAGGTATTGGGTGTTTCCAAAAATGCAACTGATGCCGAAATAAAAAGTGCCTTTAGAAAATTAGCTAAACAGTATCATCCAGATATAAATAAAGAAGCTGGCAGTGAAGAGAAATTCAAAGAAATTCAAGAAGCCTATGCTGTTTTATCAGATGCTAGTAAACGTAAACAATACGATCAGTTTGGTCATGCAGCCTTTGAACAAGGAGCTGGTGGCGGATTCTCTGGCTTTGATTTTTCAGGATTTGATGTTGACCTTGATGATATATTGGGTTCTATGTTTGGAGGAGGCTTTGGATTCTCAAGTCGTACTGGTAGACGAAACTCTAAAACAAGAGGAGACGATGTTTTATACCATATGGACTTAACATTCGAAGAGGCTGTTCATGGTGCTGAAAAAGATATAAAAATAGATACTAGTACAACTTGTCCTGATTGTAACGGAATGGGAGGACATGATGAAGAAACCTGTGAAGTATGTCACGGAAGTGGAACAACAACTAGTGAACAACATACAATTTTAGGCTCATTTGTTTCTAAAACAACATGCTCTAATTGTGGTGGAACAGGAAGGACATTTAAAAGACGTTGTACAACTTGTATGGGTCGTGGAAATATTAGAAAAAATCGTACAATTTCTGTTAAAATACCAGCTGGAATTGATACTGGTATGCGTCTTCGTGTTGCAGGAAAAGGTGAGGCTGGTACTAATGGAGGACCAAATGGAGACTTATATCTAGAGTTTAATGTAAAAGAACATGAATTCTTTAAGCGTGAAGGTGATGATATTTATCTAACTGTTCCTATTACATTAACAGATGCTATCTTAGGTTGCAAGAAGGATATAAGAACCCTTGATTCGATTGTTACTTTAAATATTAAACCTGGAACTAATTCCAACGACAAACAAAGAATAAGAGGTCGTGGAATTAAAAATGCAAGTACTAATCGTACAGGAGATATGTATATAATTTTCTATGTTGTTTTACCAGATAAGTTAACTAAAGAACAAAAAGGATTGTTTGAAAGTCTTTCTAAAACAAATTTAGAAAATAGTATGTTTAATAAATTTACAAAGTTTGTAAATAAAAAATAATTTAAAAACAAAAGGTAAAATCGAAGTTAAAGTTTTACCTTTTTTAAATTTATGCTATAATATGTGCATTAAGGGGATGAAGTATGAAAGAAGTATTAAAAAATAAGGTTGAGATTTTAGCACCATGTGGTAATATAGATGCATTCTTTAGTGCCATTGAGGCAGGGTGTGATGCGGTGTATCTGGCTGGTAAAATGTTTGGAGCTAGAGCATTCTCTAATAATTTTACAAATGAAGAGCTTGTATCAGTTATAAAACAGGCTCATTTATATGGTGTTAAAGTATATGTAACCTGTAATATTTTAATTTTTGATCGTGAAGTAGATAAGTTTTTAGATTATATTAGATTTTTACATCAAAATAATGTTGATGCTGTCATCATGCAAGATCTTGGAATGATAGATTTAGTCAGAAAGAAATTTCCTAATTTAGAAATTCATGCATCAACTCAAATGCATATTCATAATTTGGATGGGGCACTCCTTGCTAAAAAACTTGGAATTAAAAGAATAGTACTTGCTCGTGAAACACCAATTAATGTTATAAAACAAATAATTGATGAGACAGGACTTGAAGTTGAAGTATTTGTCCATGGAGCCTTATGTGTTTCATATTCCGGAATGTGCTTAATGTCTCGTAGTATTGGTGCTCGTAGTGGTAATCGCGGAACATGTTCAGGCTGTTGTAGACTTCCTTATGATTTACTTGATGAAAACAAAAAGGTTTTAACCGAAAACAAATATCCAATTAGTATGAAAGATTTGATGACAGTTTCGGAACTTGATAAATTAATTGATATTGGGGTTCGTAGTTTTAAAATCGAAGGAAGAATGAAAAGTAAAGAGTATGTTTACTATGCAACTAAATTATATAAAGAAACAAGAGATAATTATTTAAAGTCTAAAATTATTAAAGTTAATCAAGATGATTTAAATAAATTAAACAATGTTTTTACAAGAGGTTATACTAAAGGATTTATACTCGGTGATAAGTCTTTAAACAATGATATATCTCCAAATCATAAAGGAGTTCTAGTTGGAGAAGTTGTTAATTATAAAAATGGTTTTATAGATATAAAATTAAAAGATAATATAGTAATAAATGATGGATTAAGAATAACAAATGAAAGTTTAGAATATGCACTTATTTTAAATGAATTTAGAAAAAATAACATTCAAATATATGAAGGTAAAAAGAATGATATTATTACTTTAAAAGTAAATAAGAAAATACCAGTTAATAGTTTAGTATATAGAACTTATAGTGCTAAAATAGATATGGATGTAACAAATATTATTAAAGAAAAAACTCGAAAAATACCAATTAAATTTATAGTAGAGTTAAAAGAAAATAAACCTCTTAAATTAATGGTAACGGATTTAAAAAATGAAATAACACTGGAAGGAATAATACCTGAAAAAGCAACTAAATCATCAATCACAAAAGAAGATATCAAGAAAAAACTTTCGAAAATAAATAATACTATTTATAAAATAGATGAAATAGAAATTGATTTAGATGATAATTTATTTATTCCAATTAGTATTTTAAATAATTTGAAAAGAGATATTTTAGAAAAACTTAACGAGGCACGTATTAATATGTTTCATGCACATTTTTTAGAGTGTGATTATAGTATTAATTTAAATAATTATGAAAGAACAAATGAATATACAATTTTAACTAATAATAGAAATAAAATAGATAAAAAATATAGTCATGTTTATTCAGAAATACTTGATAATACAATTAGAAAAATACCTAAAGTAATAAATAACTATGATGATTATAATCAAGAAACAGAATACTTGGTTGGTGAAATAGGTTCTTTAAATAAAATGCAAAATATAATAAGTGATTATTCTTTTAATGTAACCAATTCTTATACTGTTGCATTTCTTCATAGTACTGGTGTTAAAAGAGTAACTTTATCTCTTGAATTAATTGACTCTGATATTAAAGATTTAATCGATAATTATATAAAAAGATATAAGAAAAGACCAAATTTAGAACTTATTAGAAAAACTAAAATGGAAGTAATGGTTATAAAATTAGATTTATCTAAATATGGAGATGTCTATTATTTAAAAGATAGATTTAATAATTTATATAGAGTAATCAACAAGAATGGTCTATATTATATATATGATTATAAAGAAACAACTAAAGAGCATGAAGATAGTTATTATTTTGATTTAGGAATTAATTATTTAAGAGATGAATATATTGAGTAGGAGATAAAAATGAATAGAATAGATATTAAGAGAATGTTAGAATTAGAAGAATTGGCAAAAGAAAAAATTGAATATGCCAATTTTTCTATTGAAGAATTAAAATATATTGAATTAGCTGAAAAAATGCCTTTTAATTATATGGTAGCATTTATTGAATGTTATAAAAGAAATTTTTTTATAGATAAAAAACAAATTATGAAAACTTTAGAAGTATTATTTCATTGTACTGAATATGAATTTGATGTTCGTTTTAAAAATGTTCAACGTATTTTGAAATATAAAAATAAAGAACTAGATAATTTAGTTGATGAACAAAAGAAAATGGTAAAGTCTTTAAGAATATAATAGAATTAGATTAGTTGGTGGAAAAATAAATATGAAAATAATTGAATTAAATAAAGAACAATTAAAACTTTTTTTAAGCAATCCCAATCCATTTTCAAAAGGATGTAATGGTATTATTAATTTGATTGAAGATAAATTATATAAAATATATTATAAAGATTTTATTGATTTTTACTTGTATGAAAGAGAAGAAGAAATAGATAATGCTGTAAATAATTGGTTGGATATAGAATCAATAACAAATTTTGGATTAAGAATACCTGAAATTCGTTTGAAAGAATTCGAAAGGTTAGATAATACTAAATCAAAAGGATTAATTACTGCTTTATTGTCGTATAATGGACTATTTGTTGGTATTGAAATGAAATATTATAAGAATTTTTTAAAAATTGATGAAGCAATTCAATATTTAGATGATAGTGCTATAGATTACTGTTTACATAAAGCATTAGAATTAATCAATGATTTATTAGATAATAATATTGCTCCAAAAGATGTTAAGGAAAGTAATATATTAGTTAATCCCAAAACATTAGAAGTTGTTTTAATTGATTTAGATGGAGTTGAGACTACATATGGACCAGACAATTATATTAATGATTATCCATATAATAAAAGAATGATTATGACAAATTTTTATAAAATGGTTGATAGATTAAAAAAAGAAAAAGTAAAAAAATTAAGTTAATTTAGAATGTAATAGATACATTCTTTTATTTTTTAAAAAGTATTGCCAAATAAGGCTTTTTTATGATATAATACTTAAGTTTATTAAAAAGGGAAGTGGAATTTATGAAAAATATTAGAAATATAGCAATTATAGCCCATGTTGACCATGGTAAAACAACACTTGTTGATAAGTTATTGCTTGCAAGTGGAACTTTTCGTGATAATGAAGAAGTAACGTCAATGGATTCTAATGATTTGGAAAGAGAAAGAGGAATTACTATTCTTGCTAAGACAACATCTATTGATTATAAGGGTGTACGTATTAATATATTAGATACTCCAGGGCATGCTGATTTTTCTGGAGAAGTTGAACGTATTATGAACATGGTTGATGGTGTTTTGCTTGTAGTTGATGCTTATGAGGGAACGATGCCTCAGACAAGATTTGTTTTGAAAAAAGCCTTAGATGCTCATGTTACTCCAATTGTTGTTGTAAATAAAATAGATAAGCCATCAGCACGTCCAGAAGCAGTTGTTGATGAAGTAATGGATTTATTTATAGAACTTGGAGCCGATATTGATCAGTTAGATTTTCCAGTTGTATATACAAGTGCTATGATGGGAACATCTAGTATGTCACCTGATATTACAACTCAAAAGGAAACTATGGAACCAGTTTTAGATACAATTCTTGAATATATTAAAGAACCAACAGGAGATATTGATGCACCATTCCAATTCCAACCAGCGCTTCTTGATTACAATGAATTTGTTGGTCGTATTGGTATTGGAGTAGTTAAACGTGGTAAGGTATCAGTTGGTGAATTTGTTACTTGTTTAAGGTTAGATGGAACAAGAAAACAATTTCGTATTCAAAAAATGTTTGGATATCATGGATTAAAAAGAATTGAAATAGAAAGTGCCAGTGTCGGAGATTTTATTGCTATTGCCGGTCTTCCTGATATAAATGTCGGTGAAACTGTTTGTTCAGTAACTTGCGAAGAAGCACTTCCACCTCTTCGAATCGATGAACCAACTCTTGAGATGACATTTGGTGTTAATACGAGTCCATTTGCTGGTCGTGAAGGGAAACTTTTAACTGTTCGAAAAATAGAAGAAAGACTAAAAAAAGAAACAGAAAAAGATGTAAGTTTAAAAGTATCTCCATATGACCAAGAATCATTCTTAGTTAAAGGACGTGGAGAACTTCATTTATCTATTTTAATTGAAAATATGCGTCGTGAAGGATTTGAGCTTCAAGTTTCAAAACCTCAAGTAATTATTAAAGAAGTAGATGGAGTTAAAATGGAACCATTTGAAGAATTACAAATCGATGTTAATAATGATTATGTTGGAGGAGTAATTGAGTCACTTGGTAATAGATTTGCAACTTTATTAAATATGCAAAATATGGGAGAAACAACAAGGCTAAATTATATAATTCCATCTCGTGGTCTTATAGGATTTAGTGGTGAATTCATGACTATTACTAAAGGATATGGAATTATGAATCATACTTTTAAAGAATACAAAGAAGTTTTAAGTAATAATGTTGGTGAAAGAAAACTTGGTGTACTTGTTTCAATGGAAAATGGAAAAGCAACTGCTTATGCTCTTGGACAACTTGAAGAACGTGGAGTTATGTTCATTGAACCAGGAGACGAAGTATATGAGGGAATGATTGTTGGTGAACATAATCACGATAACGATATTGCTATTAACGTTGTTAAAGGTAAAAATTTAACTAATACTCGTGCAAGTGGCTCTGATCATACAGTTGTTTTAAAACGTCCTCGTGTCATGTCACTTGAAATTGCTCTTGATTATATTAACAATGACGAACTTGTAGAAGTAACTCCAGCTGGATTTAGACTTCGTAAAAAAATATTAAATGCAGAGGCTAGAAAAAAAGCTCATAATAATAAAGTATAAAAAAATAATCTTTTGAAGAAAGTAAAGAAATAACCTTTACTTTTTTCTTGAAAAAATATATACCTTAACTATAAGGATGTGATTTTATGAATGATAAAGTTTATACTATTACAGAAATAAAAAGCAGTTTATCAGAGCTTCTTATTGATACAGATGTGGAAAAAGTAACTTTATTTGGAAGTTATGCTAAAAATAAAGCAACTAAAATAGTGATATTGACTTGATGATTGATTCAAATGGTAAAATTAGAGGATTTAAATTGTTTTCTTTAATTTCTAAAATAGAAGATTTTTTTGGCAAGAGCGTTGATGCATTTGAAAAAAGTGAAATTGTTAAAGATTCTATTGTAGATAAAGAAATAGATAAGACAGGAGTAACTGTTTATGAAAGATAAAGAGATAAATTCAATACGTAAAATGATAGAGTATATTGATAAGTCGTTAACATATACAAATGGTTATACTTATGAGATGTTTGAAAATGATACCAAAACTCAGGATGCTACTATCTTTAATATAAGTCAAATTTGTGAATTAGTAAAAAATATAAGTAATGAAACAAGAAAACAATATGATAATATTGAGTGGAGAATGATAAGTGGTCTAAGAAATAGAATAATTCATGATTATGTTGGAATAATTTAAGCAATATTTGGTATATCATAGAAAATGACTTAGAGCCATTAAAGATAAATTTAAAAACAATATTAGATAAATAAAAATATAGATTTACATTTTTAGTGTAAATCTATATTTTTTTCTATAAAATAGGTATTCCCATATGATATAATATAAAATATGGAGGTTGTATGAAATACCTAATAAATAAAATTCAGAATTATTTTACAAAATTATTTAAAAAAATAAAAAAAATAAATTTCAAAGAAGTAATAAAAAATATTATTCCCTTTTTAATAAAAAATAAATTTTATGTCTTTATGTTTATGTCTTTATATATACTTGATTTATCGACAAGAATCATGACTAATAGTATTGGATTTGTTCATTTTTTAAATCCTTATCCTAATATGTTTACAACTCTTTATTTATTAACTTTAGTTTTTTTAGTTAAAAATTTGAAAAATGTTTATGGAAAACTTTTATATGGTTTATTTTATGCTTTTTCATTTGTAATGTTTTTAGTTCATAATTTATATTATATATATTTTAAAGTTTTCTTTGATTTTTCAGTATTAACAGCTGCAAGTGAAGGTAGTAGTTATTTACTTGATACTTTAAAAGATATTAAATTTTGGATGTATATAGTAATTATTATTAGTATAGTTTTAGTCTTTTTAACATATAAAAACTTTAATAAGAATAGAACTAATAATAAAAAAATTATTTTAAAAACATTGATAGTATTTATAATTGTTCATTTAATTCTACCATTTACCTTCGGAGGAGCTACTACTTCTTTGGAATGGAATGCTTGGAAAAATAAAAGAAATGTCTATAATACTTTTAATGATAATAACAAGTGTATGGAACTTGTTGGTATGTTTGAATATAATGTAAGAAATTTCTATGTTACATATTTTAAAAAGACGGAAGAAGAAAGTGATGAAGTTTTAAGTAAATTAGATGCAATATTTGAAAGTAACGTAGAACATCAAAATCAATATACAGGTATGTTTGAAGGTAAAAACTTAATATTTTTGCAACTTGAAAGTATTGATACATTTTTAACAACTGAGGAAATTATGCCAAATCTTGCTAGTCTTCGTAGTCAGTCTATTAATTTTACTGATCATTATTCATTTGTAAATGGAGGAGGTTCAACATTTAATTCAGAATTCATGATTAATACAGGCTATGCAACTCCTTATACATATAATCAAAATGCTTATACATTTAGTAAAAATAATTTTGATTATTCGCTTCCAAATTTATTTAAAAAAGTAGGTTATACTGTTAATGCTTTTCATATGAATAGCAGTGAGTATTATTCGAGAGGAGTTAATTATAAAAATTTTGGATATGATTCTTATAATGGACTTAAGGATTTAAAAACATATACTGATAAATCATATGAACTTGATACGGAACTTTTGAAAAATGAAGAATTTAATAGCAAAATATTTAATGTTGAAAATCCACTTAATTCACATTTTGTATCTTATATCATTTCTTATACCGCTCATACACCTTTTTCAAAAGATAAAGGAACATGTAATATGCTTCTAACAGAAGAACAAAGGGAAGATGAGAACTTTAATCCGACTGAATTCGAATGTATGAAAATACAAGCTAAAGAAACAGATGATATGATAGGACTTTTAATAGAAAACTTGAAAGAAAAGAATTTATATGATGATACAGTTATAATTGTTTATGCTGATCACTATGCTTATACTTTAACTGATAAGAGCATTTTAGAACTTACAAAGGATACAAGTACTAACTTAATAAATCATACAGATTGTTTTATTTGGGCAAGTGATATTGAGCCTCAGGAAGTTACAAAAACAACTAGTCAATTAAATATCATGCCAACTATTTTAAATTTATTTAATTTATATGTAAAACCAAATTATTATATTGGGGAAGATGCACTTGATCCTAACTATTTAGGATACGTCTTCTTTAGTGATTATTCATGGTGGGATGGAAAAAGATATGTTGCTCTTGGAGATGTAATAAAAGGCCTTCCTGCAACAGAAGAGTATATAACTGAAATGAGTAATAAAATAAATGATTTAATATATAAAAATGATGAAGTATTAAAAACTAATTACTTTAAAAAATTAAAAAACAAAGAAACAAATGATAACTAATTGTTAAATTTAAATAAATATGTTATGATAAATATATGTAATAATAAAGGGTGATAGAATGATAACAAAGGATAATGTAATTACTCTTGCCTATAAAGGATTTATAGGTTTACTTTACCTTATTTTTGGAAAAAAAGATAAAATTACTAATTTATTTTTAGAAGAAGATTACTTTGAAGGTCTTTCTTTAAAAACTTCAGAAAAAATTAAAAAAGAAAAAAGCGGTATAACAGAAGAATTGGATAAAATGCCTTTTTCTTACAAATATAAACTTCCAAATGGTAAGGTTAAATCAGGAAGTTTTGATGCATATAATGTTGAACAAGTTAGAACATATTTAATAAATGAAGGATATGAAGTTGTTTCCATTGAACCAATTAAAAAAGGGTCATTGAATATTGATATATCATTGACTTCTCCTATAAAAACTGGAGAAATGTCATTTGCTTTAACTCAGGTATCAACTTATTTAAAAGCAGGTATTTCTTTAATTGATGCATACCGTATTTTAGCAAAACAAGCAACTAAACCTACTATTAAGAAAATATATAATGAAATAGTATATGACCTTTTATCTGGTGAAACTTTATCAGAAGCCTTTGAAAAACAGCCAAAGATATTTCCTAAACTGTTGACAAACATGGTAAAATCAGCTGAACTTACAGGTGATTTACCTGCTATACTTGATGACATGGCTGATTATTATACTGAAATTGATAAGACAAAAAAAGAACTTCGAAGTGCTATGACGTATCCTATGATTGTATTTACTATGGCTATTGCTGTTATTATTTTCGTTTTAAAGTGGGTTGTACCTCAATATGTTGATATGTTCTCGGCATGGAGTAGTGATTTGCCAGCCGTAACTGTTATGACAATTAATGTTAGTAACTATATTCAAAATAACTTAGTAGAATTAATGCTTATAATTATTTCAATTTTACTTTTATATATTTATACATTTAGAAATGTTAAGCATTTTAGAAAGATAATGCAATTTGTATATTTAAAAATACCAGTTGTAAAAAACATAATTACTTATAGTGAAGTTTCAATGTTTGCTAAAACATTTGCAAGTCTTTTGAATCATGGTGTATTTATAACTGATAGTATGGATGTTTTGATTAAAGTATCAGATAATGAGATATATAAAGATATAATGGCTCGTACGGTTGTAAACTTAAATCGTGGTGGTAAGATTTCAGAAGCATTTAAAGATAATCCATATATTCCACTTGTTGCATATGAAATGATTGTAACAGGTGAGGCTACAGGTAAACTTGGAACGATGATGGAAAAAGTTGCTGATTATTATTCAGGATTATATCAGAATTCAACCAAACAAATCAAAAGTTTAGTTGAACCGATTTTAATAGTATTTTTAACATTTACAGTAGGTGTAATTATTATATCTATTATTGTACCAATGTTTGAAATGTATAAGGTAATAAAGTAATGATGATGTATTATTATGTAATGTTCTTTATAGTAGGAACAATATTTGGTTCATATTTTAATTTAGTTGCAACAAGAATTCCTATGGGTAAATCTACAGTTACCCCAAGAAGTCACTGTGAAAATTGCAATCATCAACTTAAATGGTATGAATTGATTCCTATACTTTCTTTTATAATCCAAAAAGGAAAGTGTAGGAATTGTCATGCTGAATTATCAGTTAATTATTTGTTAACTGAACTTTTTACAGGAATATTATTTGTAGTATCTTTTTATTCCTTTAAGTTTTCTTATGATTTAATCATTGCTTTAACATTATCTAGTACCTTAATATTGATAATAGTATCAGATCTTAATTATTTAATAATTCCTGATAGATTTATTATAATCCCAAGTATAATTATTTTTATAGTTACTATTGTTAGTCGTGGAATACAAAATGCATTAATACAAGTAGGGTATGGAGTAATAAGTTTTGCTATCATGTATTTGGTAATGTTACTTGGAAATTTCTTATTTAAAAAAGAATCATTAGGTGGAGCTGATATAAAATTAATGTTTTTAGTGGGACTAACACTTAATCCTATGTTGTCTATAATTGTAATTTTTTTAGCATCTTTTATAGCTCTTCCCATATCTCTTATTTTACTTGTAAAAAATAAAGAACATGTAATTCCATATGGACCATTTTTAATGATTGGATTTTTGATAGTTTTTTTCATGAAAATGGAAGTATCTGAAATATTTGAAATGGTTTTACATTTATTTTAATTATAAATTATATTAAAAGTAGGTTATTTTATTAGGTGCTTTTCATATAATTTTTTTGTAGAAGGTAAGGTTGTGTATTTGTATGAATTATAAGAAAATAAAACTAGATGCAAAGAAAAATGTTACTCATAATTATTTTAAAAATGTTATAGTTGTTTTTCTTTGTACTTTACTCATATCTGGAATTAGTTTATCAAGTAAAAATATATTTGATATAGATATAACAGATGTAAAAAATATAGAATTAATTAATAGTAATTATAAATCTAACAGTGAAATAATTGATGAATTTATTAAACAAATAAATGATTCTAAAGATCTAGATGAAAATCTTGCTAAAAGAGTTACGCATGGAGTAGTATCGGTAGTAGTAAATGAAATAACTACAACTAAATCAGTTGTCTTTAGTCTTTTAAACAGTATTAATAAATTTTTAGGTGGACATATATCAGTTGGTATTGTTATAATTATATCCAATATTTTATTAATATTCATGAGAACTATTTTTATTGCTGTATTTGAAATTGGTAAAAATAGATATTTTTTAGAACAAAGAAGATATCTAAAAACTAATATAGATAGAACTTTATATCCTTATAAAAAGAAAAAAACTTTTCATTTAGCTTTGATATTATTTGTAAAAAATTTATATTTATTTTTATGGAGTTTTACTATAATTGGTTATTTTATTAAGTATTATGAATATGCTATGATACCATATATACTTGCTGAAAATCCAAATATAAAAATGCGTGAGGCTTTTAGGTTATCTAAAGAGTTAATGAAACAGGAAAAATTTAATTTATTTAAACTTGATTTATTACTTGCTATATATAAAATTCCTGGATTATTTACTTTTAACTTAACTAATTACTTTTTTACTGATATTTATGCAGCAACATTATACAGTGAATTCTATATGAATTTAAGAAATTATAAAAGGGAAGATTTAACAAATAAAAACTTGTTAAATGATAAATTACTTGCTATAGATTATCCTGTTAATAAAGAATATCCTAATGAGTTTACTAAACAATTTTCTATTTTAAATATAAATTCAGATATGGAATACAGTTTAAATACTTATATTTTGTTGTTCTTTAGCTTTAGTATATTTGGATGGCTTTGGGAAGTTGTTTTACATATTATTCAACAGGGTGATTTTGTTAATCGAGGTACAATGCATGGGCCATGGCTTCCAATATATGGATATGGTGGAGTAGCAATTTTATTTTTACTTAAAAGATTTCGGAAAAATCCATCTAAATTATTTATTGCAACAGTTATTTTATGTGGAATAATAGAGTATTCCACAGCTTGGTACTTAGAAACATTTAAACATTTAAAATATTGGGATTACAGTGGTTATTTTTTGAATTTACATGGTAGAATATGCTTTGAAGGACTTATTATATTTGGACTAGGTGGATGTGCATTTACATATATTTTAGCACCTCTTTTATCAAATTTATTTGATAAAATTAGGCTTCATACTAAAAATATTATTGCTTTAATTTTGATTACTTTATTTAGTATAGATTTCTTTTATTCAACATTCGTAAGTCCAAATGTTGGAGAAGGTATAACAACTGAGGTCGAGGAAGTTAGTGATTATGGACATTAATGAAATATTTAAAAAATATACAGTTAATTATAAAAAACTAGAAGAATTTGGTTTTATAAAAGAAAATGATAATTATACTTATTCTTCTGTTTTTTTTGATAATAATTTTAAGTGTATAATTACAATTGATAAAAATGGTAACATAAAAGATAAAGTAATAGATTTAGATACTAACGAACTCTATTTAAATATAAGAATTAAAAATGGTAATGCTTTTATTAATAAAGTTCAAGAAAAATATAAAGAAATACTTTATAAAATAAGAGAAAATTGTTTTATAGAAAAATACTTTGTATATGATACATCAAATAAATTATGTAAGTTTATTTATAGTAAATATAAAGATAAGCCAGAGTTCCTTTGGAAAAATTCTTCACATGGAGTATTTCGAAATAAAAGAAATAAAAAATGGTATGCTATTATCATGAATATAGATGGAAAATATATAAATAGAGAAGGAAATATTGAAATTATAAATGTTAAAATTGATGATGCAAAACTTTCTGATTTATTAAAAATAAAAGGTATTTATAAAGCATACCATATGAACAAGAAGAAATGGATTAGTATCTTGCTTGATGAAAGTATAGATATTGATATGATATATAAATTAATTACTGATTCTTATGATTTAATTAATAAACTAAAATAATTATGAATTTAATTATTTTTTTCTTTACATTTTATTTTAATTTGTTATAATACAAAGACGAAAGAGGTAATAAAATGATGACAATTAGAGAAGCTGAAAATTTTTATAAAAGTGATAACTTTAAGTATAACTTAAAAAAGAATCCTAGATTTTTAGAATGGTATAAGGAATTAAAAGATAATGGATATATAAGTTATATGAATATTAATTCATTACAAGAGTTTATAGATAAACTTGTTATATGGTATGAAATAAAATATCCAGAACGAGAACTTGATAAAGAGGATGGAGTAAATTATTCTGATTTTCGCGATCTAAAAGAATTAAGTCAATTCATGACAATGGAACAATTAGTCTTTAGATTAGATAATAATGAAAATTGTTTATTAAATGGTGTTTATAGAACAGGATGTGGAGGATTTAGGTATAACAAGGATAAAGGAAGGTATGTTCCTAATTTATATATAAAATTTAGACGACTTGAAAATGAAAGTGAAGGATATCCTTTATTTTACAAGAATGAGTATGGTTTACATTTTGATGGTGATACTGGAAAAATTACAAGTTTTGATAACATGCCATGTGAACTTATTTTAGAAGATGATATGACTATTGAAAGATTGCTTGCTGTTCTTAGTAAAATGGATAAGTTTGATTTAACAAATATTAGAAAGTGTATTAAGTTACATGAGACTGATGAAAAACTTCGTGATGTTATATTACAGTATGCTGCTTTAAAAATGTTGTATTCTGAAAATACTATACCAACTCATGGATATAAACGTGCTAAAAAATTTATTTTGGAATTTAATAATTATTTTAATTTGAATTTAAACGATAAAGAAATAGATTATCTAATAAATAAAGATTATAGTGATGACAGTTTAAAGTCTAAAAAATTAGATGATAATAAATTAAATAGTTTAGTAAAAGAACAAAAAGTAATGTTAAAAAGATTAAATAATAGATAAGAGATTCAAATTTTAATTTATTAGTCATAAAATTAAATATGAGTTATAAAGAAATAGAAGATAAATTAAAAGATATTAAAATAGAAGAATTTGTTTGGATAATTTATATTGGAATAATTATTTATAGTTTTTATTCCAATTATTTAGAAAGAAAATATTATTTAACTGGTGATATTTTAAGTAAAGAAAAATATCGTAAGACGTTAATTATAATATTTTCTATTTTACTTATTGTATATTTTTATTTTTTACATGATTCATATGAAAGTGTTTTAAATCTTACAAGTAATGATTCAGATAATAAACAAAAATTTACATATTTATCATTTATTGGTTCTTTATTAATATTTATAAGCGGTGTAATATTTTTATATATTGCATATAATGATGAGCAAATAGATGTTGAACTAGCATTTAACTAAATATTGATTTTTAAAAATTAATGCTATATAATAATTACTAATTTTGGAGGTTTTATGTATAATACAATAAAAAATAATGTAATAGAAGTAAGCTTAATAGAAGGAATAGCAAATGTTACTTATCCAAGGTTTGGAGATGAAGAACCAATAACATTCAAAGAACCAAGGTTTAAGAATGTTATTTATACTGATGGTGATGTAAAAGTAGTAGATGAATTTACTATAAATAGTATAAATCCTGTTCCTCTTGAAGCAAAACTTGATGAATTAAATTTAATCAAAGATGTTTATCATTTAGACTCATCAATTGATGAAATATTATTAAAGAGAGTAGTTATAGAAAATGCAACTTATTTTATTAATTTGGATTTTCAAAGAAAATGGGTAGAACTTGCTCGTATCCATGGATTCTTTTGGCAATTACAAGATTTACAAGTAAATGTTGTAAGACCAATTAGTAAAGAGACAAGACAAAGAATAAAGCAAACTCTTAATTCTATTAATGGTCAAAAGTTAAAAAATGATGCTAGTATATTTGATGCATTGTTTAGAAAACCTGTAACTTTCAAAGTAGAATATGAAGAGAGTTTAGATAAAATATATACATTAAAAAAGAATTAATTCTTACTTATAGGTGCAGACATTAATTCTTCTTTTATTAAATGGCTTCTATTTGTAATATTTAAATAAAGAATAGTAGCTATTTTTTCTATATCCAAAACTAGGTCGGTTGTTTCTCTATAATTAGTTATAATAGGTAAAGTAATTTCTTCTTTCATCTTTTTTATGTATTTACGACCCATTTCATTAAAACCTAATACTCTTATATATTTAATATCATACGAATCACTTTTTTTAATATTTAATAATATATGTAAAAACATTCTATTTAATTTATTGTATGTATATCTTTTACTTTTAAGCTTATTTAGTAATTCTTGATAACTAGTAACATTTAAAATAACTTTTTTTATTTTCTTATCTATTCCTTCGTTTACATCTAAATATATATCAAGTTCATCTATTTCACTTATTAATTTATATTTTAAAATATTAAAGTAATTATTTATATAGTTTTTATCTATATTCATTAATTTATATGTATCGTTTGGAATGAAGTCTTTATAATCTTTATTATTTATAAATAACTCTCTAATACTTGTAGCACTTGAAATAGTACCCGTTGTTTGTTTATTTAAATAAGAATTAGTTCTTTTTATACAAAGAGGTTTAATTTTATAATCATTTAGTAATATAGCTTTTATATAACTTACTCCAAGTATATCATTAGAATCGATTAAATTAATATTTGTTAAATTAAATAAGGCTTTTGAAACACTTGATGGATAACTATTACCTGTTTTTAAATATTCTTTTACTAATTTATCGTACTCTTTATTAAATATTGCTGTAGAGGCTAAAGTTGTAAGTGTTTTGATATCATTTGATTCAGATCCAAATATTAAATAATCCATATCCAAGTATTCTAATATAGATACTGCTGTTTTGGCAAAAGTATCCGATGATTGAGTAGCAAAGTAAAAGGCAAGTTCTATTACTAAATCAATATTATTATTCAAAGATATACGTGTTTTATCCCATTTTGTTAAAAAGGAAAATTCTCCTCTTTGGGTAAAATTAGTTGACATAACTAAAGTAATAAAACTTTCAGGATACATTTCTTTGATTTTATTAATAAAGTACAAATGTCCATTATGAAAAGGGTTAAATTCAGCTATAATTCCTATTTTAATCATACACATCACTAATTAAATTATACATAGAAAAAAATAACTTGTCAAAAAATATTCTTTTTGTTAAATTATTTATCTTTTTTAGAATAAAATTAATTGATTAATTTAAAAAATTTGTTATAATGTTTTTAGGAGAGTGATAATATGGGTTTAATTAAATCTGCATTTACATCTATCAGTAGTACTTTACATGATCAATGGGAAGAGTACATTACATGTGATAGTTTGGACAATAATACTTTAGTTGTTAAGAAAACAACAAAAAATGGAGTAATTTCAAATAAGAGTAGAATTCAAGTTGCTCCTGGACAAGTTGCTTTAATATTTGATTCTGGAAAAATTTTAGATGCAACTGCTGAAGAAGGAATCTATGAATTTGATTCATCTACATCACCATCACTTTTTGCTGGCCAATTTGGTGAAGTATTTAAAGAGATGTGGGAAAGATTTAAATTTAATGGAGCCCCAAGTAAAGAACAGGCAATTTTTTATGTTAACGTAAAAGAAATTATTGATAATAAGTTTGGATCATCAAGTCCAATGGCTTATCCTGATCCAGAATATAAGAATATTTATATTAGATATTTTGGAGTTTATTCATTTAAAATAGCTGATCCATTTGCTTTTATTTCTAATATAGCTGGTAATATAAGTGATAAATATACTAAAGAAATGCTTATGGAACAAGCAAATGCTGAATTTGTTAGTGCACTTGATGTTTCACTTCAAGAATGTGCTCATGAAGGAGTAGTGTTCTCAAGTCTTCCAAGTAAACAATTATTAATTGCTGAACATATGAATGAGGCTCTTGATACTAAATGGAAAACTTTGCGTGGAATGGAAGTTGTAAGCGTTGCTATTGAAAAAATTACACCAGATGATGAATCAAGAGATAGAATTCAAAAATTTGATAATGCTTCAATGTATGGAAGAGAAGAATATGCAACAGGACGTATGGTTGATGCAACAGCAACAGCTATGGAAAATGCTGCAAGTAATGCTAATGGAGCAGCAACTGGTTTCATGGGACTTGGTATGATGAATAATGCAACAGGAAGTATGGTTGGAAATCCACTTGAGTATGTTAAAAAGAGTGAAGATAAAAAGTCAACAGAACAAAGTGGAGTAAAATGTTCTAATTGTGGCAGTATTGAAAAAGGCAAGTTCTGTTCAAAATGTGGTACTAAATTAGAAACAGTTAGACATTGTACTAATTGTGGTGAAGTAGTAACTGGTGCTTTTTGCTCAGCATGTGGTACTAAAGTAGAATAAAAATAATCAATAAAAATGACATTTGTCATTTTTATTTTTGTCTAAAATGACTGAAAATTTGCAAATTTATTAAAAATGTGATATAATATGCACATATTATGGGGGTTGGATTATGAGTATAAGAGCATATTTAATATGTCGTATTATATTTACATGTTTATTTTTAGTTATTTCAACAAATATTTGGTTTAAAAGAGAAATGATAGTATATCATGATGTTAAATCTAGTATTGTAAGTAATGAAGTAATAATTTCAAATTTAAAAAGACAAAAAGATGATGATGATAGTGTATATAATTTAAAATTGGAAAATAAAGAAGATAAAGAACAAGATGTAAAAGTTTATATTGTACCAGATGTCTTAGCAACAAGTGTTAGTAACAATTATATTAAATATCAAATAAATGATGGTCGAGTAAAAACACTTAATATGGATGGTATCATTATAATATCAAAACTTGAAAGTTATGAAACACAGGATATTAATTTAAAATTATGGATAAGTGATACTTATAATGGTGATTTAAATTACGAAGGAAGAGTTGTAGTTGCTTAATTAAAACGAGTCAAAAAAATTATTTTGACTCGTTTTCTTTAATTATTCTCTCAATTTCTCTAATAGGTAAGTTAACAACATCAGAAATGATATCTAAATCAATATTTTTATTATGCATATTAATAATCATTTCATGTTGAGCCTCAAGACGACCAGTTTCATGTCCTTCTGCAAGTCCTAGAACTCGACCTTCAGCAAGACCTTTTTCACGACCTTCAGCAAAACCTTCTTCCCTAAACTGTTTTCTATCCATTTCAAGTAACTCTTCATCAGTAAAGAATCTAAATGGTTCTTCTTTTCCAGATATTTCTTTAACTTCTTGAACAACTTTTTTCATTAAATCATCACCTTTT
>JAFUAL010000015.1 GCA_017460745.1 Bacilli bacterium | reverse complement strand
CGTGAATTAAAAAAGTTAATTCCAGTTTCATAATGTGAAATTTAAATGTATGAGAAACGTCCATTTTTTGGGCGTTTTTGCGTATTTTATTTATTTGATTTTTAGTAAAAGATGTAGTAAAATACAAAATGTGTTGGAAATTTTCCCACGACGAAAATACAAAAGGCTATAGAATTTTTAAAAATGTAAGACTAAATTCCTTTTGTTGATAGTCAATATATATGGGTGTTTCTATACATATATCTAATAAGAAATGTGGTTACTTCTTATTATGGTTTTGTTTTATGAGATAAGGTTTTAGTACAACCTCATCTCTTTTTATTTCCTTTATATTTAATAAATTAAGTATTTCTTTTCCTCTGTTAGGATTGTCAGATGAACTCATCATAAAATTAAATACTTCATAAGGAGTTTTATCATTCAAAGATTTTCTAGGTGTTGAATTTATATGCGAAAACATTAAATCTAAATCATCTTGAGTAATATTAGAAATATCAATTTCATTCGGAATAATATCTCTTATATAATTATGAGTATTTTCTATATGTGGTTTTTGACTGGATTGATAAGCATCACAATAAAATATATTTGTTCTGAATGTCCCTGTTTGTTTATTAAATTCGAACAAATCAACTTTTTCAAATTCGACACCTCTATCAGTAAGAATTAAAGAAAACAAAGTTCTATATAAATCATTACCAAGTGTTTCTTCTAGAACATCTAAGGTTTTAGCCATTGATTCAGAAGACTTTTCTTGATGAAGAAAACCAATCATAATTCCAGAACCTTCAAAATAAAATGTTTGAATATAAGGACCTGATTGTGAATTTAAAACAGTATCCATTTCGGTAGTAGGCACTCCAGGATTTTCTTCTTTAAAAATTAAATAATCTTCATACTTGTGATTCTTATAATTTGCAGGTTCTTTTCTTTTTTTATATTTATCTTTGAATTGTTTACGATTAACTTGTTCTTTTAAAGAAAAGTTATTTATACCATATTCATTAAAAACTCCCGTTTCAATATAATTATAAAGAGTTTTAATACATTGTTTTATTTCTTTATGAGATGATTTGATCTGATAAAGAGATTGCCCTTGATCCAATAAAGGTTTAAGAATAGAAGCTAATTCTTTTACTTCTGAAGTAGTCATATTTATTCCTTCACGAAAATCTACCAAATCAGTTTTATATTCTTCATCTGCATGAGTAGCAGAATAAAAATATTTATCAAGATGACAAGTAGCCATTTTAGGACATTTATTACATGCACCAGGAGACCTATCTCTTTTATTACATTTTATTTCTTCATATCTACCACATTGTTTTTTACAACCACCACATTCTTGCCTATGAATACAAATAGAAGGATAGATAAATTGATTTCTTGGTTTAAATGTTCTATGTTTTCTTATTTCTTTAGCTACAGTACTAGGATCTTTTCCTATTGTTCTAGCTATATCAACTTTATTAGAACGATTTTCAATTCCGGTTTGAATTATTTTTCTCTCATTTAAAGTTAGATGTTTATTATCATGAATATGTTTTGACATAATAGTATACCTCGCTTTCATAGTCGAAACACCCATGTGAGATATT
>JAFUAL010000014.1 GCA_017460745.1 Bacilli bacterium | reverse complement strand
TTCTTGAACTAAAGAATTATCATATTTAGCAAATTTTTGTCCCTTTGAAGCCATAATAAATACACCTCCTTTCGAAGGTGTATTATATCATATCCCCAATTAGGTTTTTTTATACTGTCTACTCTACAGGGTGCATTTCATACTTTTAGTTACCATTCCTTTAAAATAACCATTCATATTTTCTAAAACATTTATACTAGAGTTAACTACTTTTTGCATACTAATATTTCTTCTAGGATCAAATAAATTAATATACTCTAAATATGCATTTTTCTTTAATATCAAATTAGATAACATAGAAGCACCTATATGACTTGATAAAATTCCCCATGTATTAAAACCAGTTATAATATAAATATTATTTTGAATCTCTCCAATAAGTGGTAAATAATCATTTGTAATTATATCCATATTAGTCCAAGTATTATCTACTTTTTTTATTAAAAAGTTATTAACTTTATCATCACTTATATGTGAAATATATTTACTATTACATAAATAAATCATTTTATCTTTATAAAATCTAATTGAATGAACATCATTATCTATATTAATTAAATTATAATTACCATGATAAAAACTCTCTCCATACATTATAGATGATTTTTCAAGTCTTACTTTTAAAGGAAATAACAAAGGTTTAATAAAATATGGATAATGACTTGCAAATATTATTTTTTTAGCATTTATTTTATATTTGTTTGTTTTAGCAATAAAATTACCATTATCTTTTATTACTTTTATGATATTGGTATTTTCATATATATTTATATTTTTTAAATTATCAACTATATTATTTAAATATTTTATAATATTAATAGAATAAGAATCATTAATTTTAACACTATATAAAGATTTAAGTTCTTTAATTGGAATACTTGAATTATCATAATTAATTTTTAACTTATCCAGTTCTTTTTCTATTCTTTCTAATTTTTCTATATTAGAGTATTTACTTGTAAATAAGTAAGATTCATTTTTTATAAAATCACATTTAATATCCAACTTTTCTATATTGTCTTTTATTAATTTTAAACCAGCCAACTGACTTTTCAAATATTTGCCCTTTTTATTATCAGATATTTTAGTTAAAATATCTTGTAAAATTGTTACTTTAGCCGTCATTTTAGAGCTTACACCATGAAGTATTTTATTTCTTTCAACTAATGTAATTTTTAAATTAGAATTCATTAAATTTAAAGCTGTAAGAATTCCTGCAATTCCTCCCCCAATTATTAAAATATCTGTATTTATATTTTCTTTTAAACTTGGAAACTCATGTGTTTTCTCTTCTTCCCATATACTATTATTCTTCATATTACTATTATGAAATTAATTTTAAAAATTATTCTATTTAAAAAAATAGAAATCTAGTTTCTACCATACTAAATTTCTAAATTAATAATTAACTTTATGCTTTCCTAACTTTTATAATATCGCTACTCTCAAGTTCTCCTATTAATAAAGATGAATTAGGATTATGATTTATATAATTTTCACTTACTTTCTTTTCATCGAAATTGGCATAGCAGTATTTACAAAAATGTTTACAAGAGTTATACACTCCTATATCAACCATCTCTACACAGTTACAAACTAAATCTTTTCTTGCTTTCCATTTTTTCTTATAAATACGACCTGTTAATTTATAAGCTAATATAGTTGACATACACTCATCCTTAACAAATCCATACTTCGTTAAATCTCTTTCTTCATTACAAGTATGAACAACTATATTGTGCTTCTTAGCACTATTACTAAAAGATAGACCAATTTTTTCATAATCACTTTCCGTAATATTCATATATTTTAAACCATTATAATTTTTTCTTACATTCTTATAATCATCTATAAAATGAATTAAAATTTTATCCACATAACCATCTAATAATTCACATATTTTATCAAAAGCTTTTATATGATAATCTACAGTATATTCACTATTTATAAAAATAGGATCATATCTTATTACTATATTATCTTTCCCAATAATATTTGATAACTTTCGAATAGCCTCTATTATTTCTTTTTTAGATGGAACATTTGGTTCTATATCTTTTTTATATGGTGTGAGAGTAATATGAAAATATACTTTTTTATCTATATCTTTTATTTTATCTAGTATAGGAATAGGATTCTTAGTACAAAAGAAAATCAAGTCTACGTCTTGTAACATTATTCTACTAACCATCTTTGGATAAATTGGATTTCTGACATCAATAAATCCCGTCTTTAATCTATTCATAAACCAAGTCGAATAAAAGGCTACAATATCAGTTCTTCCACTTACATTTAAAATCATTTCGTATAATTATTATTAATAAAGTTAACTACATTTTCAATATCAGATGCATAAACATATGGGGTTTGTAAATCTACAACATCATCAGTTCTACATTTTATTTTAGCATCACCATGAGCATTTAATAAATGCGTATCATCTATTTTTATAAATTTAGCTTGTTCATGACTTGCTAAATCAAATGTTAAAACATAACTAAATAAATCTAAGATTTTATTATCATAGTAATCTTTCAAATAAGAACTAGTTGCCATTATTAAATGTATTCCATATTTATAACCTTCTGATAAAATTTGAATTAAACTATTTTTAAATACATCTTTATTTAATAAATCTCCTACTTCATCTATTACAATAACAATTCGAGGAAGTCGCTTATTTGCTTCCTTATTATATTCTTCTATATTAGTAACTCTTTTACTAATAAATAAATCTTTTCTATAATCAAGTAAAGTAATAATATCTTTCATATCATTAAAATCATATAAAATATCAAATAAATGTGGTATTGTTATATAACTATTTAATTCAACTTTTCTTTTATCATAAAAAATAAATTTCATATCATCTGGTCCATTTTCCATTAGTAAACTTAGAATAATTGCATGTAATAACATACTCTTTCCACTACCCGTTTCTCCTGATATAAAAACCCCTGATACATTACTTAATTTTAGATAATAATATTCACCATCGTCTTTTTTTCCAAGAACACAAGCAAATTTTTCTTCAAAATCTTTATGATCAATTATTTCATATAAAGTATAATACTTATCATTATCTAAATTTTTTCTTTCTTTTTCTAATAAATTTTTACTTGGTAATATATACTCCATAACTCCTCCAATATTCTATATACATATTATATATTATTTTTAACATCAATGTAAATACTAAAAAAAGAACTATTAAGTTCTTACTAAACAATTTAAAGAATTTTTTATTTTTCAATATTATTAAATATAAAAATCCCATCAACAAATTTGTTATTGCAATTTGTATACTCATCAATTACTTTTTTCCAAAAATGGTATGCTAAGTCACTACCAAACGATGAAGAAACTTCCCAAATTCCTCTGTGCATATCAAAACATTTAAACGCAACTTGTTTCCCTATTTTATTTCTTCTATATTTTGGTATTACCATAAATTCTGCAATACTATGTCCATTAGATGATTTTTGCATATAAGTATTTATCATTACAAAACCTAATAATTTATTTGTTTTTAACTCTTTAATAAAAAATGCATCTCTATCATCATCAGTAAAATACTTATCAAAATATTTATACTCAAATATTGCTTCATTGTTCATCTCGTTTCCATCATTTAAACTTTCTTCAAAAAGTGAATATTCAAGTAATCTAAATAAAATATCTTTATTTTCTTCTTTAACTCTATCTAAATATATATTCATACTTATCACTTCCGTATTAAATTAATAACTAAAATAAAAAGCACCATTTTCTTAACAAAATAAGCACTTTTTAAATATCTAAATTCGAAAAGTTCGAATTAATTTTAAAATGGTCGGGAAGACAGGATTCGAACCTGCGACCCTCTGGTCCCAAACCAGATGCTCTACCAAGCTGAGCCACTTCCCGAACAATTATTATTAAAAATGGTGCGCCCGATAGGAATCGAACCCATAACCTTTTGGTCCGTAGCCAAACGCTCTATCCAATTGAGCTACGAGCGCATACAACACACATAAACGTATGGCTTTTTCCAATACGTCATTAATAATAACACATTTTTATTAATTTGTGAACACTTTTTTTATTTTTTTTATATTTTTTGTTATTTTACTACATTTTTCTATATCTATAACAAAGTATATGTTAATAATTTTATTTTATTTAATTTTTGTCATTTATTTTTATATATAATAATAAATAATATTATGAAACTATTATTAAATTTTATATTAAGTATTTGTATGTTTATATATGGAATGCAGTTATTTTCAAATAGTCTCGGTAATATTAAAGATAAAATTAAAAATATCTTGGAAGATTATACTAAAAATATAAAATATGGAATAATTCTTGGAACAATAGTAACAGCAATAGTTCAAAGTTCTAGTATTGTTACATCTATTACAGTTGGACTAGTTAATTCAAATATTTTATCATTTCATAATTCAATTGGTATAATGATGGGAGCAAATTTAGGCACATGTGTAACTTCTTGGATAACTTCCATATTAAGTATTGATACAACTAAAGTTTCAATATTTTTAAATATGAATACTTATACACCATTTCTTTTACTAATAGGACTAATATTATACTTTAAAAATAAAAAAAGAATTAGTAACCTATTTATTGGTTACGCATTCTTTATTCTAGGGTTATCAACTATGCAAATAACACTTGCTCCTATTACAGAATATAAATTATTTAAAGATATTATTTATTCATTAAATAATCCTCTACTTGGACTTTTAATTGGTATAATTACAACTACTTTAATTCAATCATCAAGTGCAACAATTGCCATTCTTCAAACAATATCTAATAAAACTCCTTTAAATTATTACATGACTATTCCCATAATACTTGGTGAAAACATTGGAAGTTGTGCTACTACTTTAATATCTGGAATTGGTACAAATAAAAATGCTAAAAAAGTAGCATTTTCTCATTTGTTTTATAATATTATAGGAACAATTATTTTTATAATTATATTTTATTTATCAAAAATATTAAATTTAAATTATTTATATTTAAAAGCAGATTCTAACTCTATTTCACTTATTCATACTTTATTTAATTTATTATCTATAATAATATTCTATCCATTTATTAAAACATTTGAAAATTTTATCAATAAATTAATAAAATAATAAAATTAATTACAACTATTAGTTTTTGGTAATGACGTAATATGACAATTACCTCGATTTGCATTATAGTTAGTATCATTCAACCACACATAATTAGCTGCATTTCCAGTTTGTCCATTACTAATATATCTAGTATTTCCACTATAACTTATAGGATACCAAATACGTTTCTCTACCGTATTCCATGTATATGCACTAGTTAAAAAAGTAATAGCAGTACCTGAATTTATAGTTCCAACTGAACTTGCTGATTCTGATGCTGAACTTCTTACCGTAAGATTTGTTCGACAATTACCGGTTGCATACACGTCTCTCCAGATGACATATAAAGTTTTATTACTTGTAACATTTGATATAGTATCTCCAAAATGATAAGTTGCAGTTGTTGCATCTTTATTCTCACTTAAACCAATTAATTCATAACCATGAAATAATTCATCAAGTTCACGTCCGTCAGTCGAATAAACTTTTCCACTTAATCTGCATATCTTAGCTTGTCCAAAAGCATCACCAAATGATGGAATTTGAATATTAACACTTGTTGCAGTATTATATGATTTATTAAAAGTATATAAGTTATTAGTACCAATTTGCGTAGAATCTGAAATATTGGCATCATAACTAATAGTAATTGTCCTAATAGGTGCATCAACAATAGAACCTAATTCAACATAAGAAATATATCCTTTATGATCAAATAATAATATTTTTTTATTATTTAAATCTATATAATCTAAATAATCTTTTATTTCATTAGGAATAGAACTATTATTTTTAACTTCAGATATTTTACTAGTATTTAAATATAGTAAAGTATCACTATTCCCTCTATCCAAATAATCATCTAATCTATCACAATCTAAAATATTATTAAAATCATTACATGTAATAACTTTGTAATTTTCGCTAATAATAGTTGATAAATTAGCATCCTTCTCCAATAATTTTCTATATTGATAAACATCATAAGTTGTATCTAAATCATCATAATAAGAAAGTTCATTGTATCTTCCTAGAAGTGGCACTATACTATTATATAAAATACTAAATATTAATAAAACAAATATTGTAACAACTAATGTCTCTGCTAAGACAAATCCCTTTTTATTCATAATATCAACCTCTCAATTATTTTTACATACATCACTTGTAGTACTATCATATTCTAAACCACATTTTAAACATATTTCATATTTTGTTTCTTTTAGTTCATTCAAATATGATAGAATATAACTATTTTCTAAATCACAAACTTCTCCATTCTGATTTGTAACTTTTTCTATATATTTTTTATCTACCAATTCTTTAATCGTTACTTTTTTTACACTATCGTTATAATAAAAATAATCACTAGCTGACATTAATATTGATTCTTTTAAACTATCATAATATGTTTTAGTAACTGAATCATCAAGTCGTGCATAACTAATACTCACAAGGGATATAACAATAGCAAGTATTACCATTACTCCAAGTAACTCAACTAACGTAAATCCATCTTTTTTCATATATTACCTTCTCTTATACATAAATTATATAATAAAATAAAAAGAAAAGAAAGAGAAACTCTTTCTTTTTTAAATTTCTTCGTTTTTTTCTTTTATTTTTATTAAATCAACGACTTCTTCTCTATGTGCTTCACAACTACCATCTATATCTCCTTGAATTACATAATTAAGTAAATATACTTTATTCCCTTTATTCATAGCATAGTAATAATTTTTTCCGAGATCAGTATCGTAGCTAAACCAAAACCAATTAATATCATTTGATACCTTATTTTGAATATCTATGCTTCCTCTTCCTTTATAAAATCCAGACATATCTCTTATTAAATTTTCACTTGATGTAAAATCTTCTAATAGACTCAAAGAATATCTACAACAACTAAAATTTGTTCCGTCATCTGTATAATATTGATATCTAAATTGTTCCTCATATGAATAATCATCAAAAACATCAGGAGCAGTTAATTCAAATTCATCTTTTATTACAACATCATAAGAATTATACAATATACCACTAAAAACACCTGGAATATAATCACTTACATAACTTGTTTTATCTTCAACTTTTTCTTTATTGATACTTAATCCTAAAAATTTAACGACAATAATCAAAACTATAATCAATTCTAATAAAATACCAATAAATAAACTTATAAAACTTGTTCCACCTTTTGATTCACATATTTCATTAATTTCCACAATCGTTTTATCTTGATTTTTATTTTTTATTCTATTAACTTTTCTTTTTGCATATATAATATACACTTTATTGATTAAAAATCCGACTAATAAGTTAATTACAAATGTAATATAATAATAATCCCTTAAAAATATAAATAACATTATTTGAATTATAAATACAAATATTCCGTATAAATACATTTTACGATAATACATATAAAAATTTGTAAAAAGGAACCCAAAAATATTAAACCAATTTGTAGATATTTTATCATAATTTTTTCCAATAAACTTCTTTAATGAATTATCATTAATGTTATCAACTTTTTCCATTTATAAACCTCCAATTACTATGATAAAACTAGTGTTTTAAATAATTATTAAGTTTTACAATAATTCCAGTTAGCATCACTACAACTAGATGGCCAACTAGGTCTATTGCTAGTCTTACCATGAGATGTATATCTTACTTCTCCATTCACACAAATTGGTATCCAAGCTCTTCCATTGCTTATAAATAATTCTCCATTATGAGTTGAATAACTACTAGCAATAGTTGTAGCATTACTAGCAATATAAGCAGTTCCACCATTTTTTGCAATTTTTGTCAATTCAGGAGTACTACTATTTATACAATTTGTACAATTAGTAGGACTCAAATCGCTACATGTATCAACTTCATCTTTATATCTTACACATAAATTACTACTACTTTTATTCATAATTTGAGCTCCATTTGTACATGCATCTGGCGATGCTGCTACTGTATAAGTGTATGTTGCACAACCACTAGAACTTGTATAATAATTATCTGTTCCATTCAAAGTTGCCTTTACATAATACGTTCCAGCACTAGTTGGAACATTAGATGTACCCGCATTGCCATTTATACATAAATTATAATTATCAGATGTATAATATTCGTAAGTATATGAACCTCCACTTATTGATGTCTGATTTGATTTAAGTTTTGAAGTTGCACCACTTGCTGCTGTTCCGGCTTCAACAGTTTTATTGGAAAGCGATGTAGTTGTTTCAGATTTTGAAATACTCCAACTAACTCCATTAGCACTTGAATTATAAGGATTAGTATAACCTGATTCAGCAGATGAACAATATGCCTTATAATCACCAACATAAGTTTTAGAATAATCTTTTTTACCTGTACTATTACAATGGCTAAATGTACATGCAGTTATTGCACTTCCTGTATAAGTATAATTATTACAAGTTATTTCTACACTTTGAGCTGCTCCAATCGAACAACTTAAAGTTTTATAATATGATCCATCACTAAATAGATAATTACTATTTGCATAAACATATACTGTATAAGATCCTTCATCTGTTCCAGTATTATAATAATAAGTTGCATTGCTTGCACCACTTGCTAAAGTTTGAGATGAACCATTTGCAGTTAATCCAGTTATACAACTACCAGTTGTAGCTGTTTTTAATCTTCCGATTGTACAATATTCATATGAATCATTATAATTACTAGAATTTGCTGAGCAATAAACTGTATATGTACCTGCATCCGTTCCACTATTACTAGATGTTGTTGGCGTACAATTTGTTCCATATGCTAGTGTTTTTGGTGAACCATCATAGGTATTACTATAACAATTTGTAGACGATGATGCTTTATTTATTGTATAACTTCCTGCTGTACATGTTGCTGAATTATAATTTGTTGTTTGAGATATTGTTGCATATACATAATGAGTGCCTGCATTTTTTGATGTACTTGTTATATTTGACCATGCTGTTCCACCACTCGTTGAATTACTTGAATTATAATAATATGTTACTGTTCCACTTCCTGGATTACTACTTACATATGGAGTTGATTTCGTTCCTCCATATGTATAATTATTTGTACTTGTTGTACATGATACTGAGGCTCTACTTATTGAAAAACTACCAGTTGTACACGTTGCTGAACTATAATTTGTTGTTTGAGATATCGTTGCATATACATATAATGTTGTACCAGCATTATATGATGTATTTGACAAACTACTCCATGCTGTTCCGCCACTCGTTGAATTTGAAGTGTTATAATAATATGTTACTGTTCCACTTCCTGGATTACTACTTACACTTGGAGTTGATTTTGTTCCTCCATATGAATATCCATTTGTACTTGTTGAACATGACACTGAAGCCCTGTTTATTGTATAACTTCCTGCTGTACATGTTGCTGAACTATAATTTGTTGTTTCTGCTATTGTCGCATACACATAGTGAGTTCCTGCATTTTTTGATGTACTTGTTATACTTGTCCACGCTGTTCCACCACTTGTTGAATTACTTGAATTATAATAATATGTTACTGTTCCATTTCCTGGATTACTACTTATACTTGGACTCGACTTCGTTCCACCATATGTATAATTATTTGTACTTGTTGTACATGATACTGAGGCTTTGCTTATTGAAAAACTACCTGCTGTACATGTTGCTGAATTATAATTTGTTGTTTGAGGTATCGTTGCATATACATATAATGTTGTACCAGCATTATACGATGTACTTGATAAACTACTCCATGCTGTTCCACCACTCGTTGAATTTGAAGTGTTATAATAATATGTTACTGTTCCACTTCCTGGATTACTACTTACACTTGGAGTTGATTTCGTTCCTCCATATGAATAATTATTTGTACTTGTTGAACATGACACTGAAGCTCTGTTTATTGTATAACTACTTGCAGTACATGTTGCTGAATTATAATTTGTTGTCTCTGCTATTGTTGCATATATATAGTGGGTTCCTGCATTTTTTGATGTACTTGTTATACTTGTCCATGCTGTTCCACCACTCGTTGAATTACTTGAATTATAATAATATGTTACTGTTCCACTTCCTGGATTACTACTTACACTTGGACTTGATTTTGTTCCTCCATATGTGTAATCATTCGTACTCGTTGAACACGATACTGAAGCTTTATTTATTTTATATGAACTGGCACTACATGTTGCTGAATTATAATTTGTTGTCTCTGCTATTGTTGCATACACATAGTGTGTTCCTGCATTTTTTGATGTACTTGTTATACTTGTCCATGCTGTTCCACCACTCGTTGAATTACTTGAATTATAATAATATGTTACTGTTCCGCTTCCTGGATTACTACTTACACTTGGAGTTGATTTCGTTCCACCGTATGTGTAATCACTCGTACTCGTTGAACATGATACTGATGCCCTACTTATTGTAAAACTACCGGCAGCACACGTTGCTGAATTATAATTTGTTGTCTCTGCTATTGTTGCATATACATAATACGTTCCAACATTAAGCGCCGAACTGGACAATCCACTCCACGCTGATCCTCCAGTAGTTGAATTACTTGAATTATAATAATATGTTACTGTTCCACTTTCTGGATTACTACTTACACTAGGAGTTGATTTTGTTCCTCCATATGTATAATTATTCGTGCTTGTTGAACACGATACTGAGTCCTTATTTATAGTAAAACCCTGCGTATTTCCGGTCAATGTATAATTATCACATTTCTTCTGACCACCACTTACACTACTACAACTTGCTGTCGATGTATAACTTCCTGCATTTTTCTGAGTAGTTCTAGTAACAATCATTGTTTCACCAGTGACCCCTGTATCTACACTAGCAGTTGGACCTTGATTTTCTCCATTATATGTAAATGTTGTTGACCCCCATGTCACAGTCACACTTTTTTTATTTATTGTAAATCCTTTCGTTGTACCAGTTAATGTATAATTATCACACTTTTTCTGACCACCACTTACACTACTACAACTAGCCGTTGATGTATAATTTTTTGCATCTATTCCTGTTGTTCTAGAGATACTCATTGTCTCTCCAGTTACTCCTGTATCAACACTAGCTGTTGGACCTTGACTTGCTCCATTATACGTAAAAGTTGTTTCTCCCCATGACACTGCTATACTTTTTTTATTTATTGTAAATCCTTTCGTTGTACCAGTTAATGTATAGTTATCACATTTTGCTTGACCTCCAGTTACTCCACCACAACTTGCTGTTGATGTATAGCTTCCTGCGTCTATTGCCATTGTTCTATTTATTGTCATGGATTCGCCACTTACTCCAGTATTTACACTAGCTGTTGGCGCTTGATTTCCTCCATTATATGTAAATGTTGCATCTCCCCATGACACTGTTAAGCTCTTCTTATTTATTGTATAGTCTTTAGTAGTACTTGCTAAAGTATAGTTTTCACATTTCTTTTGACCTCCTGTTACTCCACCACAACTTGCTGTTGATGTATAGCTTCCTGCATCTATTTCTGTTGTTCTATTTATTGTCATTGACTCGCCACTTACTCCAGTATTTACACTGGCTGTTGGTGCTTGATTTCCTCCATTATATGTAAATGTTGTTCCTCCCCATGACACTGTTAAACTTTTCTTATTTATTGTATAGTCTTTAGTAGTACTTGTTAAAGTATAGTTTTCACATTTCTTTTGACCACCACTTACACTACCACAACTTGCTGTTGATGTATAACTTCCTGCATCTATTTCTGTTGTTCTAACAACTGTCATCGTTTCGCCACTTACTCCAGTATCTGCATTAGTTGTTGGTGCCTGTGCATTTCCGTTATATGTAAATGTTGTTCCTCCCCATGACACTGCTATACTCTTTTTATTTATTGTATAATCTTTAGTAGTACTTGTTAAAGTATAATTATCACATTTCTTTTGACCACCACTTACACTACTACAACTTGCTGTTGATGTATAACTTCCTGCATTTTTTTCTGTTGTTCTAACAACTGTCATTGTTTCATTTGTTACTCCAGTATTAATGCTTACCGTTGGTGCCTGAGCATTCCCATTATATGTAAATGTTGTTGTACTTCCCCATGATACTGCTATACTTTTCTTATTTATCGTATAATTTTGAGTATTACCTGTTAATTGATAATTATCACATCCAGACTGTCCACTATTAACATTAACACAACTAGCCGTTGATGTATAACTTCCTGCATCTATTCCTGTTGTTCTTGTAATAGTCATCGTTTCACCAGCTACTCCTGTCGCTACGCTTGCTGTTGGTGCTTGACTTCCTCCGTTATATGTAAATACATTGGCTCCCCATGATACCGATACATCTTTCTTACTTAATGTACATGATATTGTTTTATTGTTATAGGCACTTTCATCGTTCCATCTATAGCCATCTTTTAACTTAGCAGTTATTGTATAAGTTCCAGCATTTACTTGGTTTTGATTTTCTAGTGTTATTCCTTCAGCTGCATTTATAAGTGTTTGAGTTTGACCATTGTATTTTATATTATTACAAACCAAAATGGTAGAATTAATATTTTTTACGTACTTATATGTTACCTCTTTTTTCTCTACATTTCCTGCTTTATCAGTTACCTCTACTATTAATTTATAAGTTCCAATAGGAATTTCTTTTGCTATTGAGAAAGTTGTTCTTGTTTCACTTACATATTCTTCTTTTCCATCTTTTGCTAAAGAATATCTTATTCTTCTTATTCCACTTCCTGTATCTGCTATATTTTCTACTGTTGTATTCGTAACAACTGTTGTTCCAGTTGTTACTACCTCTTTTACATCACCATTATTTAAAACAGTTCCAGCTTCATTTATCGTAAATGTTGGTTTAGTTTTATCAATTCTTATTTCTTCATTTTGCTTTTCTGTATTATCTCCGTATACTGCATATATACCTGAATATGTAGTATTAGATTTTACATCTAACGAACAAACAGAAGTTGTATTACTCATAGTACATGTTTTTTTTATATTATAAGTTTCTCCAACTTTTTCCGCTATATAAATTTTTCCACTTCCAGCAATTGCACGAGCATTTATTGTTACATTTTGATTTGTATATTCTCCAGATGAATATTCTTCCTTAGTACCTTCCTTGACCATGCTTACTTGAATTGACAACGGAATATTACTGCTTTGACAAACACTTCCTTCTTTATCTTTAGTGTAGTCATACTCATCACCACATTTTAAACACATTTCGTATTGTATTTTGTCATTTGCATCTTTATATGCATATACAAAACTTGCTTTTAAATCGCTTTCTGAGCACTCTACTCCTTTTTGATTTTTTATAGGTTCAATATACTTTTTTTCAATTAAATCGAATACGGAAACATTTGTACTTCCATTTGATTCCGGTATTAAATTATCATTATAGTTAAAATATTCATTTGCAGACATTAAAACAGATTGTTCTACCCCACTATAATATGTTTTTGTGACATTATTTCTTATCCTGGAATATCCAACAACTGCTAATCCCATTACTATGGCAAGAACAACTACTACTCCTAACAATTCTACTAACGTAAATCCTCGTCTTTTCATATTTCTACCTTCCTACTATTTACATACTTTCTAATTAATATTATATAATATATTCTAAAAAGAAAAAAGTGTTTTTCAACACTTTTTATATATTTTTATTGATAAATTGATTCAATATTAATTTTTGATATATCCTATATATGGAAGATTTCTATACTTCTCATCATAATCAAGACCATAACCTACAACAAACAAATCTTCAACTTGAAAACCAGTATAATCAGGATTGAATTCTTCTACTCTTCTTGATGGTTTATCTAGCATAACACATGATTTTACACTTTTTGGATGCATTTCATTTACATATTTAACCAAATAATTAAATGTTCTTCCTGTATCAACTATATCTTCAACTATAATTATATTTTTATTCTCTATATGTTCTTTCTTAAGAGGGATTTTAAGTTCAATTTTTCCAGTTGAATTTTCTCCAACATAGCTTGAAACTCTTACAACATCAATCATGCAATCCCCATCATAATTTTTCATTAAATCAACTGTAAAGAAAACAGCACCTTTTAAAACACTAACAAAAACTACTTCTTCACCTTCATAATCTTTCTTTATTTCTTCTGCTAACTCTTTTATTCTTTTTTGTAAATCATTTTCACTTATTAATACATTAATACTATCTTTCATAAATCTACCTACTCCTAAAAAACAAAGTTATTATAACAAATATAACCTTTAAAGTAAATAAATTTAATTTAAATTCATAAAATTAAGTGGTGATTTATGCAAAAAGTAATAATTAATCCATCCTACGGTGGTGTAAGTTCTGGAATAATTTCTAATAAATTTATTGAAAAAGATTTTAACTTAGAACTAGCAAAATCTTTACAAACTAAATTAAATAATTTAGGAATAACATCTTATTTAATAAGAGAAGATGATTCTTCTTTAACTAATCAAAATAGATTAAATAAAATTAATACTCTTATTAATAAAAATGATGAAGTAATCATACTAACTTTTGAAATAATAGATAGTTCTAATAATGAAAGTGGTGCTAAAGTTATTTATGCTTTAAGAGATAATGATACACTTGCAAGAGATATTACAAGTAATTTAGAAAATATTGGTTTAACTGTTATAAAATATTATCAATTAAGAGATCCAAATAATACTAATCTCGATTTTTATGAACTTATAAAAGAACCAAGTACTTCATCTAATTTAATATTAAGTTTAGGTAACCCTAGTAATAGTTTTGATAATAATTTTTTACTCACTAATGTAGATAAAATTGCAACTGCTATTGCCAGTGCAATTAATACATATTTTGCAAGTAGTAACATCTACATTGTTCAAAGAGGAGATACTTTATACTCTATTGCAAGCAAATTTAATATTACAGTTGATGAATTAAAAAAAGCTAATAACTTAACTAGCAATGCCATTATAGTTGGAAATGAACTTATTATTCCAAGTCCTTCAGAACTTGATAATAATTTAGAAGGATTAGATGAAGAAGATAAAATGTATATAAATTATACAGTAAAAAAAGGTGATTCTTTATATTCTATTGCATCTAATTATAATACAAGTGTTGATATTATAAAAGATATAAATAATCTTACAAGCAATACATTACAAGTTAATCAAATTCTAAAAATACCAACATCTAGTACAAGTAGTACTATTGATTATAATAATTATACAGTTGTAAAAGGAGACTCTTGGTATTCTATTGCTAAAAAATTTAATACAACAGTAAATACTATAATTGATTTAAATAATTTAACAAATAATAATTTATCTATTGGACAAATTTTAAAAATTCCTAATACAGAAGGTACAAATGAAGAAATAAGTAATTATACCACTTATACTGTAAAAAAAGGTGATTCTCTATATACTATTGCATCTAATTACAATACTTCAATAAATGCAATCAAAGATTTAAATAATTTAACAAGTAATATTTTATCAATCGGTCAAGTTTTACAAATTCCTTTAACATCATCTAGTGCAAGTCAAAATAATTACACAAATTATACCGTTAAATCTGGAGACTCTTTATATAGAATTGCAATTGCATATAACACAACTGTTGATAAAATTAAAAGTTTTAATAACTTAACCAGCAACAACTTATCAATTGGTCAAGTTTTAAAAATTCCCTTAAATTAATTCATAGAAATAATATACCAAAAATATCACAATAATGTTTGAATATACTATTCATTTATGATACTATAATTGTAGGAACATTTAATGTGGGTGTCATCCTCCTATTCTTAATGAAAGGAGGTAGAAAATGAAAACTAAAACTTTTATTTTAAAGTTTCTAAAGCTCATTGCTATAATTTTACATATTTTTACCTTACTGGTTTTAATATTAAAAAAATAGACACTCATCAACTAAGATAGAGTGTCAATTCTTAATATATCGAGGATGACATTCACTTGCAGAATTAAATGTTCCTCTTTTTTATTATATGTAAGTTTCCCTGCTTACATACTAATATTACTACAAATATATGTAAAAGTCAATTTTTTTGATACAAAGCTAAATTAAAATAATATTAATTCTCTAATTAAATCAAAAGTTTATTTCTAATTTACAAAATAATATCATATATATTTTTACTGTTCTTTAAAACTTCAATTAATTTATCAATTTCTTCTTTTATATTATATAGATATAAACTTATTCTACATGTATTTTTTACCTCTATTTCATCCTTAACCATTTTACTACAATGATTTCCGGCTCTAACGCATATATGATAATGATTTAAATATTTAGAGGCATCTTCGGCAAATATTTTATTTATATTAAATACAACTATACCTGATTCAGAATTTTCATTATAAATCGTAATATTTGGTATATCGCGCATTTTTTCAATTAAGTAATTTCTTAAATCTTTTTCATACTCATGTATTTTATCCATACCAATATTTTCAAGATAAAGAATTGCTTCTTTTAAACCAAGTACTCCGGCAATATTTTGGGTACCTGCTTCAAATCTTAAAGGAATACATTTATACTCTACTTCTTTATTACTTTCAAAATAATTATTCATTCCTCCACCATATTTAAATGGTTTCATTAATTCTAAATATTTCTTTTTAGCATAAAGTACACCTACTCCTGTTGGACCAAGCATCTTATGACCAGAGAATGCTAAGAAATCAACGTTGTCTTTTATAACATCTGTCTTAATATGTGGAACACTTTGAGCACCATCTATAACTAACAATATATCAAGACTATGAATATATTTAGATATTTCAGTAATTGGCCTAATATCTCCAATTACATTTGTAATACCAGCAATTGATACTACTTTTGTCTTTTCACTTACAACACTTTTTAAATTATCAAGTGTAACTTTCTTATCTTCATCAAGTGGAATAAAATTAACTTTTATACCTATTTCTTTTTCAAGTTCAAACCAAGGTAAGACATTACTTGCATGTTCAGTTTTAGTAATTAATACCTCATCTCCCATTTGCAAATAATACTTCATAAAAGAAAACACTATCATATTCATACTCTCAGTTGTACCACTTGTAAAAATTATTTCATCTTTGGAACGGGCATTTATAAATCTACGAACAACCTCTCTAGTACCTTCATATTCCATATCCACTTTATGACTTAAATCATAATCGCCTCTATGAGCATTAGCAGTATACTCTGTATAATAACTTACCTGTTTATCAACTACCTTTTTAGGTTTAAAAGTAGTTGCTCCATTATCAAAATAAATATAATCTTTATTAAGCATTAAAAAGTCTTCTCTATTCGTAAGTATCACCTCCTATTTTTAAATATTCTCCTATTTCTTTTATAAATATATCTTTATCTAGATTCATTCCTTTCAAAAGAATTGATTTAAGTAATAAATTCTCTGCCATTTCCTTATTAATTCCTCTTGACATTAAATAATAAAGTTCCTCATCAGAAAAAGTTCCTATAAAAGCTGAATGATTAGCAGATACCTCTTTTGTATCTATAATTAGATTTGGTATTATTTTACTATCTCCATCATCCATATTAATGATTGTACTATTTTCTGTAAGTACAGAATTTATACTATCTTTAGTTACTATCCCATTTAAATTAAAATATAATTTATTGTTTTCTAAATTAATTCCATTTGTATAAATTGTACTATTGTTATTTTTACCAATATTTTTAATATTTATATTATTAATAGAATCAACACTTGTTAATATACTATCAATTATTATTAAATTGGAATCATTATACATATTTATATCATACGAAATACTAGAGTTTATTCCTAAATTATTTATTTCTAAACGAGAATTATCATGCATTTCTATATTAATTTTTACATTATTATTTTTATTAAATATTAATAGTTTATTTAATTTATTATTTGAAACATTTATATTAATTATAGATTCACATACAACATCTAAAAATAAATACTCATTTAGATCAAGATTAAACTCTTTAGTATCTATAATTATTTTATTCATGAGTTTCATTTCCTTCTAATTCAAACGTCTCTTTATAACCATTTTTTTCTATTAATTTTGCAAGTTTAAAATCACCACTCTGTGAAATAGTACCATTTTTCATCATATGAACAAATTCTGGTTTTATATAATCAAGGATTCTTGTATAATGTGTAATTATTAAAACACTTGTACTAGGATTTTCTTCTAAATATTGATTTAATTTTTCAGCTACTATTTTTAAACTATCAACATCAAGTCCTGAATCAAGTTCATCAAGGATTATAAATTTAGGTTTTAACATTAAAACTTGCAATATCTCATTTTTCTTTCTCTCGCCTCCTGAAAAGCCAACATTAAAACTACGATGTAACATATCTTTATCAAAATCAAGTTCCTCTGTATTTTTTTCAAGTTCCAAAATATATTCATATAATCCCTTATGACGTCCTCCATTATCTAAACTAGCTTTAATAAGTTCACTTGTTGTAACTCCTTCTATATTAATCGGATTTTGATAAACTAAAAACATTCCTAAATGACTGCGTTCATCGATTGCTAAATCATTTATTTTTTTATTATCAACAATTATTTCCCCTTTTTCTATATAATAATCAGGATACCCCATTAAAACCTTTGATAAAGTTGATTTACCAACCCCATTTGGTCCCATGATTGCATGAACTTCTCCAGGATTTATTTTTAAATTAAAATCTTTTAATATTTCTTTATCTTCCGTTTTAACAAATAATTTTTTTATTTCAATATTCATATAACCTCCCTTTAAAATGGTAATTTCATATTGCCACTCATAACATTTTTAACCATTTTTTTATAATTTATAAACTGTTCAAGTAATTTATTAACTTCACTGACTGACACTCCAGAACCTTTGGCAATTCTAGTTTTCCTACTTGCTTTAATAATATCTGGATTACGTCTTTCAGAATCAGTCATCGACAAAATAATCGCTTCTATTCTCTTAATTGCATTTGGATCTATTTTTACTTTATTAAGTCCCATTTTACTCGCACCTGGTATTAATTTTATTAAGTTTTCTAATGGTCCCATATTTTGAACTTGTTTCATTTGTTTTAAGAAATCATTCAAATCATATTTCCCTTTTTGAAGTTTTTTAATGGAATCTTCGGCATCTTCCATACTAATTGCTTCTTCTGCTTTTTCAACAAGTGATACAATATCACCCATTCCAAGTATTCGTCCGGCCATTCTTTCTGGGTCAAATAGTTCCAAACCATCCATTTTTTCACTTGTACCCATGAACTTAATTGGAACATTTGTTAGATGCCTTACTGAAAGAGCAACTCCACCACGAGTATCTCCATCAAGTTTCGTTAAAATTACTCCTGATAAATCAATACGCTCATTAAAACCTGTTATAACATTAATAGCATCTTGTCCCATCATTGCATCTATTACAAGTAATGTTTCTTCTGGCATAACTTCTTCTTTTATATTATGAAGTTCATCCATTAAAGTATCATCAATATGTAAACGACCTGCTGTATCAATTAAAACATAATCATAGCCATTTTCTTTAGCATAATTTATTGCCTCACGACTTGTTTCAACTGGATTATTAGTTCCTTTTTCAAATACAAAAATATCAAGTTCACGTCCAATTTGCTTTAATTGGTCAATTGCTGCAGGACGATAAATATCACAGGCAACTAACATTGGATTTTTATGATATTTTTTTCTTAACATTAAAGCAAGTTTACCAATTGTCGTTGTTTTTCCTGAACCTTGTAAACCAACAAGCATCAAAACAGCCGGATTTCCATTTAAATTAAGACTTTTTTGTTCTCCGCCAAGTAACTCTTTTAATTCATCATTAACAATTTTTACAAACACGTCACCTGGTTTTAAACTGTTTAATACTTCCTCACCCATTGCTTTTTCTTTTACTTTATTAGTAAATTCTTTAACAACTTTATAATTAACATCAGCTTCAAGAAGTGCAATTCGAACTTCTTTTACCATTTCACTGATGTTTTCTTCATTTATTTTTCCATAACCTTTTACGTTATGTATAATTTTTTGTAATCTATCACCTAAACTCTCAAACATAATTCCTCCTTGTAACAAACACATATATTATAGCATTAATTAAAAAAAATACCTAATAAATTTAAGTATTTTCATGCATTAAATTATTATTTAAAAATTCAATTTAAAATCTTTCAACATCTTTTCTATATAATAACAATCATTTGGATTTACTCTTCTACCTAAAATACCAATTTGATTTGCAACCTCAAAAGTTTTATTTGTATCATCATCATCTATTAGCAAACATTCTTCTGCTTTCAAGTTATATTTATTAAGTAATAGTTCAAATATTTTTTTATCAGGCTTTTTTATATGACAATAGGAAGATATAATAACCCCACTTAATAATTTAAAAAATTCATGATTCTTAAAAAAATTATATGTTTCAATGCCCATATTTGATAAAACATAAATGTTATATCCATTTTGTTTTAATTTTTTTGCAATAGATACTATATCCTCATTTATTGTTTGTACTTTATACCATTTATTCCAAAATATATTTGTCAAATCAGAAAATTTATAATTATTTCTTTTATCTATAATAGAAATAGCATCTTCATTACTAATTATTCCTAAATCAACTTTTTTCCATTCTAAAGAATTAAAATTTTCTTCTATTAAATATTTCTTTTCTTCAGAATTATTAGCAAATTTATCTATTATTTTATCTTTATCAAAATTTATTATTACATTTCCTAAATCAAAAATAATATTTTTTACCATTCCAAAACTTCTCCTTAATTTTTATATATAAATCATATCATAAAAATAATATAAAATAAAGGTCAGTTATAATTTCGAAAAAGTCAGCTACTTTATTCCGAAAAAGTCGAATTATTTTCCGTGTAAACAATTATTTAAACTTGTACCAATTAATTTACCTAAAAGTTTTATAGTAAAATCTATCTCTTTTGTTGATACAATTAAATTAAAACCAATAGGATTTAATACTTCATACACAAGTTTTCTAATTTCAGAATCACTTAAAGTACCAATTATTCCTAAAAGTTGTTCTTTTTCACTACTTGATAAATCACTTTCATCTTTCAAATAGTTTAAATTATCAACAGGAACTAATTTATCTTTATCTAAATTATTTTTTTGATAACTAATTTTTTTAGTTAAATATCTTATAGTATCATTAACAATAACTCCACTTGAAACAACAGTTGGAACACCAATTGCAATAATAGGTATATTTAAAGTCTTATTTGATAATTCATGTCTATTATTTCCTATTCCACTTCCCGGTTCAATTCCTGTATTAGTTATTTGAATAGTTTTTTCAATTCTTTCAATATTAATTGCCGCAAGTGAATCAATAGCAATTATAAAATCTGGTTTTGTTTTTTTAATAACCCCTTCAATTACATCAATTGATTCAATACCTGTATTTCCTATAACATTAGGTTCTATTATAGAAACATTTCTAAATCCATCTTCCATTACATTTAAAAGATCTAAATGTCTTGTTACTAAAACATTCTGTAAAACTTCATAGCCTAAGGAATCAGGAGTTGATTTGGAATTACCAAGTCCTACTATTAAACATTTATCTTTTTTCTTTATTTTTGTTAATTTAATTATTCTCTTTATTTCTTTATTTAATATTTTTAAAACATTATTATAATTAGTACTATCTGTAATATCTTTAAACGTAATTGTTATATAATCTCCGACCTTTTTATTTAAATTTTCTTTATCTATTTTTATATAATCAACTTTAATATTAGATTCTTCATAACTTGTACTTTTTAAATTAGTATTACTTTCAATTATTAAGTCACTTCTTAAATCAAAGTTTTTTAAATCTATACTATGCATGAAATCACCATTTATATTATGCTTATTTTAAAAAAAAGTATTATAATTATTGACAATTTAATGTAAAATTTGTTATCATATATGTGTTTCAAGAAAGAGGTGACATTATGCCAAATATTAAAAGTGCTAAAAAACGTGTATTAACTAATAAAAGAAAAGAAGATGAAAACATTTTAGTAGAATCACGCATGAAAAACTCTATTAAAAAATTAGAAAAAACTATTAAAGAAGGAAATGTAGAAGAATCAAATACTGAACTTACTACTACATTAAAAAATATTGATAAAGCACAAAATATTAATATTATAAAGAAAAATAAAGCATCAAGATTAAAATCAAGATTAACTAAATCTGTAAACAATTTAAAATAGTAATTAATTTGCTATTTTTTTTGTATTATTTTTTAAAAATTATGGTAAAATGTAATTGGAAGGGTTGATACATGTGAAAAGAATAATTTGGTTATTACTTATTTTACTTATTTGTTTATTAACATATAACTATAAAGATGAAATATTAGTATATTATAATAAATACTATGAAAGTAAAAATTTTGTACCTACTCAATTAGACAACAATGAATATTCTAGAAATTATAATTTTAAATATGTATCTTTAACCGATAATTTTTTACCAAATAACAAACAAGATATTATGAATATTTATTATACAGTTATAAACAGTGGCATGAATGAATTTACCTTTTATTGCAAAAGTGAATATGTTAATTGTTTAAATGATGTAAGAGATATAGCAAATAATCAAACTACTATTTCTAATATTAATAATTTTGTACATCCGTACAATGGTTTTAAAGATTTAGAAACAGAAATGGATACAATTGGTAAAGTTAATATTAAAATAAATAGAAACTATACAAGTGATATGATTACTATTTTAAACTATGAAATAGATAAAATTATTACCAATAATATAAATAGTAATATGTCAAGTATGGATAAAATTAAAGTAATTCATGATTATATTATAAATCATACAAAGTATGACGAAGATAGAAGTGATAAAAATACTATTAAATATAAATCAGATACTGCCTATGGTGCTCTTATTGAAGGACATGCCCTATGTGGAGGATACACGGATGCTATGATGTTATTTCTTGAAAGATTTAACATTAAAAGTTATAAAATTGCAAGTGAAAACCATGTATGGAACTACGTTTATTTAAATAATAAATGGTATAACTTGGATTTAACTTGGGATGATCCAGTAAGCCGTGATGGCAAAGATATACTTGAACATAATTTCTTCATGATAAGTGAAGATGAAATGTTAAAACTTGATACAACAGAACACACATTTGATAAAACTGTCTATAGTGAATAGACAGTTTTATTTTAATAAATCAATTCCACCATGACTCAAAGGATTACACTTGATAATTCTTTTAATCGCTAAATACGTTCCTTTTAAACTTCCATATTTTAAAATTGCTTCTATTGCATACTCAGAACAAGTTGGATAAAACTTGCATTGTCTATGAAAGTTACCTGGTGTCTTTTGATATAATTTTATTAATTTAATTAAAACATTTTTCATATTTCTTATTTTATAATGAAAAAGTAAAAATTACAATTGAAAATATTTAATTAGTTTAGTATAATTATACTTGTATTTTGCCCCATGGCCAAGTGGTAAGGCAGTGGACTCTGACTCCATTATGCGTTAGTTCGAATCTAACTGGGGCAACCATATATAAAAGTAAAAAAAGTTTATAAAATTTATAAACTTTTTTTTATTATAGATATTTCTTTAAATTATCTAGATATTTCTCTTGCATTGTAACATATTCTGTTACTAAACTATTTACTTCTTCATTAATATTTTTTTTGTTTAATATTCGTCTTCCTTCAATAATTCCCATATTTGTTCCTTGAATTAATAATTCAGCTATATGACTAGTTGTTTTATCTACAAGTAACTTCATATTAATCATATAATCAGTCATTACCTTTTCAGGCATTGAAGTACTGTGAGGTTTTCCTTCATTATATTTTGGATACATATCTTCAATTCGAGAACATATTTCTTTATAGGATTTATACTGCTTTCTTAAAATATTTTCTAAAGACTTATCCTCTACTTTATCAAGTATAAAACTAATTGCATCTACTCCCATACAACTTCCTTTATGTATTTCATCAAGAGCATTTATATCTTCCATTTTATCACCCAATACTATTATGGAATTTATTTCTTTTTTTATACAAAAAAAGAGATTACAATTTATAATCTCTTATTCTTCATCTGTTTGTTCTAATTTAACTAAAACTTCTCTTGGTTTAGAACCATTTTGAGGACCAATTATTCCTCTTTCTTCAAGTAAATCAACAATTCTTGCTGCCCTATTATAACCAAGTTTAAATCTTCTTTGAAGTAAACTTGCACTAGCTTTACCTGAAGTAATTACAAATTCAACAATTTCATCATATAATGGATCATCATATTCTTCTTTTATATTTGTATTTGCATCTATTTTTGACTCATCACTTGGAGCATTTAAATTAAGCATTTTTTCATCATACATAGCTTTTTGTTGACTAATTGTATAATCAACTATTCTTTTTACTTCTTCTTCTGTAATCCATGCACCTTGGATACGAGTTGGAGTTGACTCACCCATTGGTAAAAATAACATATCTCCTCTTCCAAGTAACTTTTCAGCTCCTGTCATATCTAGAATTGTACGTGAATCTATTCCTGATGACACAGCAAATGAAATACGTGATGGAATATTGGCTTTAATAACACCTGTTATAACATCAGTTGAAGGTCTTTGAGTTGCAATTATCAAATGAATTCCTGCCGCACGTGCCATCTGAGTAATTCTCATGATTGAATCTTCAACTTCTTTTGAGGCAACTAACATCAAATCCGCAAGTTCATCAACAATTACCACAACATAAGGCATTTTCTTTAACTTTGCATCATCTGGTAATGTCTTATTTTTCTTTTCAATCATTTCATTATATGAACCAATATTTTTTACACCTTTTTCCTCAAAAATATCATATCTGTCTTCCATTTCTTTAACAATTTTTGAAAGTGCAACTGATGCTTTTTTAGGATCAGTTACAACTGGTGCAAGTAAATGTGGTACCCCATTAAAAACAGATAATTCAACTTTCTTTGGATCAACTAGTAATAACTTAACTTCATCTGGTTTAGCTGTCATTAAGATAGATGCTAATATACAGTTAATACAAACAGACTTTCCTGAACCAGTTGCACCGGCAACTAATAAGTGTGGCGTTTTATTAATTTCACAGAATTTAGGTTTTGATAAAATATCTTTTCCAAGAGCAACCATTAATTTATTACTAGACTTTAAGGAAACTAATTTTTCCATTATTTCTTTAACATAAACAACACTTGGATTTTCATTTGAAATTTCTATTCCAACCGTACTTTTTCCAGGAATAGGAGCTTCAATTCTAACATCTTTTTTAGCAAGTGCTAAACTTATTTCTTTATTAATACCTGTTAATTTACTTAACTTAGTTCCAGCTTTAAGTTCCAATTCATATTGAGTAATAGCTGGTCCAACAGTTACTTCCACAACATGACCTGTAATACCAAATTCACGCAATACTTCTTCAAGTTTTTTAATATTAGTTTCAATTCCAGCTTGATTATTATTTTTAGTTTTCTTTGGTTGATCAAGAATATTTAAAGGTGGTAATTTATAGTTTTCGTTTGGTCTAATTACTTCTATCTCATCTTTACTATCGGAATCCATTTGTACTTCTTCTACATTATTTGTATTATCAACTACTTTGGCTTTCTTTAATTCTTTAATATCTGTAATAACAACTTTTTCTTCCTTATCATCTTCTTCATGGTTATTTATCTTCACATCATGTGGTTCTTCTTCATTTACCTCTTTCTTATGAGGCATCATTTTCTTACTTCCATCAATCATTTTCTTTATCACATCAGCTATACTAATACCTGTTATTATTAAAGCTCCAAATGTTATTAATACGATATAAATAATTTTTACACCTGACACATCAAATAAAGCTGTAAAAATACTGATAAAAAATCCCCCTATAAGTCCTCCGCCAATATTTTCAAAAGCCAAATTTCTGCTTGCACCATTTACAATATCAAATACATGCATTGAATTTTTAAAAGTCAAGGTCATCGTATCAGAAAAACTAATAAATCCATTATTTATGTAAGATACATGAAGCAACATTAAAATACCAATTATTAAAATATAAAAGCCTACTAATTTAGTATTAAAAAAATCAGGATATTCTTTTTTTAATATTATATAAAAGCCTATTAAAATTACAAAAGCTAAAAAAACGAAATATAAACATCCGAATAAAAATGCTGCAAATGCACATATTAATTCACCACAAGGACCGTATCCACAAATTCCCAAAATCCCAATTAATATATATATAATTCCTAAAAGTTCTACTTGATATGCAAAACTTTTCTTTGTCTCTTTCTTCTTTTTTCTCTTTGCCATACTGACCTACCTTTACTAATTAATTATACTATTTCATACCAAAAAAGACAAGACTTAAATGCTTTTCTATTAGATATGAAAAATAAAAAGTCTAACTATAAAAGTTAAACCATTATCTAATTTTTCTTTTAACAAAATTATCTACTTCTTCTTTGGAAACTTTTTCATATTCATCAAGTTTTTCATACCAAGAAGCATTACTAACTTTTTGCCATTCTTGTACTTTATCATTAAAATATTCTAAATCAAGTCCATATATTCTCCTTAAATAAATTGGGCTAGCTACAATTCTTTTAAAATATTCAATGGATGACTTAATATAATTGATTGCTTCTTCTCTTGTAATTTCACGAAAATTAACAACTTTAGCAACAAACATATCTCTATACAAATCTTTTCTTGGAAACCATGCATCATATTTAGGATTATAATATTCAAGTGTATCAACATAGGTATTATCTTCTTCTATTATTCTTACAATTATTCTATCTTCGCAACAAAAATATTTTATAAGAGCATTATCTATTCTATTTTTATCCATATTACTTCACCCTCCTAATTTCTGGATCATATGTGTATTCAATAGCTCCCTCTGGTACCTCAATAAATTGTTGTAAATACATTCTTAATTTATCTGCTTTTAATCTTAACCAAACAGGTGCACTTTCGTCGCGCGACACTTGATATAAACTTCTAGTTGAATGCTTCTTAGATTCAGGATCATCTCCTTCTTTTATTTTATATGCAAGTGGTGTATGAAACTGAATTTCAAAAACATCTTCATTATTTTTAGCAGCAAGTCTTACATTTATTCCCTTAAACTCTTTAGAATTCCATTTATTTTTAAATTCTATTACTTGATATCCCATACTCTCTAATCTATGTAAGCACTGATCAATATTATTTATATATAAGTTATCAGGTATAACAAATGTAAACCTAATTAAATCATTAATATTATTGGCTGCTCTTTCATAAGAACCATTATAGTCAAGACTATCAGCAACTGTTTTTTCTACGATACTTGAAAATGGCTTAATTCTATGATTTAATCCTTTTAAAACTCCAATATCACTTTCTAAATCTATAACATCACTTGTTATTTCAGTAATAATTGCTTCAGCTCTTTTTCGAAGTAACCTAGAACAAGCAAGTACTCTTAATTTATCAGTCGGTGGTAGTTTATCATAATCACTTAAATACTCTTTTGATTCTCTTTTCTTTAAATAATTTTGGACCAAATAGTATGTATTATTCACTTCATCCTGTGACATATCAATCAAAGTTATCACTTCCTTTTATTGACTTTTTATATTATTATGATATATTAAATTTGTAAAATTGTAAAGAGGTTATATGAAAGTAATAGTTAATAACAAAGAAATTAAATTAATTGATGCCAATACTTTTTTAAAAAAATTAAAAGGTTTTATGTTTCAAAAAAATATAAATTACTGTCTTAGATTTAAAACAAATAGTATACATACTTTTTTTATGAAAGAAAAAATAGATATTATAATGACTGATAGACATAATAATGTTTTATTTATTTTAAAAAATGTACCCAAAAATAAAGTTATAATAAAAAAAAATGTTTATTATACTTACGAATTTCCTAATAATTTTATTGATAAAGATATAAAAAAAATAAAAATAAAATATTAGATTTACAGTGGAGAATCTTCTAAACCATGCATAAAATCTAATACTTTATTTTTTTCATTTTCATTTTCTATTACACTTGGAATCCATGACTCATATCCATCAAGCGCTGTATATAAATAACATGGAATTATATTTTCACTTTCAGTCAAATTATTTTCATCTAAATTAAATTCTAATTCTTTTTGATAAATAATAGTTCTATTTTCTAAATGTTTTGTACCACCAAACAAGAAACTTCCAAGTGAATAGACTATTGTTTTATTTTTATATACTTCAATCGGTTCCAAAACATGAGGATGAGCACCAATTACTAAATCTGCTCCATTATCGATAAAACCTCTAGAATATTTTACAATGCTATCCGTTGGAAAATGTAAATACTCTGTACCACCATGAAAATACACAATAACATAATTAACATCATTTTTAATTTTATTTATATTTGATACACATTCTTCATACTGAAAACTTGAAAATAAATTTATACATATAACTGCTATTTTAACTTCATCTTTTTCTAGAATAATTGCATCTTCTGAACCAACAATTACATTACTATTTTTTAAAGCATTAATAGTATCATTTAAACCATCAGCTCCATAATCATATGTATGATTATTCATAATTGAAACTACTTCTATACTGCTTTCTTTATATATGTTAGCAAATCTTGTTGGAGCATAATACCAATAAGCAGGTGAATGATTTTTTTCCATTTCGATAAGTTCTTTATCAGTAAAGACATTTTCTCCATTTGCAATAGTAAAATCATCATTCATAAAAATACTTGAAACATTTTTATAAGGAAAAGAATATTCATTTTTTTCTAATAAATCTCTAAAGTTACCAATATAATTTTCTCCTTTAAAAGAACCAATTAAAGAATCACCAATAAAAGATAATTTAATATTTACTTTTTTTTCTTCCACTATTGTATCAATACTTTGCTCTTCTTCTAATTCTTCTCGTTGATTCATTTCATTTAAATTGGATTCAGTATAATCTAAAGCAAATGAAATAGATAAACCATAGTATAAAAATATTATTCCAATAAAAAAAAGTAAAATTGATATATAAGTAGTTTTTTTATATTTCATAAACATCCTCCTTATATTAAATTTTACTAAAAATTAATTATTATACTTATCTAAAACTATTTCTATTCCATCAAATTTAATCTTATCACTATCATATAACTTTTTAGCTATATCATAACTAACGATTTTTTTATCTAACATCATATCAAGTATTTTACCATTTAAAATATTTTTATCACTTTCATCTTTTAAATTATATATATCTTGAACTAATCCAACAGTATCACTAGTAACACTAGTTAAAACTGGAGATGAAGTCAAAATAGCATTTGCATATTTGCTTTCCATAAAACGAGTAAAGTTAAATGCTGGTTGAGTTAAGAAAAATAATAATACAAAAGCAATCACATATCCTTCTACAAGTCCGCCTAAAAATCCTAGTATTTTTGATGGAATTCCTAAAATAATTGTCATTTTTAATATCTTTTCAAATATACCAGTAATTGAAAGTATTACTTCAAAAATAATTAATAAAATAATTAAAGTAACAACAAAAGCAAGTAATTGATAAACTAATATATTTAAAGTAATTACACCTTGAAAAACATTTGGAAAATCAAACATTGGTAAGTTTAGCAAAAACACATTTCCAAGTATATCCTTAAATTTAAACGCTAACACAAAAAGTAAAATTGTTCCTACACAAAAGATAATTTCCTTAAATACTCCTCTTTTTGAACCAATTACACCCATCAATAATATGAAAATAATTATAATTATATCTACTATATTCATATTAGCCTCTTATAAAGATTCTATATCCTCTTTTGGAACAGATGGTGATTGATTAACAGTTGGTATAATACCTGTACCAGCAAGTGGATCAGCTCCACCATAAATTACTTTTGGTGCTTCCTCTTGTGTTATTGGTTGTTCTACTTTTGGACTTGCTCCCCCATAAACTGTTGGTTCAACTGTTGGAGTCACCACTACATTTTGTGATGGTGTATTATTTATTTCAACAGGTGCTGGAGTAGGTTCATTAACAGCAGCAGTTGGCGCAACAGGAGTAATTGTAGGTTCAATATTAATTCCAGTAAATCCCGTTGTTGGTTCAACTTGAGAAGGCGTTTCAGTTGGAGTTACTGATGTTGGTTCCACAGAAACTGGTGTTACTTCAGGAGCCACTGGAGTTGATTCCACAGAAACTGGTGTTGCTTCAGGAGCCACTGGAGTTGGTTCTACAGAAACTGGCGTAACTTCAGGAGTCACTGGAGTTGGCTCTACAGAAACTGGTGCTACTTCAGGAGCAACCGGTGTTGGTTCTATAGTAACTGGTGCAACCTCAATAGGTGCAGGCGTTGGTTCCACAACTATAGGTTCTACTGTAGGAGTCGCAGGTACAGGTTCAACTACCTCCGGTGTAACATTCACTGGAGCAACAGGTACTGGTTCTACAACAGTTGATGGTTCTTCAGCCTTAACTGCTGCAGGTTCTGCTGTATTTGGTGCCGGAGTAACTACTTCTTCCGTATTTAATTCCTTTATTGGAACAGTTTCATCTGGTACTACCTTAGCTTTTTTACCCTTCTTTCCTACAAATGAAGATATAAAAATAATAATTGATATCACTATTAATAAACATCCAAGTCCAGTAAGTATTCCTGGCGTTGTTAAAAACCAACTCAAATCAAAATTCTTAAACATAAATTCATCTCCCAATCTTATTCTACTTTTTCTATATTAAAATAATAACAAAAAAAAAAGAGAAAATCAATATATTTTCCTTTTTTTATAAAAAAAGAGTTATAAACTTTCGTTTAAACTCTTAAGCATTAACTTGATTCATTACTTCTTGTGCAAAATCATCTTGTCTTTTTTCAATTCCTTCTCCAACTTCAAAGCGGATCATAGAAACTAGTTTTGCACCATTGTTTTCTAAATATTTAGAAACTGTTTCTTTATTTTCTGCCTTAACAAAAATTTGATTTTCAAGACATACATCTTCGTAATATTTACGTACTTTTCCAACTAAAATATTCTCAATCTTATCAGCAGGTTTTCCTTCATTAAGAAGTTCTTGTCTCATAATTTCTTTTTCTTTTTCAAGTACTTCAGTTGGAACTTCTTCAGCATTTAAATATAATGGGCGCATAGCAGCAGCATGCATTGCTACTTCACGTGCAACATCTTCATTTCCACCTTCAATTACAACCAAAGATGCAATTCTACCACCCATATGAATATATGAGCCAAAATTTTCATTATCAGTTTTAGTAATAGATTTAAATCTTCTAAAACTTATTTTTTCGCCTAGCTTAGATGTTAATCCTATAATTAGGTCATTTATTGTTTCACCATCAACATCTAGATTCATTGCTTCATCATTATCAGTTACATCATGACTTAATAAAGCATTTCCAATTTTTAAAGCAACGCTTTTAAATTCATCATTCTTTGCAACGAAATCAGTTTCGCAATTAATTTCCAAAACAACCCCTTTATTACCATTAATAAATACTTGACTTAACCCTTCAGCAGCAATTCTATCACTTTTTTTAGCAGCTTTAGCAATTCCCTTTTCACGAAGCCAATCAACTGCTTCATCAAGTGAACCATTACAAGCATCAAGCGCTTTTTTACAATCAAGCATTCCTGCTCCAGTCTTTTCTCTTAAAGTCTTTACATCACTAGCACTAAACATATTTCCTCCTATTTTAAAACTTCTATAAGTTCATCTTTTTTCATTTTAGAGTATCCTTTAACACCACGTGCTTTTGCTAAATCCTTTAATTCATTTAAATTTAATTTTTTAATATTTTCAGGATCGATATCTACTTCTTTTTCTTCTATAACTTCTTCATTTTTTTCTTCTTTAACTTCTTCTTTTACGTCGCTTTTGTTAAAGTTTTTTTCTTTTTTATTATCTTTAAATTCTTTTCCAAATGATTTTTTAACATTTTTCTTAGAATCATCTTTTCCATCTTCAGTAATTACGTCAATTACTTCTTTTCCATTAACTACTGCAATTGCATTTGTTAAAGCATTTAATACAACTTTAACAGCACGTACTGCATCATCATTTCCTGGAATTGGATAATCAAGTACTTCTGGATCACAATTAGTGTCAACAATACCAAATGTTTTAATACCAAGTTTATGTGCTTCACGAATAGCTATTTCTTCCTCTTTTGGATCAACAACTATCATTGCTTTTGGTAATTCAGTCATAGAACGAATACCACATAAATAACGATTTAATTTTTCATATTCTTTATTTAATAATGCAACTTCTTTTTTAGGAAGTAAATCAAAAGTACCATCACTTTGCATTTTTTCAAGTTCTTCTAATCTCTTAACACGAGAACGAATTGTCTTAAAGTTTGTTAATGTTCCACCTAACCAACGTTCAGTTACATAGAACATGTCAGTTCTTTCTGCATTTTCTAAACATGCTTCTTGAGCTTGTTTTTTAGTACCTACAAAAATAACCTTTCCCCCATCTTTAGCGATTTCTGTTAAAGCCTCATATGCTTCTTCTAATTTTTTTACTGTTTTTTGTAAATCAATTATATAAATATCATCGCGAGATTCAAAGATATATTCTTTCATCTTTGGATTCCATCTTCTTTTTTGATGTCCGAAATGAACACCTGCTTCTAATAAATAATTCATTGAAACTACTGTCATAATTTTTTCTCCTTTTCCTCTTCAATTAATTTCTTATATTCGGGCTAACAGCCAGGATGAATATAAATTCATTAATTTGTTTATTTTAAAGCAGCAATTAGTTCTGCTTTTTTCATTGAACTATATCCTTCAATATTTTTGCTTTTTGCAAGTTCTCTAAGTTCAGCAACTGTTTTTGAACTTAAATCATCTTTTTTTTCTTCTTTTTTAGTTGTAGTTTTTACTTCTTTTTCTACTTTTTCAGTTTTTGAAGTTTCTTTTACTTCACCCTTTTTAGCTATTTCAACTAATTCTTTGAATGCATCCATATCATTAATTGCAAGTTCTGATAACATCTTACGATTAATTTCTACTCCTGCTTTAGTTAAACCATTGATAAATTTAGAATATGAAATGTCATTCATACGACATGCAGCATTAATTCTTGTAATCCATAATTTTCTAAATTCACGTTTCTTTTGTCTTCTATCACGATATGCATATACACTTGAATGCATTAATTGTTCTTTAGCAGTTTTATAAAGTCTATGTTTACTTCCAAAATAACCACTTGCTTCTTTTAATACTTTCTTGTGTCTTCTTTTTGTTTGAACTCCACTTTTAACTCTTGTCATAAATCCTCCTTTTCTTAGATGATATCTCTAAGTCTATTTTGATCAGCTTTTGATAAAGATGATCCCTTTCTATTTTTTCTATTAACATTGGCATTTTTCTTTCCAGTGTTATGTCTACTTCCAGGACGACCAATACTTATTGATCCACCTTTTCTAATTTTTAATACTTTCTTTGTACCTTTATGTGTTTTTAACTTTGGCATAATTTCCTCCTTTTTTTATTTTTTTGGTGCAAGCATCATTGTCATCGTACGACCATCAAGCTTTGGTTCATCAGTAATTGTTGATATCTCCTCAAGTCTTGAAGCAAATTTAATCATTACATCACGTCCAAGTTCAGTATGAGCCATTTGTCTTCCTTTAAATCTAATTGTAACTTTAATTTTAGCACCTTTAACTAAATACTTTGTTACCTGTTTAATTTTTGTTTCAAAATCTCCAACATCAATTACAGGACTTAAACGAAATTCTTTTGTTTCACTCATATTTGCTTTTTGACGCTTCATATTTTCTTTTTCTTTTTTATTTTTTTCGTAACGATACTTATTGTAATCCATTATTTTACATACAGGTGGATTACCATTTGCATTCATTAAGACTAAGTCAAGTCCAGCATAATTTGCAAGAACTAAAGCATCTTTAAGTGGTTTTACTCCGACTTGTTCTCCATTAGGACCAATAACTAATACAGAACTCGCTTTGATTTGTTCATTAATTAACAAACCATTTTTTTCTTTTGCGATACAAAACACCTCCAATAATTATTTTAATTAAAAAAGTAGATAAAGACTATCCACTTTTAAACACACTATAAAAACAAAATACTTTAATTTTTATTAGGCATTTACCCATTACTATAGTAATCAGGTGGATCAAATCTCTTTCCTTTTTCAATTTACGTACTGTATAATACTAAATTTTTCTTTAATTGTCAAGTTTTTTAATAATATTATTTACTTTTTATCGAATTTAAAATTTCTGTTCTATAAGTTTCACAATTACTATCAGTTGATTGTTGAACTTCATAATTCAACAAATATACTCTATTATCTTTTGTTGTTGCATAATAGTAATATTTACCAATATCATTTGTAAAACTGAACCAATTCCAATTTACGTTATTAATAATTTCTGATTTCGCCTCAGTTGCATTATTTTCTTTATGATAAACAGACATTTGATTAATTAAATCACTACTATCAGTATAATCCTCAACTACTTCAAAATATAAAATACATTTATTAAATATTTCATTTCCACTTGAATATTCATACATCAACTGTGAATCAGATGAATTATTTTCAAATGCAGTTGGAACAGTTACTTCAAACTCATCACCAATTATAACATCAGCTGAAAAATAAAGTCCACCATTATAAACACCTGGAGTATATTCTTCTTCATCTGTATAAAATTCTATATCATCTTCTTCATTTTCTTCAACAAATGAACTAATACTATAAAAACTATTACTTTGGAATCCAAAAACACTTATTAATACAAACATTAAGATAGCTGAAATAACTATATCAATTAATAAGCCAATAAAAATTCCTGCTATACTCGTTCCACCAACTTGTTCACATTTTTTATTAATTTCTTCTTCATTTCCTTTATTATCTAGCATTATCTTATTAATTTTATTTTTTGCAAACGATACATATATTTTATTAACAAATATACCAACTAAAATATTAATAATTAAACTAAAATAAATATTATTTAATAAATTACTTAATGAAAATTCAATTAAAAAGACAACTACTCCATACAAATACATTTTACGATAAAACATATAAAAACTTGTAAAAAAGAACCCAGGAATATTAAACATTCTTGTTGTAATCTTATCATAATTATTACCTATAAATTTTCTTAACAATACTTCATTATTATTATTTTCCATATACTCTCCTCTATTTAAGATAATATTATCATATCTAATCAACTTTGAAAATACTTTTTTAAATATTTTTTTTCAGTTTGAAACTCTATATAATGATTACTCTCTTTATAAAAAGAATATATATCTTTGCTAACTTTATATTTTCTAAAATTAAAATTATATAAATATCTTTCAAGTAAAAACTTATTATAATTATATTTGATATTTTTTAAACTATTAATTATTTTAAAGATTAAAAATATACTCATTAAAAATAAATTTAAGTTATGATAGTAAAAAATACAAAATAAAATTAGTAAAAAAATTGTTATAAAAGATATGATAAAACTTATATAAAAACTATTTAAATAATTAAACTTTTTATTTAAAATTAGATTTAAAAGTTTTCCACCATCAAGTGGTAAAATAGGCAACATATTAAATATCAAAATACTCATATGATAATTTTTTATATAACTATATTTAAAAAAATATATTAATATCAAATACGTTATTATTTGTATAATCGGCCCCATTAAAAGTATAATTAGTTCTTCTTTTATACTACTATTTTCAAGTTTTTCAAATAATGTGACTCCTCCATATGGATAAAAAGTTATAGAAACAAGATTCCATTTTAATAACTTTCCAGTTATAGCATGACCTAACTCATGAAATATTAAAAGAACAATTACAAAACTAAATTCCTTAAACATACCTGTTAATATTATAAGAATTAAAAATAAATAGAATGAATTATCCAATTTAATCTTTGATATAATCTTCAAAATTTAAATATTCCTTATCTTTTTCAAAAACCAAGTATAATGTATTATCAACTGTTTCTCCTAAAAAATTCCCTTTAGTTACATAATCATATAATTTTACATTCAAATTATTAATATTACCGTACCAAATATCAACCCCATCTATTCCTTCAATAATTACAACATTTCCATAATTATCCATATTTCCAGAATATACTACTATTCCACTCTCTATAATTGGTACTAGATAAGAATTTGCAACGTCTAACTTATATCCATCAAAGTACTTATTATAATTACTATAAGCTAATTTCTCATTAAAAACAGTAGTTGTCCCTTCTGTTTCTATTTTAGGTAAAACATTTCCAAAATATTTATTATATAAATTATTAATATAAGCAAATGATATATTATCATGAAATACATTTTTAGAAATAAAGTTTTTAAAATCATTATTATTTTTCATTAATATTAAACAAATAATTACTAAAATAAAACAAACTAGCACTTTATTAAAAAAGCTTATTAATATACTTTTTTTCTTTTTTTCATTATTATTTTTTTTATTTAAATATTTACTTATTTCACTATCCATATATTTCACCACTAAATAATATGAAAAAAAAACTTAAACATTACAGTCTAAGTAATTTGTTTACTCTTTAATATTTTTTCTAAATTATGAAAAATATCATAAGTTCCACCAGCAATAATACCTGATACTAATATGGCATTTTCAAAATCTTTTGTTATAATCCATTCAATAAGAGCAACTATTAATCCAATTAAAATATTTTGAAGTGGAATCATCTCATTTTTTATAAATGTACTTCTTTTTGAAAGAAATCCAAGTATTAAAGTAACAAAGAATGTTACAAAAGAAATTAATTCAGTTGTCGTCATATACACCTCAATTAATTCTATTTTTAAATTTTCAAATTATTATCATTTTTATCTTAATTTATTTTCTTAATACCTTTATCCGCATAAAAAATAGTAAAATAAGTTGTTATTAGTTGTATTTATTTTAACCCTCTAAATGCTTTTTACACATTTCATCCATTGAGAAAATATATTCTTTAATCAATTTATTTGCCCAAGTACTAAATTTTATCGCTGTTTTAAAATCACTTAATAAACAATTAATATAACTAATCTCCAAACAATAAAAACTATATAATTTTATTCACTTTATTAATTAATGAGTTACAAACATCTTCATCACTAATCAAATTGATTGAAAATGTTTTATACCCAATTCTATTAATACTTGTTCCACAATGATAAACACTTTTATCATCAATCAAAAAATACCTATCATGAAAATTATTATTAAATACTACTTTTAAATTATGATATTGTTTATTATATTTTGTTATATCCTGATTAGTCAAAAGATTATCCTTCTTGGTTATAATAATTACTTGGATATTTAATCTTTTTATAATATCTAACAATGTATTATCTGCATATGCATCAATAATTATTAATCTATTAGTAGCACTTTTAAATATATCTTGTATTTTAGAATAAGCATCATATATTTGACCATTAAAGTATATTTCATTAATTTTTTTCTTTTCTTCTATTTTACCAAAAGATTCCTTTAATAATTTTATTTCTGAATCATGTTCTAATACTAGGTTATTTATATAGCTTTGTTCAATTAAATTATTTGATATATACTTTCTCATAATTACAAATGTATTAATAATTTGAATGCTCATTTTTACTGCAATTTCAGAATGGAGTACGCTTGAAAGCATAGCTACCCCTTGCTCTGTAAAGACATATGGATTATATCTTCTTCCACCTCTTACTTTTGAGGTTCCAGATTGGAACCTCAAATTATCATATTCCTCATTTGTTAACTGAAACATGAAACTCTCTGGGAATCTTTCTATATTTCTTTTTACTGCTTTATTTATATCTTTAGTACCATTTACACATTCATAAAGCATAGCTAAATCAGAATCAAGTATCACTTGAACTCCACGAATCTCATAAATCAACTTTTCTATTACAGCTTTGTCTTTAACACTTACATCATTCATACTTCATCCACCTCCCTGATTTTCAATGTAAATATCAAAAATTGAAAAACTTGACAATCTCTAATTTATTATAGATATTACTATTTTGATATCTCTATTTTTATTTTGCTTATAGTCACACACATCAATAATTTTTCTGTGTCTTTTTCTGTTAGATTCTAGACTCTAAAACCAATAAATATTATCATAGCTAAATTGTAATATTCTTTTTTCCTATTTACTTTTCTATTTCTTTCAAGTTCTTCATCATTATATGTTTAACCAAACATCTTCATCTAGCGACCTTACTTCAACTCTTGCATTATTATTTTCAACTTCATAAAAAACTATATTGTTTTCCATTCCAATCAATTTATTGTCAATATAATTATTTATCATTTCTTAATTATTTTTATTTATAGATTTATGCATTATTTAAAATATATAATTCTCTTATTTTCTAAGTTTTTTTGTGACTGAGCAACGCTATACACTCAACATTATTGGTACAAGGAAACATATCTATTCCATAAATATTATCCACTTGATAACTTTCATTTAATTCTACTAAATCTCTTTTTAATGAATCAATTCCACATGCTATATATATTAAATACTTTGATTTGATTTCTTTTAAGTATTTGATAGTCTTTTTATCAAGTCCACGTCTTGCTGGATCAACTAAAATAAAATCTATATCATGAAATTTATTAATGTTATCTTCAACAAGTCCATTTATTACTTTTAGATTTTTTATATTATTTATTTTCACATTATGTAAAGCGTCACGTGTTGCATTTTCATTAACTTCAATACTGGTAACTTTTGAAACAAATGACGAAATAAGTATTCCAAGCACACTTGTTCCACTATAAAGTTCAAGAGCTGTATTAAAGTTTTTGTCTTTAAAAAATTCTTTTAAAATTTTTATAATTGCAAGAAGTCCTAAAATATTAACTTGGAAAAAAGATTTATAATTAACTTTAAATTTATAATTATCAATTATTTCATAAAAATAATCATTTCCTTTTAATACTTTATCATTATAAATAAGATTATCTATTAAATTAGAATTACTTAAATTATCAATATATTTATAATTACCTTCTATACTAACTAAACTTTCATCACTCGAGTTAACTCTTAAAGTTATACTACCACAAAAACTACTATCTTTATATTGATTTAATAAACTTATAATTTTATTTATCTTTTCTTTAACTAAATAACAATATTTAATCTCTATTAAATCATTTGTTTTTTCTTTATAAAAACCAATTATTCCATTTTTTACATGTAAAACAATTTTATTACGATAATTATAATTTTTAGTTGTATAAAAATTATCTAATTTATTAAAATAATTCATAATTTTTCTTTTTTTAAAATTTATTTCTTCTCCATTTACTAAATGTAAAAAATTACATCCACCACATTCATTATAATATTTACAAATTGGTTCTATTCTTAACTCACTCTTTTTTATTATATTAACAATTTCTCCTGTACTATAATTTTTATTTTCTTTAATTATTTTTATATCAACTAGTTCTTTAGGTAAAGCACTTTTTACAAAACAAACTTTATTTTCAATTCTAGATATACCATTTCCTAAATCATCAAAATCATTTATATAAACTTCCATCAAATCACCAAAGTTATTATATCATAAGAAAGAGGTGTTTCTTACTGGGTGGTCATAATTTTTTTAGAAAAGATTTTAGAATAATTTACATGAATGAAAAAATTATGGAAACACCTCTCATATATAATATACGAGAAAAAAATTCATTTTACATACATTTTTATATTTTTTTTAATTTCTTTTATTTTCAAGCATTTGATTCTAAAAAAAGGTGAACTTTTTTCACCAAGTGTATAAAAATATTAAAAAAAGCATCATTTTTCACACAAATTTCATAAAAAGTAGATATAATATTAATTGGTGATTTTATGAATGTTTTAATTATTGATGATGAAGTATTAATACGTGATGTAGTAAAAGAATACTGTTTAAATGAAGGATTTAATGTATTAGAAGCATCTAATGGAATTGATGGACTTTCCATTTTAGAAAATAATAATATTGATATTATTGTTCTTGATATCATGATGCCTAAAATGGATGGATATACGTTCTTTTCTAAAATGAAAGAAAAATATAACATTCCAACTATTGTATTATCAGCTCGTGGTGAAGAATATGATAAATTATTTGGTTTTTCTATTGGAATAGATGACTATTTAACTAAACCATTTTCACCAAGAGAATTAATTGCTAGAATTAAAGCAATTTCTAAAAGATATGTAAAAGAAGAAGTAAATGAATTCAATTATTTAGGTATTAGAGTTGATTTTAAAGGAAGAGTTTTGTATATAGATAATGAAGAAGTACAAATTACACCAAAAGAATTTGATTTATTAAAATATTTTATTGAAAATCCAAATACAGCAATTACTCGTGAACAAATCTTAAATAAAGTATGGGGATATGACTATTTTGGTGATGATAGAACAATTGATACTCATATTAAAATTCTTAGAAACAAATTAGGAAACTATCGAGATACAATTGTTACTGTAAGAAGTATAGGATATAAATTTATATATGAAAAATAATAAACGTTTAATATTAAAAATATTTTTATATCTAAGTATATTCTCTCTTCTAATCTTATTCTTTTTATGGATTCTTCAAATTCTTCTTTTAAATAATTACTATGAATATTACAAAACTAATGAACTTACTAATACTTTAAATTTAATAAAAAATAACTATAATAAAGATAATTTTAATAGCATATTAGAAGAAGTAGCATACAATACTGACTTCTGTGTTGAAATAATGAATGAAGACAGTACAATTTATTCTAATATTCAAAATAATAAAGGCTGTATTGATCCAAATAATAATATAAATGTTTTTAAAGAAAAAAAGAACTTTATTGAAAGTAATGAAAAGTCTTTTAAATTAAAAATAACCAATCCAAGATTTAATAATCTAACCCTTCTTTATGGAACGAAACTTGATGATAATAATTACTTATTTGTAAATACTTCACTTGAACCAATTGATACAACTATTAATGTTTTAAAGAATCAATTTATAATAGTATCTATAATTGTTATAATACTTGCTATGTTTGTTGCTTATTATATGTCAAAATCACTTAGTAAGCCAATTACCAAATTAACAAAAGCTGCTAAAGAATTATCAAATGGTAATTATAATATTGATTTCAATGCAGAAAGTGATATTTTAGAAATTAAAGAATTAGGAAATAGCCTTGAATATGCTAAAAATGAAATTAAAAAAACTGATGAAACCAGACGCGATTTACTTAGCAATGTTTCACATGACTTAAAAACTCCTCTTACCATGATTAAAGCTTATGCTGAAATGGAACGTGATTTAGAAGTATCAAAAGAAAAACATGAGAATAATATGAATATTATAATTGAAGAAGTTGATAGACTTACAATTTTAGTAAATGATATTTTAAATTTATCAAAATTAGAAAGTAACATGGATACGATAAATCTTGAAACTATTGATTTAACTGGCTTAATAAATACAATACTAAATCGTTTTAAAATATTTCAATATACCAAAAACTATGAATTTATTTTTAATTATGAAAAGCCATTAATAATTGAGGCAGATAAACAAAAACTAGAACAAGTAATTTATAATTTAATTGGTAATGCTGTTAATTATACAGGTGATGATCATAAAGTTTATATAAATGTATTTGAAAATAAAAAAGATATCAGAGTAGAAATAAAAGATACAGGCAAAGGCATAAAAAAAGAAGAAATAAATAAAGTTTGGGATAAATACTATAAAAGTGAAAAAAAATACAAGAGAAATACTATTGGAACAGGTATAGGACTTTCTATTGTAAAAAATATTTTTATTCTTCATAAATTTAAATATGGAATAGAATCAAAAGAAAATAATGGTACAACATTCTGGTTTATAATCCCTAAAAAAATAAAAAGATAAATTAAAAATTCTATAATAATAAAAAAACATTATTATAGAATTTTTTTTAAGCAACACCTAAATATTCTTCAAGTGTAATTCCTGCATTATATATTTCAGAGGCTACCTCACCTACATATCTTATATGCCAAGGTTCATATTTATATCCTGTTATATCTTCTTTTCCTTTTAAGTAACGAATAATAAAACCATATCTATGAGCATTTTTAGAAAGCCATTTACCAGCATCTGTATTACCAAAATCATCACTTATTCTTCCAACGTCAAAGGCAAGTCCAGTTTGATGTTCTGATTGTCCTGGTAAAGCTGAAAAAGTATTAGCCTTTTCAAATCCATTACGAGAAGCATAATCATTAAATAAATATTTTTGAGTTTCATACGATCTAAATCCTGATAAAAGTGGTAATGAGTAGCCATTACTTAAAGCATCGTTTTGAAGATTTAAAAGAGCATTGTATGCCTCACTATTTACTCCAGGATTATAATCTGCAGGTAAATGATATTTTTTATTAACAAGTAATATTCCTTTAATATATGTAATATCTATACTTTCAATTACTTCAATTTTTCTAAATGACTCTGTGTAATTAGAACTACTATCGTAACAAGAATACTTTATATAATAAGTACCTGCTTTAGAATAATCAATATTATTTTCGACTTTAACTTTTGAAGTAATATCCAAATCAACATTATCAGTTGCAATAAAACCTTCATCAACATATTCTTCATTAAGTTTAACAACAACTTTACTAGAACCTTTTAAACTAATAATAGGAGCAACTTTATCAACGACTTTAATTGTTCTACTTACACTAGCCTCATTTGAAGAGGAATCACTTACTTTATAAACTATTTCATACTCGCCTAAATTATTCATATCAAGATTATTTTTAATTACAATATTACTAGTTATATCACCATCAACATTATCAACTGCTTTCGCTCCTAATTCTTGATATTCACTTCCAATATTTAATTCTACAACACCATCACCTACTAAATTCAACTCTGGTGAAGTCTTATCCACTACCTCTACTTCTCTAACTAGTAATTTAAATGGTAATTCATAGATTATTTTATAAGTTCCAATTTTACTAGTATCAACATTACTTTTGATTTTAACTAATTTATTTAAATTAATAGAAAAAATATTAGCTTTATATCCTAATTCTTTATAATTATCACCATATAATACTTCTACTTTACTTTGACCATTTAATCTAAAACTAAAAGCATATAAAGCCCCCATAAGTACTAATGCCCAAAATAAACCACTAAAAACTATTATTAAAATCTTTCTTTTCATAAAACCAATCCCCATTCGTGTTACATATTATACTATAAATTCCAAAAATATGCAATTTTAAAGGATAAATGTTATCATTTATCCTTATTTTCTAAATATTCTTTTAATTCAACAGCAACATCACTCGGTATTATTTCACTTAACTCTTCAATACTTGCTTCTTTAATCTTTTTTAAAGAAGAAAACTTTCTTAACAATTCTTGACTTCTTTTAACTCCTATTCCTGGAACCATTTCTAAAACACTTGAAAGAGTTCCTTTATTTTTTATTTGTCTATGATAAGTAATGGCAAAACGGTGTACTTCATCTTGAATAAGAGTTAAAAAATGAAATAAATGACCATGGGTATCTAGTTCAATATTTACTAAATCACTTGTAACAATTACACTTGTTCTATGATGACTATCTTTCTTTAAACCTATCAAGTTAATATGTAAATTTAAAGAATCAAGTATTTCTTTAGCAGCCATGACTTGAGTTTCACCACCATCAACGATAATTAAATCCGGCATCACTCCTTTTTCCATTAAAAGTCTATAGTATCTTCTATATATTACTTCACGCATCGCACTTAAATCATCTTTGGTATTTACATCTATTTTGTATTTACGATATTCATTCCTTAAAGGTTCAAAGTTTTCAAAAACAACCATTCCAGCAACATAATAAGTTCCAAATAAATGTGAATTATCAAAGGTTTCAATTCTATTTACTCGAACTTTACCAAGTATTCCAGACAATTCTCTAACGGCTTCCATTCTAATATGTTCATTATTTGTAATAGTTTTTAACTCTTCATCAAGAATAATCTTAGCATTATCATGTGCTAAATCCATTAAATTTTTCATATCTCCACGCTTAGGTACTCTAACATTAGTTTTTAGATATTCACTTAAAATATTTGAATCAATATTCTCTGGTACTAGTATATCTTTAGGAATTAGTTCACGTTCATAAAACCTAATAATATACTCTGTAAAGGCATCTGCATCATTTCCTGTAAAGTTAATTATTTTTTTATTTCGACCAAATAAGGTTCCACTTCTAATAAAAAATACTTGAATAGATAAATAATTTTCTTCACTATAATAATTAAATAAATCTAAATTAACATCTCTATTTAAAACTATCTTCTGATTTTTTAAAGTTATTTTAATATCTTCAATCATATTTTTATATTCTAATGCTTTTTCAAAATTAAGTTTTTGGCTTGCTTCATTCATTCTGTTAGTTAGTTCAAGTAATACATCTCTTGCATCTCCATTTAAAAAAGCAGTTATTTCTCTTCGCATTTTTGATAATTTATCCATATCAACATTGTTTTTACAATATCCAAGACACTCTCCTAAATGATAATATAAACAATAATCTTTACCAAGTCTCTCACACTTACGAAGTGGATAAATTCTATTTAACATAAGAACAACACGACGAGCTGCTCCAACGTTTGGAAATGGTCCATATAAATTATTTTTATTCTTTTTATTTTTAGTATTTCGAACGACTTTTAAAATTGGATATAAATCTTTTGTAAATTCTATGTAAGGATAACTTTTATCATCTTTTAACAAAATATTATATTTGGGATTATATTTTTTTATTAAAGTTATTTCAAGAATTAAACTTTCAAGTTCGGAGTCTGTTACTATATATTCAAAATCTACTATTTCACTTACTAACTTTTTAGTTTTACCAGTTACTCTTCCAGTAAAATAACTTTTTAATCTTCGTTTTAAGTTTTTAGCTTTACCAACATAAATAATTATTCCGTCGCGATCTTTCATTTGATAACTTCCAGGAAGAGATGGTACTAAAGATAACTTTTCTTTAAACATATAATACCTCCAATCGCTTCTATTATATCACAAAGTCGTTTTTATATTTCATAAATATTTTATACAACTTTCTCATATTTTTTTAAGAAAGTAAAATACTAATAATGGTGATTAAATGTATAAGAATAGAATAATAAAATTTAAAAAAATTGATGATAAAGTAGAACTTTCTTTATTAAAAGAATTATTAATCTTATTTAAAGAAGTACAAAAAATTCATCATATCTTAATTATTGGAATAGGAAATGATAATTATATAGCAGATGCAATCGGTCCTAAAACACTTAAAAATATTAAAGTAAATTATTTTAATAATAAAATAAAAGTATCAAGTTTAGAACCTGGTACTTTATCTGAAACTGGTATTTCAACATTTAGAATAATAAAATCTTTAGTTAAAGAAATAAAACCTGATCTAATCATTTTAATTGATTCTTTTATAACAGACGATATCAACTTATTAAATAAAAGTATTATTTTAAATAACCATGGTATTACAAGTAATATGGGAATAAAGAAATTAAATGATTCTATAAATAGTAAAACACTTCATACTAACGTAATTACAATAGGCATTCCTACTGTCTTAGAATTAAAATTAAAAAATACTACTATTCCTTATATTTTATCTAAACGAGATGTTGATTTATTTGTTAATGATATATCAAATTTAATAAGTAATGTTCTAAATAAAATTATTTATAAGATATTGTAACCCCTTTATAATAATGTTTTAAAATATCTATATAACTATAACCATTTTTAGCATAACCATTGGCTCCATACTGACTAAGTCCTACTCCATGACCATATCCTTTTGTAGTAATTACTACTCCATTTTCATTTTTTTCAATTGTAAAATCAGCTGATCTTAATCCAAGTTTTTGTCTAAAATCAATTCCTTTAAAAACTGTTCCATTTATTTCTATATTTAAAACACGATTTCCTTCTGTTAAACCTAAAATATTAAAATTAGTATCAGAACTAATAGAAATTCCTAATTTATTTGATAATTCTTGATAAGTAAATGATACTTCGTATGAAAAAGATGGATTTATATTATCATAAATACTATCTACACTTACTAAATATGGATAATAATTATTCCAAACATTTACTGATGATTCAGTTTTACCATTACTTGTTGAATGATACACTGCTTCTATATAATTTCCATTATAAGTTAAATACATACCACTTGTTGCATCTACACACCTTTTTATTTTATTGTAATAAGTATTAAAATTACTTCCCCACATACTCTTTAATTCTGAATCACTTTTATAGCTTTGAGTACTTTCAGTATCAGTTAATTGTTTATTATTTGCTATTGCTTTTAAAGCATAAGTTCTAGCAATTATGGCTTGACTTTTCAATGCCTCCTCATGAAACAATGCTGGCATTTCAGCACTTACTACTCCTATTATATAAGTTTCAAGTTCTATTTTTTCGACTTTACCACTTTTTCTTTTTACTTCAACATATGTATTATTATCAACTACTTCTTCTTGAGTTTTGTTATTAGTATTTGAATTATCATTACTATTACTATTTGTACTTGTATTAGTACTAGAATTTATAGTATTATTTGTTTTATTATTTTCAGTTACTTTCTTTTTAGAATAATTGGAATTAGAACTTGTATTAGTATTAATATTTGAACTTGCTATCTCTTTATTATTATCAATTGTATTTACATCTAGTAAATCCTCTTTTTGTTCTTCATCAACATTTATTTCAATATCTGGAACGTATAACAATTTATCAACTTCTATAATATCAGGTTTATAATAACTATCATTTTCTTTATTATCAGGTTTATTTAAAATTAAATTACCAACTAAAACTCCACCTATAATAATGCTAACTACAGTCCCATGAAATTTAATCTTATTATTTTTTAAAAAATTTATTATAACTTCTTTAAAATTATTACTATTATTATTTATCTTAGAAAATTCAAATTCTATATTTAAATATAAATATAATCTTTCTTCCCCATTAACAATCTTTATTTCATAACCATCTATCATGCAATCACCAATTATATTGTTAACAAATAGTTTTATTTTATTACTAAAAAACATATAAGTAATCACTTATATGTCTATATAACAACTAAAAAATTAAGATTCTAAAACATCATTAGCAGCTTTTGCAATTTCTTCATCTGTTCTTTCATATGTTGCAGCAGTTGCTTCTAAGAAATTTGCATAAGATGTCATCTCATTATAAAATTTATCGAATTTTCCTTTAAGTTCATTATATTTTTGTCTTAAAGCATCAGCACTTCCTGCTTCAAATGAACTGCTTGTTTGATTCATAACATTACTTGCAGTTTGTAAATTCTCTTTTATTGCTTCAATTTTACTTTTCATTTCTCCTGCAGCATTTCTTAATTCTTCAGGTCTTATTGTTATTCCGTCCATAAATATTCACCTCTTTCTATAATCTTCCTGCGGCACTTGATATTTCATCTTGAGTTGAGCTTATTATTTGTGCTGATTTATTTAAAAATTCTCCATAACTGTTAACGACATCTCCTAATGAAGTTAAATCATTTTTATAATCATTTACAGTATTAGCAAACTTTACATTATCAGCACCTTTCCAATGATTTACCAAACTATCTACTATTTGGTATACACCTTCAACATTAGTCTTATATTCTTCTGCGGCTTTTGAAATTTCTGTTGCTGCACTTTGCATCTCTGCATAATTAGCTTTTATCATACATTCTCCTCTCTATAATCTACCTGACTATAATATTATTTTATAGTAACAAATTATAAATTGCAAGTTTTTTTACACAAAATAACACAAAAGAAAAGAAAAATACACAATATATCAAAAATATTGTATATTTTTATATCATAAATTAAATATTTATTTTCAATCCCTTTTCACAATGTTTCATAAATTCTATGCAATTTAAATTATTTTTAGGAATACTATATTCATAAATTGCTAATTCATAGTTTTTAATATTTTGTTCTTCTATATTTTTTTCGAATTTTAGTTTAACATCAAATAACAATTCTTTCAGAGTCTCATATTCATGAATACCTCTATATAGTTCCCATGAATGTTCTAGCCAATAATATTTATCTGATTTAACTACAATAAAAGTATGAGTTGGTTCTTGCATTTTAGCATAAGCAATTATAAAATATGATTTTGCTTCAATATTGTTTTGAGTAAGATAATATCTTTCTAATTCTACTTGATCCCAACAAACCCCATACTTATTTTTAATAAGTTCTTCAGGAGATTGTAAACGATATAATTTACTAAAATTTTTATCCCAATCTTTTGAATCATCTTGGTATATATTTTTATCAATACTTACAAATCCATATTTAATATCATCTAACTTATTTAATATTTCTTGAAGTTCATTTTTCATCTATCCTTCACCTCTTATAATTATATCACATTTCTAATAGAAACAAAAATGCACAATATTTTTAATTAATTGTGCATTTTATATAAATCTGAACTTATTTTGTTTATGACAAAATATTTAACCACCTAAGTATTTTGAAATAAATATCAAAATAAATATTAATAAGTAAAATGTTAATTATTTACTTGTATTATCGTGATATTTATGTAACAATATTTATAGGAATATTTAGTTAGTTTGGGTACTATTCTCCTTTAGCTTTAATAAAAGTGAAAGGAGGTGAAGTTATGAGAAAATCAGAGAAATATCTTTGTACTATCATAATACTCCTTATTATTGTGATTTTAATCATATTAATAAAAATAGTACCAACTGTGTAAGTCGGTACTAAAACCATTTTAGGGGATAGTATCTAACTCTTCGAAACTAGATATTCCCTTTTTTTATTATATGAGATTTCTCTTCACATATACATAATAACACAAAAAAGAACTTTTTGCAAGTTCTCTATATAAAGTTCGAAATGTTCGAACAGATTCGTCAATGGTGCTAAAAACAGGATTCGAACCTGCGACCTATCCCTTACGAGAGGATTGCTCTACCAGCTGAGCTATTTTAGCTTGAATTAAGAAAGAAAACTAATTTTCTTTAGTTTCTTTCTTTTCTTCTTTTTTAGGTTCTAAAGCATCACGTCTTGAAAAGTTTAATCTTCCTTTTTTATCATATCCTAAACATTTAACAAGGATTTCATCTCCAAGTGATACAACATCTTCTACCTTCTTAACATGTTCACGGGCAAGAGCAGATATATGAACTAATCCTTCACATCCAGGCCAAATTTGAACAAAGCAACCAAAGTCTTCTATTTTAACAACTTTAGCATTGTAAATTTTACCTACTTCTGCTTCTCTTATTACTTCTTCAATCATTTTCTTTGTTTTTTCAATTATTTCTTTATCTGAATGATATATGATAACACGACCATCATCTTCTAAGTCAACTTTAACAGCATTCATATCTGTAACTGATGTTACATTGCTTGCTTCAAGAATAATTTTTGTTATCATTTCTCCACCTTTTCCAATAACATCCTTGATTTTATTTGGATCAATCATGAAAGTTACTGTTTTAGGTGCATAACGAGATACTTCAGGACGAGGTTCTTTGATAGTTTCTTCTATTTTATCAAGAATTTCCATACGAGCTTTTTTAGCTTGAGCAAGGGCTTTTTCTAAAATTTCTTTAGTTACTCCTTTAATCTTAATATCCATCTGAAGTGCAACTATTCCATTTCTAGTTCCTGCTACTTTAAAGTCCATATCTCCTAAATGATCTTCCATTCCTTGAATATCAGTTAAAATTGTATAATCATCTCCAGCTGTAATTAATCCCATAGCAATTCCAGCAACTGGGGCTTTAATAGGAACTCCTGCAGCCATTAAGCTCATACAACCTGCACAGATAGAGGCTTGACTAGATGAACCATTACTTTCAAGTATTTCAGATACAACACGAATAGTATAAGGAAATTCTTCTTCACTTGGAATAACTTGTAAAAGTGCTCTTTCACCTAAAGCACCATGACCAATTTCACGTCTTCCAGGTGAACCATATCTTCCAGTTTCACCAACTGAAAAGGCTGGGAAATTATAATGTAACATAAAACGTTTTTCAGTTTCGATATCAAGTCCATCTAATATTTGATGTTCTCCGAGAGCTCCAAGAGTTGTAACTGATAAACTTTGAGTTTGTCCACGTGTAAATAAAGCGCTTCCATGTGTTCTTGGTAATAAATCAATATCTGTTGAAAGTGGTCTTATTTCATCCATCTTTCTTCCATCACTTCTTGTATGTTCAAGAACCGTTATATTTCTAAATATTTCATATTCAATATCAGCAAATATTCTTGAAACCTTAACAAGTAATTCATTTAATTCGTCAGCATCAAGGCTTGAATTCTCATTTTTATATTTTTCAATTAAATCATCTTTCACTTTATCAATTGCAGCATATTTTTCAAGTTTATCCATAATACGAAGAGCTGCATCTAAATCTTTTCTAATTAAATTATCAACATCATGTCTTAATTCTTCAGAAATGGAAAGACGAGGATAATCTATTTTTTCTTTTCCAACTTCTTTAATTATTTCAAGTTCAAAATCACATAATTCTTGAATAGCACGATGTCCAAACATTAAAGCATCAAGCATATCTTCTTCACTTACTTGCTTACTTCCAGCTTCAACCATATTAATTGCGTCATGTGTTCCGGCAACAGTTAAATCGATATCACTAAGTTCTGCTTCAGCTACAGTTGGATTAATAATAAATTCTCCGTTTACACGTCCTACCTTAACACCAGCAATTGGTCCATCAAAAGGAACTTCTGATATACATGTTGCAAGACTTGAAGCAAACATTGCAGGCATTTCAGGTGGTGAATCAGGATCAACTGACATAACTGTATTAACAACTTGTACTTCATTTCTAAAGTCTTCTGGGAAAAGTGGTCTCATTGTTCTATCAGTAACACGAGCTGCAAGAGTTGCTGCTTCTGTTGGTCGACCTTCTCTTTTTATAAATCCACCAGGAATTTTACCTACTGAATATAATTTTTCTTGATAGATAACCATTAATGGAAAGAAATCACTTAATAAATTTGCATCATGCGAATAACAAACAGTTGAAAGTACAACTGTATCATTAAAACGAACTAAAACTGCACCATTTGCTTGTTTTGCAAGTTCTCCAAATTCTACTACTATTTTCTTACCATAAAAATCTTTTTCAAATACTTTCTTCATCTATTTTTCCTTCCTAAAAATAAAGACACAAAAAATTCGTGTCTTGTCATTATTTTCTTAATCCTAATTTTTTAATTAATTCACGATATCTTGCTACATCTTTTTTAGCTAAATAATTTAATAAGCTTTTTCTTTGACCAACTTTTTTAAGTAGTCCACGTCTTGAATGATGATCGTGAATATGAACTTTTAAATGTTCTGTTAAAGCATTAATCTCGTTAGTTAAAATTGCAACTTGTACTTCAACAGATCCAGTATCATGTTCATCTCTTCTAAAACTTTCAACAATACTAGTTTTCTTTTCTTTTGTTAAAGCCATTCTTTTACCTCCTTTTTTCTATATCCACCAAATCTGAGTAAGGGTTTGAGGAATCCCAAACATAGAACTGGTAACTACTAATAATATACACGTAATTTGTTAAATATGCAAGTCTTTTTAACAAATTTTATAACTTTTCATACAAATAATTCAATTATTTTATTATTTTTTTTCTTTATTTAAACAAAAGCAATAACTACTATCTGTTGTTTTTTCTTCATTAACTGAATCACTTATAAACTTTAAGTATTTTAAAATACTTTCAATTCTTTCTTTTTTATTAATTAATTCTTTTTTTAATTTTTCATCACGTAATGCTATTTTATTAAAATCAATATCTTTAATTTGTTTTTCAAAATAATTAACATTCTTTTCATTTATAGGAAGTTTTATCCGTTTTATTTGTTTATAAAATTGTTCATCTTTATAAACTATCCCTCTTTTATCTATTTCATAAAATTCATCATCTATATTTAAATTTAAAGTACCATTAAATTTCCTTTTAGCTAACGTTTCAATTATTAATCTATATTCTTTTAAATAAAAACTAAATCTTTTTTGAATGCTCTTATCATATATTTGAAGATTAAAAAACATATTTCTTTCAAGTTGTTTATAAAATTTATTCATAAAATATATATCAGATGATGGTCTTTTAGCAGTTTTTTCAATCAATTTTTCATATTCTTTCAAATTAGTAATATTTATATTAACTTGATTTATAATGTATCTTTGAATATTTACATAAAATTTATTTTCATAATCATCTAATCCGTCATACTCATAATCATTTATAATTTCTATTAAATTAGAATCTATTCCTTCTATTTTGCCTTTTAAAAATAGATTCATATCTATTTTCTTATCATTTATAATAGACCAAAAATTAACCATCTTAATAAGAGAAAAATATGATTTAAAAGTATATGGTAATATTTCCGTTTTCAACATCTCAGTTAAGGCTTCATCAAAAAAAGGTATCATCGTTATATTATCTTCTATTTGTTTATCATAAACATAATGATGAACTAAAAAATGTATAAATTCATGTGTAAAAATATCTAATAAAATTTGGGGCTCTTTTTCATAATTTCTATTAATAATTATTTTTCTTTTATCACGATAATATATTCCCATACAATCAAGTGGTTTATGTAATTTATTAAACTCAATAGATATATTTCGAATTGGATAACGACCAATTAAATATTTATCAAAAAATTCTTTATAATTTCTAGTACTAGTATATCCCATACGATTAAAATGCTTCTGAAAATTTATCATTGCCCTTTTAAATATAGGAATTAATTCTTCATCCATTTTAATTTTACTTAGATTTTCACCTCTTGTTAAATCTATAAAACTAGTATCTTCCATAACTAATCATTCCTCACTTAAATGTTATTGCTATTTTAACATAACAATATATATAATACAATAAAAAAAATAACTATAAAAGTTATTCTATAATGCATACATTCCATGCAATTTACTAATTTCAGTATCACTTAAATTATCAAGAACCCATTTATCTTCAATTTGATGTAAAGTTAAATTAAGAGTATAAGTAACTTTATCTTTAGCCTTTTTTAATTCACTTAATTTATAATCATTAAATTTTTCTAAATCAATAGTATTATCATCATTCAAAAATTCATTTTGATTATTTTGTAAGTAATTATTAGCATCATCTATTATTTTTTTATAATTATATACTTCTATTTCAACTTCAACTGTTGCATTATCAGAATCAATTGTTTCATCTTTTATCTCATATGACATATTTTGGTAAAGTTTCTTGATAATATTTCTATATTCTTCTTTTTGAGTCGATGTCATGGTAGTATCTGATAGTATTGTTTCATCTAAATCTTTTAATACCTCACTATCAAGAGTAATATAGTTATTTAACATTGTTTCTACTCTTTTAGTCGGAGTATTCATTAAATCCGTTCCACACCCTGTTATAAGTAATATAGAACCTAAAACCAATAAAACAAAACTTGTAATTTTTTTCATAATTTCACCCAATAATAATATGGCATTTTTAAAGAAATTTATACAATTATTACATTATAATTACTTATTATTTTTTCGTAATTCTTGTTGATAACTTTCAAAACTTGGAAGAATGGAATCTGCATCCATTGGATTTGGTATTAAAAAATCTGTAAATCTAATTTTATTATTATTGTCATTAGGTTGATTTGCATCAATAATATTCATATACTTTGTAGTTACATTACATACCTCAATAAAAGATATCGTTTTACCACAGCAACTACATTTCCAGCCATTGCTATTAAGAATTGCTTCATGTCCAAAGAATTCACATAATTTTTCTTTTAAATATTTCAAATATTCTATTTCTTGCTTTAATGAATCAAGTTCTTCTAATTTTTTTGTATTTTCTAATTTAACATTTGTCTTAATTAATTCTTCATCTATTTCTTTTATTTTATTCTTTCTAATTTCATTTATTTTACTCGCTCTTTCCTTATTTTTTTCTCTAAGTTTTCTTGTTAAAATAGCAAGTTTTTCTTGATAAATACGAATTTCTCTTTCTTCTTTTAAACATTCCATTCTTGTTTTTTCAAAATCTTCACCAAATAAATTTATTTGTTCTTTCATTTATAAATCAACTCCCCAAGGGGAATATTATACTTATTTTTTTATTAAAGTCAAATTTATAATATAAAAAAAATAGTTTTTAAAACTATTTAATTTATTACTTCTTTTACAACTTTATTAATTAAATTATCTAAAACATCTATTTTAGATTTATAAAAATCTTTTTCAATATCATCTTTATTATTATTGATTAAATACACAAGTTTTCTCATTTTAGGTATTAATCTCTTATGTTCTATACTATCCATAATTATTTCTAGATTAGATAACTTAGAATACATTCCATAATTATTACTTTTAATATATGTTTCATATAGTTTTTTAAATGAATATATATCAATTGAATCAAAACTATCATTTTCAAGTATTTTAATGGTTGTATACAAGTAATTTTTACTAATTGATTTATCAAGAATTGTTTCTCCTAAATTATTCTTAATATTTAAATCAATTGTCATATTTTCTAGAATATATTCTATTATTTCACGAACATCTTTATAATCAATACTAAATAATATATGCATTATGGTATCACCCGCTGCATTTTGATGATTAATATCAACACGATCAATATACTTAAGTACTAAATCATAATACTTATTTTTTAGTAAACACATTATAATATTATTTCCATTATCATCTTCTATATTAAAATCTGTATCACTATTAAGTATATTTTCAAGTACCTCTTTGTCACTCTCTTTTATTAAATCAAATAAGAGGGCCGGTTCGCAACTACATACATCCTCTGCTTGCTTAGTCGAATAAAACATAAAGCCTCCTTCAAATTGCAAGTTAATATACTACCAAAATAATCTTAATTTGTCAAATTACCTTCTTTTTATTACTCAATTTTATTAATTCTAATAGTTTATAATGCCTTTCATTAATTTTATCTAAACTATTAACTAATTCAGTATAAATATTTTCATTATTTTTTAATTTACCAAAATATTCAAAATATAAATATTCTAATTTTTCAAAATCTTTAGCATTAACAATTTTTTCTATTTCTTCTAACAAACTATTTTTTAAATTTGTTTCTTTTCTTGTTTCAAAATAATTAATATTTTTAGATTCTACAATATTATATTCTAGATTAGTATAATTGATTCGTTCAGATATACTAGTAATATCACATGCTTCATCAAGTAATAAATCACTATAAGTAATATTATTATTAACAATATTTATTCCTATTACTTTATATGAATCAGTTAATAAAAATGCATATTTTAAATTCTTAGCTTTTTTATTATTAAATAATTCTGTTTTATTCATTATAATATTTAAAAAGTTTTCATTAAATATTACTTTATTCTTATATATATCTTCTAAGGTATTAGTATCTACTTTAAAAAGTGGTATTTTTTTAATATGATAAATTTTATCATTTTTTTCCCATTCATAAAATTCATAAAAATCATCATTAAAATTCAATAAAATATCATATATATATGTCATCATATCTCCTTTTTACATATGGATATAATAATTAAAAGAAAACCTATAACGGATAATAAGCATTCAAATCTTCCTAAAATAAATTTTAGATATTCTAAAAAACTATATCCAATGGTTAAATAATTTAAATATAAAATTATATACATACAACCTATAACACTAAAACCAAAACCTATTAAGAATAGAAAAAAACGTATCACACCTCACCAATAAATAATACTATTTTCTCTTTAATATTATGATTAATATTTATTTTTTTATTCAAAAAAAGTTATAGACTAATCTATAACTTTATACTTTTATTTTAAGCTGCTTTACTCTTACCTACTTCTTCATCAGATATTCCTAAGAATGCTTCTTGCTCATTAGCTAAACTTGTTAATTGATTTATCTCAGCAAGAACATCATTTAATTCTTGAGTAAGTTGTAAATTTTCTTCTTCTAATTGTTGTTTTCTTTGTCTACACAATTCTTCATTTGTTGCTATACGAGCACGAAGGGCTTCTAATATTTCTTTTTGGGTTGCAAGCGAATTAGCATTGTCATTACGTTTATTTTGTAATTCATTTACCTCATTTAACATTGCATCATTTGTATTTATTGACTGTGTTCCATTTTCTTTATTCAACCATTGATCTAATTTTGTATCGTTATCATATTTTACCTCTGCTTCACTAGCTGCATCAGTTTGATTTGAGGCAACAACATTACTAAAATCAAATGGCTCTTGACTTACTTCTGTATTGCTTTCTACATTTGCTCTTACAGTACCAAGAACATTTCTTGTACGATTTGCATTTCCTACTACTACTTCATTTACCCTAAGCCTTCTTGCATTTTGATAATCTTGTAAATTAACAATATTGCTTTCAACATCTTGATATGCTTCAATTCCTAAACTATCTTTTTTTGATAATAATACCTCTTTACTTGTAAATGGAAGTATATTATCATTAGGTTCATCTGCTTCTTTTGACTCAACTTGTTGGTCTACTTCAGAGTTAGACGCAACTGGTGTTTCTTGAGCGCTTGAAACTTCAACATTATTTTCTTCTACTGGATGACTACTTCTATATTCTTCTTGTAATTTTGTTGTTTTAGCTTTAAACGAACCGGGATTACTTAATTTTACTAATCTTGCTCCATTTCTTGGTCTATCACCTAAATAATAGATACTATCATCTGTCGTACTAATATTGTTAAGCATAATTTCACCTCCCGATTATTCATTTTTTGAAAGTTCTCTTAAAAGATCTTTAATTCTTGACCATTCCGCATCATCTGTTATTGTGCCAAGTGTAATATCATCATTTACACGAGTAACACTAGAAACATAAATCGTTACGTTTCCATTATCATCTTTTTCGTTTTTTGTATATATAACATATTCTTTATTATTATCGTTGAATTTAAAAGATAATAAAAGTTCTACTTCTTCTTTAGTACCATTTTCTAGAGTCAATGTCATTTTCTTTTTCTCATCAATATTCATATTATCCTCCATATCTTCTATATTCATTTTAACATATTTATTTTATATTTCAAGTACTTTTACTTTATTTTTGTAAAAAAACCAATAAATTCAAGAATTTATTGATTAATTTTTTTTATTAAAAAATAGTTACATTCGTATGCACAAAGTTCTTTTAAATATTTATCTTTGATATTTATATTATTAATATTGTTACATTTTTTATTTTGCTTATCACAGAAACCTTTTAAACGTAGTTTATTATAAGCATAATCTCCTAATATATAATCATAGTCATTAAAATAGTCAGTATATTTTCCTTCTAATTCTTCTATATTTAAGCAATCATTTTTATTTTCAACTACTGTATAACTATTACTTTCTAGTTTTATTTCTTTTGTCTTCATCAATTGTTTCCTTTCTATGTTTTACTTATATATATTTTACTAAATGCAGAGGCTTGGGTTTTGTATTTTGCTAAATTACTACCTGAATTCCATGTCATGTATCCACCTTTAAGACCAGCATCATATAATCCTTGAATCTCTTGTTCAAGCATTTTTCCATCGTATGTTACTGTCGGATTCCAATATGGTGTATCATAAGCTGTAATCCAAGTACGAGGTATAGCTGGAGTTGGTGTTTCTTGTTGACGAATACTGGCTGTCTTTCCCCAATTAAGCATAGTTTGATATGGATTTTTCCAATAAGATTCCACACGTTCAAAGTGATCAGTATATGGCATGGCACTTATAGCATCAACTATATTTGACATTGCAGGCCAATATTGTCCATAGGCTGTTACATATCCCCAAGTTGATTCACCAAATACATCAACCGATACATAAACATTTAATTTATGAATTTCCCTTGTTGCATACATTAAAAACTTTTGAATAGCCTCAGCTTTTGTTTCTTTGTATTTATTATTATAATCAATTGTACCTGCTTTTTCATATGTATTTAAACGATCCGGAAAACGACAATAATCAAATTGAATTTCATCAAAATGGAATAAATTAATTGCTTCTTTTGCAAGATCAACATTAAATTTCCATACATCACGACTAAAGGCTGTTGGCCAATAAGAACCATTATGTTTAAGTAAACTTCCATCACTTTTTTTAATAACATTATCTGGATTATCTATAGCATAATAATCATCTTTAAAAGTTGTAATTCTCCCAATTACATAAAAGCCTTCTTCTTTAAGACGGGAAATAGCATATTCATAGTCTTCTACACTATTGTAGGCATACTTGAAATTTGTTGGAGAATATGTTTCATATATTTTACTTTTATAAGCTGGAACTTGATCATCTTTTATATCAACAACAAAAGCATTTATTTTAGTTGTTTTAGCATATTCTATATAATTATCTATACTCGATTTTATTCCTTTGGAACCATTTATATATAAAGCATATACTTCATCTGGCATTTTATTATTTTCAAATGTTGGTTTTAAAACTGGAAAATAATCTAAAGTGGCTGCACTTCCTCCACCATATTTGTCACTACGCGATTCATGAATTTTATAAATTCCATCTGCATCATAATTACTAAGGGCTTCTTCATTTGTAAGGACTAAATAATCACCATAAAAGTAGCCTTCATTATCTTCACTTTTAACTTTATAAATATCAACTTTTCCATCAGCATCTAAATTTTCATAACCAATTATTTCAACTTTATCTCCTTTTTTTAATAAAGTATCAATATTTCCATCTAAATCTTTTAGTAAATTAAAACTGGTCCTAACGTACATTTCACTCTCTTGAACGACATCTTCTTTTTTATCCACAACATTAGTGGATAAAATATAATATTCTCCGTCATCTAATTTAACACAAATATATTCTTTTTCATCTATTGTTTTCTTATCTTTATTTAAATACTTAATAGTAGTACCTCTTACAAGTTCTTTACCATCAACTAATTTTTCTTCTTCTGAAGCAGTTTCTAATTTCATTAACATAACTTTATTATTTGTACTTGCAATATAACCTGTACTTGGTGTTTCAAAAAATTTGGTCGTTACCCCTTCTTTATTAAATATCCAAATACATCCTAATGTAAATAATATAATAATTATGATAAACAAGCTGAAATTTTTCTTTTTTAATTTAACACGCTTTTTCTTCATAAAAACTCCTATATTATTATGATATCATAAAAATTAAAAATTAAAGAAAAAAAAGATAATTTAATTTAAAAATTAATTTTATCTTTTATTCGTCCTCTACTTCTATTAATTTATTATCTTTAATTTCAACATTTGATATACTATCAAATTTCTTTTTAATTTTATCGGTTGTAATTGCAAATGATTCTATATCTTTATTAACAGTTACAACACTTCTAGATAACTTATCAAATCTTTCTTTAAAATTATCAAACAAGTTACCTAGTTTATTTAATTCTTCATGTATTATACTTGTATATTTATCTCTTTCAATATTCTGAATTATCATTAAAATCATAGTTAAAGTTGATATTAAAGTTGTAGGACTAACAAGCCAAACACGTTTCTTATAAGCATATTCAATTAAATCCATGTGATAAGCATTTATTTCAGCAAATATTGCTTCAGCTGGTATAAACATCATAGCTTGATTACTTGTCTCACCATCAATAATATATTTATAACTTATATCATCAATATGTTTTTTTACATCAGTCTTAAATTTTTTATAAGCAATTGTTCTTTCTTCATCACTTTTCTTTTTATCAACCATTATCCGATAATTTTCTAATGGAAACTTTGAATCAATTGCAATTGTTCCTAAAGGACTAGGTGAAAATATTACTGAATCGGCTATATAACCATTTGATAATTTATATTGTTTTCTATAAATTCTATCATTTCGTTCACCAAAAACATTCTTTAAAATACTATATAAATTAACTTCTCCAAATATACCTCTTGTTTTCTTATCTGTTAAAATATTTTCAAGTGAGATTATATCCATTGATAAATTATCAATTTTCTTTTGAGCCTCATCTATTTTAGAAAGACGCTCTAAAACAGAAGTAAACGTTTTATTAGTTTTTTCAAAGTTTTCATCAATACGATTATTAACTTTATTATCTATTTCATTTAATTTAGTTTCTAATTTATCATTTACTTTAATAAAGTTATTCATCATATCACTTTTTAAATTTTCTTTTAAATCACTTACTTCTTTATTAATAGATAATTCAAATTTACCTAATCTTTCTATTAAATCAAGATTATTACTTTTTTTACTATTTAATTTAATTAATAAAAAGATATTTAATATAACTAAAATTATTAAGATAACAATTATTATAATACTTAAAATATTCATTAAATTTCTCCAATTACAGTAATAATCATTGGACGACATTCAGCTTCATCATAAAAATATTTTCCTAAAGTACTACGTATTTCTTGTTTAATATTATTATAATCAACATAATTATTAGTAGTATTATTCTTAATAATTTGTTCTGAAATAATACTTGCCTCTTTTAAAATATCCATATTATCTTTAACATAAATAAATCCTCTTGTAAGTATTTCAACATCAGTTAACATTTCTTTTGTTTTCTTATCAAGAGTTGCTGTTACAATTACAATACCAGCCTCTGCTAACATTTCACGATCTTTTAAAACTACTTCTCCAATATCATTTTGACTTTTTCCATCAATTAATACTTCATCAACTTTGATACTTTTAAAGTTTTCTTCAAGTTTTCCATTTACAAATGTTACAATATCTCCATTTTGTTTTAATAATATTTTGTCTTTTTTTATACCAAGTTTTAAAGCAAGATTTCCATTTTCCACTTGATCTTTGTAATTACCTTTAACTGGAAAATAATATTTAGGATTCATAAGTTGAATCATTAACATAATATCTTCTTTAGATGGGTGAAATAATAAATGTTCTTTTGAAGACAAGGCTACAACATTTATTCTACGTCTTGCAAATTCATCCATGATATAAACCATTCTTTTTTCAACACCCATATACATTGGTTCTGTTATAAAGATTGTATCATCGCTTGATAGTTTAATATATTTGTCATTATCTTTTAAAATTCTTTCCAAATTAGCATATGGTTTTTCTTTTAAATCACTGACTAAAACGATTACACCTTTATCATTTAAATTACTTAAATCTCCAATTTTATTACGATTTATATTTAAATATTTCATATCAATTGAACGATTAATAATCTCATTAAGAAGCTTCCCCATTATAACAATACTGCGATTTGTTTTGGATACTTCATCAAATATTTCTTGAATTCTATAGATATGGGCTGGTAAAACACTCATGATAATTCGAGATTCATTTTCATGTAATACCTTTCTAATAAATCCTCCAACTCTATGTTCTGGAGTTGTAAAGCCTGGTTTTTCAGAGTACATTGATTCTGTTAATAAACATAATACATTTTGTTTACCAACATACGCAAGACGTCCAATATCACATGAAAAATGTTCAGGCATAGTTGGATCGAATATAAAATCTCCCGTATAAACAATACTTCCATCTTTGGTATTTAAAACATATAAAGTAGAGTCTGGTATGGAATGTGTTACCCTAATTGGAAAAATAGAATTATTTCCAAAAGAAATTGGCACATTAAATTTAATTTCTCTTAAATTATTTGCTTTAACATTATCAAATTCAAGTTGAATTTTCAAGATTTCCATCGTATACTTAGTTGCATAAATAGGAATATTTGGTAAATCCATTAGAATATCAGAAATTGCTCCAATATTTGATTCATGACCATGAGATAAAAATATTCCTTTTACTTTTTTTATATTTTTCTTTAAATAATCAAATGATGGTATTATATAATCAATTCCTAAATATCTATCTTTTGGATATTTTAGTCCAGCATCAAAAACATATATGTCAGAATCAACTGATACAACATACATATTTTTGCCATCTTCATTTAATCCTCCAAGTGCAAATATATTTATTTTACTCATTTTATTCCTCCTCTTGTTTTTATTTCTAGTATTTTATCTATTTTTTATATAATCAACATACTTATATTTAGTAAATAATGTTTTGGCCTCAAGTTCAAATATTTTAACATTAACACTGGCTAAATTGCAAATATTTTCTTGCTCACTAGAAGATATTGTTGCTGATGAAAACTCTTTATTACACGTAAAAGAATCATCTTTATATTCACCTTTAAACCAAATATTAATATTATTACTATAATTTACTCGATAAGAATAAACTACAGCTTCCGTTTTATAATCATAAGTTGCATTAAGAGATGTCTTCATTCCACTTTTAGTTTCATCCACTTCTAACATATAAGTATAATCCCCTAAACTAAATGATGTTTTTTTAGTAGTTGATTCTTGTTTAACCAGTACATCTTCATATTCACTTTGATTAAAACCATTATCCAATAAATATGTTTTTATCTGTTCTTTCATACTAGGTCTTAAAAAATAATTAAGTCCAAACAAGGCACCTACAACAATTACTAAAACTACTAAATATGTTATATTTTTTTTCATATAATCCTCCTATTTATTCATTGCATCTACTTTTTCTTTAGCCTTAACAGTATAACCAAATGGATCACTTTTATCATCTGGAAACATATAAAAAGTATAAACTGAACCCATTTTATTATAAATAACGGTGTTATCTTTTACATAATTTGTACGTGTTTTTATACTAGAACTACTACTTGTACTTTGACCATTTGTAACAATTTTAGATATATCACCAAAATAATCATGTTCATTTATATAAGCCGGATATTTTCTTTGACCTTCAACTACTACTTTTCTAACTGCTTCTTTTATCTCCGGTTTTAAATTAGTTGAGCCATAGTTACCAGCCTTAATTGGATGCCACCAACGACCATTACTAGAATTAAATAAATAGTCATAAAGAGAGCCACTATATCCACTTAAAACATATTTATTTATCATTAACTCGGCCTCTGCGGCTGCTCCCTCTGGTCGTCCTTGTTCTCTTTGACATACTTTAGCAATATTTTCTAATTGTTTATCGGTAACGTTATATTTTTCACCTATTCTAATAGCTGTTGCATCTCCACTTCCTGTACTACTTGAACTTTCCTGTATCTTTTTGGTTAAATCATTAATAGCATTTTGATACTTTTGATATGCTTCACTACTTTCTTTTTCATATAAAAGTTTTTCTTCAAGTTCTCTTTTTTCTACATAATATTCTATATTTTTTATATTAGCAATACACTCTGAATAATTAAATGACATTCCTGTTGCTGTTTCAATTAATCCTAAAAAAACATTTATAATTGTTGGTACTAAAAAGATAATAACACATGCAATTATTCTACGACTTACTTTCTCTTTAAATGAATTATCATTTGTATTTATTATTCCCTTATATATATCTAAAGTTAATTTTATTATTAAAATAATTGGAATAGCAAATCTTAGAAAACTCATTGCAGTATTAAAAAAACTTAATATTCTTAAAAATAATACATTCTCACACATAACTACCTACTTACTGATCGCGGCTAACTTATCTTTTGCATCATAAGTATAACCAAATGGATCACTTTTTTCATCTGGAAAAGCATAGAATATCCAATACTTAACTTTAGAATTTTGTTTATATTTTGTATAAACAAATGTTTTATCTTGAACAAAATCACTTCTGTTATTTTTATTTGCACTTTGGCCATCTGTTTTTATATATAAAACATCTCCACAACTAATACAATCATGTTCATTTATGTAAGCTGGATACTTTCTTTGACCCTCAACTACTACTTTTCTAACTGCTTCTTTTATTTCAGGTTTTAATTTAGTTGAACCATAGTTACCAGCCTTAATTGGATGCCACCAATTTCCATTACTAGAATTAAATAAATAGTCATAGAAAGAACCACTATATCCACTTAAAACATATTTATTTATCATTAACTCAGCCTCTGCAGCAGCTCCCTCTGGTCGTCCTTGTTCTCTTTGGCATACTTTTGCAATATTTTCTAATTGTTTATCGGTAACATTATATTTTTCACCTATTCTAATAGCTGTTGCATCTCCGCTTCCTGTACTACTTGAACTTTCCTGTATCTTTTTGGTTAAATCATTAATAGCATTTTGATACTTTTGATATGCTTCACTACTTTCTTTTTCATATAAAAGTTTTTCCTCAAGTTCTCTTTTCTCAACATAATAATCTATATTTTTTATATTAGCAGTACACTCTGAATAATTAAATGCCATCCCCGTTACTGTTTCAATTAATCCTAAAAAAACATTTATAATTGTTGGTACTAAAAAGATAATAACACATGCAATTATTCTACGACTTACTTTCTCTTTAAATGAATTATCATTTGTATTTATTATCCCTTTATATATATCAAAAGTTAATTTTATTATTAAAATAATTGGAATAGTAAATCTTAAAAAACTCATTGCAGTATAAAAAAAACTTAATATTCTTAAAAACAATACATTTTCACACATATACTACCTCCAACTTACAACAATTTCTAATCCATTTAATTCACTTCTAACACTTTCTGTATATTCTTCATTAGTTTCATGTCTTCCACTAACCATTGCAATTATTAAATAAAATATAGCAATTGTAACAAATACAAGACCATATAACATAGTAGAAATTGCAAACCCTTTTTTATTCAAATTCATCTCTTTCACCCATATTCTTATATACATATATAATTTTTTCACCAAATACTCGTTTTTTTATTCTGACTAAACTATTATATTGTTCTTTTAGATTATCATTTACCAACTCTACTATAACATAACTATTATTATTTAACAATTTATTTTTTTCTAAAATGCTCATGATTTTATCTATTACGTCAAGTTTATATGGTGGGTCCAAAAAAACTAAATCAAATTTTTTATTTTGCTTTTTTAATAAATCTAAACATTTTATATAATCTAAATTTAAAACTATACCTTTATCTAAAACATCAAACGTTTCAAGATTTTTCTTTATAACTTTACAACACTCTTTATTATAATCATTAAAATATACAAGATTTGCATAGTTACTAATTGCTTCTATTCCATAATTACCACTTCCAGAAAATAAATCAAGTACCATACTTCCTTTAACATTATCTTGTATAAGAGCAAAAATACTTTCTTTTACTCTATCCATTGTAGGACGAGTACCATCTATATTATATCCTAGTATCTTTCTTCCCTTTAAAGTTCCACTTATTACTTTCATCTTAAACACCCATTTTTCTTAAATATTTTAAATTTATTTTTTATTTCTTGAATTAAAATATTAATATTTGTCTCACATTTTAAGTATTTTAAATAATTATCATTTTGATATAATATCTTTTTGTTCTCTACCGTTTTTATTAAATGAAATTTCTCTAAATCACGTAAAAAATTAGAGTCATTTAACAATGTTTTTTTTAACTCTTTCAAATTTACTATATCTGAATTTTTATCGAGTATTTCAAGTAGTTCATTTATTAAATCGTTGTATTTCATATAAATCACAGGTATATTCTATCAAATTTAATTAAAAATATCAATAAACGTATTCAACATATCTAGTTTATCTTTAAATCTATCTATTTTATCTGGAAGTGTTATTTTATATTTTTCTTTCATTATCTTGGAAAGTTCTATAACAAATCTGGGGTCTCTATTTAAGTATTTATAATACATAGGATTTTCATGTAAAAATCTCTTAAGTAATAAATTATTATTTAAATAAAATTGGGTTTCTATACTCATACTTTAATCCTCAAAATATTTATAAGTTGGACGTGGTTCATAAGAATCTATATTTGGTGTTTTAGTAGGAATTATATCTTTAAAAGCATCTATTGCTTTATCTAAACTAGAAAGGCCTTTTTGAACTGTATTTAAGTCTACCCCTTTTATTAAATTAACTAAATCTTTAAAGTTACTTCCAATGTTATTATTAATAGTTGAAGTATTTTTTAAATATTTATCCCATACTGTACTACTTTCTCCATATAAATCATATAACTCATATAATTTTTGCCAAGTTGTTTCTCCACGTTCAACAAACGAAATTAAATCCGTATTTTTTTTTACAAACTCTTTAAATTCAATTTTAGACATAAAACCACCTAATAAATTATATGTTAAAAGAGTTTAAAAAGATACTTCAAGTTTATTTTATATTTAATTCATTCTTAATACTTTCTTTTATTGCTTCTATATATTTATCTTTTTTGTTTATAAGTAAATCTAAATTAGTATCACTGCTGATATAACCAAGTTCTACTAAGTAACTTTCACATCCATGATTGCTATTATAGTATGGATTACTTGGTTTCTTCTTATTTCGCCCATCTATATATGAGCCTGTTACAATTCCACCTATTTCTCTTATAATATAATAATATGTTGAACTAGTAGTTGCCTTTTCATATGGAGTATATCCATCCCTTTCGGCTTCTTTTTTTAATTCATCTAAATCACTTTTTGTAAGTTTTCTTAAATAAACACCACTTGCAACTCTATCTGATGAATTAGTAGAAAAAATTGTACCCGTTTTTTCTACGATACTCTCTGCCATTTTTTTAGCAAAATCAATATTACTATTATTTGCAATATAAATTTCTACTCCACCTTTTCCAACGTTTAGCTTTGCCGAATTTAAATGAAGAGATAACATAAGTTTAGCTTTAGTAATATATGGAATACTAACTCGTCCTTTTTCTCCATAGTTATCAAGTGATTTATCTGTTTCCCTTGTTAGTTTTACTTTTAAACCCAAACTCTCTAATTCTTCTTTTAACTTAAGTGCATATTCTAAATTAAATTTACTTTCTGTATAATCTTTGTAACTAGCACCTATATCTTTTCCACCATGACCTGGATCAATTACTATATCATATACATCACTTGGTAATTTCTCATCAATACAATTTAAAATTAAATAAGGAACATCTAATATCTTTGTAAATTCTATGGTTATCTTTCTATTTTTTCCATTTTGAGTTATCGTATAATATTCTAAATTTTTATAATTACTTACATTTTTTAAATTATAATAAGTATCATTGTTCTTAAGGAAAACAATATAAGTACCAGGTTCGATTTCTTCTAAATTTATTCCTTCATTAATTAATTTACTAGTTTGAAAGGTTATTTTATCACTATTATCATTTATATAAATATCAAATTCTTTCTCTAATTCATTATTTTTTAAAACTACTTTGTAATTATCTTTTGTTTTTAAAATACCTGAAATATTAAAAAATCTTCCATATATTGAATAAACATCAATATCTACACTATCAAGTATATTATCTGTAAAATTAAATACTTCATCTGTCTTTTCTAAATCTTTACTAGTAGTTGATTTACATCCTGTAATTATTAAAATCAAAGTAATTATAATAAATATTTTTTTCATAACCCTCCTATTATTTTTATTAATCGTTTACAACCCAGTTTAAAATATCCATGAATTCTTGAGGTGGCATGACTTCAAATTCCAGTACTTGTCCAGTTCTTGGATGCTTAAATTTTATTTTTTTTGAATGTAAAAGTTGTCCAAATTCTAAGTAACCTGATACTACTTTACCGTATATAGGATCATTTACTATAGGATGATTGATATATTTCATGTGAACTCTTATTTGATGAGTTCTACCTGTTTCTAAGATACATTCAATTAAAGTATAGTTATTAAATCTTTCTAATACTTTAAAATGAGTAATGGCATTTTTACTATTAATACTTGTAACTGTCATCTTTTCTCTATATTTAGAGTCTCGTCCAATTGGTGCATCTATCGTTCCAGTTTCATTATTAAATGTTCCTTCAACTAAGGCTAAGTAGTGTCTCTCAACTTGCTTTTCCCCAATCATTGTGGATAATTTTTCATGAGTAAAATCATTTTTGGCAACTAACATCAAACCACTTGTATCTTTATCAAGTCTATGCACAATACCTGGTCTATATCCATTATTACTTAAATTATGTCTTCCAATTAAAGCATTTACTAAAGTATCTTGATAATTACCTGGAGCTGGATGAACAACCATACCTGATGCTTTATTAATAACTATTAAATCATCATCTTCATATACAATATCAAGTGGAATATCACTTGGTTCTAAATTATCAAGTGGCTCAATTGGCAGTTCTAATATTTCAATTAAATCCCCTAACTCTACTTTATAATTATTATATATCACTCGACCATTTACATGAATCAATTCCTTATCAATTAATTTTTGAATCTTATTTCTTGAATACTCAGTTTTTAAAGATAAATATTTATCAATTCTTATTCCACTTTCATCTACTTTTATTTCCATATAAATCTACAATCCCTTCTATTATAATCAGTCCTATACTTACACAAATAAATGTATCCGCTAAGTTAAAAATAGGAAAATTTAAACCCAAAATATTAAAATCTAAAAAGTCAATAACCGCATTATAAATAATTCTATCAATTAAATTACCAAGCAATCCTCCAATTAATAAACTATAATAAACTATTTTATAATTGTTAAGTCTTTCTTTATTTAAATAATAAATAATACCTATAAATATTACTAGACCAAGAATTATTAATAAATTAAGTTTTCCTCTTAATATACTAAAAGCTGCTCCATCATTTAACACATAAGTTAAGTTAAAAAAATTAGGTATAATCTTAATACTTTGATTTAAAACCATATTATTTTTAACAATTAATTTTGAAATTATATCAATAATTAATAATATAAAACTATATATATAAACTCGTCTTTTCATAAATTTTATTATATCATTTTTTTATATAAAAAAAAAGATTTGAATTATTATAATTACTTTGAAAGTCCTTGTAATTTTTTTTCTAAATCTTTAATTGCTAATGCTCTAGCACTTATCTTATTTTTTTCATTGGAAGTAAGTTCTGCTAAGGTTAAACCATTTGGAAGTTCAAATATAGAATCAAATCCAAAACCATTCACACCTCTTGGACTATCAGAAATAAAGCCATCTAATATTCCCTCACCCACAAGCAAATGTTCGCCATCATAATATACAATATTACAAATAACCTGTGCACTTCTATCATTATGAATACTAGCTTCCTGAATTATATATTCATTTCTTTCTTTATCTGTTGCGTTGCTCCCTAAAAATCTATGAGTCATTACACCTGGAAAACCATTTAAACAACTTACACACAATCCCGAATCATCAGAAATAACAGCTTCATGAGCAATTTCATATATTTTCAAAGCCTTCTTTTTAGCATTTCCTAAAAAAGTATCTTCATCTTCTAAAATATCTATATTTATTCCTTTTTCTTTTAAAGAATATAATTCATAATCTTTTAATATATCTTTAAATTCTTTTAATTTTCCCTTATTATTGGTTGCTACAATCATATATCTCCTATTTTTGATAAACAAATTCAAAATCTGATATGATAACTCTATCTCCATCCTTAATTCCCATCTTTTCAAGTTCAGCATCTACTCCAAGTTTTTTAATTTGATGTAAAAATCTTTCTATACCTTCCTCAGATTGAAAATTAGCCATTTGAAACATTCTTTCTACTACTTTACCCTTAATAATGTATTTATTATCTACTTTTTCTACTGTAAATGGTTTTTCTTCTTCATATTTATATAAAACATGTGATATATATTCAGATTCAGCATATAAAGGAGTGTCAGGTGTCGTTTCAATTAAATCGGCAAGTTTAATAAGAACTGGATCAAGTCCTGTCTTTGTAATTGCACTTATAGGAAAAATTTCTAAATCAACTTTTTCTTTAAATTTTTCTAAATTTTCCTGACTATTTGGCATATCCATTTTATTAGCAATAACTATCATTGGTTTTTTAATTAATTTATCACTAAAAGATTCTAATTCTTTATTAATTAATACAAAATCCTCATATGGGTCTCTGCCTTCAACCCCACCCATATCTATAACATGAGCAATTACTTTTGTTCTTTCAATATGTCTTAAAAATTTATCACCAAGACCTAATCCTTCACTTGCTCCTTCAATAAGGCCAGGTAAATCGGCCATAACAAAACTTCTATTATCTTTAGTTTTTACAACTCCAAGATTAGGTGTTAATGTTGTAAAATGATAATCTGCTATCTTTGGTTTAGCTTTTGATACACATGATAAAATTGTACTTTTTCCAACACTTGGTAAACCAACAAGTCCAACATCAGCAAGTAACTTTAATTCAAGTTTTAAAGTTTTAGCTTCTCCTGGTTCTCCATTCTCTGAAAAATTTGGAGCAGGATTTGAAATAGTTTTAAAATGTGTATTCCCATATCCACCACGGCCACCTTTAGCTACTACGAACTCCGAATCTTTATCTTTTAAATCTGCTATAACTAAATTTGTCTCATAATCACTTATAACTGTTCCCTGTGGTACCTTTATAATAACATCTTCGGCATCGCTTCCATTCATGTTTTTACCAGTTCCATTTTCACCTTTTTTACCTTTAATTCTTTTCATATATCTAAGGTCAATTAAAGTATGAAGCCCAGTATCAACTTTAAAAATAATATCAGAGCCACGTCCTCCATCTCCACCAAATGGACCACCCATAGCAACATATTTTTCACGACGAAAAGCAGTACACCCGTCGCCTCCATTTCCAGCAATTACTTCAATTTTTACTTCATCTATAAACATACTAATCTCCCCTTTAACGAGTATATTTTAATATAAATTTGAAAAATAATCAAACCTAATATAAAACAAAATCAAAAAAATTATAATTAAAGCAATATTTTTGTTCAAATATTGCTTATTTTAGTTTACTTTTCAAAAATTCTTCAAATTTTCCTAAACCATATTCTTTATTATAATAATTAGGAAATTCATTTAAATGTGCTAATGCAATCTTAGCCGTCATAATTAAATTATCATTTGTTACATTTGTTTCTTTATTTACAGTTCCATGTTCCATTTCAATATTAATTCCATTTAAAAAATCTTCTGGACTAAAATTATAAAAGTCAACTCCTAATATTAAAGCAGCATGCAAAGCATCTTGTAAATTATACATAAACATCACCATTATATTATATGCATCATATTTATTTTTACTTTTTTATAGTTCGAATATAAAAGAACTAAACTAAAACATTTACCTTTTTTCTATTTTATTGTTTTCATCTATATATTTATACTTTAAAGAATTATTTTTTGAAATTGCTGACTTTTTTGTTGCTTTTTCATATGAATTTCTAGCATCTTTTGCAACCTTTCCACCACGCTTAGCTGCTTTTACATTTTCTCTAAAACCTTGGGGGTGCTCCTCTTCAGCAATATCATGAGCTGCTAATTCACCTAAGTCAGTTAATAATACTTCAATTCTAGACATATTATCCCTTAAATTTTCTTTTCTTATACCTTTAAATGCTTTATATTCTGATGCAGTCATACCAGACCATTCTTTATAAATAGCATTAGTAAGCATTGCATATTCTTTTCCTTCTTTAACACCACCATCATTCCATACTTTAGTAAGCCTTTTTCGATCAATAATAGCTTTAATTCTAGCTTCAATCCATTCTAATGTGTATCCTTTTTTTAAATAAAAATCTATCATCTCATCAATTCCTTTAGAAGGATCAAATATTTCATCAACCTTTTGTCTACCAAGTTTGGCTAACCATAATTTAAATGGTTCTGCCTTAGGACTAGGAACTGATTCAATAAGTCTAAATATACCTTCAGTATCTAGTGTATCAGTTAAATAATTTTTACCATCCTTTGAGGACTTTAACTTCAGTTGTACGATTTTTTCGTACAACTGACTACCTTCATTTATTAGCTCTCGTTTTAAATCGCTCCAATATCTTTTAGGTATAGTTGCATCAGTTAATGCACTTATAACATCTACTACACTAAAATAATATTCTTCTTTCTCTTTATCCCATATACTTCTTATTTCCTGACCTTCAAATAAATTTGAAATAGTTTCTAATTTGTTATTTTTCATTTTTGGCCTCCTTCTCTATAATTTCTAATTTGTAACCAAGTGCCGATAATAATTTAGTAAAATTCCCAATTGACATAGAATGTATATTCTTCTCCATTCTAGCAATAGTAGATTGGGCTATTCCTATTTTTTTAGCTAACTCTCTTTGGCTTACTTTTGATTCATATCTGATTTTTACATATTTACATATTAAATCAAACTCTTCATCATTTATAATATATTCATTCTTATTTTTCATTAACTATTACCTCATTAGTCATGACAGCAAATACGCATTATATTGTCAATAAAAAAATAAATATTTTTATTTAACCTTTATATCATAATTATCTATTTTTTATTAATAGCAGCTTGTACTACTATCTTATCTGCCTTGCAGTAAGACCATAAAGTGTCTTCAATATAAATTTATGTTAAAATAACTCTTACAATACTTTATTTTATTTGCTTTATATTTTTATTGTTAATATTTGTTACTATTTTCTTTCCTGTTTTTCGCTCTATTTGTTCTCTTGTGTTTTTAGCAATAGTGCCACCTTCAATTACTGAACTTCTTGCATTTTCTTTGCTTTTCTCATTATTTGATTTTGCTATTTCTGTAGAGGTTGCCTCTGCAAGCATATTTAATACTAATTCCATATTAGTCATATTATCCCTTAAGTTTTCTTTAGTTAATCCTTTATATGACTTATACTCTTTTGTTGAATATCCACTCCATGTTTTAGTTAATAAATCTGTTAGTATAGCAAAATCCTTACTACTTTCAATACCATTATTTTTTAATTCATCAGTAAATTCTTTTCTGGCATCTATTGCTTTCAATCTTTGATTAATCCAATCATCAGAGTAACCTTTTCTTCGATATGCTTCAAGTGCTCTATTAATTGTTATCTCAGGATCATATTCTTCATCTATTCTTTCTTTTCCAAGGTGAGCAAGCCATAACTTAATAGGTTCAGCTTTTTTTGATGGAATAGATTCAATAACTCTAAACATTCCTTCAATATCTACAACATCCGTTAATCTCATTTTTCCATCTGTTGCTTTTAATTTCAACTGTCTAGTAATACTAGACGTTTCAAAATTTTCTTCTTTTAGTAATTTATTCTTTAACCAATTCCAATATTTCCTAGGTTCAGTGCTTTCTGTTAATACTTTAATCATATCAACTATACTAATATAATATTTTTCTTCTTCCTTATTCCATACTGTTCTTATTTTTTCATCTTCAAATGATTTAGTTAATGCTATTATTTTGTTTTCCATGTTGATCCTCCTTCTCTATAATTTCTAATTTGTAACCAAGTGCTGATAATAATTTAGTAAAATTTCCAATTGACATAGAATGTATATTCTTCTCCATTCTAGCAATAGTAGATTGAGCTATTCCTATTTTTTTAGCTAACTCTCTTTGGCTTACTTTTGATTCATATCTGATTTTTACATATTTACATATTAAATCAAACTCTTCATCATTTATAATATATTCATTCTCATTTTTCATTAACTATTACCTCATCAATTATGATAGCAAATATGCATTACATTGTCAATAAAAAAGATTAAATATTTCTATTTAACCTTTATATCAAATTATCTATTTTTTTTATTAATAGCAGCTTGAGCAGCAGCAAGACGTGCTATAGGTACTCTAAATGGACTACAAGATACATAGTTAAGTCCTACTTCATTACAGAATTCAATTGATGAAGGATCTCCACCATGTTCTCCACATATTCCAAGTTCAAGTTCTGGACGAGTTGCTCTACCTTTTTCAGCAGCCATTCTAATAAGTGTTCCTACACCTGTTGTATCAAGTCTTGCAAATGGATCTTGTTCATAGATTTTTGCTTTATAATAACTATCTAAGAATTTACCAGCATCATCTCTTGAGAATCCAAATGTCATTTGAGTTAAATCATTTGTTCCGAATGAGAAGAATTCAGCTTCTTCAGCAATTTGATCTGCAGTAACAGCAGCACGTGGAATTTCAATCATTGTACCAATATGATATTTAATATCTGATTTTAATTCTTCTTTTACTTTTTCAGCTTCTGCTACTACTACATCTTTAACATACTTAAGTTCTTTTTTCTCTCCTACAAGTGGTATCATAATTTCAGGTTCAATATTAAATCCCTCTTCATTATGTACCTCAATTGCTGCTTCCATAAGTGCACGTGTTTGCATACGAGCAATTTCTGGATAAGTAACAGCTAATCTACATCCACGATGTCCCATCATAGGATTAAATTCATGTAACTCATCACATTTTTCTAATAAATGTTCATAAGTTACACCTAAGTCACTTGCTAAAGCACGAATATCTTTTTCTTCTTTTGGTAGAAATTCATGAAGTGGTGGGTCTAAATAACGAACTGTCATTGGAAGACCTTTTAATTCCTTATACATTGCCTTAAAGTCACCTTTTTGGAATGGAATTAAATGTGAAAGTGCTTCTTCTCTTTGTTCTACTGTTTCACTTAAAATCATCTTACGAATTGCTGGAATTCTTTCTTCATCAAAGAACATATGTTCTGTACGGCAAAGTCCAATTCCTTCAGCCCCAAGTTCAACAGCTTTTCTTGTATCTCTTGGATTATCAGCATTTGTTTTAACTTTAAGTGTTCTGTATTCATCAGCCCAAGCCATGATACGACCAAAGTTACCACTTACAGTTGCATCCATTGTTTCAATGTCGCCTTTATAAATTTTTCCTGTTGTACCATCAAGTGAAATATAATCACCTTCATGGAATGTATATCCACCTAAAGTAAATTCTTTTTCTTCTTCATTCATGTGAATATCTCCACATCCTGATACACAACAAGTTCCCATACCACGAGCAACAACAGCAGCATGACTTGTCATTCCTCCACGAACAGTTAAAATACCTTGACTAGCTATCATTCCTTCAATGTCTTCTGGAGTAGTTTCAAGTCTTACAAGTACAACTCTATCACCTTTTCCACCTGTTCCAAGACGTTTTGCATCTTCGGCATTAAATACAACATAACCTGCTGCAGCACCAGGTGATGCAGGAAGTGCTTCTCCTATAACTTCTCCTTTTTTAAGAGCATCTGGTACAAATGTTGGATGCAATAATTGATCTAAACTCTTAGCTTCAATTCTTAAAACAGCTTCTTCTGGTGTAATCATTCCTTCATCAACTAAATCACAGGCAATTTTAATTGCAGCTGGAGCAGTTCTCTTTCCATTTCTTGTTTGTAAGAAATATAGTTTTCCTTCTTGAATTGTAAATTCCATATCTTGCATATCATGATAATGATTTTCTAATTTTTCTGCAAGTTCCATGAATTGTTTATAACATTCTGGTAAATCACTTTCAAGTTTTGAAATAGGTTGAGGAGTACGAACACCTGCAACAACATCTTCTCCTTGAGCATTTATTAAATATTCACCAAATATTCCTTTTTCACCAGTAGATGGATTTCTTGTAAATGCAACACCTGTTCCACTAGTATCTCCCATATTTCCAAATACCATTGATTGAACATTAACTGCTGTTCCCCAATCTCCTGGAATATCATTCATACGACGATATACAATTGCTCTTGGATTATCCCATGATCTAAATACTGCTTTAATTGCTTCCATTAATTGAGTATGTGGATCTTGTGGAAAATCTTCATTTCTATTTTCTTTATAAACTGCTTTAAATTTTGTAACTAATTCTTTTAAATCTTCAACTGTTAATTCAACATCATATTTAATACCACGAGCTTCTTTTACTTCATCAATTATTTTTTCAAAATAACTCTTTGGTACTTCCATAACAACATCAGAAAACATTTGAATAAATCTTCTATATGAATCGTATGCAAATCTTGGGTTATTTGTTTTCTTAGCAAATCCCTCAACTGCTTCATCATTTAAACCAAGATTCAAGATAGTATCCATCATTCCTGGCATTGATGCACGAGCACCACTTCTAACTGATACTAAAAGTGGATCACTTGTATCTCCAAATTTTTTGCCTTGTTCATTTTCTAATTTAACTAAATATTCATCAATTTGGGTTCTTATTTCCTCATTTATCTCTTTACCATCATTATAATAAGCTGTACAAGCTTCTGTTGTAATAGTAAATCCATGAGGAACAGGTAAACCTAAATTTGCCATTTCAGCTAAGTTTGCGCCTTTACCACCTAGTAAATTACGCATGTCTTTGTTTCCTTCTTTAAAGGAATAAACATATTTCATATAATCCTCCTAACGCCTAATATTATATAAAAAAAATACTGCTATTTCAATATTTTTTTAGGATTACTTGACACTAATTGACTATATAAAATATCAATTAAAAAGTTCAAATACTATGAAGTACTTGAACTACCTTGATAAATATTATTACATCCTGCAAAATAACTTGAATTCTTATCATCAACATTATTCCAACAACCTATCCAAGAAGTGGCAGATACATCTCCATTACTACTTGAAAGCATATTGTCTTCAACAAATCCTAATACAAGTCTAATTATAAAGGGTACTAAAAAAACTATTACACCTGATGTTAATCTTCTAATAAATGCTTTTGTTGCATCTTGAACTGCTTTTTGATCATCACCCTTGGTTACAGCTTTAAACATATCCCATGTTCCTAAGACAATTAGTAGTACTGGAATACTCCATTGTAATATTTTAATAAATTCTTTAACTAATATTAAAATTTTTCTAGCATTATAACATAATTGAACAGTATCTGTACATTCTAAAATAAACATAAATTCACCTCTTAAAGAAAAATGAAGTCATCTGACTTCAAATAATTTTCTAACTTAATACTATGAGCAATAACCTTGCATGTAATTTTCACAATTGTCTCTTGATACACCAGTATAAGATTGTCCATCTTTCCAACATACATTACAATCGCCAGTACTGCCTGAATCGCTACCACTTCCACTAGATGATTTAGCTCCATTCCAACATGCAAAGAATTCATTATAAGAATTTTGACCAGCTTTAGCTTCATCAGCACCAATATTATTAGCAATGAAACTAAATACTAAACGGATGATAAATGGTATTAAGAAAGCAACAACTGCATATATCATACGTCTTACAAAAGTTCTTTGAGCCTCTTTTGTCTTCTTTTCATCTCCACTTGCCATTGCCTTAAACATATCAATTGTACCAAGAACAATTAAAACTCCAGGAATAGCTATTTGTATTAAAGTAAATACTGTCTTTACAGCAGATACTAGTACTTGCATATCAGCAGAACAAAAATCTAATATTTGAAACATAAAATCTTCCTCCATATCTAAAATTATAATACTAAATATTAGTTAATAAATCAAGTCTTTTTGACAAATTAGTTATGATTTTGATTTTTTTTGACATAATCATAACATTCTTTCCAACTATTATCATACTCCATTGGCAATATTTTATCAGCAGCACTTAAAATAAATGGTACTAAAAATGGAATCAAGTATATAACAATTGCATAAACTATTTTCCAAAATACATCATTTCGTAGTTTTTTAACTTCGTCTTCCTTTTTAGAAACAATTATTTTAAAAACATCAACTGTACAAAATATTATAAGAACAATAGGTACAAAAAAATGTACGACATCTAAAAGCTTTATAATTATATCAACAAGCATTTGCATATCACTATTACACATAATCCGCCTCACCTACGTAGATTATACAATAAACATTAAAAAAAAGCAACTATTTGAAAATATCAAATAATCCCTTTTTAGTTGATTTATCACTTGATTCGTTATCAAGAACTCCCATTTTAGTAAGTAATTTGCTAATATTATCATTAGTTCCTCTATCATTAATAGGAGTTAGGTTATAATAAACACTTATTCCGGCTTCTCTTGCAAATTGATTTACATCATTACTTGTAAGTAAACTATTAGAAAAAACCACTTTTTTACCTTTCAACTTCATAAATACTGTTCTATCTTTCATCATTATTTTATTTACTTCATATAATGACGGATTAACTAAATAAATAACATCATTACAAATTGTAGTATTATTATAATTACTTAAATCTACTAAAATAAAATCGTAGTCATTTAAATTATTTTGTAAAAAGATATTTACTTTATCTTTACCTATAGACATCATACTAGAAGAATTATAAAAAACAAAATCTCTTTTCTCAACCTCTATTGCTAATACTTTCTTCTGATATCTTTCTTCTAATTCCTTCTTTATACTATAAATTATTTCAGTTACATAAGAATTACCAGTTACACCATTAAATCCTAAAATTACTTGTTGAGGTAGTAAATCATTTTCATCATGAATTGTACTTTCTTCATTTTTAGTCTCAGCAATTTTTTCTTCTCTCTCTTCTATATAATTTTTTACATCATTTATCTTATTACTCTTATGAACTAATTCTAATAATCCACTTGCATTGTCAGTAAAATTATAAATATTAATACTAACTAAAAAAGATAAAAACTTTTTTGGTGGTGGATTATCAGGTGGCAAAAGTAAAATCAATTTATCCTTTTCAAATGCTGCAGCAAGTTCTTTTAACACATTTTCTTTTGGAAAATTCTCTAAAGCAGTCGCATCTATTATTATTTTTTTATAGAATATAGAATTAAAACTATTAACGATTTGACTAACCTTGAATACTCCATTTAATTCTTTTAATATTTCTATATTAGCACTATAAATTAAATCCTTATATTTATTTGTAACTATTATATTCATATTTTCACCTCCACATTAAAGAAAAAAAGCTGTTAATAACAGCTAATTCCAGTTGTGCCAGAACCTGCCCAACATCCAACTGATGGATAATTCATATCATAGTAGCCACCACTACTATTACAAAAATTATTATTATATTTAGTATATATTGTTTTAGTATCGTTATTGATTTCTAAAGGAAAACCAGCTTCAATTATAGGAATGTAAAACGTAACATACGTTTTAATATGAAAAACTGAACCATTTTCATTATGAGAACAAGTTACAATCAATCCATTATTATAATTTTTACTCTGTAAATACGAAACTAAATCAGAATTAAAATTATCTTGTCCTTCGCTTTGCTCTATCATATTAACCACATAATTATTAGTACGATATGCAGCAGCATAATTCATAATAATAGCAATAAAAACAATAAAAATACCAATAAACATCAAAATAATATAGAACAAAATAGAACTACCAACGGCTTCCCTCATACTTCACTCTCCTATAAACTATTTTCCTAAAACGACACTATAACCAGGAATTTCAATACTTCCATGTGTAACAATCATTGGTGTACCTGCTTGACCATCAAACTGAGTCCATTTTTGATTAATAAAATCTTGAATTTGAGGCCAAAATGCAGCAAAAATCATAACAATAACACCAGCAGCAATTATAACAATTAATGTCATTGATAACTCTCCACTTGCTTCTTTCATAAATTATATTTCTCCTTTCCAATTGTACATTTATAATGTACCATAGTTTTATTTTTTTTTCAATAACTTTTATTAAAATTTACATTTATTTACTACCCCCAATTTGCCATCATCATTACCATTGCAAAGAATAAAACCAACATTGATCCACCACCAGTTACTATCAACATTGTCATTGTCTTTTTTTCCATAGTATTAAGTCTTGAAGCATATTTCATCTCTCTTGCTTTATTTTGAAGACTTGATACGCTCTTAGAAAAAACTGATAATTGCTCTTGCTTATTCTCCTGTGCACCAATACTTAAACGATATAAAAGTCTCATCATACGAAGAGAATCACCAACTGGATACTTTCTTGCAAACTCAAGATATGGATTAATTGATGAATCACCTGCATCAATCTGCTTAATCATTTCTGTAAGTCCTTCTTTAAACATATCAGGAGCTGTTTCAATTGATCTTGATATTGCAACTGGTATAGTATAGTGTTGAGCAAGTATTTCAATACTCTTCAAATAATATGGTAAATTTTGATCAATTGCTGTTAAATTTTTCTTATAAAAACTTTTTAATGATGAATATTGACTTCTATATAAAACAACTAAAATAATTAAACCGATTATTAAATTAATCCATGTAAAATTAAACATTAAAACAGCGGCAACAACAACTAATTCTAAAATAAATTGTTGTATTCTTTTTTCAAAATAGTCATCGGGATTTACTTCATTTCCATACTTAGCCTTAACTAAGAAATCATAATCTTTTTCTTTTAGTAATCCAAATAATGTTTTATTATCTTCATATATTTGTTTTGTACTAAGTGAACCACTATAACTAAGAACAAAAACTACTATTATAATTATAATTGCAAATTCCATTACTCAGCACCTACATTCTCGTTATAATATTTTTCTCCTGATAGAAGAAAATAACTATTAAAAAGTATTACTATATGAAGTCCAATTTGCATTATTATATTGCTATTAACCAAACTTATATATGTTTCTTTTCCAATTAACCATTGAATTAACATTACCATCAAATATAACATCAAACCATATGTAATAAATGATTTATGGAAGGCTTGTCGATTCATTCTATCTTGATAAACTCCTTCAACTAATTGGTCAACATCAAGTAACATATTATCAAGTACTTGAATGGTATCATGTGCACCTTCTCGGGTAACTTGTAAAAATAATTGGTGCATATTTCTAGTCATATAAAAATCATATTTACTATTCATATATGTAATTGATTCCATAACATCTCCATTATGATATGCCAAATCAATCATAACTTTAATATCTGTTTTTAAAGGTTCTTCCAAAACTCCTGAATTATAAACTCCTTCAAGAGCTTTTACGAATGATTGAGTAGTCTGAAATTCCATAATCGTGTTAGTTACATATACTTGAACTTGTTCAAATATAAATTCACTATACAATCTTTTACATCTAAGATATGCTAAATATGGTATTATTGAAACAACTGCCACTACATACAAGAAAGATATAACTATATTGTAAAAATACAAATATGAGATAATGAAGGCAAGAGATGCAAAAACAATTACTTGAACTGTATATTGTCTTGGTGTATACTCAAGTCCCATCTCCTTACATCTTTCTCTTATATTTTTAAACGAATATGGTGCATATTTGTCATATATATCTCCGATACTTGTTGAAACAAATTTATAAACTGATTCACCATTACTCTTTCGATATAAAACAACAAATATAACAATTAATAATATTATTATAAATTCCATATCATCACACCTTCCTATAACATCTCATCTTCAATAAATGGTTGAGCATTTGCTCTCATATTGTTTGGAGATTGAATGTTTTGATTACTATTAAAATTATTAGGTCTTACTCCATTTGGTACTATATTTAAGTTATTTATGCTAGATTGCATTGTTGGTTGTCTATTTTGCATTGGCTGAACATTTTGAGTAGGCCTTACATTATTCGGTCTTGCTTGCATTTGCTGACTTACAACTTGCTTACTATTATTCAACTGATTAATATTTTGTTGACTTGCATCTTGATGACCATTGTCTTTTGTTTCTTCTTGCTTTGAGGTTTGTTCTAAATCTTCTTCCATATCATCATTGATTAAAGGTTCTTCAAATGGTGATGGAATTTTAATATTATCAAAACTCTTTTTAGTTAAGTCAACCCCTTGACTTTCTAAATATTCTATTAAATGTGTTGAAGGTCCATTTACTACTTCCGTTCCATCAACATTTTTTCTATATATAATATTATACTCTGGTTGATTTTCTTCATTAACAAAGAACTCACACACCTCGCATACTTCTCTCATAAACTTACCAGTTTGCTTATCATATCTAGCACGAACATGTATACCTAATTGAATATATCTATAAATTGTTGTCATGAATTGTTCAACATCAATATTAGATTCCAACAAACTATATAAACGATAAGGAATACTTGACGCTTTATCAGCATGGATTGTTGACAAAATATTATGACCTGATGAAATAGAGTTACGAACTGCCGTAACTGCTTCAGCGCTACGAACCTCGGAAAGTAATATCCATTTTGGATTCTGTCTCATACAACCAACTAAAACGTCAGAGTATGATGCTATATTATTAGTCTTCATTGAAACTATATCACGTTCCGGAAATATTTTATCTAAGTGAAGTTCCAAAGTATCTTCAATTGTAATTATTTTTTCATTCGTTGCAGTATGACTTGCAAGGTACTTAACAAGCTCAGTTTTTCCTGAACCAGTTTCACCACTTACAATTATGTTACAATGTCCTTTAACACATTCAATTAAAAAATCATGAATGCCTGTCGTAATATATTTTTGTTCAACAATTTTTTCTTTTTCAAGCCTTATCTTAGCTGGTGTTTTTCTGAAAACCGCTGCAATTCCATTTCTAGCAATTGAATCATGAATAAAATTCATACGAAGTTCACTTGATTCACTATCAAGAAGTGGACTTGCCATATTAAAGGTTTTCCCCATGATATTTGCACATTGGAATGCAATTTTTTCCATTAAATCATTATTAATACCAGGATTATCTACACGGTAAACTCCACGATCAAGTGATTTAAGCCAAACTTGTCCATTATTACTATAAGAAATATCGGTAATGTTATCATCATCTAGATATGCCTTTAAAGGCCCAAAATCAATACTGGAAAATAAACTATCGTTTATCTCAGTATTGGTTTTGTTTTCGTTACTTTTAGGTGTTAAATCATATACGTTTATACCTTGATTCATAACTCACCTATTGCATTGTTTTTGATTTGGTTTCTATATATTGTTTAACTTCTTCACTAGTTAATGTTTGTACCTTTTCATTTGTATTATTTTCTAGTGTCGTTCCACTTGGAACTAAAATAATTTCAACATTATTAATTTTCTCAGCTGCTCTTAATAAATAATGGTGTTCTTCAGTTACTTCTAAAATCATCTGACTAGGAGTACCAACTTCAGTAGTATTTTCAAAAACATTACGTCCAGATGAATCTTTTACAATTAAAACCTTTACATTTTCTAAGAATTTTCCAACTAGAACTAATCCAGTATCATCTCTTCCTCTAAAATATAAATCTATCTTATCTCCTTGATAAATTGAATTACCGTATGTTGATTTCATTGTAACATCAAAATTATATGCTACCATTCCGTCATCCATTTGAAGCATCCAAGAATCTGGTAAATCCTTTTCTTCGCATAATGCATCTACATAAAATAAACTACCTGTTGGAATTTCATATCTAGTATATAATACATTATTAATTATTTGATTTTCATGTGTATAGATATCTCCCTTTAAGGCAGATTGTGTAATTTCAAGATATCCAATCATATCCTTTGTAACTTTTGTCCTTGCTGCAATTGGTTGAATTGCATAAGGAACCCTTATAGGTGTTGTTGCTTGATTAACTTTTATGTTATAAAAAACATATAATACAAGAACTATTAATACTGCGCCTACAAGTGTTACAGTATTTTTGTTTGATAAAATTTGTTTTAATTTTTTCATATTCTCCCTCTCTAACTCTTTTCTTCTAATATTGCATCAATTTGATTTCTGATGCTATAATCTGGATTTAAATTAAATTCCTCTGTTCGTGATTCAACAGAATTATAAGTATTTAAAGTATCAATCCTTACACTTACCTTAGGAGGATACTCAATTACTTCTTGAATTGTTACTTGATAACTTTTATTGTTATTTACATTATTGGCAAATCTTCTTATAAAACTTTCAACAAATACATCTTTATTTAATTTGTATTCTGCCATCAATAAAGCACATTTTGAATCAGGAGCATTCTTGTCTGTTATTGCATCACCTTCATGTGTTATCAAATCACTATTAAGAATAACTTTATATTCATCTTTACTAGTGAATGTTCTCATACCTTCTCCATCACCAGTTTTATCTGTACACAAATAAAATCCTGTTCTATATGATGCCCAATCAATTGAATCATTCATTGCAGCTTCAACTGCATTTTTAACTAAAGTGTAATCTTGTTGATTAGTTGTAGTAATAACACCAAATGTATTAATTAATACTACACCAAATAAACCAAGTAGGAATATGAAGACAGCCCACATTGCTACTTTCGTAAACATACCTCCTATCTTATTTGATTATACAATAATTCTTTTTGATAATCAAGAATTTTTTATTATCTTTTATTACTTATCCCATATTTCGTAGTTCTCTTACCAATGGACAAATAATTTTGTTGCTATTTGAGTCTAAGCTACATCCTTCACCTAAATAACTTTTTACTTTAGCGCTATCACCAATAGTTTCATTTTTGACATCTAAAATATCTGTTTTTCCTAACTGGAATAAATATTCATACTCTCCATCCCAGATATTTGCATCTATTATTCTAACAAAATCATATTTCAAATCATTATTTTGGAAGTTTCTTCCTATTGCTCTTGAGCCTGCCGTATTTTGAACAAAGGGATCTGCAACATCTATTTGACGATAAAATATATCTCTTATCTCTTCCATACCATAATCACATTTTGAACCACCTGCTTCAACATCTAATGAAAGGTATGTTACATGTTTTGCAAACAGCGTAGCATGTCCAGAGCCTTCATTTTTAGGAGGATAAAATTTTCTACCGCCCGATATACAATTATCGTGTAACGTATCATACTGATTTCCTGTACTTGGATCTAAACAACTAATAGGTAAATACATTTTTTTCTCTGCATTCATTGTACATGTTCTATTTTCTTTTGAACCACTACAATCAACTTCTCCACCACTTCTTTCCTCTTCTTCAAATAGAACCGTCTTAGTTGATTTTGTACTTGTTACTTCTAAAGATGCTTCTATATCATAAAAACTACTTGAATATGTATGTAAAAAACTAGTATTGTTATAAGTAGTATCAACCTTATTATAATAAGCTGTTCTTCTATCTTCTAGATCTTGCAATTGACGTTGAAGAGATGCTATTTCAAATTCTTTTTCTTCTTCTGTCAATTCTGCTTCTGCCTTTGCTATTTGTGCCTCCAAATCTGCTTTTATAGAATTATATTCTGCTTGGTCGAATCGATATGTACATTTTGCATTTGTTTTAAAATCAAGAGTTGATGAAAAACCATACATTCCCTCTATTGGTGTCACTCCATCATTTATTTTATGTGGACCTTCAAACTCTTCAGTACAAACAATACTATAAATATCTTCTACCGTATTTACAAATTTTGAACCTGGATAATTTATTCCAACGCCACATTCTTTTTCTGGTTGATTCGGTTTCCAATATATTTCAGGATTAACGTTACTATCACGAGGAATTGTTAACTCTTCAGTTCCAATTCTAATTTTACCTTCAAAACCATCATTTGTTGGATACCATCCTGCTGGTACTGTCTCATCTATACTAACCTTAAATGATTTTGATTTATAAGGTTGTGATGCACCTTGCTCTTTTCTTATATTAAATGATTTTTTTACAGTTCCACCTGTTCTAAAATGTTCGCCATAATAATCCATACCACTTGCAACTATTTGATCATAAGTAGTAGTTTCTCCAGTTGTAATTTGTTTATAAATCATATTAAACGCTAAACACCATGCTTTGTCTTCGATTTCATCGCATTCCAATTCCGAAGTATCTCCAAGGTTATCCCACATTTTAACTAAATTATTCGGAGAGCTCAATATAGCATTCATATCTTCAGACCTATCCGCATGATCATAACATGTTTTATCATTATTATAAATAATTCCCATTATAGTAGTATTATATGTATTTTTTATTATATCAGCTTCATCTTCCATTTCATCATGCCCTTTTTCAGCACCCAGACTTCCACTTGAACCACAATCTTTTTTATATTTTGTCATATGAGTCTTTGCATAAGAACCATAATTTCTAAAACCACCATCACTTACCACGATAAGGTATGATGGTACATCACTTCTTTTGCCACTAGTAGCTTCCCCAAGAATATCTCTCCATACTACATATAAACCATCATTAACTACTGAATGTTTATCTTCAGATAATCCAGGCCAACTAAAAGTATAATTATCCATACTGGATATATAATTTGAAACTTTTTTTGTTTTATTATCGTCACCTAATGCTTCATTAAACTGAGCATAAGCAATTTGATAACGTAAATCACCATCTGTATTTTTACTAAAAAATTCTTTTGAAAAAGCCTTAATAGCCGCTTTTGCACTAGATGCATGGCTTGAAAACGAACCTGAATAATCAAGCAAAATCGCAATATCAGCATATGGTGTTTCGGTTGTGTGAGTAATCGTGGTAAAACCATCACCTGTTACTTCAAAATGAATTTTGACAGTTCCCTCATCAAGAGTTTTTTCTGCAACCTTTGTAAGTGTATAAGTGTTTCCGCTACTAGATGTTACAGTAACTGGAATTGTAACTCTATCTACTTTACCATCACTATTATCATCATGTTCCCAACATTTAACATTCTTATACTCAGGTGTACACCTTAAATCGCCTCTGTCCGCAGAAGCATCATCTGCAAAAGTGTTAAAAGATACTAAAAATATACCAAATAACAAAGATACTACAAGAAAACCTTTTATAAACTTTTTCATATTACTATAATCCTTCCAACATTTTTCTTCTTCTAATGATAAAGACTGCTACTCCTCCACCAACAACAGCAATACCAATTAATATTTTAAATAAATAATTATTAACAAAATTATTCCATATTTTACTACGTTTTTCTTTATTCACATCTTGAGAATATTTCTTAAATTCTTTTTCTATAGTATCTTTATCAACATTTTTTTCAAGAAATTGTTTACAATATTTAAATTCTTTGTATTCTTCACACTTTTCTTCGTTTTCAGAATACCAATTATTATAATAAGAAAGTTTTATATCTACTGTCCTTAATATTTTATCAATACACAAATTTTTTGTTCTTGCATAAATTGCAAATCTTAGATGATCTCCTTCATTAAAGATTTCGTTTTCAATTGCTTCCTTAGTTGTTTTTTTCTCGCTTTCATTACCGATAGAATATGCTATTCTTAAATCATCATTAGTATTCAAAACTGTAAATTTATATTGAGCAAACTTATTTTCTGTATTAACAGTGTTTCCATTATCATCTTCGTATTCATCATCGAATAATTCATAGTCATACTTAATTTCAACATTATTAGCTAACTCCTTAAGTCTTGACATTTCTTCACTAGTACATGCATCAATTGCCTTAACATTTAAAACTGTAAAGAATAAACATAATCCTAACATATATTTAATTTTTCTCATATAATCTTATCCTTTCTTCCTAATCAGGTACCTTTGCAGTTTGTCCAGGAAATTCATTATCTTTAAATACATTTAATCTACTTCCTGTTGTAAGTTCATAAAAAGAATTCAATTTACTATTCATATCTTCTAAACTAACCGTAGCATCTGCTACTTCTTTTGGATCACTAGAACTTAATTGATTATGATATACCATGTAATCTTCTTTAAATTTAGATGCATTAAATGTATAAGTACATGCTACTGTATCATTTAAATTAATTTTAGCAGGAAAACCTAATCCACTTTGAATGCTAAAACTTTTTGCTCCTAAATCAAGATTATTTACAATAACATTACCTGTAACTATGTCTTCACATACTTCTGTAAAGTAATCATTTGAACTCGATTCACTTTTTGGATTATTGATATTTCCTGAACAACTTTCCAATTCTGTTGATTCAGGTTTCCAATATACTTCTGGACTTAAGCTAGAACTTAAATCACGATTTGTTCCATCAGATTTTTGAATAGTTACTGTATATCCATTATTAGTACTATGCCACAAAACATCTGATTCAGTTTTTGCACTTTCTTTTAATTGAACTTCAAAGGATGTAGTTTCAACACCTAATTTATCAACATTTATGATATTATTACCACTTGTTAAATTAAAATCACTTCCTATTTGATCTTTTACAAGAGCTGTAATAGTAATAGTTGTTGATTCCTGATGCGTTTCAATACTTTCGGCAATTCTTTCAAAAAATTCTGAATAATTGTTATTGCTTCTTGCGTCATAAAAATTTTCACCATCAGCAATTTTTTTAATCCATTCATAATCACAAGAAATAGTAGTAGAAGATGATTTGTATAAAATTGCATAAAAATTAATGTTACTTCTGGATTTTAATTTCTGCAATTCATCTTCAAATGTTATTGCACAATTAGTGTTACTTTTCCCTTGCTGACATTCATTAGATCTGCAATTATCACATTTTCTACAAGTATTACCTTCAAACCAATACTGACCATCACCGAAAACGATAACGTAATTATTTTCATCATCACCTGAGTTATCAAATATTTCGTTAGCTTTTTTAAAGGCTTTTTCTATATGAGATGAACTACCAACTCCAGCATTTTTTATACTGTTTGCATTAAACGGAGTTCCTGTAAACGTTTTTATATTTCCAGCAAATACCACCAAAGACAACTTTTGTTCTTGGAACCTCTTACTAAAATCAACAACAGCGTTTCTCGCATTCTCATATGAATTTGAATTGCCAGTTAAAGAACTTGACTTATCAAATAAAACAACTATATTTGCATTACGTGACACTTGAGTTTGAGTAGCATCTGGTCCATCTACAATAAAACTAATATCAAATTTATCAGCACTACCTGTTTTTTTACGAACAATTTTAGTAACGGTGTACTCATCAAACGTTTCTTTTATTCTTGTTTCAATTACTTTTCCACCCACTATTTTTTCTTCACATTTTCCACTGTTCTTATCTTCTTCTTTGCACCTTCTTAGATCACCATTAGTATAACTAGTTTCAGCTTTAACACTCTTAACACTAAGAATGTTTAATGCAGCAATAAAAATTAAAACTATTATACTCATATATATAAATTTATTTTTTTTCATATTATCACCACTATACTATAAATCATCTTTTTTTCTTTTCTTGTATTGGCTATAAACAACAACTCCACCTATTCCTAATCCTAAAACTACTATTAGGGAAATTATAATTATTACAATATTATTTTTAGGTAATTCAGAAACAATATTTAAACCATCATTTTTATTTTTTTCAAATTCTTCGTCAATCTCTGAAATTGATTTACCAGTATATTTATCTAAATATTCTTTGCAATATTCAAATTCTTGATTACTTTCACATTTATCTTTATTATAATGATAATATTGATTATAATAAGGTAATTTTATAGTATAAGTTTTTAACATATTGTGAGTACATAAATTAGTAGTATATGAATATATTTTAAAAGTAATTGTTTCTCCTTCATCAAAACTAAAACTACTTAAATCATTACCATTTATTTCAAATTCGGAACCATCATATTGAAGAACATATCTTAAATCCTCATTATGATTTAAAACTTGTATTTTAAATACCCCTTCTACAAAATTTTCTTCAGCGGCATTCTCTGCAATATATTCATTACTTATTTCATAGTTATATTTAAATTCAACATTACCTGCTAATTCTTTAAGTCTATTCATTTCATCTGTTGTACAACTGTCAAGTGCTTTAACATTTAAAGTAATACAAAATAAAAAACATAGCATTAAATACTTTACATATTTCATATCCTCACCTATTTTCTATATAAAGAATACCATAAATTTAATCTATTTACAACATTTTTTTTATGTGTTATCATATCAATTGAGGTGTTTATGAAGAAAAAAATATTATTTCTTGTTACAATATTACTATTAAGCTGTGCTTGTTCTAATAATTATTTAAAAAATATAAATATAAAAAATTTAAATCAGATGTTAGATAATAAAGAAAGTTTCGTTCTATATTTAACTGATAATGATGAAGGAAAAGTTTTAAAAAACAATTTAAAAGATGTAGCAAATGATAATAAAATTAATATTTATTATTTAAATACTGTTAAATTAAATGATGATGAACTAGAATCATTAAAAAAAATCTTTACTTTTGATGAAACAAACATAGTTTTATTTATTAAAGACGGAAAAGAAGAAACAGTATTATCTAGAATAAGTGATATATATATAAGTAACTCTGAATTAGAACAAGAAATTAAAACTCAAGGTTATATAGAAAAAGAAAATTAAGAATAAATCAATTCTTAATTTTCTTTTTTCTTACTTATTTTAGTAATTTTAATTGTATAACCAAATGGTTCAAGAATTTTAAGTAAAGTATTAACTTGAGGTGATGTAATACGATTTTCAATTCTTGCAATTGTTTCTCTAATTACACTTGCATCATCTGCAACCTCTTGTTGAGTTAATTTTTTATCTTTTCTTAACTTAACAACAGAATCAACAAACTCTTGTTCTAGACTATCTAGTCTTTCAAGTCTTTCTTTATACTCCTCTGAAATCTCTTCTACAATCTTTCTTTTAGACATTTTTACCACCCACAATAATTGTATAAAAAAAGTTGCAAATAATCAAGCATTTTTCACAACTTTTTTGATATATTATATGTTTTTTTATTATTTAAGCATATCAATAAGAATATTATAAACTATATAGTTTACAATTTAGATATATATAATCAATATTTGAATATATGTTTTAAATATTTAATTGTTTTTATAGTAATTAATGATAGATTTTCTTCATTTAAAACAATACTGTGATTATCTGCATCTTTGTATTCGTTTAATAACCTTGCAGTAGAAATTGTTCTCAATTGATCAAGTAATGCAATTGAATCAGTTTGATTTATATAAATCAGATTTTGGTATTTTAATTCGTTATAATTTCTATTGTTAAATGCCTCGATCGATTTAAAGTGTTTCCTTTTAGGACTGGTTAATGGTATGCAAAATACCATATTTTTCACATTAGGTAAACGAAATACAATGCCTAAATGAGTGTCATTTATTTCAGACCCTTTATAACCGCTAAAATTTATATAAAATATTTGACCATTATTCATATGTTGCCTCCAAAGTTAAGAAAAGGGAATCCATAATTGAATTCCCAAAATCTTAGAATAGACTAACATGTTCCTCAGTTTCCCTTCACAACGCTATTCATAGATGAAATAAATTGATTGACTAATATGTTCCTCAGTTTCCTTTCACAATGCAATCAATTACATAATCACTTATGTGCCATATATATTAGCACACATTTTTAAGAAAGTCAAATGACTTTCTATTATATTTTATGTAATTTTAAATAAAATATTCACATCTAAAAGTTTTGAATATTATCTTTTAACTTCCAGTAACTTAACAAGCATTTCATTGGCTTTAGCTGGATTAATACTTCCATGGCTTTCCTTCATAACTTGTCCCATTAAATATTTTAAACTTCTTTCATTTCCATTTAAGTAATCCGAAACAACATTTAAGTTATTTTCTAATACTTTATTAATCAAAGATTCAATTTCTTTATTATCAACAACATTTTTAATATTATTTTTTTCTAGTATTTCGTCAATATTTAAATCACTTTCCATTATATCAACAACAATCTCTTTGAAATTTTTATTGCTAATAATATTACCATCAAGTTTTTCTACTAAATCCTTCATTTTTGATGGTGTTAACTTTGTTTCAAAAATACTAATATTTTTCTTATTTAAATAGGCACTTATATCACCAAGTAGTAAGTTTGATGCTGTTTTTAAATTTACATCATTTAAAGTTTCCATATAATCACATATATCAATATTAGCAATAATTTTATCCACATTTATGGTATTAATTCCAGCATTTAAATATTTTTCACGTCTTTTATAAGCATTAAGTGGAATTTCACTTATTATATTATTGATATACTCATCATCTATGGTAAAGAAAGGAATATCTGGTTCAGGAAAATATCTATAATCATTTCCGGTTTCTTTAACACGCATTAAAATAGTTTTATCTAACTTAGCATCGTATCTTCTTGTTTCTTCTTTTAAAATCTCTCCCTTACTAAGTAGTTCTTCTTGTCTTCTCGCATCATACTCTATTGCAAGTCCTACATTAGTAATTGAACCAATATTTTTTATTTCTATTTTAGTTCCAAGTTTATCTGAGTTACTAATAGATATATTAGCATCACACCTCATTGAACCTTCCTCTATTTTACAATCCGATACTTTAGCATATAAAAGTAATTCTCTTAAGGCTTCAAGATAAAGTACGGCCTCACGACTTGATTTGATACATGGTTTAGTAACTATTTCAATAAGTGGAACACCTGCACGATTAAAATCAAGTAAAGTATTATTTTTAGCATGAATACTTTTAGCTGTATCTTCTTCTATATGCATTTCAAGTATTTCTATTTTTTTCTTAATACCATTATCATTTATTTCAACATAACCATCACGTCCAATTGGAGTTCTTTCTTGAGTAATTTGGAAGTTCTTAGGATTATCTGGATAAAAATAATTTTTTCTATCAAAATGCATATGATGATTTATCTTACAATGTAAAACATGACAAGCACGGATGGCTAAATCAATTGCTTCACGATTAAGTGTCGGAAGTACACCGGGAAGACCTAAATCAATAATATTAGCATTACTATTAGCAAGACTTCCATAGTTATTAATCATAGGTGAAAACAATTTTTCTTTTGTTTTTAATTCAACGTGCACTTCTATTCCAATTGTTTTTTTATAATCAGTCATTGCTACCTCCTAAAATACTTTCTAAATATGAACCTAATTTATAAATAGTTGCCTCCGAATACATTGGTCCCATTATTTGCAATCCAATTGGTAATTCATTAATTTTACCCATAGGTAAACTCATAGCAGGGAATCCTCCCATATTAGCATGCATAACTAAAATATCATCCATAAATCCACTTAAAGGATTATCATTATTACTATTTAAATCATATGCAACACGACTACTGGTAGGACCAAGTACTAAATCATAACTTTTAAATATCTCTTCAAAACTTTTCTTCAAATCATCACGAATGGCCATCGCTTTATTATAGTAAGTTTTAGCATTTTCTCCACTTAAAAGTAAAGAGCCAACCATAATTCTTCTTTTTACTTCTCGTCCAAAACCTTCTGTTCTTGTTTTTTTATACATTTCATCAATTGTTTTTCCGGATTCACTTAAACCATATCTTACACCATCGAATCTTGCTAAATTACTACTTGCTTCTCCCATAGCAATTATTTGATATAAGACAACCGCTTTTTCTATAAATTTAATATCTACATAATCAACAATACAACCACTTTGCTTTAGTAATTCTATATTTTTATTAAAAATCTCTACTACTTCAGGGGACACAATATCAGATACAAAATATTTAGGTACAGCTATTCTCATACCACGAATATCCTCACCTATCATTCTTGTAAAATCTTCATTTGTCTTAAAACTTGTTAAATCTTTTTCATCCTTACCACTAATAGCATTTAAAAGGATTGCATTCTCATAAACATTTCTTGACATTGGCCCAATTTGATCAAGACTTGAAGCGAATGCAATAAGTCCAAAACGTGAAACCCTTCCATAAGTTGGCTTCATTCCAACTATTCCAGTAAATGATGCTGGTTGTCTAATTGAACCACCAGTATCACTTCCAAGTGAAAATGGAACAATTCCTCCAGCAATACAAACAGCACTTCCACCAGACGAACCACCTGGTACTTTATTCTTATTGTAAGGATTTATTGGTGGACCAAAGTAACTTGTTTCACTTGTTGAGCCCATGGCAAATTCATCCATATTCGTTTTTCCAACTATTATCATATTTTTCTCTTTAATTAAAGATACAACACTAGCATCATATACTGATTCATAGTTTTCTAAAATATGAGATGCACAAGTACATTTTAATCCATTAACATTAATATTATCTTTAATAGCAATTGGTATTCCAAATAATAAATTATCTTCTTCTACTTCTATTTCTTCAAGTTCTTTTGCTCTACTTCTTGCACCATCGATATCCATCGTTATAAAAGCATTTAATTCATTATTATTATATCTATCTATCACTTCTTCTACCAAATCAATTGGTTTAATTTGATGCTTAACTAATAATTCATGAATTTCTTTAATACTTAAATCTAAATATTTACTCATCTTTTAAAACCTCCACATCAAGTGATACAAAATTACCCTTTTTATTTGGAACATTTTTTAAAACATTATCTTTACTAATTAAAATACTTCCATTATCTCTTAAAGTGCTTTCATTACTCCAAGGTGCAATTAAATAATCACTATCAAAATCATTTATATCTTTTATCTTATCTATTTCAGTAATCATTTGTTTTAATTCTACTCGATATTTTTCTATTTCTTCATCACTCGCATTAAGTCTTGCCAAATCAAGAACGTGTAATACTTCTTCCCTACTTAATTTATCCACACTCATCCCTCCAAACCTATATGTATTATATAACAATAACTGCTGAAAAGCAAAAAAAACTTTATCAAAAGATAAGTTTTTTTATTTAATTATTTTAACTTGATTAATAAGTGGTAACTCTTTAGTTTCTTTATGAATAACATTAACAATTCCTAAAACTGATAATATAATACTTCCTATTTCAATAAGAGCAGTAAAGAATCCAGGCATACGCAAAAATCTTTCAAGTAATGAAGCAGCATAATATGCAATAATTTCTAGAATAAGTAAATTCATTCCTTGTTTAGCATGAAATATGACAAACGAATCTTCTTTTTCTTTAAAATAAGGAATCAAAGCCAAAAGTCCTATATATGAAAGAATTCCCATTATGGTACTATTATCCAAATTAACTTTAGACTTTTTTTCAGTATTTACACCCATTGCTTGATTAAATTTTTCAGCTTGTTCGCTCGCATTAAATGTATTTACATTTTGTTGTACTTTGTTTTCTTCATTATTATAATTATTTTCCATAATATTACCTTCCTTATAACAATTATAAACTATTTAGAAAAAATATTAAAGATTTTATAAAAAAAAAGAATTTATTTTATTTAAATTCCTTTATTATATCCATTATTTTTAATATTTCATTATAATCATTTATATCTTTATAATTATCTTTTATAATACTTTCTAATTTATTATTTTTAACTCTTTTATATTTTGCTTCTAATTTATCTTTTAAAAATACAATATTTTCTTCTATGGTTTTATCATTATCAAATAAATTATTTTTCTTATTAAATCTATCTTTTATTAAATAAATAATATTTTTATTTTTCTTATAAGTTTCATATATTAAAATACTATATAATACATTTTCTATATCTATATTTGTTTTTATTAAATAATTATATTTATTCTTTAATCTAGCATAATTTAAAACAACAAATTCTTTATAATACTCTAAGTAATTATCATTATCTAACTTATCTAATTTAATACTTTTAATATTTAATTTATTATAAAAATAAAATATTATAAGTACCCATATAAAGTTTTTAAATACTTCCATATCAACATAAGCATATTCTACTTTTAATAAAAAGAATTGATAAATTATAATTCCAATTATTAAAGTAATAATACTATTTAAATAATAATTTTTATTATTTATTAAAAGTGATTTTTTACTAATTAAAAAAACATATATAAAATCAATAACTAAATAAAAAATAAGAAATAAAATCATAAAATCTTTTAATTTAGTAAAAATACAAGCAAGTAAAATCATACTAATATTTGGAATAATAATAGTATCTATTCTATTTAATTTATTATCACTTAGATAGTTCATTAATAAAAACAAAATAGAACTAAGTAATAATTCAACAATTAAAACTAATAAATTCATGCATATTCCCCCTAAAAACAAGCATATCATAACATAGAAATATTATATTTGCAAATCAAAGTTAAAAAAATAATATCAAACTCTGATATTATTTTCTATTTAAATAACTATTGGCATTGATACTCATTCCAATAACAAAAATATAAGAAATTAAATATACCCAAACTAAAAGTATTAATATGTTCGACATATTACCGTAATACAAATTATAATGATTAAAATTATTTAAATAAAATGAATAAATTCTTGATGATAAGAGCCACATTACTGTTGTAAAAAAAGATCCTTTATTCATATATTTGCTTTCTATTTTAACAGTTGGTGAAATAGTATATAAAACTTTCACTAAGAAAAATATTAAAACTACAGAAATTGGATATTTTAATAAATCATAAAAACTGTTCATAAAATTTATAATACTACTATTTGTCATTATACTACTTAAATAATTAATGATTAAATCACCTAAAACTGGTACTATTATCATAAATCCTATTAAAATAAATAATATTACGGTTACAACAAGTGATTTAATTCTTATTTTTAAATTATCATCTTCTTTGATTTTAAACAATAAATTACTTGATATAATAATAGCCTTAGTACCACGAGATGCTAACCATAAACTTAAAATAGTAAAAATTAAGATATTCATATTACTAGAATTTATATTTATTTCTTGAATTAAAGACGCAACTGCTTTAGGAATATTTTTATTTATTAGAATTGTTCCTAAGTTTAAGTTAATTTGACTTCCAATAAGTCCAATAAAAGATATAATTGGAATAATCATAAATATTAAATAGAAAGATAAATGTCCTGGAAGAATCTCCATTTCATTTATCTTTACTACATTTATATTTAAATTCTTTTTTAGATATTCTTTTATCATAGTTATCTATAACTATCCTTATCACTTTGCATATCAATTAAAGCTTCACTTATTGCATCATCTATTGTTTTAATATTATCAAATATCATACTAAATCCAACTGATGCACCATATCCATATGGAAGAAGTGTTAATTCTTTACGAAGTTTTTTAGTATATATTTCTATTTGATTTTCTGTATACCCAACTAAATAAATAATAAATTCTGTTCCATCAGTTCTTATAATTTCACTGTTCTCAAGTTGAGTATTTACAAGAATACTAGCAGTTCTAACAATTAAGTTATCTCCTTTTTCTCTTCCATAACTATCATTAATAAATTTTAAATTATTAATATCTACTACTACAATTGACTGAGGATATACTCGACTTGCATTCCAATTGTCTATTTGTAAATTTAAATAATTTCTATTTTTAAGAGAAGTTAACATATCAGTATATTTTTTTCTATCTTCTTTCTTTACTAATTTTAGTTTATGACGATTTTTGATATAGGTAATTACAAGAGCTCCTATTATAATTGGTATTAAAATAATTCCTAAAATAAGTAAATAAGTCTCTTCAAAACTTGATGTTTTAAGTGGTGAAACATTTAAATTATTAAATCCATTATTACGATATTTATAATATGAATTTGTATTAATTATATAATTAAATAATTTATAAAATGATTCATTATCACTTTTTATCATAAAAGAATAATCTGTTGTCATGATATCACTAAATAATACTTCATAATCTTTTAATTCTTTATTCTTATAATATGTATAAACTTCCTTATCAAGAACTAATATACTAGCCTCATTACTTGATTTTTTTACTAATTCTTTAATATTATTATAAGTTTTAACATTAGACATTGTACTATTTTTTATATAATTAACAAGATATTTATTATTAAATAAAAGTGATACGTTCATTCCCTTCAAACCTTCAAGAGATGATACAATATAATTATCTTTAACTTTTCCAAGAACTACAAAATTTTCTATAAAAGGTGATGTTGATTTTAAATATTTATTATTTTGATTATCAATATAGTCAAAATAGATATCTACTTCTCCTTTACTTATTGCTTTATTTAAATCATCAATATTGTTGTACTTTTTATAAGTAAAATCAATATCTGTAAGTCTTATTACTCTATTTATATATTCGGCACTTATTCCATTTAATTTAGAACCATTTGTAACTTCATAAGGAGTATTTTCAACATATCCATATACATAAGTTTTACTTAAAAGATCAGTTCTAGTTTTATCATTTATATTATTTTCACTTATATAATAATTAAGTAATAATTTATTATAATTCGAAACATAATACTCTTTCATAAAATTATTAAAGTATTTTGTTAAAATTGTATTTAAAGATGCATTATTTTGATTGCTAGTATCAAGTGTAACAACAATATCCTTTTTTATATCCGTGAAAAAATAATTAATAAGGTATTTGCCATTTATTGTCTTATCAAGAGTCATTATATTAGATGCTACAACAAAATTTATTTCATCATTATCTAGTGCATTAAATAAAGAAGCAAAGTCATCATAAGAAGAACATTTTAAATTATCAACATGTTTTAAATAATAGTTTATATTTGATTCATCACTTTTAAGCACTCCCAATGTATAACCTGAAAAATCACTTAACTTATTTATTTTTGTTTCTTTTTTAGAAATTGCAACATAATTATCTTCATACATTAATAATCTATTAGAATCAATGGAAGATGATCCATCAACCATTTCTATTCTATAGGAATTAGTAGTTGGACCAACTTCTTTTGAGTATGGCTTTTTATTAAATTGTAATTCTGTCTCATCTGTTACATAACTTAAAAAATCAAATACCACTCCATTTCCATCAAGTCCAAAAACTGCTACATCATTAAATACTTCTATATCTATTATTTTTTTACCATTATCGCTTATCCATTTTTTATCGTTGGAATCGAGTAAACTTGATTCATGATAGTAATATACAAAGAAGAGTCCTATAAACAAAAGAATAGCAATTACAATAATAAATGTTATTAACTTTTTATTTTTCATTTTTATTCACCCTCAGTATTCTCTGTTATTTCTCTATCCTTTGAAAATACTAATTCCTTTGCATCAGTTCCTTTATAACCAACAATTGGAAAATTATTTAATTTAGAATCATTTTTCTTAACATAAACTTGTAATGAATAAAAAGACAATTCACCGTTTGTAAATAAAGATATCGTGCTATTTGCCTTAGCTTTAGCATCTTCGACACTCATATCATCACTTACAGTTATAATTAGATTAATTATTTTACCATGTATTTTATATTCAAAATCTAATACTTTTTCATCCTCTTTAAGTTTAGTTCCAATTTCTTTTAAATCTGCATCGTCGATTTTATGATTTTCAATTCCTGACAACCTAGTACCATATGATGCTTTTCCTTCATCTGGTACAAATATATTTTTAAATTTAATACCAACAAATACTAAAATGATTAAAATTACTAAAGCAAATATTGTATATTTATTCTTTCTAAAATATTTCATAACTCCTCCTTATTATTAATAAGATATATGTATTATACAATACTTTTATTAATTAATCAACTCTTCAATTTCTGTCTTAAGTGAGATTGCTAATCCATTAATTTCTTCGATACTCGTACCTTCTATCATTATACGAATTAAATTTTCAGTTCCACTTTTTCTAACTACAATTCGACCATTGTTTTCTAATTTTCTTTCATATTCTTTAATTAAATTATTTATATCTTCATTAGAATCAAATCCATCTTTTTGTTCTTTAGTTACTTCTAAATTAACAAGTACTTGAGGATATTTTTTCATAATCTGTTTTAATTCTGATAATTTCTTATTTTCTTTAGTCATAATATTTAATATTTGTAAAGCTGTAAGTTCTCCATCTCCAGTATTCAAATATTTTTTAAATATAATATGACCACTTTGTTCTCCACCAACAAGTTGATTATTTTTAAGCATTTCTTCTAATACGTATCTATCCCCAACTTTAGTTTGAACAAAATCAATATTATTTTCCTTTGCATATTTAATAAGTCCAAGATTTGACATAATAGTTCCAACAATTTTATTTAGACCTAAATACTTAGATGCAATTGCTAAAACATAATCACCATCAACTATTTCTCCATTATCATCAACAAATAAACATCTATCAGCATCTCCGTCAAAGGCTATACCTAAATCATATTTTTCATTTATTACTGTTTCTTTTAAAATATCCATATGTGTTGAACCTGAATTATTATTAATATTATATCCATCTACTTCATTATGAATAATTTTATAATCTATATCAAGTCTTGAAAATAACATTTCAGCTGTTTTATATGATGCACCATTGGCAACATCAATTACGACTTTAAATGGCATCTTTTTCGAATCGATTGTACTAAGTAAAAACTCTACATAATCACTTTTTAAATCTTTTTCTTCGGTAATTCCTACTTCATTTATATTTTTATTAAGCTCAAATTCATTTAATAAATAATCTTCTATTTTTTCTTCTACAACATCATCTAATTTATAACCTTTACTATTAAATACCTTTATCCCATTATACTCTACTGGATTATGACTAGCACTTATAACAAATCCTCCATCTAAATTATATTTAGTAATTAAATAAGAAATGGCTGGAGTTGGAATTATTCCAGTATCAATTATATTGCATCCTTCACTTAAAAAACCTGATATAACACTTGATTTTAACATATCAGCAGATATTCTTGTATCACTTCCTATTAAGAAAGTTAATTTATCTTTGTTTAATTCTTTTTTTAGAATATGAGCAACACTTGCCCCAAGCTTTAAAGCAAGTAAACTATCAAGTTCTAAATTTACAAGTCCTCTTACTCCATCTGTTCCAAATAACTTCATATTTACCTTCTTTCTACTATATTATCCATACTCTTAACAATTTTATTTTCTGGTATTACTCCACGAACCATAGTTAAAGGATAGATAATTGTGTTGCGTCCAACTACTGTTCCAGGATTTAAAACAGCATTACAACCAACTTCAGCATAATCTCCTAAAAAGGCCCCAACTTTTCTTAATTTAGTTTCAATATCATTAATAACTACATTTGTCTTAGTACTTTTCAAATTAGATGTAATACTACCGGCTCCCATATGAGATTTATATCCTAAAATAGAATCTCCTACATAATTAAAATGTGGTACTTCTACATTATCATAAATAATAGAATTTTTAACCTCACAGGAATTACCTAAAACCGAACCTTTTCCTATTATAACATTACCTCTTATAAATGCACTTGGTCTAATTTCAGCATCACTATCAATAATACATGGTCCAATAATAGTATAAAATGCAGGTAATTTAACTCTTTTTTCAATCCAAATATTATCTCCAATTTTTTCATAGTTATCATCAAGATTTTTTCCTATATCCATAATAATATCAGATATATTTGGCAAAACTTCAAATGGGTATTTATATTTTTTTATATAACTATCTGCAATACTTTTTCCTTCTATAAATAAATCTTTATTTTGCATACTACTCTCCTTCATATACATTTACTACTTTTTTCAATGTTTCAAATGGTAAAGTTGCACATTTTATTCTGCTAGCTTGATGTCCTATATCATAATATGCATTCAATTCTCCTAGTAACTCTTTATTATATTCTTTTTCTTCTATCATATTATAATATTCTTGCATTAAAGTTCTTGCTTCTTCTATCTTTAAACCAATTATTTTTTTTAACATAATACTTGTTGCACTTGTTGTAATAGCACAGGCTTCACCTGAAAAATATGCATCAACTATTTTATCACCATCAATTTTTACATATAAATCTATATTATCAATACAAGATTCATTATGAGTATTAGCTTTTATATATTCTAAATCATCAATCATCGCATGATGATATGGATTTTCATAGTTATCTATTATTATCTCTCTTTTCAAATTATTATCCATTATTATCCGTCAAACCTCCGTAATCATTATAATACTTTTTTTATAAAGTTACAAATTATTTTATTTAAACAAAAGTAATAAAAAAATTTAGTCCTTGATGAACAACCGTATAGATGACTACCACCACAACCACACAGTTGTTCATCAAGAACTAAATACACATATATTATATATCAAAATTATTCATTTGTAAATATTTTTATTAAAAAAAGTCTTAAACAAGACTTTTTTAATCATAATATGGTGTTCCAGAAGGGATTCGAACCCCTGACACTCGCCTTAGAAGGGCGATGCTCTATCCAGCTGAGCTACTGGAACAAATAACAAGGATATTATATAATATTTTTTTATATTTTACAATACCCAAATTTATTTTTTTATTCATCGTCAGTATTTTCAACTTCAACTGAATTTTCTAAATTTGTTTCTAACACACTTTCTACTTCTTCAACTAATTCATTACTATTATTATTTTCATCAGTGCTATTATCTTCTGTAATTAAAGTCTCCTCTGTATTATTAACTTCAACTACTACTTCTTCATTATTTACTATCTCTTCTACTTCTTGATTATTAGAATCAGGAACTACGACTTCATCAACAACCTCTACTACTTGCTCATTTACTTTTTGATTACTAACTACTACATATGTCGTTATTAATCTTCTTGCAGTTATATAATTCATTATATTCATTGTACTAATCTTTACACCATCTCTTGGATTAGATTCATGAATGATTTGACCATTTCCTATGTATAATGCAACATGACTTGCAGTTGTTCCATAACTATAAAATATTAAGTCACCAGGTTGTAAATCATTTTTAGCAACATATGTTCCACTATAGAGTTGACTTGCAACCGTTGGTCCTAAAGTAATACCAAATTCTTGATAAATTAAACTAGTAAACCCACTGCAATCCGTTCCTGTTGCAAGTGATCTTCCAGCTGAAACATATCGAAGTCCAATAAATTTTAAAGCATAGTTTACTAAATTATTTCCTGTTAAACTATTATAACTTGGTCGAACATATTCTAAAACATTTCCACTTTGAACGACTTTATTACTAATCATTATTACATTACTTGTTTTTTCACTGCTTATAAATGTATCTGCAACTGCTGAAACTTCTACATTTCCTTTTTCATAAATCTTGTTTAAAACATTATTAGATGTCTTTTTTATTAAATTTGTAGTTGATGTTGTAGTTAACAAATTAAGTGTTAGAAAACTAATTATTAAATTGCTAAATACATAACAATTTAATCTTTTTTTTGTATTCATATTTATGTTTTTACACCTCTTAAATGTGCTTTATTTTTTTATGCACATTGTCTATGATAACAAACTTCAAATAATAAGTCAAACACATTTTGTAAATGACATGTAAATTATGTAAACTCAAAAAAATACAATTAAGTTTATTTTTTGATTCAAAAAAATTATTCTATTTCTTAATATTATTACATTTTTTAATAATAAAAGTTTAACTACAATTGTAATTAAACTCATTAAATAATATCTTTATATTTATAACTTATTGTCTTACTATAACATCCACACTACTTGGTGCAGTTTCATATAATTTTTTAGCATCTTTTGTTTTCATATTAACACATCCATGACTACCATGTTTTAAATATGTACTTTTCTTGAAATTTGATGAACTTCTCCATGAAGCATCATGAAATCCTATTCCTCTGCTTGTTATAAATGGCATCCAATAATCAACGTGTGAATTACCCATTAAATAAGTATCTTTTTTAAAATTACTTCTTTTTAATGTATAATGTCCTTTAGGTGTATCATTAACACCCTTAGTACCAGTTACAACATTAGCACTCCATTTTTTTACACCATCATTATATACATATAATTTTTGATCGCTTATATCGACTAAAATATATGTTAAAGCAATAGAGCTTTTTTTAACATAACCAACTTGTCCTTTGCCTTCTAATATATAATAACTACCTGATGTTTCTTTTACCTTTACATTTGTTCCTTGACTTAATGTATAAATCTTCTTAGATGATTTTGAAGTATCACTTTTTACATCAACATTATTATTTAATACGATACCAGTTAATGTTTTAGTTTTAGCCTCAACATTTACATATGTTCCCATTAATAATACTAAAAAAATTATAATAATTGTTTTAAATTGTTTTTTCATATTATCCCCCTTTTATCGCTAATATTATAGCACAAAGTGGCATTTTTGTCAAATTTAATGTATCAAACAATTTGAATAAAGAAAAAATATGTAAACTTTTTATACTTAAAGTTACATACTTTTTTTAATATTCGACATATTTTACCACAATTTTAGAAAAATAATTTTAGATTCCTACCACATTATCAAGCGGCATAGAAATAACTACTCCTCTTGCTTCAGTTTTTATTCCACATTCTTTTGTAATACGTTCCATAACCTGTTTTTTTATAGTAGTTGGCACAATATTTAAAACTATTTCTTTCTCAGGTTCAAGCGATATATCTAAAAACATTGTTCCATGACTTCCAATGCTTCGACCTTTTATAACTGTTCCACCACTACACCCCTCGGCAAGAGATGCTTGCATTACTTCATCACTAAAACCTGTACTTACGATGGTAACAATAAGTTCATAATTTTTTTTATTACTGTTCATTTTAATATCTCCACTTTCTAAACTATCTTTAATAAATTTACTAGAACTTGACAAACTAATTGTAAAACCTATTCCCATACCTTTTTTATTAATATTACACCAAAGTTTCAAATCATTAAAAATATAATCTTCCATAGCACTATCAATTAAAGTATAATAAACATTTTTTTTAATTCCATTTAAACCTAAATATTCTAGTATTTTACTATTAGCTGTTCCTGTTGCATTTGAAACTACTTTATAATTTAAATTATACTTTTGAAAAATTAATTTTAATCTTTTTTCTTTATTATAAATAACAACTAATAATTTAATCATAATCAACTATTCCTTCATCTAAACTATTATAATCATGAAGTATCACTTCTTTTTCGTAAATAAAACCAGCAAGTTCTAAAAATATAACTGGAACAATTCCAATAAATGCAAGTAATCCAATTGTATTTGCACTACTATTTAATCCAAGTAAAAATGGTATGAAAAATGTCGAAGAAATAGTTCCTATAATCGCACCAAGAGAATCAAAGGCTATTCCTAAAAACTTATTAGGTGTAAAAAATGACAACAAAATTGCTAAAAAGAAACTAGGTATTAAAAATTCCATAATTTCTAAATTATTTTTAACTATATAAACTGAAATTATTAAAGCAAGACTTGCTCCTATTCCTAAAAATAATTCCAAAAATTTATCTTTGATACCACCACTTGTAACATCAACAACATAATTCATTAAGAAATTAAATGACGGCTCAACTCTAATAATAAAGAATGAAAAAATAAACATTACTATTGCAATTTGAATAGTATGATAACTACTTAATTTACTTCCTAAAATACTTGCAAATTCATAATAATTATTTGCACCTACTAAAAACAAACTAATACCCAAGAAAACTAGTATTAATCCTTTGATAACTATTAATATTTGTTTTTTATTTCTTTTAATATTAAATCTTAAAAAAACTAAATAAACTATAAAAAGTATAACCAAAGAAATTAAAATATATAATAGACTATAAATAAAGTTAATATTTTGAATATTATTTGTATCTATTTTATAAAACATTCCTATTATTAAAAACACAATCATAGGTCCAATTGATGAAAGACCAAGTATACCAAAACTAGTTTGATTACTATTTTTATTTTTTTTCCTCTTTGATAAACTAAGCCCCATTGTAAGTAAGAAAGGAGCTGATACTAGTCCTAGCATCAAAGTACTTCTTTCTAAAACAAAAGGAATAATTTCTTTATCCGTTAAATTCATAAGTAAAAATACAATAATATAAGAAATAATTAAGTAATACTTATAATTAGATTTACTTAATATTCTAATAAGTGATAATATAAAAAAGAAACTAATACTTAAAGATAATATAATTAATAAACTAATATTAGAATATGAAACTTTCAATATTTCAGGTTCAAATATAATTAAAAAAAAGGATATTAGAAAAGATATTCCAAGCATATAATAAATATTTTTCTTTTTTAATAAATTATTGCAAATTTTATCACTTATCTTTAAATAACTTAAATCATATCCAATTAAGTAAAAACTAACTCCAAATATTATTAAAATTGAACTAAATATAAATTTTAATACTAATAAAATATCTATTTTAAATAATAAGCTTAAAATTATTACTAATATAGTAACAGGAATATACAAAAATCCTATTTTTTTTAAAGTTATTAAAAACTTATACATAACAACTCCTATTTAAAGAACAATTTATATAAACTATTTTTTCTTTCAACTAAAGAATTGCATTTTACTCTTTCATTTAAACTTTTATAACAACTATTTATAATATCATTAATCGAACCACTTGTTATTAAATAATCTTTTTTAGTTAGAAAATCATCTATATACAAAAATGGTAATTCATTGGAAAATATTACATTAGATACAACATCATTTTCATTTTTAACTGACTTAACCATTCCATACAAACTAGATAAAATAACTGTATATCTATTTCCATTTCTATTAGTTTCAAGTACTTTTAATAAATTATCAACCATTTTCAACTTATCTTTTATTTCAGTAGTTGTACTTGCTTCATCTAAATTATAATTTATAATAGTTAATTCTCTATCCATTTTTTCTATTGTACTAAATATTACTTCTGGATTATTTTCTATTGGTTTTATATCAACAAATGATAAAGTTTCATTTTGTTCATTTTTTAATCCATTACAAAAGTAATTAAATATATTAACTTGATTTGCATTACAAAAAATAAGTGCCTTTGCTCCAAGTGTTTCAAGGTTTGTTGCAAGTGATCTCTTCGCAGTTATACTTTCATAAATATGAGAAATATTCATATTACTAATAACTGGAAATAAAGAATAATATGTATAGTTATTTTTATTTTCTCCATAACTAATATTAGATAAAGTAGTTATAAAATTAGTTAAATCTACATTATCATAATTATAAATAAAGAATGTATCATTCATTTCTAAACTAAAATTAGAATTAACTATAAATGGTTTAGTATCATATGGTAATGTTTTCATCGCATATAAAACATCAAACTTTTGAGTAAATGATTGCCATTTTTCTCCTACTTTAGAAATAAACATTCTAAAGAAAAAGTTCATATCAACTTGTTTAGCATCATTTGATATGGAATTAAGTCCCAAAATAAAACCAATTTCCGCATACCCGGCCAAATCCATATTTATATGACTAAATACATCAGTTAAATATTTGTAATCCTCAATGCTATTAGATGATATTATTAAATGAAGAAATATTTTCTTTTTTGAATTAGGGTTAATTGTTTTTAAAATATATTTTAAATGATCAACAATCTTCAAACTTGTATCTACTAAACAAAAGAAATGCAAATTACCATTTTTAGTATCAAAGTCATTTTTAACTTTTAATAAAATTTCATTATTTCCTAATTTTCTATCTTCTATTTCTGAATCAAGTATGCTGTAATTATATGGTTCATTTATATTCATTGAAACATTACGATATGCATCATATATATTATTAACTTTAGAAATAACTGAATTATTAGAAAATAAGTATTTTTTAGATAATTCAGCAAATGTAGGCATTAAAGAATCATCATAGATTGAATATGAATTCTTTTTTTCAACTCCAAATCCATTTACTAATAATAAAATTGTTTTTTTCATTTTCATCACCTTTATTATACCTATTATGGTAATATTTTATCACATAATTAAAAAAAAATATAGATTGTTTTGTACATATTTTCAAAATAATCTATATTATTTATTTACATAAAATGATCAAATTAATTAATGTTAATCTCTAAATCCTTTTTCATATAATTTTCTTTTTATAAAATAATCAAGTTCTTTACCCTCATACTTTTTAGAATATTTTTTTCTTAACTTGTCTTCTTCTTTTTCTTTTAGATTTGATTCAGAAAAATTTATTTTATCTAAAAAACTCATGATAGTATCTCTATTATATCCTAAATTTACTAAATTAATAAACATCTTTTGTTTAAATAAATATAAACTTTTTTTATTAGTTTTTAAATTTTTATTAACATAATTTTCTATTCTTTCAAGTTCTAATTTTTCATCAAAAATTAAAAGTAAATCATCAATCAAAAATGTATCAATTTCTAAATCAGTTAAATTCTTTTTTATCTTAATTGGTCCATCATTTGTAAAATTAATTTTATCATTTATATAACTTTTTATATAAAGAGCATCATCTAATAATTTTTTATCATATAATTTTTTTACTATTTCATCTATTAAATTTGAATCACTCGTATATTTTTTTAAATAAATTCTAATCTCACTTTCACACCTAATACGTTTATTAATATATTCAAGAGTTTTAATATATAGTTTATAATCATCATTTTCTTTTTTTATTTTTTCGATATCAGTTATATTTTTTTTAAAAAGTAACTCATGTTTTAAAATAATATCTTCATATAATTCTACAAATTCACCATCTTCTAAGTATACTTTATACTTATTTTTTTTACTTCTTTCATATTTTATTATTTTCATTTTTCTATATAATTAAAGCAAGATGTTCTAATTAATCTATTCATAATAGCAAGTCCTAGTCCTACTTTTTCTACTCCTTCTATTATTATTAAATCTCCATTGTACATATCACATTTTCTTAACAAAGAAAAGATATTATGGGAGATACTTTCTAATGTATTTCCGTAGTTTATAAATTTAAAACATGGAATATCTTGAAGTTTTTCGCTTCCAAGAATTATAGTTTTAGATGTTTTATTATCATTTACTATTTTTCTTAGAGTATTAATATCTTTACTATATACCAGTAAACATTTTGTATTAGGTGCATAATGTTTATAAAGCATTCCAGGAGATTCAACTTTTTCATTTAAAGAAACACTTTTTAAAACATGTTCTGATACTTTGCAATTACCAACAATATCTATAATATCTTCTTTAGTTATAAAACCTGGTCTTAAAATAACTGGAATATTGTCTATTACTTTAACAACTGTTGATTCAAGTCCAATTCTAGATTCTCCTCCATCAATTATATAATTTACTTTCAAATCAAATTCATTAAAAATATCATTTACTCTAGTTCCACTTGGACGACTAGAAATATTTGCACTTGGAGCTGCAATTGGTACATCAACAAGTTCTAAAAAACGATGAGCGATCTCGTTACTTGGAACGCGAATTCCAACTGTATCAAGTCCGGCTGTAACTGACTCTGGAATACAACTTTTCTTTTTTAACACAATAGTAAGAGGTCCTGGCATGAAACTATCAATTAATTTTTGTTCAACTTCATTTTCAATAACAGCATACTTTTCTATTTCAGAAGCATTTTTTAAATGTACAATCAAAGGATTATTTTTAGCTCTTGTCTTAACTTCAAATATTTTATTCACCGCTTTTGTTGATAAAGCATTTGCACCTAGTCCATAGACTGTTTCAGTTGGAAATATAACTAAATTATTTTTTTTTATTTCATCTTTTAATATATTTTTATATTCATCTATATTATTTATTACTTCCATATTCCTCTTGTCCTTTAGTTTTTTTATGTAAATAATCTTTATCTCCATAATAATTTTTAATAAATTCTTCTCGGTATTCAAGTATATTATTATTTTTTATACATTCTCTTAAATCTTCAGTTAGTTTAATTAAAAATCTTAAATTATGAATTGATAATAATGTAGAACCTAGCATTTCATCCACGGTTACCAAATGTCTAATATAGGCTTTGGTAAAGTTTTTACAAGCATAGCAATCACATGATGCATCAATCGGTGTAAAATCATTCTTATACTTGGCATTTTTTAAATTTATTTTTCCATATTTTGTAAAAGCATTTCCATGTCTTGCAATTCTAGTCGGAAGTACACAGTCAAAAATATCAACACCACGTATTACTCCTTCTATAATATCAATAGGATCACCTACTCCCATTAAATATCTAACTTTATCAATTGGTAAATATTTTGTTGAGTATTCAACCATTTTATACATTGTTTCTTTATCTTCTCCAACACTTGTTCCACCGATAGAATATCCATCAAAGTTCATTTTAGCAAGTTCTTCTGCCGAGTGGCGTCTTAAATCTTCATAGTCTGATCCTTGTACTATTCCAAATAAGGCTTGACGAGGATTATCAAAAACATCTTTTCCACGACGTGCCCATCTAAGGGTTCTTTCAACTGAATCTTTGACATAATTATATTCAGCAGGATATGATATACATTCATCAAACGACATAGCTATATCACTATCAAGTTTATTTTGGATTTCAATTGATTTTTCAGGAGTTAACATAAGAGGTGTTCCATCAATATGACTTTTAAATTTTACCCCTTCTTCTGTTATATCTTTAGGTCTTGCAAGAGAAAATACCTGAAAACCACCGCTATCGGTTAAAATTGGTCCATTCCACCCCATAAACTTATGAAGTCCTCCGGCGTCACGCACTAAATCTTCACCTGGTCTAAGCCATAAATGATAAGTATTAGCAAGAATTATACCGGCATTCATTTCTTTTAATTCATAAGGACTGACTCCTTTAACACTTGCCCTAGTTCCAACTGGCATAAACATAGGTGTTTCATATACACCATAATTCGTTTCCAATATTCCAAGACGTGCATTGGTATTATCTTCAACTTTTTTTAAATTATATTTAATCATTTTATCACCGCATTTCTACAATATTATACAGGTTAAAGAAAAAAATAACAAGATAAACTTGCTACTTTTTCTATTAATACTAATTAGTAATAAAATATATCTCTTTATTTTTAAAATAGGCATAATTAATATCTTTAAGTTCTAAACTATTTTCCATAATTTTTTGATTCATCCATTCTAAGCTTTTATTTATACTAAATAAATTATCCTTTAAAATATTTCCATCAATTATTAAACTAATTGGATAATTTCTAATACTATTTTTCTTAAAAATAATAAATTCATTATTTTTTCTAATACAATAATCAACAAGACTTGGATTATCTATCCCCTTCTTTTTTAATTCATATATCAAATTATCATAACTAATTTTTTCTTTTATTAAACTATTAAAATTAATTATACCACGATTAATAATAACATTATCATTAGTTATTTTCTTATTTATACTTGTATTATATAAATAATTATACAAATAATAACTTAATAAAATTATTAAAGATGTTATTAAAGTATATATAATACTAATATTATTGTTCATAGAATAAATACATATATTAAAAATAAATAATAAAATAATAATTTCTAATATTTTTATTTCATGTTTATTTAAAAAATAGTATATACTAAGTATAATTAACAAATAAAAAATAATCTTTATAATAAAATAAAACATAATATCACCTAAGATATTATGTTTTTATTTACTTTGATTTATTCACTTTTTTAGTTTCTTTTATTTCTTTATTTTCTATCTTTATTGCATTTGAAATCATTAATAAGATATTACTAACTGATAAACCATATAGCATTACTTTAATTGGAGCTATTTGATCAGAAAAATAATTAAAATTAATATGATATTTATACTTATTTAAAAAGTACATATTAGAATCCATTAAAGCTCTATAACAAAATATAGAAATTACTATCATACACAAAAGTGATGTTATATTATAATAAAAATTATCTTTTACTTCTTCTTGTTTAGCAAATAAATTAATTAAATTCAAAATAATTAACAATATGAACGGAAACAAAACATCGATAAATTCTAATAAATGTTCTCCAAACATTTCTTTTCCAATTCTTTCAAACATATATCCTACTATATAGATAGTTACAGGAACTAAAAGAATTAATATAATATTTTTTAAATGTAAAATAATTTTGTTTAATATCTTTAGCATTATACTCCCTCCCCAACACTATTTATATTTTCGGATAAGTTAAGTATAATATTAGCAAAATCAATATAAGCATTAGCAATTGTTGAATAGTCACTATTTAAATAATTTCTAATAGTTGCTGATGTAATATTTGTTGTATAAAAATAACTACTATTATTTTCAATCTCTGCTAAACTATCTTGAACATTTGCATTTATAGAATCAACATAACTAGTAACAAATGGAGCAACATCTTTAAACTCATTTGGTAAATCCTCTGTTTTTAAATAACTAAGATTTAATACATAGCAAGAATTAATTAATTTACTTTGAAAATTTTCTCCTAATTCATATATTTCATATGAACTATAACTTTTCTCTGGTTTTAAAGTAAAGAATGTTCCTTCACTTTGTAATACATTATAACAATTTAAGATGCTATTATACATCAATACTTTAGCATTACTTTTATTAGAATTATTTTGAAATTTAACTAAATTATCATTAATTTTTCTTAAAATTTCTTGTCCTTCTTGATACCTTGAATCATTATAACTTATATATACTTGTTTTTTGATTTCCTCACTATGATTATAGTTAATCATTAAGTAAAAACTTGCTAAAACAAATACTAATCCTATCAAAGTTGTTGAAATTATTTTTATATAATCTTTAATAAATTTTTTCATTTAATCACCTATTTATTTATAGTAACTTTATAATGATAATGCTTGCCAAACCAATTAAGTGCCTCATCATGAATATATATTTTCAAAGAATAATCATTTGTTGTATTTGCACTTATTTCTCTAGTATCAAGTATATTATCATTTATTGTATTCATAACACCATCTTTAATTATAACACCATTCATTATAAATTGATATTTTAATTGATCACGTGTCAGAAGCGTATCCTCAGTACAACCATCATTTATCATATTAACTGGTAAATCTTCAATATACAAATTATATATTCCAGCTCGATTATTTGTATTAGTTACTTTAAAGTTATATGATGGAACACTTTCAATATTATCATCTTCTAAGCTTTCTGCTTTAGAGTCATAAACATTATTTCCATTATCTTGAAAAATTATACCAGATGTTTCTAAATATTTACTATTATTACTTACATTAAAACCATTACTTGCGTTAGTAAAATATGTATACCATGTAAATGTATTAAAAACTATAAATATAGTCAAGACTAAAAATCCACAAATAATTAATATTTTATTCTTCATATTTAACCTCTTCTTTTTTTCTTTCTAAGCGTATTTATCAACTTTAATATGTCAAGTGTTATTATACCAACACATGGAATAACTATTGCAATTATCCAACCAGATGCGCTTGATAAGAAATATTGAACATAACCTATTTTTGGTATCTTCATTACAACTTTACCATATATCTGGTCTTTTTCAACATTCATGTTATCAGCAGAAAAATTGTTATCTCCCTTAAATACATAAACTTTATTGCCATCTTTATCAATATCTGTACCTATTATTCTATGAGTAATCATTACACCAAAAAAGTTAGGATTTTTTGATAAATATGTACATACGTCTCCAATTTTATAATCATCCATTCTTTTCGTAACAATAGCATCCTGAACATGAATCGTTGGTTCCATACTTTGACTAACTATAACATATGCTTGATAAAGCGGTGGCTGCCATTTGCCATTAGTAGAATTTTTCACTACATCAATGTAATATAGCAAAAATATAATACCAATTAAAACTAAAATAACAATTATCGAATTCATTAATACGGTAGTTACAAAATTCAATAGCCATTTTATCTTTTGCCATGTTGTTTTTTGTTCAAAACTCATACCCATTTTTATCACCTACCGTTTTTATTTATTATCGGTAAAAGTTGCATATGTATTAACTTTTGCACTAAATTTTTTATTCATATAATCCATTAAATTATCATCTGATAAATTTACATCTTCTGATATCCACATGCGCATAACAAAATTTATTTTACCAACTGCTGCATCTTCTTCAGTAATATATCCCTTATAAATAACTTTTCCTTCTGCTCCATTTTCGCTATTTGAATATTCTGTAAATACTTTTACACGTCCATTTTTTCTAAAGGATAAATCTACACCTTTATTATTTTTTTCCATATAAACTTTAACATAATTTGGGTTAAGAGTATTATCAGCACTTGGAACAGCTGTTATCTCATAATATGCACCAACTGTTTTACTTCCTACAATAAGTGAAAAAGAATAAACATAATTTGTACCTTCAAATTCTTTTCCAACTTCATCCTTAGTCGGAAATTGGTTTGTTAAATAAATACCTGTTTCTTGAGTGCTTACTCCAAAATCTGAAAAATCAAGTTCTACAGTTGTTTCTACAGTTAAAGGATATTTTGCATTTTCATTACCCTCTACTACAAGATAAATAACTGCACTACTACCGGGATTAATTGTTCCTCCCTCTTTAATTCCTGATATAGTATATTTAACGTTTGAGTCTTTATTATAATTTAAACCATTAAAAGTTTTTACTTCTGTTGAATCATTTTTTATAGTTATTTTATAAGTTACTGTTGATTTATCATTTGGTAAAGTTGTTTTAGTTGTTAACATCATTCCATTATAAAATATTACTTCACCTTTTCCATCATTTGTTGTTTTATAAGTCTCAGCACTTTCTATATGCAAAGATTTATCTGATTGTTCAAAACTATATTCAGCTGATGATTCAATCGTTTTTGGAAATTCTGTATTATTTTTATTTCCAGCATCTTGACTTGGAACATACTCAACAGTGACATAAGTTTTAACACTTTGACCTGCTTTGATTACATCTCCTTCTTTTATTCCAGAAATAGTATATTTGACATTGCCATCATTGTTAAAAATTAATCCTTGAAATGTTTTTGGTGTTTTAGTTCCATTCATCAATGTAACTTCATACGTTATTTTAGAGTTTGCATTATCAAAAGTCGTTTTAGTTGTTAACAATAATCCACCAAAATAAGTTACTTCACCACTTCCTCCATTTTCTGCATTTGAAAAAGTTGCATTTGATATATAAATAGATCCACTTCCTATATTTCTACCAAATTCATCCAAGTCTCCTGTACTCTCTACATAAGTAATTATATATTTATCTTGATTATCATCACCAGTTAAACTTGATATCAAAGTATTAATTGTTTCATTTGAATCCATTAACTTTATTGCTGAAAAAGAAAGACCTAAGGCTAACATAACCCCAACTGTTGTAATTACAGACAACAAAATAAAGCCTGAGATATTAGTCTTTGATTTTTTAGTCTTTTGTAATTCTATAAATTCATTATCTATATTACTATCTTCAATTCTATCCTTTTTATCCTGCATACAATCCTCCATATAATAATATGGTATCACAAACATTTATTTTTTACAATTAAAAATATAAAAGTTTTGATCTTTTTTATAAAAAAAGTAAAACATCAATTTGATGTTTTACCTATTATATATAAAACTTCTTATAAAATACTATTATTCCAGCACCCATGAAAGTTATAATTGAACCAAATGTCAACGTCATTGTACTTATATTTAAATCTGTTATTGGAATATTAATTAATTTAGTGTTGTACATAACAACCTTTGTAATATTATTATCCTCTGTAACTGTAAATTTTATTTTTTCAGTACTTAAAGCATATCCACTTGGCGCCTCTGTTTCTTCTAATGTATAAACTCCAGATGCTAAACCTTCAATATAATGAGCATTTGTGCCTGATACCCAAGTATCAACTATATTACTATTTTCATCTTTAATAACTAGAGTTGCTCCTGCTAGTTCTATTCCAGTATTTTTATCAAGTTTGCTAACAAGTACTTTTGAAACAGGTTTTAATGCATTATACATAACAACATCTGTTACTGTACCATCTTCTTTTACATTAAATTTTATCGTTTCAGTACTTAATATATATCCATTTGGAGCAATAATTTCCGTTAACGTATATTCATCAACCGCTAATCCTTCAATCATATGTGGCGTTGTTGTAGAAACCCATCTATCTACTTCATTACCATTTTTATCATGAACAATCAATGTTGCTCCTGGCAATTCGGCCTTACTTGTTATATCTTGTTTACTAATTCTTACTTTGGTTAAATCTTTCTTTTCATTATAAATAACAACATTTTGAATTTTATCACTATCAGTTAAAGTAAATTTAATAACTTCACTATTTAATTTATACCCATTTGGTGCACTTTCTTCGATTAAAGTGTATTCACCTACTGATAAAGTTTCATTATAATGAGGTGTTGTTGTTGATATCCATTTATCAACTACATTTCCAGATTTATCTTTTATTATAAGGGTTGCTCCTGCTAATTCTGTTTTAGTAACTTTATCAAGTTTACTAACTTGCAATTTAACTACATTTTTACTATTGTACATAACAACACTTGTTAAACTTCCATCAGCATTAACTGTAAACTTAATCGTTTCACTTGATAATCTGTATCCTGTTGGAGCAATTGTTTCTGTTAAAGTATAATCTCCAGGTTCTAATCCCTCAATATATTTAGGCTCTGTCGTTGATACCCAAGTATCTATAACATTACCTGATTTATCTTTTATTACTAGAGTTGCTCCTGGTAACTCTTTTTTAGTAGTTATATCT
>JAFUAL010000013.1 GCA_017460745.1 Bacilli bacterium | reverse complement strand
TTGCATGGAAATGATTCAACTACTGAAGGAGCTATAAGAGTACAAGATAAATTTGTAAGTTTTACTTTAATGAAAGAAGTTGGTAATAATAACTGGGAAACCATAATTGATAGTGAATCATATGATAATTTTGAAGAACCACTTAGAATATATGTAGATAAAATAGATGCAAATACAACAAGTACAGTAACACATAAATATAGATTATATGTATGGCTTAATCGAGATATGACAATCTATGGAGGAGATTTAACAAGTGAATCTGGTGATTACAGTATAGCAGAGTATAAGAAATTATATACAAGTGTAAAAATACAAGTAACAGGAGATTATAAAGAAAAAAATTATGAAATACCAGTTCATACAGTAACATTTGATTATAATGACGGAGTAACAGAAAGTACAACGAAAAGAGTTGTATATCATGGACATTATGGAAACTTACCCACACCACCTGAAAGGGAAGGCTATACATTTATGGGTTGGAACGGTAAAAATATGTTTAATAAGGAAAAAGCGATTTTAGATGGTATTAGAAATGAAACTCCAATTCAGTCGTGGGGGAAAGATGGTATTAACAATAATTGGATTGTCTCAAATTTATTTCCAGATGTATTATATACAATTAGTTTTGATGTTGAATGTACACAGGTGCCAATATATGATAAAAAATATTCACCAGGATATGGTTATTTATTATTATGGAAAGATAGTAATAATAATTTATGGATTGGAAATGCTGAATATTTACAAGTTGGTGATAGAAGACATATAATACAACAATTGATAATACCAAATTCACTAGAAGGATATGTAATTGCTTTTTATACTAATAGATATTTATATAATGGTTCAGCGGTTTTGGGAACAATGATTTTTTCAAATATTCAAATAGCAGAAGGAGATACAGCCACTGAATATGAACCATATTATATAACAAGTGACACTAAAGTAGTACAAGACCATGACCATACATTAAAAGCTATATGGAAAGAAAATGAATAATATTTGATGTAAAAATAATCATTGTTATGATATACTATAGATGGTATTGATAGGAGTTTATATATGGATAATAATGAAAATAGTAATAAAACAAAGCTTGAAACTGATGAGAGAATGAAAGAAAAATTAAGAATACCTAAAGAAAGTTACGATAATTCAGGTACTGATTTAGAAAATGAAGATAAACCATACACATTAGTAAAAGTGAAGGATAAAAATAAAATTAGAATATTAAATAAACTTCTTTTGTTTTTTACGTTTGTATTTTTTGCATTAATAGTTATATATCTTTATAAAATGATGCCATATAAATAGAAATTTTAGCTTAAAAATTAAATAATTATTTTGATAAAAATGCTTGATTTTATTTGCTTTTTTTGATATTATTTGGTACATAAGCAAGAGCGAAAGACGGAATATTGTAGTTTTAAAGAGAGTCTATGTTGGGTGTGAATAGATAAAATGAAAATATTCAGATCACTTTCAAGTGCTATTTATGGATAAGATAAATACGGTAACGCGTTATAGTTAATGAGAGTTTATAAAACTAAATTAAGGTGGTAACACGGTATTTCGTCCTTTCGAAGTACTGTGTTTTTATATTATAGGAGGGAAATATGTTTAAAAAATTAGATAATGAAAAGGCAAGTGTTGTTGAAAGTAAAATATCAGAGCATTGGGAAGAATTAGATATTTTAAATAAATCACTAGAAAATAAAAAAGAAAATTTTGTTTTTTATGATGGACCAGCAACCGCTAATGGATTTCCAGGATTGCATCATATGGTTGCAAAGTTTTTAAAGGATAGTTTTTGCAAATATAAAACGATGCAAGGTTATAAAGTATTAAGAAAAGTAGGATGGGATACTCATGGACTTCCTGTTGAAGTAGAAGTAGAAAAGACATTAGGATTTAATGGAAAAGGTGACATTGAAAAATATGGAGTTCGTGAATTTAATGAAAAATGTCGTGAAATAGTATGGAAAAATGAAAAGGCTTTCTCTGATTTAACTACGAAGATGGGTCAGTTTATTGATTTAAAACATCCATATGTTACATATGATAATAACTATATTGAAACAGAATGGTATATTTTAAAGAAGTTTTTTGATGAAGGATTGTTCTATGAGGGAGTAAAAATTGTACCATTTTGTACAAGATGTGGAACAGGACTTGCTAGTCATGAAGTTGCTCAAGGGTATAAAGAAATAGATGCCCAAACAGTAATCGTACCTTTTAAGAAAAAAGATGCCGACGAGTATTTTCTTGTATGGACAACAACTCCTTGGACATTAATATCAAATGTTGCCCTTTGTGTAAATCCAAATGAAGTATATGTTAAAGTTGAGAGTAAAGGATATAAATTTATTCTTGCTAAGGCACTTCTTGAACAAGTATTAGGAAGTGACTATGAAATATTAGAGGAATATAAGGGTACAGATTTAGAGTACGTTGAATATGAGCAATTAATTCCTAGTTTATCAGTTAATAAAAAAGCTTTCTTTGTGACAAATGACAATTATGTAACAATGGACTCAGGAACAGGAATTGTTCATATAGCACCTGCATTTGGTGAAGATGATTCTAAAGTTGGTAAAAAATATAATTTACCTTATCTAAATCCAGTTGGAGAAGATGGAAAATATACTGATGGAATTTGGAAAGGTATGAATGTCTTTGAGGCTGATTTAGCAGTTATTAAATATTTAAAGGAAAACGATAAATTATTTAAAAAACAAAAAATGTCTCATAATTATCCACATTGTTGGAGATGTGGAACACCACTTTTATATTATTCTAAACCAAGTTTTTATCTTGAAGTTACAAAATTAAAAGAAAAGATAATCGAGGCTAATAAGCATGTTAATTGGTATCCATCATATGTTGGAGAGAAAAGATTTGGTAATTGGCTAGAAAATATGAACGATTGGGCAATTTCAAGAAGTAGATATTGGGGAACACCACTTCCTTTATGGAGATGTGAATGTGGCTGTGACGTGATGATTGGCTCACGCGAAGAATTAGCCAGTAAGGCTATCGAAAAAATTGATGAAACAATTGAACTTCATCGTCCATATGTAGATGATGTGCATATTAAATGTCCAAAATGTGGAAAAACTATGAATCGTGTTCGTGACGTTATTGATTGTTGGTTTGACTCTGGTTCAATGCCATTTGCTCAATATCATTATCCATTTGAAAATATGAAACTTTGGGAATCTCAATTTCCAGCAGACTTTATTTCAGAAGGAATTGATCAAACAAGAGGATGGTTCTATTCACTTCTTGTAATATCTGTATTTTTAAAAGGAGTATCTCCATATAAGAATGTTTTAGTAAATGACTTACTACTTGATAAAGATGGTAAGAAAATGAGTAAAAGTAAAGGTAATATTGTTGAACCATTTACAACAATTGAAAAATATGGTGCTGATACAGTACGTTTCTATTTACCTTATGTAAGTCCTGTTTGGACACCTCTTAAATTTGATGAAGAAGGTTTAAAAGAAGTACATAGTAAGTTCTTTAATCCACTTCTTAATACTTATACATTCTTTGAAACTTATGCTAATATTGATAAAATTGACCCAAGAACATATGATGTTAAATATGATGAATTAGAGGAAATAGATAAATGGTTATTATCAAAATATAATAAACTATTAAAATATGTTACAGAGAGTTTCGATGAATATGATTTAAATAAAGTAGTTCGTGCTTTAGTTACATTTGTATCTGATGATTTATCAAACTGGTATATAAGACGTAATCGTAATAGATTCTGGGGAAGTGAAATTGATAATAGTAAAAAGGCAGTTTATAAAACAACCTATGATGTTTTAGTAGGACTTTCAAAGATGATAGCTCCAATTGTACCTTTTACATCTGAAAATTTATATACTAAATTAACTGATGAAGAAAGTGTTCATTTAGCTGATTTTCCTAAATACAATGAAGGTTTAATTGATCTTAAAATAGAAGAAAAGATGGATACAGTCCGTGATTTAATTTCAATGGGAAGAAAAGTTCGAGAAGATGTTAAAATTAAAGTACGTCAGCCAATAAGCGAAGTAATACTTGATTCTAAAATTAAAAATATTATTGGTGATTTGTCTGAGTTAATTAAAGAAGAATTAAATGTAAAAACGATTAAGTTTGAAAGTAATTTAGATTCTTATATTAATTATTCTATAAAACCTAATTTTAAAGTATGTGGAAAAGTATTTGGTTCAAATATCAAAGCCTTATCAGAATATTTAAATAATGTTGATAAAGAAATAATAACTAAACTTGATAAGGGTGAAAAGATTCAAATTGAATTAAATAATCAAGAATATGAACTTGATAAAGAAATGCTTGATATAAGGGTTAATTCAAAAGAAGGATATGATACCAGTGTTAACAATGATTTATTTATAATTTTAAATACAACATTAACTGATGAATTAATAAATGAAGGAATTGCTAGAGAATTAGTAAGTAAAGTTCAAAATTTAAGAAAAGAAAAAGATTTTAATATTACAGATAGAATATATATTTACTGTTATAGTGAAGAAGATTTAATGGATAAAATAAAGGATTACATTGATTTTATTAAAAAAGAAACTTTATGTGATGTGATTTTACAAGAGAAAAAAGTAGATGAAGTTACTAATTTAAATGGTATAAATGCATATCTAGATGTTGTAAAAGTTTAAGGATATTTATCTTTAAACTTTTTATTTGCTATTTTATTTAGAAAATATTAAAATATATTTAAGGGGGATAAATAGAATGAATAAAGTAAAAAAAATAAAAAATATTGTAATTACTGCATTTGTTTTATTCTTTTTAACAGACAAATCTTATAAATTGATAAAAGGTGAAAAAATAGCGAATAGAGTAATTCAAAATCATGTTAATAGTTTGCATCGAGAAAATATTGTTGCTCATCGAGGTTTTTCAGGCATGTTTTTGGATAATTCAAAAGAGAGTATTGATGCAGCTTTAGAGTCTGATTGTGTTGATATGATTGAAATAGATGTAAGATTTACTCAAAATCAAAAAATAGTTTTGCATCATGATTCATTGGTTGGCTTTGAAGATACAATTATAAGTTTAGAAGACCTGACTTTAGAAGAATATGATTCTGAAAATGTAGATTATATAGTAAAAAATTATCCGATGTATAATTTTTTAGATTTAATATATGAAGATCAATTATTTTTTTATAAAAGATTTTTAAATAAAACTGTTTCTTTAGGTGAAGAAAAATTAATTTTTTTATCAGATATTATTAGAGATTATTCTTTTAAGAAACCCTTAATTATTGATGTTAAAACTAATTTTGCTAATTTAGATTTTATGAAAGAATTAGATAGATTATTAAATTCGTATAAAGATTTTGTTTATATTCAATCAAATTGTTTTCAATTTTTAAATACTATGGTAGAATTATATCCTGATTATAATTATTTATATATTATAAATTCTAGCTCTAATATAAAAAATAAAAATAATGAATTTCGTGGTTATACTGTAAAATATAGTTTATTAAATAAAATAAAAATAGAACAGGATAAAATATATTTAATTTATACAATTAATTCTAATCAAAAATATTTGAATTTGATAAATAATAATAATTATAATAATGATATGTATATAATAACAGATAATCCTGATTATATATGTGCACTTAGTGATAGTAAAAAGTTAAGAAAGTAGGTTAGTATGGGAACTTTATATATTGTTGCAACTCCAATTGGAAATATGGGAGATATTTCTAAAAGAGCAGTTGAGGTACTTGAACAATCAAGTTTAATTTTATGTGAGGATACAAGAAATTCTGGAATACTTTTAAATATTTTAAATATAAAAAATAAGCTTGTTTCATATCATAAGTTTAATGAGGAAAGAAGAAGTGAAGAAATTATAGATTTATTAAAAAAAGGGGATAAAATTGCTTTAATAACTGATGCGGGAACTCCTTGTATATCAGATCCTGGAAGTGTTATTGTTAAAGAATGTATAAAAAATAATATAGATGTTTTTAGTATACCTGGTCCAAGTGCTATTATTACAGCTTTGAGTGTTTCAGGTCTTACTATTTCAAATTTTTCCTTTTATGGTTTTCTAGAAAGAAAGAGTAGCAGTCAAAAAGAACATTTAAAAATGATTAATGAGGGAGATACTGAAATAGCTGTTTTTTATGAATCTCCTAAAAGAATTATTGATACTTTGGAAAATATTAAAGAGGTTATGAATAATCCCTATACTATAGTTTTAAATGATTTAACAAAGTTACATGAAAAAAAATATTATGGAAATACTGATGAAGTAATTTTAGAACTTCAAAGTAATAAGAATTATGAGTTAGGTGAATATGTTATAATTGTTTCTAAAAATAAAAAGGAAAAAGCTGCGCATGAAGATATATCACCTGAAGCAATTCTTATAGATACTTTAGTAAAAGAAAAATGTACATTAAAAGATGCTATAAAAATAGCATCCTTAAATAATAAATTATATAGTAAAAATGAATATTATGATGCTTCTATTAATTTGAAAAAATTATTTTAGAAGCTTTTTTGTTTTATGGCTTCATCTAGCATTTTAGTATCAATATCTTCAACCTCTTTAAAATCTGCATCGGGAATTGTTTCTTCTGTTTCAGTGTTTGTTAAAGGTAATTCTCCTTTTATAAAAATATTATATGCATTATTACCAATAATTTTAGTGCTTGCTATATCGATTCCTCCACCGATAGCACCACCAAGAACAGGTACAACATTGACAAGATTGACAGTTCCTGTCTCACCAAATTTAGTGATAAATCTAAATCCAACTTTTTGATTTATTGCTGTAAGCGTCTTACCAGGTATTTTTTTTACCATAGCAGTTCCAAATTTATTACCAAATTTAATTCCTGCTTGTTTTAAAATATCGGAAGCAGCAGAACCAGTTAGACAAGCATATATTAAAGTTTGTACTTGATCCGAATGAATATCATATCCAGCCATTTTAGCAATAGCACAACACATTCTTAATTGTACGTACATCACACTTGTAATATTGGCAGGTAATGTAGCAATCATTGATAAGAATCCTCCAAAACCTGTAATAAAACCAGAAGTACCACATTTTATTATTGAATTAGTAATTAATGATTTAGCGGCCTTTTCAATATTATCGTTTTTAGATATATAATCATTTACTAAATCATCAACCGGTAAGCTAACTTTAGGAATACCATCAATGGATTTAATGTATAATTTATTTAAAACATCTAACATTTGTTCTTCTGTAACAGTATTTTTGACTTTATCAGTAACTGTTGAAATAGAAACTGTAACAGCTTCTTTAGTATTTTCTGTAGTTTCTTTTAGTTTTGGAATAGCTTTTTCATTAGTGAATTTTTTTGCTTCATTAAATTTCTGTTTAGAAAATGACGTTAAATTATCAGTAAGTTCTTTAAAATCTATTTTATTTTTTTCTTCCATCGTCACTCCTATAATTCAATTAATTCGTATTCAGTTGTTCCAAGTCCAAGCGATTCAGCATATTTTGTAATAGAACGGCCCTCTTGTCTATCAACTCTTTCTTGAAGTTTAACAGCACCTGTATCAGTTGAATTCCAAATCATATCAATAAATGCTTGATCATTTGCAACTGGGTCTAGACTACCAATAATTCCTAAATCATTCATAACGGGTTCACCTTGATGTGCATCACAATCACAATCAACTGATAAAGCGTTCATGACTGTTATATATGCAATTGGTTTGTTATTTTCTTTTAGATAATCAGCAACCGCAGTAGCAGCTTCAGCCATTGATTCAATAAAATCAATTTGTTCATACTTTGTCATCCAGCATTTGGTAGGTGATTCAGTTTTTCCACAACTATGAATATAAGCCTTTCCATTTCGAGATGCAATTCCAATAGATTGGTTTTTAAGATTTGCACCAAATCCTCCCATAGCATGACCTTTTCCATGAGCAAGATTTAAAATAGAATCATATTTTTTTATACCTTCTCCAATGATGTCATATTCTAAATGTTTTCCTTTATTAACTGGTATTTTAAATTCACCAGTTGCATCAAGTATTTCAACACCTTTTCCAACTTCTGTAAATTCATGTTCACGTGCTACTTCTAAATGCTCTTTAGCATCGTTTCTTGCTCCAGGGTAGGCAGTATTACATTCAATAATAGTACCATTTAATTTTTCAACAAGTGGTCCGATTAATTCTTTTTTTAAATAACCGCGAGATCCTCTTTCCCCAGTTGAAACTTTAACTCCAACATTTCCTGTTAATTCTACACCAAGTGCTTCATAGATTTTAATTAAACTTTCACTTGTAATTTCTTTTGTAAAATATACTTTTGCTTTTTCCATAATATCATCCTTTCTTCATAATACAAATTAATTATAACATAGGTAATTCTTTTTTTATAAAAAATTATTTAAATGCATATTTGGTATTCAAGTACTTGGAAGGCTGTTAATTAAAAAAATAAAGAAAAAGTTGTAATATGATAGTTTTTTTTATAGAAAAAATGAAAAATATTCTAAAAAAGCAAAATTTTTGTTGACTTTTTCTTTGTTTTTAGTATAATTAAATATGTCTTGTTCATGCGGATGTAGTTTAATGGTAGAACTTCAGCCTTCCAAGCTGACCACGTGGGTTCGATTCCCATCATCCGCTCCAATATTGAGAGTCGAACACTTTTATTATGAAAGTGTTTTTTTATTATTCGTGGTCAATTGAAAGTTTTTAATATATATATTACTTTATATAATACAAAAATTACTATAAAATAAAGTGAGAAAATGTATTATTATATTGTGAGTAGAAAGTGTAATATACTTGTTAATATAGAGAAAATATGATATGATAGGAGGTGTTTTAGGTGACTTATCTTGGATTAGATTTAGGAACGAAAACTTTAGGAATTAGTAAATCAAGTGGAGTAATTGCAAGTTTTTACAAAACTTTAAGACACAATGAAGATTATGATTATTTAATTAGAGAATTAAGTAGTATTATCGAAGATGAAAAAGTTGATAAAATAGTACTTGGTTACCCTAAAAATATGAATAATACGGAAAGTGATATGGCAAGAATTGTTTTAGATTTTAAGAAAAAACTAGAAGATGCTTTTCATATAGAAGTAATTCTTGAAGATGAAAGATTAACAAGTAAAATTAGTAATGATTTATTAATATCCGGAAATGTAAGTAGAATGAAAAGGAAAAAGGTAGTTGATGGTGTTGCCAGTGTTGTAATACTTGAGAGCTTCCTGGATAGGAGAAATAATGGAAAATAATAGTTTAGAAAATAAGAATACTTTTACAGTAATTAATGATGAAGGACGAGAGATACTATGCAATGTTTTATTTACTTTTGATAGTGATGAAACAAAAAAAAGTTATATAGTTTATACTGATAATACTAAAGATAATGAAGGTAATATTAAAGTATATGCATCAATTTATGATCCAAAGAGTATGGATAATATGGAACTTTTACCAATTGAAACAGAAAAAGAATGGAAAGTAATTGAAACAATACTTGAAAGTATACAGGAAGAAATACGTAATCAAACAAGTGGTAATAATTAATTGGAGTTACTATGAAGTTTATTAGAAAATTGACTACAATTCTAATTTCTTTAGTTTTATTTCTATTTGGAACAACAATATTACTTTATGCATCTTTCCTAGAGCCAGTATCTAAAACTGGTGAAGAAAAAATAGTTGAAGTACCACAGGGGACAAATAGTCGTGAAATTGGAAATATATTGTATGAAAATAATTTAATAAAAAATAAAACTTTTTTTCTTGTGTATTTAAGAATTAATGATATTAGAGATTTAAAGGCTGGTACTTACAAATTAAATACTAATATGCCTTTAAAAAAGATAGTAGAATCTATAAGAACAGGTTCTATAATTGATGAAACTATAAAGATAACATTCAAAGAAGGAATTAATTATCGAGAACTAGCAAGAATCATTGAAAATAATACTAATAATAGTTATGATGATGTTTTAAATATATTAAATGATACAGCTTATATTGATAGTTTAATAAATGATTATTGGTTTATTACTGATGAAATAAAAGATAAAGATATTTATTATGCCTTAGAAGGATATTTATTTCCAGATACTTATGAATTTAAAGGTAAAGATGTAACAATTCCTGAAATATTTAAAAAATTACTTGATAAAATGGATAACGTTTTGACACCATATAAAGAAAAAATAGAAAGTGATAAATATAGTGTTCATGAATTATTAACACTTGCTAGTATTGCAGAGAAGGAAGTTACTAATAAAAGTGATGCATCAAATAGAAAAAAAGTTATAAGTGTATTTATAAATAGATTAAATAAAAAAATGGCACTTGGAAGTGATATTACAACAAGATATTCATTGAAACTTGATGATACAAGGCCTCTTACTAAATCGGAATATGAAAGTAAAAATGCTTATAATACAAGAAATGCTAGTATGTTGGGACTTCCAGCATCTCCTATTTGTATGGTATCAAGTGATAGTATAGAAGCAAGTATTGAAAGAATTGAGACAAATTATTTATATTTTATTGCTAATATACAAACAGGTGAGACTTATTTTTATGAGACATCTCGTGAATTTGAAAATAAAAAAGCAGAACTTAGTAAAGTAAACGGAGGATATTAAAATGAATTACAGCATAAGCGATATAAGGGAAATTAAGCAATATGCAATTGATAATAATATACCAATTATGCAAGACGAAGGAATAGAATTTTTAACAAATTTTATTATTAAAAAACAATCAAAAAATATTTTAGAAATTGGAACAGCTATAGGATACTCTGCTATCATGATGTGTTTAACTGGGGATGATGTTCATGTTACAACTATTGAACGTGATGAAGTTAGATACATGGAAGCATTAAAAAATATAAAAAAACTTAATTTAGAAGATAGAATTACTTTAATATTTAATGATGCTTTAAATGTTAATCTTGATGATACATATGATTTAATTTTTATAGATGCAGCTAAAGGAAAAAATCAAGAATTCTTTGAGCACTTTGAAACAAATTTAACTGGAGATGGTTACATATTAACTGATAATATGTATTTTCATGGATATGTAGAAATGAATGAAGAAGAATTGCCTTCTAAAAATATAGCTGGTATTGTTCGAAAGATTAAGGAATATACATATTTTTTGGAAAATCATATGCAGTATAAAACAACGATTTATCGTGTAGGAGATGGAGTAGCTGTTACAGAAAGAAGGGGTTAGTTTGGAATTAATTGTTAGTGTTAATAGTAAAGAATTGGATAAATATTTAAAATTTACTAATTCTTTTATTATAGGACTTCGTGATTTTAGTATTAATTACTTTGAGCTTGATTTAGAAAGTATTAAAGAATTACTTAAGAAGTATTGTGATATTAATTTGTTTGTTGCAATTAATAAAAATATATTTAATGATGATTTAAAAGATTTAGAAAATAATTTAATAGAACTTAGTAAACTTAATATTAAAGGAATATTATTTTATGATTTAAGTATTTTATCTATTGTTAAAAGATTAGATTTAAAACTTGATTTAGTATATAATCAAGGTCATTTAGTAACTAATTATAATATTGTAGAATTTTATAAAACTTTAGGATGTAAATATGCTTATCTAGCAAGTGATATAACTGCAAATGAAATGGAAGAAATAAGTAATAAAGTTGATATTAATTTAATGGCTTTATTTATTGGACATGTAGTTATTTCGCATTCTAAAAGAAAATTGGTATCTAATTTTTATCAGCATATAGGAAAAAATAATAAAAATGAACTAAATGAAATAACAGAAAAGGGTAAAGATAATAAATATTATGTTATTCAAAATAAACAGGGTACTAATATATTAACTAAAGAAATATTAAATGGAACAAGTGCATTTATTAACTTAAAAGATAAACTTAAATATGGAATACTTGATAATAATTTAATAAGTGATGATGTATTTTTAGATGTATTGAAGTTATATAAGGATAATATAGATTTAAATATAACGGATGATGAATTGATAAAAAAAGTGTCAGATTTAATTGGCGATTATGATGGATTTTTTTATACTAAAACAATATATAAGGTGAAGTAGTTATGTTAAATAAGGTTGAATTATTAAGTCCAGCAGGTGACTTAGAAAGATTAAAAATTGCTTGTATATATGGAGCAGATGCTATTTATTTTGGAGGACGTGAGTATAGTTTACGTGCTAATGCTAATAATTTTAGTTTAGAAGAAATTAAAGAAGCTTGTAGTTTTGCACATAGTTTGGGAAAAAGAGCTTATTTAACGCTTAATATAGTTTTTCATAATGAAGATATTGCTTTGGTGTATGATTATATAAAACAAGTTGTTGAAGCAGGAATTGATGCTTTTATTGTAAGTGATTTATTTTTAGTTAAATATATAAAAGAGAATTTCAAGGTAGAAGTTCATTTAAGTACTCAAGTAAGTGTAACTAACATGGAAAGTGTTAAGTTTTTAAAAGAAATGGGTGTTGATAGAGTAGTTTTAGCCAGAGAAGTTGGGCGAGATGATATCAAAAAAATAATAGATGAAGTAGGACTTCCTATTGAAACATTTATTCATGGTGCAATGTGTACGTTTGTAAGTGGTAGATGTGTTTTATCAAATTATTTTACTAACCGTGATTCTAATCGTGGTGGATGTGCTCAAATATGTCGTTTTGCTTTTGATATTAATGATGAAGAAAATTTTAGTATGGCTGTAAAAGATTTGAACATGTCAAAGTATATAAAAGATATGATAGAAATCGGAATTACAAGTTTTAAGATCGAGGGAAGAATGCGTTCTCCTTTCTATTTAGCAGTTGTTCTTTCATCATATAGAAGAATTATAGATGCTGTTTTAAATGATACATTAAGTGATGATTTATTAAATCGTGAAGTTAAAATATTAAGTAAAGTATCAAATCGAGAAAATAGTACACATTTTTATATGAAAGAGGCAGATGTATCAGATCAATACTATTTAGGAAGAGGGGAGCCAAGTAATCAAGATTATCTTGGAATAGTAATAGAAAAAAATGATAATTTATATACGATTCGTCAGAGAAATTATTTTGAATTAGGTGATAAAATTGAAATAATTACTCCTAATATGGATATAATAGATTTTGATGTTGATAATTTATATAATGAAAAAATGGAAAGTATAAATAAGGCCAATATTGCAGATAGTATTCTTAAAATAAAAATAGATGAAGATTTACCTCTTTATTCAATGTTGAGACGTCCATATTTATAATTTGGAAATATTTTTAAATTTATGCATATAATGAAGTGTTATTATAAATTATTTATGCTTAATTTATAATATTTATAATGGATTATACGCATCATAAAATTATCTTGACTTTTTATATGTTTTGTACTATACTTATCTGGAACTTTTTAATTTAGGAGGTGTTATTATGGACAAGAAAACAGTTTATTTAACTGAAGAGGGGTACCAAGAATTAAAACAAGAATTGGATGATTTAATTAATGTAAAACGTCCATTAAATATAAAGGCTATAAAAGAAGCAAGAGCGCTTGGAGATTTGTCTGAAAATGCAGAGTATGATGCTGCTAGAAATGAACAAGCAGAACTTGAAGGAAGAATTAAAAAATTAGAACAAATACTTGAAAATGTATCTATTATTGAAAATGTTGATAATGGTTCAGTTAGTATAGGAAATACAGTTAAAATTAAATATATAGATGATGATGAAGAGGATGAGTATAAAATAGTTGGAAGTCAAGAAGCTAATCCATTTGAAAGTAAAATTTCAAATGAGAGTCCAATAGCTAAAGCACTTCTTGGAAGACATGTAGGAGAAGTAGTTGATGTTGAAAGTCCTAATGGTGTTTATCAAATAGAAATTACTTCAATTGCCTAAAAAAAATACAAAAAAATCAAAAAAAATGTTGACAATAGCAAGAACATAAGTTAGAATATTATTTGTTCTTGCTTGAGACGTCTGGCTAGCTCAGTTGGTAGAGCAACTGACTCTTAATCAGTGGGTCTAGGGTTCGAATCCCTAGCTGGACACCAGTTTTAAAAAAATTAAATGGGCTTGTAGCTCAGTTGGTTAGAGCGCACGTCTGATAAGCGTGAGGTCGATGGTTCAAATCCATCCAGGCCCACCATTTTGAAAAAATGCCTCAATAGCTCAGTTGGTTAGAGCACTTGACTGTTAATCAAGGGGTCCTAGGTTCAAGTCCCAGTTGAGGCGCCATTTTTTTTTGGTCAGTTGGTGAAGTGGCTTAACACACTGCCCTTTCACGGCAGCATTCACGGGTCCGAATCCCGTACTGATCACCAGTTTGCATATAAATCCTTATCTAGCAAGATATGGATTTTTATTGTTTTAGAGCATTCTAAATTATATACTTGACAACTTTTTACTATTATCTTAAAATATTATTATGAAATAGAGAATATGTATGAAATTTAAGTTAAATAGAAAGGAAGTAGTTTATGTATAAAGATGAATTTAATCTTACAAGTGATGCAATACTTGAAAAGAATTTTAAAATTGATACAAGAGGTTATAGATTGAAGGAAGTAGATCAATTTCTTGATTTAGTTATAGCTGATTATGAACATTTTTATACCATTATTCGCAACTTAGAAAAAGAAAAAGAAGATAGTTTGGAGCAAATTATTAATTTAAAGCAGGAAATTAGAAATTTAAAAACTAATGCTGAAATATTTAAATCAACTCCAGGTAATAATAGTGGGAATACAACTAATTTAGATGTTTTAAAAAGATTATCTCGTCTTGAAAAAGTAGTTTATGGAGACGATGATGATGAATAAAATACTTGGGCAAACGCTATATTCAAAGTAATATAGAGGAAAGTCCATGCTCACACAAGTTGCGATGCTTGTAGTGTTCGTGTTAAGGGAAAAAATAACCTTAAGTAGTGTTAACTAACGGCTATGAAATAACCTAAGGAATTCTATGGTTAGAGTAATTGTAAAAGTGCTATAGTGATGAAGAATCTGGAAACAGAGGAAGTGGAACATAGTAAACCCCACGAGTGAGAAACCCAAATTTTGGTAGGGGAGCTTGGGAAGTGAAAATGAACATAACCCGGGATTATAGAAATATAATAGATAAATGTTTGCCACCTTTACGGTACAGAACATGGCTTATAAAGTATTTTATTAAAATGAATGGTGATTTAAAATGAATGAAATAGGAGAATATTTAAAAACTGAAAGAAAAAAAAATGGTGTTAGTATAAGTGAAGCAAGTGATGATTTAAATATAAATGAAGCATTATTATCAGCAATTGAAGAAGGTAATTTTAAAGCATTTAAAGATATATTTGAACTTAAGGATATGGTTAGAATTTATGCCAAATATTTAGGACTTGATGTAAGTAAAATGTTAGATGATTTTAATGATTTTGTTTTTGAAAAAACTTCTAAAATATCACTTGATGATATAAGAAAAGCTAAAGAAAAGTTAGATTCTGAAAAAGAAGAAACAACAAAGCACATATCATCCCCTTATACAAAGATAAAACATACAAGATATGATGCTGCTCCAATTGTTTTACTAATTGCAATTTTGTTTTTTATTTCTTTAATAGTTTATTTAATTTTGAAAGTTGTTAAAACAGAACCAATGATTACAAATGAGTTGTTAGGAGGAATTACGTATGAATGTACCAAATAGATTAACAATTCTAAGAATAATGTTAACAATACTTATAATTATTCTTTGTTTATTTCCTTTTTATAGTATTGGAATAATATTACCAAAATTTAATATAGGTGGAATAGTAGTTGAATCTATATATTTTATTTCAGGTATTATTTTTATAATTGCAGCATTCACTGATTATCTAGATGGTAGTATTGCTCGTCGTGAAAATTTAGTAACAGATACAGGAAAACTACTTGATGCTATAGCAGATAAAGTTTTAGTTAATTCTGTTTTAATAATATTTGCAGTTCGTGGTTTTATTCCAACTTTTGTTCCAGTTATTTACATATTTCGTGATGAAGTAGTAAATGCTTTAAAAATGGATTTATTAAGAAAAGGAAAAGTGACGGCTGCGATTTCATCTGGTAAGATAAAAACAGCATCTATGATGATAGGACTTGGACTTATGTTCTTTTATAATTTACCATTTGAACTTATTAATTTAAAAATTGCAGATTTCTTAATATATTTTGCAACTATAATGTCAGTTGTGTCTGGAATTGAGTATTATAATATGTGGAAAAAAGTTAAATAATTTAGTTTAACTTTTTTTAAAACATTATGAAAAAAATGAAAATAAACTTGAATAAATTTTTATCTTATAGTATATTATTCATGTAGGGAGTTGATTTTAATGTGGCTTGATATATTACAAGTATTAATTGGTTTTATAGTCGGAGTTGCTTTAGGAATTTTTATATCGAGAAAATTAATGACTAAATACTTAAAGAAAAATCCACCAATTAACGAAGATATGATTCGTACACTTATGAGTGGGATGGGAAGAAAACCTAACGAAAAACAAGTAAAACAAATGATGAAACAAATGGAAAAATATATGTAAATCAAAAAAGAGACAATAATAGTAATTTTATTTTAAGAGAGTTAATGGTTGGTGCAAATTAACAATAAAACCTATTTATCTACTCTTTAGAGAACTTAATTAGTTACGGGAGACCGTTATCAAAAAAATTGAAAGAAAGAATGGTACAGTCTTTATGACGTCTTTAGTTACTGTTCTTTTTTATTTAATAGGAGATGAATATGTTAAAAAGTTATTTTGATGAAGATTTATATTTAGAGTTGAAAGAATCACAAGACTTACTTTATAAAACACTAGAATTTGTTTTAAAAGTATTTGATGATAAAGTTGATAAAGGAGGACTTCCTTACTTTAATCATTTATTTAAAGTTTATATGGGAGTTAGTGATTATAATGAAAAGATAATTGCTCTTTTACATGATGTTGTAGAGGATACAGATATTAGTTTTTCTGATTTAAAAGAATTTGGATATCCTGATGAAATAATTGTTCCTCTAACATATCTAACAAAGAAAAAAGGCGAATATTATCCAGATTATATTGATAGAATAATAAGTAGTAAAGACGTACATACTTTAAATGTAAAACTCTCGGATTTAAAACATAATATGGATATTACAAGAATAAAAAATCCAAGCATAAATGATTATGAAAGAATATCGAAACGATATGAACCAGCTTATATGAAAATAAAAGAAAAGTTAGAAGAAATGGAGAAATAAAATGATAGATATTAAATTTTTAAGAGAAAACCCTGATGTTGTAAAGGAAAATATTAAGAAAAAATTTCAAGATGAAAAGTTAGAACTTGTTGATAAAGTAATTGAACTTGATAAAAAATCACGTGAATTAAAAGCAAATGGTGATAATTTACGAATGACACGAAAAAAAATAAGTGATGAAATAGGTAAGTTATTTAAAGAAAAGAAAATAGATGAAGCAAATAGTAATAAACAAAAAGTTACTTCAATAAATGAACAGCTTGAATCAATGGAAAAAGAAGAAACAGAGTTAAATAAAGAAATTCGAGAAATTATGTTAAAAATTCCTAACATAATTGATAAAAGTGTTCCAATTGGACGTGATGATTCTGAAAATGTAGAACTAGAAAAATTTGGAGAACCTATTGTACCTGATTATGAAATACCATATCATGCTGATATATTAGAGAAATTTTCAGGAATTGATAAAGAAGCAAGTGGTAGAACAAGTGGAAATGGTTTTTACTTTTTAATGGGAGATATGGCAAGACTTCATAGTGCTATGCTTGCTTATGCTAGAGATTTTATGATTAATAAAGGATTTACTTATTGTATCCCACCATTTATGATTAGGGGAGATGTTGTAAATGGAGTTATGAGTTTTGCTGAAATGGAAAATATGATGTATAAAATAGAAGGGGAAGATTTGTATTTGATTGGAACCAGTGAACATTCTATGATAGGAAGATTTAAAGATCAAATAGTAAGCTCTGATAGCCTTCCAATTACCCTAACAAGTTATTCACCATGTTTTAGAAAAGAAGTTGGAGCACATGGTATTGAAGAAAGAGGAGTATATCGTGTTCATCAATTTGAAAAACAAGAAATGGTAGTTATTTGTAAACCAGAGGATTCTATGAAATGGTATAAAAAAATGTATGAGTTTACAGTTGAATTCTTTAGAAGTTTAGATATTCCTGTAAGAACACTTGAATGTTGTTCAGGAGATTTGGCTGATTTGAAAGTTAAATCATGTGACGTAGAAGCATGGAGTCCTAGACAACAAAAATATTTTGAAGTTGGTTCTTGTTCTACTTTAGGAGATGCTCAAGCTCGTCGTCTTGGAATTCGAACTAAAGGTGAAAATGGTACATATTTTGTTCATACTTTAAATAATACTGTACTTGCAACTCCTCGTGCTTTAATAGCATTCTTGGAAAATAATTATATGCGTGATGGTTCTATAAAAATTCCAGCTGCTTTAAGACCATATATGGGTGGAATAGAAGTAATAAAATAATTAAAAGAGGATTATTCTCTTTTTTTGTTGACAAAAATTTAAATTTTTTCTATATTATTATAGGAAGTAGTGTGATATAAATGGCAAGAAGAAAAAAGAAAAATAATGATAAATTGATAAAAAAAATTTTGATTTTAATTCTTGTTTTGTTAGTTGGTTATTTTCGAAATGATATAGAAAAATTTTTAGTAAGTAAATTTACTGTTTCTTATGCTTTATCTGATATACCAGAATATAGTGGCCAAAAATATGTTTTTATAAATGGAAATGTTCCGGATTTTAATGAGGAAGATTTAAAAACAGAATCATTTGAGTCTTATAGTGATTTAGATATTTTGGGAAGATGTGGAGTAGCATTTGCAAATATTGGAGTTGATTTGATGCCAACTAGTGACAGAGAAGGAATTGGAATGATTAAACCAAGTGGTTGGCAAACAAGTAAATATGATTTTGTTGATGGTAAATATTTATATAATAGATGTCATTTGATAGGTTATCAATTAACTGGAGAAAATGCTAATCCTAAAAATTTAATTACTTGTACAAGAAGTATGAATGCTAAAACAATGCTAGAATGGGAAAACAAGGTTGCTAGTTATATTAAAAAAACGGGTAATCATGTGTTATATAGGGTAACTCCTATATTTAAAAGCAATAATCTACTTGCAACAGGAGTAGAGATGGAAGCTTTATCTGTTGAGGATAATGGTCGAGGAATAAAATTTAATGTGTTTATATATAATGTTGAAGATGGGGTAACAATTAATTATTTAGATGGAACTAATAAAATTAGTGATTGACGTCAAGTAAGTAACTTTTCCTTTAAAAGATGTTATAATAAAATTGAATTTAAAGGAGAATTTATGAAAAATACAGGAAATATGCTTTATGATATAAAAGATTTACGTATAGTAATGATAGATAAAGATTATATTGAATATGAAAAAGATGACAGTGTAAATTATTTTAATGAAAATGTTAAGTTTATTGTAGAAAAGTTTTTAGATAATGGTAAGGACAAAAATGGTCTTCCTTATTTTGTCGAGTACTATACGGAATGTCTTACGGAAGAAGATTTATCTGAAAGAATTAGTCATAAACCATTTAAAGATGAGCCAAAAATATTTTCTTTAATTGAAACAATACCAGATGAATATTTAACTGAAGAAGAACTTGCTAGTGGCAAAATTTCTTACAAAAGAATATTTAAGATATTACAAGATATAAATGTTAATACTAAAAAAGGTAGAAAAATAAAAAAAATAGGAAAAAAATAACAGTTTTAAACTGTTATTTTTAATATACATTTCTCTTAGAAAAAGTTTTTTATAAATTATTTTTTTCTTTTTGATAATTTAATTTACCATCATTTATTATTTGCATGGCATCATTTATATCGTGATAATCAAATACTTCTACTTTAATATTTTGAAGTAATTTATAATTTTGAAAGAAATTTTTAATTTCAACAAGTGAATGTTTTGGTAAATCACTTAATTTATTATAGAAATTACATCTTGGATCGACGTTATTAACAGCAATTATTTTAGGATCTTGATGTCCTCCATCAATTGTATCTAAATATCCCAATACTTTAGCCTCAACAACACAGCCTGGAAAAGTTGCTTCGCTTGATATAACTAAAATATCAACTGGATCTCCATCTCCTGCAAGTGTTTCATCAATATATCCATATTCACTTGGATAAGTCATTGATGAATATTGTACTCTTGATAGTCTTATTTTATTTATATTTTTATCAAGTTCATATTTGTTTTTTGTCCCAAGTGGAATTTCAATAATAGCATCAACTATATTACTCATATTTTCACCTCTACTATAATAATATCAAATTTTTAAAACTTTTAAAATACATTTGACAACATTTGTAAATAATGCTATTATTTACTTTAGAAATTGAGGTGTATTAGAATGAAGGAATTTACAGAGCAAGAGCAAGTTCGTCGTGATAAAGTTGAAGAAATAAGAAAGGTATGTAATCCATATCCTGAAAAATATGATGTAAATTATACTTTAAAAGATGCTAGAGATCTTCCAGATGAAACGCGTGATGTTCGTGTTGCAGGACGTATTGTTTTTATGCGTAAAATGGGAAAATTAAGTTTTTTAAAATTAAGAGATTTAGTTGGAGATTTACAAGTTTCTATCAAAATAGATTTAGTTGGAGAAGAAAAATATCAATTTTTTAAGTCACTTATTGATGTTGGAGATTTCATTGGAGTAGATGGAGAAATGTTTACAACTCAAACTGGTGAAAAAACTTTAAGAGCTAATGATTTTACTTTTTTAGGTAAAGCATTAAGACCACTTCCTGAAAAATTTCATGGTTTAACTGATATTGAAGAAAAATACCGCGAAAGATATGTTGATATTATTTCCAATGAAGAATCACGTCGAATATTCTTAGGAAGAAGTAAATTATATTCATTTATTCATAAATATTTAGGAGAAAATGGTTTCTTAGAAGTGGAAACTCCTATTATGCAAACATCTGTATGTGGTGCAGCAGCAAGACCATTTTATACACATCATAATGCACTTGATTTGGATTTAAATCTAAGAATTGCACCTGAGACTTATTTAAAACAATGTATAGCAGCAGGATATCCTCGAGTTTATGAAGTTGCTAAGTGTTTTAGAAATGAAGGAATGGATACAGAACATTTACAAGAATTTACTCAAGTTGAATGGTATGCATCATACTGGAATTTTGAAGATAACTTAAAATTTTATCAAAACTTTATAAGAGAATTAATGATGGAACTTGTTGGTAAAACTTCAATAGAGTACCAAGGAAATGTACTTGATTTTGGACGTGATTTTACAAGAATTAATTATGTTGAAAAATTAATAGAAATTCTTGGATTTGATTTTTTAAGTATTGAAGACCCACAGGAATTAAAAGAAAGAATAGTTGCAAAAGGATTATTTACAATGAATGATTTAGAAGAGTATCATTCTTTAAGTCAAATAATTGATTTTGTTTATAAAAGAACTATTCGTGCAGGTATTGTAGAACCAACAGTAATATATAATTATCCAGCTGTTTTAATTCCACTTGCGAGACGTAATGATAAAGATTCAAGAATAATAGATGTATTCCAAGTTGTTGCTGGAGGAACAGAACTTTGTAAGGCATATTCTGAGTTAGTTGATCCATTTGTTCAAAGACAAGCATTTATGGACCAGCTTATTGCTAAAGAACAAGGTGATGATGAAACTATGGAACTTGATGAAGGATTCATGGGAGCCATGGAACAAGGTATGCCTCCAATATCTGGTCTTGGTTTTGGAATAGATAGATTATTGATGTTAATTTATAATGCTGATTCTATTCGTGATGTAGTTTTATTCCCACTTATGAGACCTGAAGATAAATAAAAATAATTGAGGTGAGATATGAAACCAGAATTAAGTGATTTTCTAAAAATAGCATATAAATATAATAAAGTAAAAGATTTAGATGATGCTTTTTTAGAATATCCAGTAGAAGATGAATGGCATAAAGGGAAAATATCTAATGTTGTGTCTGAACAAGAAATTATGTATAATGCTGTTTATTCTATTGGTGATATAGTGTTTGTTAGAGAGTATAGATATTCTAATGAAAATACAGGTAATAATCATTTTTTTGTAATTATTGATCAAGATAATACCGCTGTTCCTATTGAAAATTTTGGTATGCTTATTTCATCTAATTTAAATAAATTAAAATTTAAATCTAATAAATTATTAGAAAAAAATCAATTAAACAATTTACATAAAGATAGTATTGTAAAAACTGATGTAGTGTATAAGATTTCAAACGAACAAATAGTTTTTAAAATTGGTAAAGTTGATGATGAAAGAATAGAAGAATATAAAACAAGTTTTTACAATAATTTAAATATAGAAAAATAAAAAAAGTTGTAAATAATTAATAGTTATTACAACTTTTTTTCTGTGTAGTAATTAAAGAAAATTCATTATTAAATCTATTAATATTTCTTTTTCTTTTGGATTAGATTGGGCTATTAATAAAGTTATAGCAACTAGTGTATTATTATCAATTACTTGAATATCATCTTTGTATAGAATATCATAAAAATTTAGAAAGTAAATGAAGAGAGTAGCAGCGATTCGCTTATTGCCATCAATGAAAGTATGATTTTTGGTAATTAAATATAAGAAATTAGCTGCTTTTTCTTGCACTGTTGGATAAACATCAATTCCATCAAAAGAGGCATAGATATTTTCAATAATAGATGATAAACCCTTATTTCTTTCTAAAGCAAATAAATTACTATCATTATTGAATTTAAGTTTTGACACAATTCTCATGCAGTCTTCGTAATTAATTTTTTCTTTGTTTTTTGTACCTTTGGGTTTAGTAATTGTTCTATGATCATAATCATCTAGTAAATTTAAAGCATTTGCATAATTGTTTATGACCTTTATTAATTCTTGCGATTCATCATTTTCAAGTTCGTAATCAATTCTTCCTGCAATGTCAATAAGCTTAACTGTTTTTTCAAGATATTCTAATCTTTTTTGATTAACTGCATATCCTTTTAATAAATAATCTTTTAAAACACTATTGGCCCATTTTCTAAATATAATTCCGTTTTTAGATTTGACACGATATCCAACACTTATAATGACATCTAAATTGTAATGATCGACCATATGTGTTTGAGTTTTCTCTGAAATTGCACCATGTTTAGTGGTAGTCGCAAATTTTGCGACTACCAGTTCATTATTTAATTCTTCTTCAATAGCATTATTTATGTGCTTTCTAATTGTTTTTACATCTCTATCAAAGAGTTTTGCTATTTGATTTGCATTTAACCATACTGTTTCATCTTTCATGTTAACTTCTAATAATACACTCTGATTTTCAAAAATAATTAATTCATTTTTCATTTTTACCTCCTTATTTGAATATTATTTTTAAATAAAATTTTACATTATATCAACTCCAAGATAATAAAAAGGTGGCCATAGACATAAAAAATATATCTACGACCACCAATCGTTTTTACATAATTTTTCTTTATGACAAGATTGTATCAAATTATATTTTTGGTAGTCAACATAATTTGACAAATTTATTACATTTTATTTTTTATACTATAAATACTAGGAGGCGATAATGAAAAAAAATATAATAATAGTAATATTACTGGGAAGTTTATTTGGTTTCATAGTAGGTGGATTAATTTTTAAAAATTATTCGGGAACAGATTATTTAGAAAGTGATGGTAATATCTATTATCTTCAATATGGAGTTTATACAACACGTGATGCAGCAGTAAATAATTCTCAAAATATTAATCATGAATATTTTATAAGAGAAATGGACGATAAATATTATGTTTATTTGGGAGTTACAACTGATTTAAGTAAAGCCAATGAATTAAAACAAAAATATGAAAATGAAAATATACATATTTACATTCGTGATGATTATGTTGAAAATTCAGAAACACTTGAAAAATTAAAACAATATGATTTAGAAATGAATGAAGATAATATTGAAACTGTTATGAAAGAAATTTTTGAAAATACAGAACTCAATTTATAAATTAGAAAAATTTTTTCGTATATTATAAATGAGGTGAAGTTATGTTAATCAAAGAAATGAATGAAGTAGAGCGACCAAGGGAGAGATTACTAAATCTTGGTGCTTCAAAACTTACAAATGAAGAGTTACTCGCTATTATTTTAAAAACAGGAATGCATGGAAAATCATCTAAAGATTTAGCAATTGAGTTAATTGAAAAATTAGGAGGATTATCAAATTTTAAAAATATTAATTTAAATAATTTAAGAGATTTTAAAGGAATAGGGGATGTCAAGAAAATAGAACTTTTAGCAACTCTTGAATTTGGAAAAAGAGTATATTTAGATAATTCTTTAAAATCAAAAAAGCAATATGTGAATCCTAATTTTATCTATTTAGATAATAAATATTTATTTTATGGTTTGCAACAAGAATATTTTTATGTATTTTATTTAGATACTAAGAAGAATTTGATAGAAAGGAAGATTTTATTTATGGGAACCCTTAATAAGAGTTTGGTTCATCCAAGAGAAATATTTAAGAATGCTTATTTGTTATCGGCATCAAGTTTTATTTGCATGCATAATCATCCAACTGGAGATATTGTTCCATCTCGTGCTGACATAGAACTTACTAATACTTTAATAGAATTGGGAAAACTTAATGGAATAGAAATATTAGATCATATTATAGTAAGTGATAGTGGATATTTTAGTTTTTATGAAAATCATTTAATGGATGGTCCTAATGAAGGTTAAGACATTTGTTATTTTTATTCTTATTTATTTAATAGCCTTTATTGGAATAAAAACTAATATTAATATTTTTTATCCTTACTATTTATTAAAAGATTTAGTCTTTTTTCCTATAAAAAACGTTCAAGCAAATTCTAACGATATAAAGTTAGATTATGATGTACAAGAAGGAATTAATAATGAATTAAAAAGTGAATTTGAAGAATTAAAAAAATTAAATGATTTAAGTAGTACTATGGTAGATTTTTCCAAAGTATCAGCTTTGGTAATTGAAAGAAATAAAATGTATTGGTTTAATACTATAACGATAAATAAAGGGGCAAGTAGTGGAATAAAAGAAGATATGGCTGTTATTGACTGTTGCGGCTTGATTGGAAGAATTAATAAAGTAAGTAAAACAACAAGTGAAGTCAAGTTAATTACAACCAATGATACTAATCATAAAATATCTGTAATGATAGAAACAAATGGTGAAAAAATATATGGAATATTATCAGGATATGATAACAATACAAATAAATTGCAAATAACTTCTGTTAATAAAGCAATTGAAATAGAAGAAAATTCTAAGGTTTATACAAGTGGAATGGGTGGTATATTTCCAAGTGGAATTTTAATTGGAAAAGTAGCAGGTACTAAACAAGATAAATATGATGTTTCAAAAGTAATTGAAGTAACTCCAAGTGCAAATATTAATGATACTAAATTTGTAAATGTTTTAGAAAGGCATGAATAGTGATTTATTTAATAATTTTAAGTGTTATATTAATTGATTATTTAATATCTTATTTTGTACCAAATTATTTTAATACTTTAGGCTTATGTCCAATGTTTACTTTAACTTTTATAGTCTTTTATTTTAAAAAATCTAAAAGTAAAAATTACTTAAAAAATGTTTTAATAACAGGTTTTTTATATGATTTGTTTTTTTCTTATATTTTTCTTTTTAATACATTAGTCTTTTTATTGTTTGGTAAAATTTTAATTAAAGTTGATAAAATGATTCGTTATAATAATTTCATTAGTATATTAATGCTAATATTGTTTATTTTTCTTTATGACTTAATACTATTTATTTTAGTTTATATAAGTGAATATAATATTGCATCATTTAGTGATTTAATTTATAAATTTAGTCATAGTTTATTATTAAATATTGGTTTTTATTTATGGCTGCTAGTTATATTTAAAAATAAAAAAATACTGGATAAATAGTGAATATTTAATTTGTTTTATAACATAATAATTGTGGAGGAAAAATATGACACAGAAAGAATTATTATATTATGAAGATGCTATTGGACATGAGGCTAATGTTATTAGTATTTTGGAAGATAGTAGTACGAAAGTTGAAAGTTCAGAATTAAAAGAATTTTTAGAAAGTGAAATTAATATTCATACAAATATTAAAGAAAATTTAATTAGTTTATTGGAGGGTGTTGTAAATGAATGATCAAGTAATTATGGATAATTATTTATTAGTATTAAAAAGTTGTGTAGAAGTCTATGTACATGGAACACTTGAAAGCTCAAATGAAAGTGTTAAATCACTTTTAAAAGATAGTTTAAATGAGATACTTGATTGTCAAAAAAATACATATAATTTGATGACAAAATATGGATGGTATAAAATTAATAATGTAGATAGTAACGTTGTGCAAGATACATTAGAGAAATGTAAAAGTAAATAAAGAAAGTTTATATTGAAAAATATGGCTTTTTTTCTTTTAAATTTGAATGTAAAATAAGTAGATTTTTATTATTAAATATTTTATAATTATCTTAAAGGAGTAAATAAAAATGGATAATGAATTAAAAAAAGCTTTATTAAAAGAAAAGAAAAGACAAAACCAAAATATAGAACTTATTGCTTCAGAGAATTATACATCAAAAAGTGTTCGTGATTTACAAGGTAGTATACTAACTAATAAATATGCAGAAGGATATCCTGGAAAACGTTATTATGGAGGATGCGAATATATTGATATATTTGAAAATAAGGCTATAGAATATGCAACACGAGTTTTTAATGTAAAATATGCAAATGTTCAACCTCATAGTGGTTCAAGTGCTAATATGGCTGTTTATCGTGCACTTTTAAATCATGGAGATAAAGTACTTGGAATGAATTTATCAGATGGTGGACATTTAACACATGGTTATAAATTAAATTTTAGTGGAATTGATTATGATATTGTAAGTTATGGTTTAAATCCTGAAACGGAAAGACTTGATTATGAAGAAATAGAACGTATTGCTCTACTTGAAAAACCTAAAATGATAATAGCAGGTGCAAGTGCATACCCAAGAACTATTGACTTTAAGAAATTTCGTGAAATTGCCGATAAAGTTGGAGCTTATTTGATGGTTGATATGGCTCATATAGCAGGACTTGTTGCAGCAGGACTTCATCAAAATCCTTGTGAATATGCAGATGTTGTTACATCAACAACTCATAAAACATTAAGAGGACCAAGAGGTGGATTAATTCTTACTAATGATTCTGAAATAATTAAAAAGATAAACAAAGTAATTTTTCCTGGTATTCAAGGTGGTCCTTTGATGCATGTTATTGCTGGAAAAGCCCAATGTTTTTATGAAGCCTTACTTCCAGAGTTTAAAGAATATCAAAAACAAGTTATAAAGAATATAAAAGCAATGGCAGATGAATTTACCAAAAAAGGTGTAAAAATAATTTCAGGTGGTACAGATAATCATTTAATATTAGTTGATGTATATAATAGTTTTGGAATAACTGGTAAGGAAGCAGAATCAGTACTTGATAAAGTACACATTACTTTGAATAAAAATACTATTCCAAATGAAACTTTAAGTGCTATGAAAGCAAGTGGAGTTAGAATTGGCTCTCCTGCTATGACTACAAGGGGATTTAAGGAAAAAGATTTTGTAATGGTTGCTGATATAATTTATAATGTATTAAAAAATCCTCATGATAAACAGGTATTAAAAGAAGAAACGAAGAAAGTTTTAGAGTTAACAAAAAAATATCCAATTAAATAAAAATACTAGATTTTTAGTATTTTTTATTATATAATTAAACATGAAAAAGTCTATATTTTGACATTATTTGCTTTATAGTGTATAATATAGCCGTAAAAAAAGGAGTGAGGCTAGGTATGAGAGACTCTCAAATTAGAGATTACAATGATTTGATAAGATATGTTGGAGAAAGATGCTTATATATCGATACAAGAACTAATAAAAGAGCAAGTTTCAGAAATTTAGATTATGATGGATATCTTGGATTAGGTAAAAATCCAAAGAAAAAGGAATTATTTGATACTAAATTACAGGAACTATTAAAAAAAGATTTTAATTTTCAAGTTATGGTTAGAAAATTTAATAGTAAACATACATCAACTGGTTTAAGAATTGAAAATAGTGCTGATTTCTTCAAAATAGGTGAAAAATTATTTGGTGAACCATACTATGATGAAGAAGAACCATATGAAAATACCAATGAATTTGTTAAGGATGATATTGAAAAGTCAGAAGACGTTAATGAATATGAAGAATCAAATGATGTAACTGATACAAAGATTAAAAATAGTGTACCATTTACGAAAAAAATTAGAAAATTGTTTAGCAATGGTGTATTTAAAACATTTGGAGGAACAACAGTTTTGGTTATTAATGGAATTTGTATAACTCTTATTGCTGGTTCAATTATATCGGCGGCATTCTTAGGTTACTCGTTTGCAACTACGATATCAAATTGTGTTCCTTTCTTTGCAATACAGGGATTAACAGCTATTTTACCACTTTATAGAAGTATAAAATCAGGAAAAATTCATAATTGGTTGAAAAAATATAATTCAAAAATAAAGAATAATGAAAAAAATAATACTCTTAATTCATCTAAAAAAGTAACTAAGCAACATTTACCTAATGTGAATACTAAAAAAGAAGTTGAAACACCTATTTTACCAAAAGAAGGTCCAAGTGTTGCAAGATTTAGTGAACCTAAAAAATTTAAATTGAAAAGTGATGTAGACAAAAATGATGATGAAGTTGCAGAAACAGAAAATAAGGCTAAAGATGATGGAGCAACATTAAAAAATGTGCCACCAATTCCGGTATTTGCCGATCCAAAAATGTTAGAATCAAATTCAGAACTAGAAACAGAGAATGCAGCCACTGACTCTACAGAATCAGTAGTTAATGATATGTCAAATGAAGAAATTAAGGTTGGTAAACATACTAAAAAAGAATTTCCTGTTTCAGATTATAAAAAACAACTTCGTTTAAAAATTCAGAAATATTCAACAGGCTACGGAACTAATTTAGAAGAGTTTGCTGAGAAGTACATTAAGTTACTTGATAATACTGATAGTGTTGATGACATAAAAAAATTGAATAACAATTTTGAAAATGACTTAAGACAAATTCTTAATAGTGAAATTAATTATCAAAATTGGCGAAGTGATATGATGGGCAATAGTAAAAGAAAACAAGCTCAAAGTATAAGAAATGATAGTCAAGCAAAAAGAGAAATACTAGAAAAAGAACTTAAAAACATTGATAAATTACAAGTTCAAAAAGAATATATAGAAACAATAAAGAAAGATAATTTAGATAATAATTATATTAATTCATTGTGTGAGATTGTACTTGGAAAAATAGAAGATTATGAAAAAATGAAAAAACAATTAGATAACATGAATAGTAATGATTCAAATTATGCAATGAAAAAAGCAGAAGTTGAAAAAATGTACAAGAGTGTTTATATGTATGCTTTTTCAGTGGAAGACGTATTAAAACAAGAAACGGAAAAAGGTAGTGTAAGAAAGTAGTGAAAATTACTTTCTTTTCTTGACTCTCCATTTTAGTGGAATGATATAATCAAAAGTCGAAAGGAGAAATTTGACAAATTTTATAGGTATTGCTATAATATTCTAAATTTATAGGGGGGAAATGTTATGTATAAAATAGGAGAATTTTCAGAATTAACGGGTGCCACAGTTAAAACGCTTAGATACTATGATTCAATAGGATTACTTAAACCATCTAATATAGATAATTTTACAAATTACAGATATTATAATGATGAAGAATTAGTTTTGTTTAAAAAAATAGAATATTTAAAAAAGTTAGGATTTACACTTGAAGAAATAAAGAGTAATCTTAGTGATATGAATATAGATTGTTTGGATAAAAAACTTGATGAATTAATAAATAAAAGGGATTATATAACATTTCAGATTAAAGAAATTACCTCTTTAAAGAGGGCCTTGAAGAATAATAAAATTAAGTCATTGATAAAATAAATTGAATAGAAAAGAAAAAATAGAAAGATTGAATAATTTAAAACAAAAATATATTGAATTAAGAAAATATGTTTTATATTATGTTAATGCGTTACGTTATAATAATGAATTGAAAAAATCAAAAGAAAGTATTAAGATTAAAAAGTTGGTTTTAACAAAATCATTTAATGGAAAAGATATAGTTGTTGGATAGAATAATAAACTATTCTTTTTAATTGTAAAGAAATGAATTTATTAGTATAATTAAATAGTGATATGTATGTTGAATTTGAAAAAAATGAGAGATAATGATAATTTAGTGATAAGTTTGAATAAAACAAATATTAAATACTATATAAAAAACACAAGAAAAATAAAAAAATATTGTGATAATCGTAATCTGAATTTAAAATTGTTTTATGACAATAAGTTAGTAAGTGAAATCAATAATGAAGATGCTGATCTAAAAGATATGACTACTATTATGAAAGCTATTAATATTAAAGATAAAAGTGAAAGATTTAATTATATATATGATATGATTTGTAGCGTATTAGATTTAAAGATAAAAGAAGAAAATTATTGTGAATTTAAAGATAATATATGTATTCGAGATAGAGAAAATCAATGTGATCATAGAAATGGTTGTTGTGAATGTAATGGCAGAGGACTTTGTCAATATTTAGTAAATGGTAAATGTCAAATAAATTGTATTTCTTGTAAATTATTTACTTGTAAATTTTTAGAAAATAGAGGAATTAAACAAAACATAAATGATCATGTTTTAGTTAAATATTTTTTTAGTCATAAGCAAATTGATATTTTGAAATATAGTTTTTGGACTCCAAAAGAGGTAATTATTGAAAGATTATTAAAAAATAAATATGTTAGGCCATAATTATTAATATTTTTAATAACATTATTTTTAGAAAAATAGTGTTATTATTTTTTTAATTTTTGCAAAATATTGTTGACTCTCCCCTTAACTAGAGTGATATAGTTAATTTGGCGAGGAGGATCTTAAATTAGTATGTTAAATTAAGTAAATAATCTTTACAAATGCTTAAAAAAAATATATAATAATCGGGTTTTTAAAAAAGAAAGTTATTTACTTTGCTTTCTAATAATGATATACTTAAATAGTATTATAGGCCTTTGGAGGTTGATGTTATGTTAGATGGACTTGTTAGAGGATTGTTCCTTAGTATAAATAAAGCAGTATATGGATTACTTGCTGTAGTGTTTAATCTAATAATGAATTTGGCAGATTTTAAATTGTTTGATAATACAATTATAAATACATTTTCAAGCCGAATATATTTAATTCTCGGAATAGTAATGGTATTTAAATTAATTGTATCATTTATTCAAATATTAATTGATCCAGATAAAATGAACGATAAAGAAAATGGCTTTGGTGGAATTTTAAGAAGAGTGACAATAAGTATGATATTAATTGTTACAGTTCCAACTATTTTTAGTTATTCTAGAGATTTACAAGATCTTATTATTCCTGTTATTCCTAGAGTAATATTAGCAACAGATGTTGATATTTCAAGTTCTAAGGTAGCATCGAGTGCTGGAGAGTTAATGTCATATTATTCTTTTTTACCATTTTTCTATTACTCTGATGGTTGTGCAAATGGAAAATTGTTAGGTACGACTAATGATACATCAACTGTTACAATAAGTAAGGTTGATGATATTACAAATAATGATATTAATGAAAAGTGTTCAGCATCGTCTGATGGATATACATATAGATTTAATTATTTTGTAGCGTTATGTTCTGGTATATTCTTATTGTTTACAATGATTATGATTGCTAAAGATGTTGCTGTTCGTACAATTAAATTTGCGTTATGTCAAATAATAGCACCTATACCAATTGCAAGTTATATTGATCCAAAGCTGTCAAAACAAACATTTGATAACTGGCTTTCCACAACAGTAAAAGTCTATGTAAGTTTATTTATTAATTTGTCATCAGTATTCTTTATTGTATATGTATTTTTGTTGTTGTTTGGCAATTCGGTATCATCTACAGGTGAAACAGTTGGAAATATATTTCAACAAACAGTTGGAAAATATGGTTTTTTAAATGGTTCATTAGTTATATTGTTTATAATTATTGGTCTTATCATTTTTGCAAGAGAGTTTCCTAAATTTATGTCAGGTATGTTAGGTATTAAAGATGGATTCGGGGATTTTGGAGGACTTCTTAAAGGTGCTTGGAATTCTGCAAGAGAAACAGTTGGTTATGCAAGAAATTTAGGAAGAACGGGAATTTCCAATTGGCAACAATTATCAAATACTACATATTCTGATGGGTCTAAACCTAGTACAGCAAGAAAAATAGGAAGTGTTGCTGCTGGATTAGGTGGAGTAACTGCTAATACTATTAGAGGAAAAATAGGTGGCAAAAATGGTGCTGAATTGACGAGAAATGCATTTGATACAACTACTAAAAGAAGAGATGATAGGATTGCAACTAGAAATAGAAGATTAAGTGGTTATAGTTGGGAAGAGGAACATGCTGAAAAAGTACGTGTTGGTAGAAATATTTCATCTCAAGATAATTGGAGTGTTGAAGAGTTTAATCAGTATGATAAATTGGCTTCTTACTTTAGTGATGCAGGAGCATTAGGTTTGAAAAAAGGAGAAGAACAAGCTTATGATATTGAAGTTGCATTCGGACCAAATGGAGAAAAAATAAGATATGATGTTTTAAAACAGATTGCTCAAAATGGTCAAGCGGGTCAAATTATAACGTCTACTGAGAAAGATCCTATTACTGGTAGAAATAAGAGTTTTGCTCTTGACGATACAATGATTATGTCTGCTGAAGGAGAAATATTGAAAAGGCAAAAGGCTAATAAAACAGAATTTTATAGTGAGTTATTAAGAAGAAAAGATGCTGGAGCGGTTCAAATTCATAACCAGATTGTTGATCATGTTTCTAATAGTACAGCCTTTACATCTGAAAAAGCCGTTGATACATTTAGACAATCTTTATTTGGAAAAAACAATCAAGTTAATATAAATGGGAAAATCTTTAATAAAAGTGATTTTAATTATGATACAATGATTGATATTATTAAAGATAGTTCATTATTTGCCAATAAAGATGTTCAATCGTCATTTAAAAATGCATCTGAAACATTACGTAATGAAGCACAACAAGAACAATATGCTGCTCAACGTCGTTCTAAGGCTCGTAGTGAAGCAAATAACAGTGGTAAATAAAAAGGAGTGTGTGATATAAGTGAATGGAAACAATCAGTATTTGATACCTGCAAATACAAAAAAGGGTGGATTAATATTTAATATATTTCAACCTATTGATTTATGGATATTTGGAATTGGAATTGGACTTACATTGTTAATACTTATCTTGATGTCAACGGTAGGTGGTTTTGATGGAATTACAAGTATACTTGCTTTAATTCCTGGACTTGTAGCAGTTGTTCTTGTATTTCCTTTTCCTAATTATCATAATATTAGGACAGCTTTGGGAGATGTAATTGCTTTTTACACTAATAGACAAAAATATGTTTGGAGAGGATGGTGTACAAGTTATGAACTCAAAGGTAAATAATGTACCAGTTAGAAATAACAATAATAAAAAGCCAAGTACTACTAATAGTAATCAAAATACTACATCAAGATTTACTGAGGATTGGATAAAAATAAAAGGAATCCAAAATGGAATGATTATGCTTCCAGGAAATGAAAAAGTAACGGGAGTAAAAATTTATCCAAAAAATATATTTATTCTTGATCCACTTCAACAAGAGGGAGTACTAAATGCAATGCGAAATTTCTATAATCAATTGAACTTTGAATTTTGGATGATTTCAGCAGATAGGCCAGTTGATATTTCTGTATATCAATCACAACTTCAAATAATGTTGCAAAATGCGAGAACACCAGGGCAAGCAAAAATAATTGCTCAAGATATAGATAAAGCAAATATGTTTGTAAACAATCAAGTCGTTGATACAGAGTATTACATTTTATTTAAGGAAAAAAATCAAGATGAAATAAATAGAAAAGTTAGAGTTATAATAAATGGTCTTGCACAAGCTGGACTAAATTCTAGTCAAACATCAAATGATGATTTAAGGACAATTCTTGATAATTTCTTAAATGGTGGTGTTCGAACAGAAGCAGGAACGGTGGTGGTACAAGGATGAGTTTCTTTAAAAGTGAAATTGCACCTAAGGGCTTACAGTTTAATCCAAGTGATTTTAATATAAGTGATAAATATGCAACTATCATGACAGTAATATCATATCCTAAATTTATTACCCCTGGATATCTTTCAGATTTAACTAATATTGCTGGAATAAAAGTTGTTATCAAACATATACCAGTACCATTTTCAATGATGCAAAAAATGATTAACAAACAAATTGCAGATTATAAACAAAGATATCAAGAAGAAAAAGACAGAACAATGCAAGAAAGAATAAGACAAGAATTTGAATCTTTAGAATATTTTGTTTCAATGCTTGCTGCTAATCAATCAACAATTTTTGATTTTCAAATGCATATTATGATTACAGCTAATTCAAGAGAAGAATTAGAATTAAAAAAAGCCAATGTAAAAAATTATTTAGATTCAATGGAACTTCGTGCTGTAACACTTCGATTTGAGCAAGAGACATTGTTGAAATCTATTTTACCAATTTTCCCAAAACAAAAAATAGAGGAAAGAATAGGAACTATCATTCCATCGGTTACAGTGGCTGGAATGTATCCATATGTTTTTGATTCGATAAAAGATCCTGGTCTTTCTAATCTAATTGGTGTAGATTTCTCAGGTGGTGTAATATTATTTAATCAGTTCTTATATAAAATGCGTAAAGAAAGTAATCGAAATAATGCTAACATGATTATTTTAGGAGGATCTGGTTCTGGTAAATCAACAGCAGCTAAATTACTTTTACGTGGGCATATTAGAAATGGTTGTCAAATTGTTGCAATTGACCCTGAAAACGAGTTAGAAGAGATGACAGCTTTATTTGGTGGAGAAACAGTTGATCTTGGTAAAGGTGGACAATTTGGTATGATTAATCCACTTGAAGTATTAATGGATGTTGATGAAGAAGAAATGGCTCAAGGACTTGGTCATACTGTATTGACAAGAACTTTACAATTTTTAAAAGCGTTTATGAGATATTATTATCCAGATATAGAAGAAGATGTTCAAACTTTATTTAGTGAAATCGTTCAAGATACATATCGTCGTTTTGATATTAATTTTGATACTAACTTTATGAATAAGACTAGTGAGGATTTCCCAACTTTTTCAGATGTATATGCAACAATTCGTGGAAAACTTACATCAATGACTGAAAAAACTCATGAAAGAGATGTTATGGAACGACTTGAACTTCGAGTTCGTCCATTTGTTCGTGAACTTAGTTATTACTTTAATGGTCATACAACAATTAGTAAAAATAGTAATTATATAGTATTTAATATTAAAGAGTTAATGAATCAAGATACAAATATAAAAAATGCATTATTCTTTAACATATTAAAATTTGCTTGGGGACTTTGTCTTGATAAAAGACGTGATACAGTTTTAATGGTAGATGAAGCCCACGTATTACTTGAAGGAAAGAATGTTTTAGGAGCTGATTTCTTAGCTCAAGTTCAAAGACGTAGTCGAAAATATAATACAGGAACGATTATAATAACTCAACAACCTAGTGACTTTTCAGACCCATCAGTAATTGTTCAAGGTAAAGCAATATTTGATAATGCGTCATACTATATGATAATGCAACTTCGAAAACAAGCAGTTGAAGATTTGAGTCATTTAGTTGATTTAAATGAAAATGAAATAGAAAGCATAAAGAGATATACACAAGGACAAGCTTTATTTGTTTGTGGATCTCGAAGAATGCAAATAGATGTTGTCGTTACTCAAGATGAACTTGATTCATTTGGTAGTGGTGGCGGATTATAAAATTTAGTAGCAGTAATGTGAGGTGAGTCGTATGAATAATGATAAAAAAGAGAGTAGTAGTCAGATGAGTACGACTCGTTTTAATAATAGGAATAATACATCAAGTGATAGATTAAATGCAATAAGAAATACTCCTCATACAAGAAATTTTAGTAAAGATAATTTGCCAAATGCTCTTGATGAAAATGAAGTAAAATCGAGAGTTGATTCAAATATAAATGATATAAGTCATGATAACAGTGTAAAAAATAATAATAATGAGCGAATAGATTTTAATAATCCAGAAAATAATCAGCCAAATCAAAATAATTCAAGTAATTATAGGGATTCACGTAGTAATCAGTCTGGCCAATCTGGACGAAGTGGTATAGCAGATAGTTTGAGAAATAGATTAAATACAAGTCCATCAACTTCAGATTTAAAAAATGAGGCTGCTAAAAAAGGTACAGAAACTTTGAAAAAATCTGCTAATCCTTATGCAAAAGCAGCTGGATATGCAATGGGAGCACTTCAAAAAAGAAAAGAAAAGAAAGAACAACAGGAAAAAGAAGAAGAGGAAGAAAAATCGGAGGAAAATAAAGAGTCATTTGATGATGAGATAGAAGAAGAAAGAAAATGGCAACAAATTTTAAAAAAATTATTACCGATTATTGTAATGATTCTACCTTTTTTATTTATTATATTAGTTTTGTATTCTGTAATTTCTCCAATTGTTACGGCATATTCTTGGTTTACAAGTTTATTTTATCATAATAGTCAGGATGCTAGTTCTTACACAATATATAATGAACAAGATGCTGCAAATCAAAAAGCAGAACAAGATTTTAACAATGCAATTCGTGGTTCTGCTGATGGTAGTGTAAAAGGAATTGTTCAAGAATATCAAGAAAAATATGGGGTTACAATCGATTGGTACTTATTAGAGGCATTGATCACTTATAGGTATACGGCAGATAATAGTGATTTATATTCTAGTAGTGGAAGTGAAGATATTGATGAATCAGAACTAGAAGAAAGACTTAAAGCATTGGAAAGTGGAGAATCAACTGAAGGAGGAGAAAATACAACTGAAGGTTCAAGTAGTTCTGTGGATTATACAGCAGCTAAAAAGAAGATAGAAGCATTTGCTAGTTTAATGGTTGTAAAAAGTGGAAATGGGTATGTAACAGATAAAGAAAAAGGTGGAGTAGTATATAATAATGTACTTGTTTCAACTACTTTTAAAAATTATTATAAATCAATGTTTGCTGATAATACAGAAGAAGCTCATAAACAAATTCTTGATTATATATATGATTATGCCGAAGGAGCGAGAGAATTATTTGAAGAAAGCGTTGGAACCACTAGTGGTGGAGTTGTAGGCGATACCTCTATTATCCATTTGCAAACATGTAAACAACCATATACGAAACAAACAATAAATGGAGTAAGTGTATATAATAATCCTTCATGGAGTGAAGGTACCAATTATTCTGATTATTTGAATGCAAAGGATTATTTAAAAGGTGTCGTATCTCGTGAGATAGGTATATCAAATGACTATAAAGAAGCTATGAAGGCGCAAATGATTGCAGCATTAACGTATTTGATTCATGATTCCAGTAGTGGTTTTAACTTAAAAAGTGGAGAAATGTATTTTCCAAGTGGCACTTGTAGACAAGCAACTTGCAGTCCAACTGATGGTTGTACAGCTGTTGTTGAATCGACGGCGACTAACTTGCATACCTTTTATGTTGGTCAAAATAGATTTTCTGGTGGAAGTAGTTATGGACCAATTAATGAAAGTGATAATGCAATACTTGAAGAAGTTTTGAATTCAGTATTTGGAAAAATAATGGTAAAAAAAGGAGTAACAAGTGCAAGTTTTTCGGGAAGTTCAGATGCAATTGCTACCAATTATTTAGATAGTTGTAATCCAGGAACATGTTTTTCTCAACAAGGAGCTATAAATGATGCTAAAAGTGGAATGACTTATGAACAGATCCTTCAAAAATATTATTCTTCTTATGAATATGATATAATAGATATTACTGAGGGATTATATTTTACGTCAACTGGTACTTACAGTGGAACAATTAATTTGAATGAGGCATATCATTATCATCAAGGTGATAGTGAGTGGGCAGATTTGATTCTTTGTGGTAGTGGAAATATTAAAAAAAATGGTTGTAATATAACAAGTGCAGCTATAGCGATTTCTTTATTAACTAATCAAAGGATAACACCTGCAACTCTTCAAAGTAGACAAAGTTCAATTTCTGCTTGTAGTCCTAGTTCACGCCCTCAAATGATTATGAATTTTGGTAAACTTTATGGATTAAGTGCTACAAGTATTTCAAAAAGTAATACATCTGCATTGAATGATATGTTATCAAAACTTGCAACAGGAAATTATGTCGCTATAGCTCGTCTTACTGCAGATAGTGGTCGTAGTTTTTATCGTAGTGGAGGAGGTCATTATATGGCAATCGTTGGAGTAAAAACTGAGAATAATACCAACATGGTTTTAGTATGGGATCCTGCCTCAAAAGACGCATCCAGGGATAATAGATGGGTAGATATGAATGCATTAGTAGAGATATTACAAAATGAATATTCATTTATATTAATTGGGAGATAATAATGAAAAAAATAATAATTATGCTAATTCCTTTTTTGTTAACTGGTTGTGCAAGTGTTACATACGATTTGAAAATTGAAAAGGATATGAAGGTAGTAGAAAATGTAAATATGTCTGCAACTAAAGAATATTTTGATAATTATTATATGAATTTACCTATTACTATTATAAAAAGGGCATATGAAAATGATGTAACAATGTCTTATTTAAAAAATAATAATTACTTTGTTGAATTAAGAGAATATAATTATCCATTTCCAAGTATTTTTGCTAGTAAAAAATATAATTCATTAGAAGAATATGTAACAAATACGGTTTATAAAGGCCAATCATTTGAAGAAATATTTGTTGAACAAAATGATGATTTAGTTACTTTAAAAACAAAAAATTTCATTAAATACCTACCAGATGATTCAAATGGCGATATAGATTATAGATTTCCTATATCAAAATTAAGTGTAAATATAACGTTACCATTTGTTGTAAATGAATCAAATGCTGATAAAATAGAAAAGAGTACAAATACTTACATATGGTATATTAATGAAGATACAGAAGAAAAAGAAATAAATATTACTTTTGATAAAAATAAAATATACATTTATAATTTTTCTTTATATATTTCAATTATTGTGATAATTATAGTTACAACAGTTCTTGTAATATATGTTGTAAAAACAGTAACTAAAAATAAAAAAAATAACTCTTTAAGATAGGAGGAAATTATGAAACTAAAATTAAGATTTGATGCCGATGATATGAAAAGATTTTTACTTGTTTGTTTACTTCTTTTATATATAGTTGCAATTGCTATTAGTAATCTTTCAAGTGTAACATCAACTGGTGAGTTTACAGGTTTCAATCCACTTCCAGCTTTTTCAATGGATTTGATTGGTTCAACAATATTATTTTATATCGTATCAGTTGTTGCTTTAATGGTAAGCACCAAAAGTTATTTTTTCGAATTTGAAAAAGGATTTGGCTTTACTACTGATAAAAAATTAGATGGTTATAGCAAATGGGCTGAAGCTAAAGACATGAAAAAAGAATTAAAAATGATTAGACCAACTGATGCTAAAACAGAATATGCAGGAATTGCTCTTATAAATGATGGTAAAAAAATATGGGTAGATGATGGTGACTATCATAACTTAATTATTGGTTCAACTGGTTCAGGAAAAACTCAAAATATTATATTTCCAATGATTGAAATACTTGCTAAACATGGTGAGTCTATGATTATAACTGATCCAAAGGGAGAGTTATATGAAAAGAAAAGCAATATGCTACGTTCTAAAGGATATAATATTGTTGTTTTAAACTTTCGTGATCCAGGAAGAGGAAACGCATGGAATCCAATGACCTTACCTTATAATTTATACAGAAGTGGTAATCGTGATAAAGCGATGGAGCTACTTGATGATTTAGCCTTAAATATTTTGTATGACGAGGGAAATAAAAATGCTGACCCATTTTGGGAAAAAACAAGTGCTGATTATTTTTCAGGTTTAAGTTTAGGTTTGTTTGATGATGCTAAAGAATCAGAGATTAATTTAAATAGTATAAGTTTAATGACAACCGTTGGAGAAGAAAAGATGGGTGGAAGTACTTATATAAAAGAATACTTTAATTTAAAAGATCCAGGAAGTTCAGCGTATATTAACGCATCTTCGACAATTCTTGCACCAAGTGATACAAAAATGAGTATTTTAGCTGTATTCAAACAAAAAATCAAGTTATTTGCCTCTCGTGAAAATTTAAGTGAAATGCTTTCTTATAGTGATTTTGATATATCAGAGATAGGTAGAAAAAAAACAGCAGTGTTTATAATTGTTCAAGATGAAAAGAAAACATATCATAGTTTAGTAACTATTTTTATAAAACAAGTTTATGAAACTTTAATTGATGTTGCTCAATCATCTCCAGGAAATAAACTTCCTGTAAGAACAAATTTTTACTTGATGAGTTTGCGAATATGCCACCTCTTAAAGATGTTACAACGATGATAACTGCAGCTAGAAGTAGAGCAATGCGTTTTACTATGATTATTCAAAATTATGCTCAGTTAAATGAAGTATATGGTGAACAAAATGCAGAGACAATTAAAGGTAACTGCGGTAATACAGTATATTTAATATCAACAGAATTAAAAGCCTTAAAAGAAATAAGTGAGATGTGTGGAGAAATAAAAGTAAAAACTGGTAAAGATGATAAGGAAAAAGAAGAAACAAGACCACTTATTACGGTTAGTGATTTACAAAAAATGAAGATGAATGAGGTAATCATTAGAAGAATTAGGATGGCACCTTTTAAAACTAAGTTAACTCCAGAATGGCAAATGCAATGGGAACATAAATATCGCGAGGCAAGTGTTAATAATATTAAGGCACGTGAGAGAAGAGTAGTTTCAATGTTTGATGTTCGTGAGTTTGTTAAATCTAAGAAAAAAAGTGCACCTAGTCCTTTCGGAGGAATGCCAGCTGGTTTTGGAATGCCTTTTGGTGGTATGGATGATAATGTTGGATTCCCTGGACTTTTTGACTCACCAAGTCCAAGTCCTCGAAATAATGGAAACGGTAAAATAGATGTTGATAAAATTCTTGCCAATTTAGATGCTAAAATAGCCGAAATAGAAGCCGAAGAAAAGAAAATGGCTGAAATGGATGATTTAGAAAGTAAAAAAGTATCAGAAGATAGTGCAAATATTAATGAAAATAGGGAAGAAAAAACAGTACCAATTGTTAATAATCCACCAGAAAAGAATATTTTTGAAACAAAAATTAATAGTCAGTTTAATCCATTAAATAATAATATTAGTAATGTAAATTCAAATAATAGCATATCTTTTGAAAATAGTAATATAAATCAATCTAATGAATTGGAGAAGTCAACTAGTATTCATGAATTATTGCCAACTATAGATGATGATTTTGAACCATTTATAAAGACTCAAGAATTTACCAAAGAGGAAGATAATAAAGATATTGATTTATTAGTTGATAAAATTAAAGATGTAAGTAATCCAAACGTTCAAATTAATAATATTAAACCGAATATGGAAGTATCTAAAGAAAATAAATACACTGAAGTAAGTGATGACGAATTTTTTGATGATTTTTTTGACGATTAATAATATGTTGAATTATTTCGTCTTTTTTTATTTTTTTAAAAAAGTATATTAATTTTTAAACATGTGATATAATATGATGGAAAAGCAGTGATGCATTTTTAATAATTATAAAGAATGATAATTGTTTAAGGAATAAACATATTATATAATAGTTAGAAGGTGTAGTATGAAATATTATTTAATTGGAATTAAAGGTTCAGGAATGAGTGCCTTAGCCGGTATTTTACATGATTTAGGAAACACAGTTGTTGGATATGATGATAGCATGGAATATAAGTTTACCATAGAAGGTTTAAATAAACGTGGGATAAAGATATATCATGATTCGTCTTTTATTCCAACAAGTGACTTTATAGTTTGTTATTCTAATGCAGTAAGTCAAGAACATAAAGAAATAAAGAGGTTAAAAGAGTTAAATTTAAAGCAAATTAGATATCAAGATTTACTTGGTAGTTTAACCAAAATTTATGAAACAATTAGTATATCTGGAACACATGGAAAAACAACAACTAGTTTAATGGTCTCAAGTATTTTAGATGCTGTTTATGGAGCTAATTATTTTGTAGGTGATGGAAGAGGACATGGAAATATTGATAATAAATTATTTGTTTTAGAATCATGTGAATATAATAAACATTTTTTATCATATTATCCTAAAACATTAGTAATTACCAATATAGATTTAGAACATACTGAATGTTATAAAGATATAGATGATATAATTTACAATTTTAATATATTAGCAAGTCAAACAAGTGATAATTTAGTTTTATGCGGTGATGATGAAAATGTAAGAAAGATTAAATCTGATAAGAATAAATATTATTATGGATTTAATGATAATAATGATCTTGTTGCAAGGGATTTAAAATTAAATGAATCAGGTTCTGAATTTTCAGTTTATTATAAAGGAGAATATTTTGATACATTTAAATTAAATTTATATGGACGTCATATGGTTCTTGATAGTTTAGCCTGTATTATGGTTTCTATTCTTTATAATGTAGATAAAAAAAATATTAAAGAGAAGTTATCTGAATTTTTAGGTGCAACTCGTCGATTTAATGAAACAAAGATTAATAATAGTATAATAATAGATGATTATGCACATCATCCAACAGAAATAATGGCAACCCTTGATTCTAGTCGTCAAAAATATAAAGATAAAAAAATAGTTGCTGTATTTTTACCAAATACATACTCAAGAACTAAAGATTTTATGGATGATTTTGCCAATGTTTTAGGTCAATTTGATGCATCATTTATTATGGATATAAAATGTGATAGAGAGCGTCCTGAAGATTATCCTGGTGTAACAAGTGATACTCTGATATCAAAGGCCAAAAATGCAGATAAAATAAGCATAGAAACTGCTAGAAAATTACTTGATTACAAAGATGATGTTATTTGTTTTATGAGTTGTGCTAATATTAATCCAATGATTGAAGCATATAAGAAAGAATTAATGAAATAATTATAGTACAAAGTTTTTAAGTTATCATATAATAAAATGATGTATATGAAAATAGAGGAAGTTGATGATTTAATAATAGTATATTTGATGGATAATTTCTTTGATTATAAAGAAGATTTAACTCTTAAAGTTAAAGAGATATTTATTAGATTAATAGAATTTTATCACTATGATTTAAAAGGAGTATTCAATGTATCTTTATTTGAAAACATTAAATATGGAACAATACTGGAAATAAAAAAAATAGATGAATTATTATTTCCAAGAGACATAATAGATATAAGATTAAAAATATATAACAATAAGAAAATTTATTTTAAAACAAAAGATATGTTTTATATAAATAAATATAATAATATTTATTATGATGGTAAGTTTTATTATATAGATATTGAAAATATTGATAATTATTTAAATATAGCTGAATATGGTAATTTATTATATAAAGAAAAAGATAATTATTTGAAAAATATGAAATTAATCAAATAATATCTTTTTTTAAATAGTTATAAATTATTTGAGATATTAAATAAGGATTTTCTAAGTAAGGAAAATGATATAAATTATCTAGTTTAATTAAAAAAGAAGTTTTTATAAGTTTATTTAATTTATAAGCCATTTTAATAGGGGTAATGTTATCTTTTTCTCCCCATATAATAAGTGTATCAATGTTAATTTTTTGATAGTATTTTTTTAAATCTATTTTAACTATATTTTGAAATGTTTTAGATAATTTTGGATTTAAATTTTGATAATCAGTTGATGCAAATTTTTTAAATAAATAGTTTTGATATTTGATTTTTAATTTATTTGGAAGGACATATTTTAATTTTTTTAGTAGTTTATAAATGTATGTTTTAAAAAATAATTTTATGTTATGTTCTTTTAATCCAGCAACGTCAATTAAAATAATTTTTTTAAATTTTATATTATAATTGGTTGTTAAAAGTGATATAATTCTGCCACCAAAAGAATGACCAATTAATATGGAATTTTCTATGTGAAGTTTTTTTATAAATGTATTTACTAAATCTGCGTAATCAAATATAGTAAGAGTTTCTTTGAATGTTGAATTTCCAAGACCTGGATAATCTAAAATGTAAACTGTAAAATAATTTTTTAAAAAAGTTATAAGGTTAGAAAATGTATTTCTATTATCTCCCCAACCTGGTAATATTATTATAGTTTGTTCTTTTACACCATGCTTTTCATAATAAATGTTTAGATTATTTATTTTTATATACACAGTATCACCAATGTAGTATATGACTATTATTTTTAATATGTTCTATTGTGTAAAATTAAAAATTGGGTGTTTTCAAAATAGAAAAAATATGTTATTATTAAGATGTCTAGATAATTTGATACATTGCATTATAAATCCTACATGGAATAGAATAAGGGAATCCCGAGCAATAGTTGGTGTCGAATGCCAGAGTATGTGAGTTCTTTGGAATCCTAAAGACTAGTACGGATACCCACGTGTTTATAACACGGGTTTAATTCCGCAATGGTCGGTCATCTGGATGTAAATTTGTGTAAATAAAGAGATAGATTTAAAAGGCATGTTTTGTCGAATCTATTTCTTTTTTTCTATATAAATTATATATTCTTTTTGGTGATTAAATGAAAGATTATAAAGAATTAAAAGAGTTAGTTGTAGAAAACGAAGCACTTATTTATAGTATTGCAAAAAAATTTAAAGGTGAACTTGATGATTTGTTTCAAGTAGGAGTAATTGGACTTATGAAAGCCCGGGAAAATTTTAATGAAAAATTTAATACTAAATTTACAACATATGCTTATCAATATATTTATGGTGAAATTTATCAATATGTATTAAGAAATAAAAATATAAGGGGAAGTACTGAACAAATAAAATTAAATACAGCGATTAATAAAGCAACAGATTATTTATCTCAAAAATATGGAAGAATACCAAGTGACTCTGAAATTGCAAATTTTTTAGAAGTACCAATTGAAAAGATATTTGAAAATAAAAGTGTTTTAGATACAATTAGTTTAGATGATGATAGAAATGAAGTTGATTTATATAATTTTATTCCAAGTGTAGAAACAAATAAAGATGATTTAATTACTTTAAGAGATGCTTTGAATAAATTAAGTAGAGAGGAAAAAGAATTGATTTTAAAAAGATATTTTTATAATATGACTCAAAGTGAAATAGCAAAATCTTTAGGAACAAATCAAGTTAAAATAAGTCGTGAAGAAGGAAAAGTTTTAACAAAATTAAGAGAATATATGTAAAATTTATAATTTTTGTGATATACTATCTTAGTTTTTAGGGAGTTTAGTTTATGAATGTTAATGATAATTTAAATAATTTATCTAAAACGATAAATAGTAATGAAGTAGATGAATATTTGTATAATAGAGTTTATTCTTTTTCGACAGAAAATATAAGTGGTTATATTGATTATTTTGATTTAAAAAATAGAAGTCTTTTAACAGTTGGTTCATCAGGTGATCAAATATTAAATAGTTATTTAAATGGAGCAAGAGATATTACATTACTTGATGTTAATCGATACGCACCATATTATATTTATTTAAAAATTGCTGGTATACTATCACTTACATATCAGGAATTTCAAGATTTTTTCTTTATTAATGACAATAACGAAAGAAATTATAGACGAAATGATAAAAGATTTAATAAACATCTTTTTAACAAATTAAGTAATAATTTAAAAGAAATTAATTATGATTCTTATTATTTTTTTAATACTGTATTTAATAAATATGATAAAGAAATAATATATAAATATTTATTTTTAGATGATGCACCTGATACTAAAGTTATAAAAAGAATAAATAATTATTTAGTAAATGAGGTAAATTATAATAAACTAAAAAAAATAATTAAAGATATTGGTTTTAAATTTATTAATCATGATATATTTAAATATGAAAGTGATAATAAATATGATAATATTTTCTTATCTAATTTATGTACTTTAGACAATATGAATTTATATGATTATAAAGATTTACTAATTAAGTTAAAAAAAAATAATTTAAATATTAATGGTGCAATGTTGATTGTTTATATTTGGAATATGCAATATGATAGTGAAGAAATAAATTTTGAATGGAAACATGTTTATAATATGCCATCAACAAGAAGTTTTTTAAGGGATTATATAACAGAACATTATAATATAACTGGTATAAGTGATATTAGGTTTGATACAGGAAGAACAAGTGATTTGGTTTTAATATATAAAAACAGAAATTAATTTGAAAAAAAATTTTTTTCTGTTTTTTTTTATAAAAAATAGTTTAAAGTTAAATTTTATTAACATAAAATATAATAATTTAAATGATTAGTTAATTACTTTTTTTTAAAATAGAAATTAAATTAAAATGTCAATCAAAATGTAAATTTACAAAACTTGACATATGTGCTTGTTTGTAATATTATGAATTTGCTTTGAAGTTATTTTCAAAGCAGATGGGGGATAATATGAAAAAAATATTTTTATTAATGTTAAGCATTTTGGTTTTTTCATTTTTTCAAAATGTCTATGCTGAAAATTTGGTTTTGAATTACTCTGGTAATCCATATTATGTAATAAGTGGAAATGGAGAATATCGTTCGAATATAATTACTTATTATGAACTTGATGGTGATGTTGCATACTGTGTTGAGCCAGGAATGAATATAACAGATTTTAATTATTTAGAAGAAGATATTAGTACTTTACCTTATAGTAATGATCAAATTAATTTAATTAAATTAATTGGTTACTATGGTTATGAATATCCAAATCATCAAACTGATAATTATCATATGGCTACTCAAGCTCTTATTTGGGAAAATTTAACTGGTAAAACTGTAAATTTTTATACAGAAAAAAATGGAAATGGTACAGTTGTAGATGTCTCAAACGAAAAAAATGAAATAATGAGACTTGTAAATAGTCATTTAGTTTTACCAAATATTAATTCTAATTTAACTTTATCAATTAATAATGATAATATTTTACCTGATTATAATAATGTTTTGGAAAATTTTGAAATAATAAATAATAATAGTGATTTAGAAGTTTATAAAGATGGTAATAATTTACATATTAAGTCTAATGTAATTGGTGATTTTAACATTAAATTAAGAAAAATAAAATATGATAATAAAACAACACTTCTTTATGCAGCAAGTAATGGTTTAAGTCAAAAATTAATGAAATTAAGATATGATAGAGATGTTGAATTAGATTTAACTATCCATATTGTTAGTGGAAAAATAAATTTAAAAAAATTAGATAGTGAAACAAGTTCAAATAAAACTATTGGTAACAGTACTTTATTGAATGCTAAATACGGAATATATGATTTAAATAATAACTTAATAGAAGAGTTAAGTACTAATTATTTAGGAGAAGCAGCCAGTAATAGTTTAGGATTTGGAAACTATTATATAAAAGAAATATCTCCAAGTTATGGTTATTTACTTGATAATAAAACTTATGAATTTACTATTGATAAAGATAATTTAGAGCATAATATTGAAGTGTTTGAAATGTTAGATAAAAAAGAAGTAACAATTATTAAAACTTTAGAAGGAGATTTAAGTATTTTAGAAGGAGAAAAGAATATATTTTTTGAAATTTATTTTAAACATAATAATACATTGTATGATACTGTTACAACAAATGAAGATGGAGTTGCTAAAATTAAATTACCATATGGTGAGTATATTTTTCATCAAGTTAATACTTCCAATGGTTATGTAAAAAGTGATGATTTTGTAGTAGTTGTTAATGATAATGTTTCTGAAATATATAAAGTGATTTATGATAAGAAATTAAAAGGAAAAATTTGTATAATTAAAAGTGATATTGATTCTAATATAAGATTAAAGGATGCTTTTTTGGAGATTTATAAAGAAGATGAGTTAATTTATTCGGGTTATACCAATGAAGAAGGAAAAATTGAAATTGATAACTTAGATGTTGGTAATTATATAATAAAAGAAACAATTGCACCAAGTGGATATTTATTAGAGCAACGAGAATATATGGTAGAAATTAATAATGATAATTTTGATATAGTAGTTGAAATAAAAAATAAGCATGAAGAAATAAATGTACCAAATACGGGTATAGATGATAAGATTAATTTTTCTTCTAACTTTGGTATTATGTTAGTAGGATTTGTATTAATTATATTCAGTAAAAGAAAGAAAATATTTAAATGAATTATTATATAGAAATAAAAAATAAATTAGTAGATAATGAAGTATATAAGAAAGTAAAGGATTATTCTAAAAATAGAAGTGACTTAAATATCTATTACGAGTAATGAAATAATTTATCCTATAGAGAATTAAGGAGTAGAATAAGTAATAAAGAGTATGAACGGCTAGATATAGAAACAAAAAATAAATTAATAAAAAAGAAAATACTACTATAAATGCTTTTATTAAAAATCCAATTATCATAAAAAACACATTTGATACAAATGTCATATCTGAAAAAATGTTAAAAAAATTAATAATTGAGGATATAGATAATTTTTTAAAGGAACTAGGGGAAGGATTTACATATGTTGCTAATGAATACAAAATAAAAATTGGAAATATATACAATTATATAGATTTATTATTATTCAATTATATTTATAATTGCTTTGTAGTTATTGAACTAAAAATAACAGCATAAAAAAAAGAACAAATTGGACAAATATAAGTATATATGAATTATGTTGATAAAAATTTAAAAACAATGAATCAAGACAAAACAATAGGAATTATTATTGTAAAAAAGGATAATCAATTTATATTAGAATATTCCAGTGATTCTAGAATATTTGAGACAATATATATACTAAATTAAATATATTAAAAAAATATTCATAAAATTAAATATGAATAAATTTATAATTAGTTTTATATTAACAAGTCTTGCTGGATTATCAACAGTGATTGGATATTTTGTTATATTTTTAAAATATGATAAGGAAAAAATAATTGCATTTTCCCTTTCTTTATCAAGTGCTGTTATGTTAACTATTTCTTTATTTGATTTATTACCATCATCATTTGACTATTTAAGTAAATATAATTTTTTATTTAAAGTATTAATGATTATTTTCTTCTTTATTTTAGGAGTATTTATTTCTAATATTATATCTCATAGTATTAGAGATGATGTTAATAATTTAAAAAAGGTTGGAATAGTATCTTTAATTGCTATAGTACTTCATAATATACCAGAGGGAATTATAACGTTTATGGTAAGTGGTATAAATATTCATTTGGGGCTAGAACTTGCTATTGGTATAAGTATGCATAATATTCCTGAAGGAATAAGTATTGCAATTCCTCTTTATTATGCTACTAATAAAAAAATAACAACACTTTTATGGGTTGTTATTGCAGGAGTATCTGAAATATTTGGTGCAATGTTATGTTTTATATTTTTAAAAGATATTATAAATGATATATTTATTGGTGTAATATTTTCTTTTATATCAGGTATGATGATTAATATTTCATTATCTGAATTGTTACCCGAAGCGCTTTCATATCATTATAACAAAATATTTATTATTGGTTTTGTTTTAGGAAGTATCATTATGATAGTAAGCCATATTTTATAAATTAAATATAGTTATTATCTAATATTTCATAATTAAAATTATATTTATTTATCTTTTGTAATTTATCATCATTTACTAAAATTATTAAGGTAATATCATTTTGATAATCTTTTTCTAAAATATCTTTATTATCAAGTATATTTTCTATGATATTTAAATCTTGATAATTAATAATTAACTTAATTTTATATAACTTTTCTAATTTAATTATATTAGTTTTTTTTAAACAAAGACTAGTACAATTAGAATAGGCACGAGTAAGTCCTGATGCCCCTAATTTAATACCACCGAAATATCTAACAACAAAACAAACAATATAATTTAAATTATTTTTCTTTAAAACATCATATATTGGCATACCTGCAGTTCCACTAGGTTCTTTATCATCAAAATATTTTACTTCGGTATCAATAATATATGAATAACAAATATGAGTTGCATCTTTATGAATATTTTTTAATTCATTATAATAATTTAGAAATTCATTTTTGTTTTTAATTTTATACATGTAGGTTATAAATTTTGACTTATTTATTATTATTTCATTTGTACAATTGGATTCTATTATCATAATAACTCCTTTGCTACAATTATATAATAAAGAGTAAAAAAATAAAAGTGTATGAGTTTTATTAGATAAAAGTTTGATCGAAAGAAATTAAAAAAAGTTGACATGACTTATTGATTATAGATTTGATATTTGTTATGATTAACTTAAGAAAAATCATATGAATATTTATGAAAAAAATATTACAAGGAGGATTATGAATAATACAAAAAAAGATGCAGATGCATCACTTGAAAAAGTTTTACAAGATTTAGAAAAGCAGTTTGGTAAGGGAGCAGTTATGCGACTTGGAGATAACACACATGCTAAAGTTGAAGTTGTATCAACAGGTAGTTTGTCTTTAGATATAGCTCTTGGAGCAGGTGGTTATCCTAAGGGAAGAATTATAGAAATATTTGGACCTGAATCAAGTGGTAAAACAACTTTTGCTCTTCATGCTATTGCAGAGGTACAGAAAAAGGGTGGAAAAGCAGCATTTATTGATGCAGAACATGCACTTGATCCAGTTTATGCTAAGAATTTAGGTGTTAATATTAATGAATTATTATTAGCTCAACCAGATACAGGAGAGCAAGCACTTGAAATATGTGAAGCATTAGTAAGAAGTAATGCCATAGATATAGTTGTAATTGATTCAGTTGCAGCACTTGTTCCTCAAGCTGAAATAGATGGAGAAATGGGAGATTCTCATGTTGGACTTCAAGCAAGACTTATGAGTCAAGCATTAAGAAAATTAGGTGGAACTATTAATAAAACAAAGACAATAGCCATTTTCATTAACCAATTACGTGAAAAAGTTGGTATACTATTTGGAAATCCTGAGACTACACCTGGTGGTCGTGCACTTAAGTTTTATTCTTCAATAAGACTTGATGTTAGACGCTCAGAATCAATTAAAGTAGGGGATTCAATTATTGGTAATAAGACAAATGTTAAGGTTGTAAAGAACAAAATTGCACCACCATTTAAAACGGCCTCAGTTGACATTATGTATGGAGAAGGTGTATCTAAAGAAGGAGAGATAGTAGATCTTGGAGTAGATGCAAATATTATTGAAAAATCTGGTTCTTGGTTCTCTTATAATGGTGAAAAACTTGGTCAAGGAAAAGAAAATGTAAAACTTTTATTAAAACAAAATAAAGAACTAAAAGACAAAATCGAAAAACAAATAAGAGAATTTTATAGTATTGATGAATCATAGAAAATTAAATATTTAATTTTCTTTTTTTGTATTCAAAAATAATTGTTTTGCATACATTATAAAGAGGAGGAGTTATGTCTAGTTATAGAGAAATAGTAACAAAAGCTGTTTTAGGTAAAGGGAAAAAAGTTTTTACAAATAAACATTTCATAGAAGTATCAAATACTCCAAATAATGTTCTTGGTTGCTGGGTAATTAATCATAATTTTAAGGGTGATAAAAATGAAAATAGTATTACAGTAATGGGTAGCTATGATATAAATATTTGGTATTCTTATGACTCTGATACTAAAACAGATGTTGTAAAAGAAACTTTTAATTATAAAGAAAATGTTAATATTAAAGAACGTGATGAAGTAGATTATTCGGATGCTTCAATTATCATAAGAAGTTTAAAAGATCCAAGTTGCAGTGAGGTATCAATCGATGGTAATAAAATTAATTATACTGTGAAAGAAGAAATAGGAATTGAATTAGTTGGAGATACTAAAGTAAAAATATTAGTAGATGATAATATGGATGATTGGGAAGAAATTGTGGATGAAAATGAAGCTCTTGAAAAAATTGATTCAGAAGTAGATGAAAATTATTTAGATAATAAAAAATAAACATAAAGTAAAAAACTTTATGTTTTATTTATTGATAATATAAATATATAAAGTTCATAACTTGCTCTATCTAATTTTTTATTAAATATTTATAATTATCTATTCAATTTTTTGATTTTTACATCATTTTGAAAAAAAATCATGCAATTTATTCATTAGCTTTTTTTTCTTTGCTATAACTTCTTTATAAATACCTAACTCATTTAAAGTTGATATTGTTTCATCAAAAGTAGTTATTGGAATCCCATATATGTTACAAATATCAACAATTGTTCTAATATATTCTGTTTTATTATTTTGAGTTGATTGGACTTTTTGAGTTCCATCTTCATAATATACAGTATATTGCAACAATTGTTTATTTTCTATAATTTTTACTGTTAAATTATTATTATTAATTTCAAATTTTTTCATCTCAATCAACATATCAATTTGTTCATTTTTTTTGAAACCATATATAAATTCTTGGTTTTGATCTTTTAATAGTTTTAAATAATTTGAATAAATTTTTATTAATTCTTTTTGAGAATATTTTTTGTTTGAAAATCTATAAATATTATTTTCTCCTACGACAAAAATTCTTTGAAGATTATTTGATTCATCTAGTGAAATTATTAATTTATTAATTTGTTCTGTTTCTTCATCATTATAACTAAAATTTGTACAAGCGTTTATTGCGACACATGCTGCTATAATATTTGACATAGTGCCTCCCCCTCCTAAACGACTTATATTATACCATTTTTTTCAATTTGTGTCAAAAAAGGGCTGTTATGGATGGTGTAAAATGGTTTTGGGATAGTATATAAAAAAGAAGACCTATGTTAAAATGTAATTGTAAAAATAAAACATTTAAGGAGGTCTTCCATATGGAAATTATAACACAAAATTACGAAAAAATCTTAGAAAATTTAATA
>JAFUAL010000012.1 GCA_017460745.1 Bacilli bacterium | reverse complement strand
TCTTGAACTAAAGAATTATCATATTTAGCAAATTTTTGTCCCTTTGAAGCCATAATAAATACACCTCCTTTCGAAGGTGTATTATATCATATCCCCAATTAGGTTTTTTTATACTGTCTACTCTACAGGGTGCATTTCATTATCTTGGGTTTTATTATACTATTTATTTACTTATAACATATAATTATGTGGAGGAAAATATGTATATATTAAATAAATTAAATTATGGATATTCTACTTTAGAACCATTTATTGATACTCACACTTTAGGACTTCATCATATGAAACATCAAAAGAATTATTTAGATAAATTAAATCAATTATTAATTAAAAATAATTATGATTTTAGATATTCACTTATTGAGTTAACCAAACATATAAATGAATTTCCAAAAAATGATCAAAGCGATATATTATATAATTTAGGTGGTGTGATAAATCATAATATTTATTTTAATAGTATGAGTCCAACACATGAAAAACCCAATGCAATTTTAATGAAAAAAATAATACAAGATTTTGGAAGTTTCAATAACTTATTAAAGCAATTTAAAGAAAAAGCCTTATCCATTAAAGGCTCTGGTTATACTTTTTTAGTTTTAAATGAAAATAAATTAGAATTAATTAATTTATCTAATCAAGATAATCCATATTCATTAAATCTTACTCCACTTATTGCAATTGATATGTGGGAACACGCCTATTATATAAATTATCAAAATAAAAAAGATATCTATATCAATAACTTTTTAGAAATATTAGATTTTAATAATGCTAATAAATATTTTAGATAATTAAATTTCTAGAATCAAAAAAATATTTTTCTATCATTTTTCGTATCAAAAATACTTTGACTTTTTTGTATATTTATGATAATATTAGTATGTAAGCAGGGAAACTTGCATATAATAAAAAAGGGAAATACTTAATTTTTGCGTGTTGAGTACTTACCCTATAAAATAGTGTTAGTACTAAATCTAAAGCAGATTGAGTACTATTTTTTTATTATTAGAATCATTAGAGAGACTATTAATAAAATGATTATTAATATTAGAAATGAGATTAAAGTCTTTTCCTCTAAATGAAATTATAGTTAAAAATTAAAATTTATTAGTTTTGTTATTAATATTTTCATCTTTTAATTCTTGGAGAAAATCATATTATTTTTTTTTATTAAAATGCCAATTGTTTGACCTATTAAAACAAACACACCCCATCCAATTATAGGAAATTCTTTAAAAATCATTAGATATGAATAAATAATTGCCATAACTGCTCCAATAACTGAACCTTCTTTATAATAAGTATTCTTTTGTTTTTCGGACTTTGCAAACAAAACTACAGAACATATAACAATAATTATCCAATCGATTATTAAAATAGTAACATTTTTCATTTACTACCCACCACCTTTACTATATTATATCACCAAAAAGAAAAAGTTAGTAACATATTTTATAGTTATTGTAGAAGAACTTATATTAACAATTTTTAATATTTATTTTTTACCTAATAACTGATTAAACATAACTATAAATTTCGAATATGAGCATTTATAGTGCCTTTAATCTCGTTTATCGGTTAAACAATTAATCACTCTGCGAAGTGAAAAAGCCAAACACTTTTTTATTAAAAAGCAAAAATATAACATAATGATTATAAACTAATTTCATAATCATTACTTCTTTTTATATCTATATCAGGATTAGAATTATAAGATGATTTTTCTCTTTTATTATGTGATCCAATTTGTGCTAAATCATTTAAAGTATAAATCGGTTCGTCTCTCAAATATTGCATAATTTAAATTCATATATCAACCTCACTTTCTTGTAACAAAAAACTCCATACAATTAAGTATAGAGTTTTGACGACTTAGAGCTTCAAAAGATTTCTAAGCACTAGTCTTTACTATTATATTTATAATTTTTATTTTTATACACTAGGATAACCCATTACTCTCAAAACATTGTCTACATCAATAGAGTTTAGTTTTGTTCGTAAATATTTAATTTCTTTCTTTATTTGTGAAATCATTTCTTTATAATCTTTTTTATCTAATACCAGTTTTAATATGTTTGCTATCATATAAAAATTAGTTGTATTATCTTTAGACTTATAATTTTTATCAATTACTTTGAAATTAATAGTATATTTATCACGAAAACAATATAATCTTTCATTATGAGCACAAATGTTTCTCACACTTGTTAAGTTTTTAAGTATTTGTTTTAGCAATTTATCAGATATTTTAAAATATTTAGATACCTGTTGTCTATCATTTTGTTTTAATAATCCATATAGACTACTTGTAACACCAAAAGATAAAATCTTAATTAAAATAAATGGTGGAATATAATTATATTTATCAATATAATGTGTAATTGCAGAATGTGATTTATAATTATGTCTTATTTCACCATTAATCTTTTCTATTATATTTTCTTTAACTTTTGTTTTTGCATTATTATCAAGATTATCAATATTTAAATAATTTTTTAATCCATATCTATTTGACAATGTATTAGCAATTAATGACTTAATTACTGTTTCAATTTCTAATACATATTTTAACATTATATATCGTAATTTCTTATCGAAATTATATAAGGCATATATTTCATTAAATGAAACATTACTTTTATAGTTATTATTTCTATCTTTAAATATATGTTTATAACTATTTATAACATTATAATAAGTATACTTTTCAATTTTTTTTATGGCATCATTTTTGTTTTTAACTATAACACCTTTTGAAACCAAAAGATTAATTAATTCTTCATTTGTTTTATATTCTTTCAATTGTACCTCCATAATATATAAAAAAACGACCCAGGGCTTCGAAAGATTCCTGGGCACTAATCGATATAAACTATATCATATTAAATACATCTAGTCAATAGTTTTGAACAAATTTTTCAACATATTTTTTTTACTATAGTGTTATTACTCAATTCCAATTTCAATAAATATTAATTTAAAATTTATTATTTTAAAATTTATGGTATCAGTAGAGAACGCTTTATTATTTAATTGAAAACTGATATTATTACACTCATATCATTAAATTTTTCTTTAGGAACTAATTCTAAATTAATGTTATTAGGTTGTAATTTTCTTTTAAAATAAAGTAAATCTTGTATTTTTTTAATTTGTGTCATTTTGTGAAAGAAATTAAAAAATCTTTTTTCCTCATAATATCAAGCCTCCTTCCTTTAAGAAGTTGGCAAGTACCCAACAATTAGCATTTTCTGTACTCATTATAGCACATAACAATTTTATATTACAAGACATTTTTGTCATTTTACACAATGTTTTTTAGAGGATTAAATTATACTAGCAAATTATTAAATATTTTTGTATAATAAAGACGTGATTTTTATGTATATATTAAAAAAATGTAACTTATGCAAAAGAAATTGTTTAGTTAATCGTTATAAACAAGTTGGTTACTGCAAACAAACTGATAAGATAAGAGTAGCTAAAGCAGTTCTTACCTATTTTGAAGAACCATGTATTTCAAATTCTAAAGGAAGTGGAACTATATTTTTTTCAGGATGCAATATGGGATGCATCTTTTGTCAAAATGAAAAAATATCTACAAATAACTTTGGATGTGATATTACAAGTGATAAATTAGCTAGTATCATGCTTGATTTACAAAATAAAGGAGCAATTAATATTAACTTAGTTACCCCTACTCCTCATATTATTGGAATAATAGATGCTATTAAAAAAGCAAAAGACAAAGGACTTACTATTCCCATTATATATAATACAGGAACATATGAAAATATAGAATCTATTAAATTACTTGATGGACTAATTGATGTATATTTACCTGATCTAAAATACTGTGATGATGCATTGGCAATTAAATATTCTAATACAAAAAATTATTTTTTAAATGCAACTCTTATCATAGAAGAAATGTATAAACAAGTTGGTCCATGTGAATTTGATCAGAATGGTAATATCAAAAAAGGTGTAATTGTAAGACACCTAGTTCTTCCTCATGCCATTAATGATTCAAAACAAATTTTAAAATATTTGTATGAAACATATCAAGACTCTATCTATATAAGTATTATGAATCAATATACTCCAATTAAGCCTTTAAATTATAAAGAATTAAATAGTAAATTAAGTGACGAAGAATATAATGACTTAATTGACTATGCTGTATCACTTGGAATAAAAAATGCTTTTTGTCAACTTGATTCAACTAGCAGTAAAGACTTCATTCCTAATTTTGATTTAGAAGGAATAAATAACTAATTTTTATTCTTTACATCAACAATTTGAGAATCAACTTCAAAAATAACTTTATTAATATCCATGCTATCAAAAATACTACTAGCTAAAGAATATGTAACACTTTCTAAATTTTCATCATTTAAAGAATCAAAAGTTAAAGTTAAAATATCATTTTCTATTTTAAAATCAATATTAGTATTTCTACTTAAATAACTTCTTAAATTAGTATTTGAAAAATAATTTCCTTTTAAAGAATCAATTATTATTTTTACTTTACTATCTTTGCTATTTACATATTTAGTAACTGGAACAAAATAATCATTATTACTTACATTAAAAACATAATATACTGTAACACTTTCTATATCTTTAATACTATTAATTGAATAATCCTTGTTTATACCAATTGATGAATCTAAAACAATCGGTATATTTTTATTACTCTTTTCGAGTTTCTCTAAGGGTTTACCATCTATTGATATTTTAACATTATTAATACCATCAAGTTCAATTAAACTATAAACTATACTTTCAATAACCTTCTCTTCTAAATTAACTTTTACTTTTAACAAATCATTTGAAAAGTCTATCGATGCCGTATTATCATTAATTGATATTTCATTTATTTTAGTATTACTTGGTATAATTCCCTTTAAATTAGCATTTTTTTTATTAGTCACATATAATTCATTTAATATATCTTTTATATTATCGTTTAAGTTATCATATCGAAGTAAATAATCAACTTTGACTAACAAATTATCTTGATTTAATAAATATATATGGGTTGTTTTTAAATTACTAACATATTCTGTTTCAATTATATTATTGTCTTTCTCTACTTTTAAATAATCTATTGTAATACTAACTAACATAATAAATAAAACAAGAGTTGTTAAATATATTCTTTTTAATGATTTTCTCTTTAACATAATTCACCACTTAAGTATATGAAAAAACGTACTAGTATAGTACGTTTTAAAGTGATATTTCATTTAATTTTAAAAGTTCAACAACAGCAGAAGCTCTTCCTTTTACTCCTAATTTTTGCATAGCATTTGATATATGATTACGAACTGTTTTTTCTGAAATTCCTAGTTCATATGCTATTTCTTTAGTTGTTTTATTTTGAATTAATAAAGTAAATACCTCTTTTTCTCTAACTGTTAATATATTTTTCATAATATCTCCTACATAGTATTCTATGCAAGAATAAAAATTCAGTTATTCTTTAAAACTAACTGAAATATACATTTTTTCACTAAACTCCTCTGAAATACTTTTCATAATATTAAGAGCTAAATTTTTATCATGATTACTAGATTTGATAACAACTGATATAGTATCATCTTTAATTTTAATAAAACTATCAAGTTTAAACTCATCTTTTATTTTTGCTTCAAGCATACTTTCTTTACTTGATATTTGAGATAGATATCTTAAATCTTCGTATATTTCATTTTTTTCATCGACAGTTAACTTACTATCAGATAATTTTCCTTGAAGTTCATTTACGAGTAAATTTCTTTCTTCATCAAGATCAACTCTCATACTGGTAATTAAATCACTTGTTTCTATATTCGTATTAACATTTACTTTATCAACCACACTATCTTTATTTATTATATTACTATTATTTGAAAGTAATAATTCATTTGGCATTGTAATATAATAAACACTTAATACGAGTGCCAAGCTTGTAAGAGTCAAAAACCACATTCCTTGTTTATTTACCATTGTTTCCTCCTAATAGATTATATTAAGGATTTTTTATTTTATTAATCTTTTTTACTAGTTTTTAAACTCTAAATATGATATTCTTAATTAAAGGAGGATATTATGTTTTTAGAAACTGTTAATTTTATTAAAGAAAAAGTAAATAATATGCCAAAGATTGCAGTCATTTTAGGCTCAGGTTTGGGAAGTTTGGCCGATGATATTGAAAATAAAACAGTAATTTCTTATAAAGATATTCCTAATTTTCCAATTTCAACTGTCCCAGGTCATAAAGGAGAACTTATATTTGGTAATGTAAATGGTGTAGAAATAGTTGCAATGAATGGAAGATTTCATTATTATGAAGGATATGATTTAAAAGATGTAACTTATCCTATTAGAATTTTTAAATTACTTGGAATTGAAACTTTAATTCTCACCAATGCTGCAGGTGGAATTAATTTAAATTTTGAAAAGGGAGATTTGATGATAATTGAAGATCAATTAAGTTTCTTTGCTGAAAGTGTTTTAAGAGGTCCAAATCTAGATGAATTTGGTGATAGATTTATTGATATGTCAAATGTATATGATAAAGATTATATTAAAATACTTAAACCTATTATGAAGAAAATAACTGGTAAATGTAATACCGGAGTATATGCTTATATGAAAGGTCCAACTTATGAAACACCTGCTGAAATTCGTGCACTACGTACACTTGGAGCTGATGCAGTTGGAATGTCAATGGTTCCAGAAGCAGTTGTTGCAAGACACTGTGGCATTAAATGTATTGGTATTACTTGTATTACTAATATGGCTGCTGGAATAAAAAATGAAGTATTAAGTCATGAAGATGTAAAAGAAACTGCTGTAAAAGCTGAATCCAACTTTAAACAAGTAGTTAAAGAATTACTAGAAAAAATTAATAATTAATAAAAAACATACTTAATATTTAAAATTAAGTATGAATTATTAGTAAATGCTTAAAGTATTTACTTTTTTATTTTATTAAGTAATTTATAACTAATTATATCAGTAATCAAAAAGAAAAATATTAATCTAAAAAGTACAGTAAGTGTTGGGACATCTCCTATATGATGCCAACTTAAATTATGAAATACAATAATTGTAAATATTAATGATGAAATACTAGTTATTAACAGTAGTTTATTTAATTTTATATTCTTTTTAACTAAATAATATGTAATTGACATACCAAGTAAATTTAACATTATATCATCTATATCAAAGGCTCCTGTTTTAGTAATAAATTGAAGACTTTCTACACATAGCACAATTAAGAAGTCAATTAACAAATTAGTTTTTATATTATCTATCTCAAATATTTTTAAAATTAAATAAGCAACTGGCATTAAAATAATTATATTACCTATAAAATTAACAACAAAAGCATTACTTTTATAAAGAGTAAAATAATGAATAATTGTCTTAAAAGGTATTAAATTATAATTAACATACCCATATACTCTTCCAAAAACAGTTAGATTTAAAAACATAATTATATATATAATTAGAATAGCAATATAAGATATTTTTTTTATTTTTTGCTTATCTTCAAGCTTATCATAATAATAATTTGATATTAGGTAATTGGCAAATACTATCAAGAGAGAAAATATTATATTATATATAAATTCACCAGCATAAGAAATATGTGTAGCTCCATGTACATCATATTCTAATCTTAAGTATCCTAAATATAGAATTAAAGTAATTGCATAGATAATAATTGATGTTATTAATACTAATTTATTCTTCTTTTGATTATTAATATCAATATAATCAATTATTTCTTTTATATTCTTTTCTTCATTTTTGTTCTCTTCTCCATTTAATAATTCTGAAACAGATACATCCAGTTCTTTAGCAAGTGGAACTAATAATGATATATCAGGAGTTCCTCTACCTGTTTCCCATCTTGATATAGCCTTTTCAGTAACATTTATCCTACTTGCAAGTTCCTCTTGAGTTAAATTTTTTTCTTTTCTTTTAGTTTTAATTAAATTAGATATCTTTTCTAAATTCATAACAATCCCTTCTTTCAATAAAAATTATATATATAAAAAAAAAGAATAGCAACCTACGAATCATAGGATTGGCTATTATCTTTTAAATATACTAAATCTTTACCTGTTTTAAAGCATAGATCTTGATACTTACAAAATTTACATCCAATATTTTCTCCATTTATTACTTTAGGATTAATACTAAAATTCCCTTGTAATATCTCATTAAAAGCATTTTTTATTTTTTCTTCAACCAAATTTGCAATTTCTAATATTTCAGATTCAGATAATACTTTAGAATAATATGAAAAACCACTTTTGGTTGTTTTCATACTTTTTATCATTTCACTATTTTCGTAACTAGAATCAAACATAGATACTAAATATTCATCATTTATAGTATATCCTTGTAATTTTAAATTATCTATTGTACTCTTTTCTAAATCTTTTGTATAACCACTCTTTTCATGAATTATTTGTTCTAGATAAAAACCAATTATTTTAGGATTTTTAAATAAATTAGAATTAAGTGTTAAATAAACATAAATAGGTAGTTGCATATCAAGTCCATATTTTAAATTAGAAATATTAATACTAGGATTTCCTGTTTTATAATCAATAATTGAAATGTATGTATCATTATCTTTTTCTTTAAACATAATCTTATCAATTATTCCAACTAAACTACATTTATCATCATAGTTAATTGTTATTGTTTGCTCTAATAAAACATTAGTTAAACCCGTTAAACTATATTGATATTTAATTACTTTAATTACATCACACAGCTCTAATTTTAAATCTTTTAAGTAAAATAATTCTTTTTTAGATAATTCTTTATCTTTTATGTAACTATTAAAGTAATATTCAAAATCAAAATCTTTATCGTAAACATGTGATAAAACAAAATGAAATAAATTACCAATAAATTGTTTAAATGATTCTTCATATATATTTAATTTTAAGATATTTTCTATATAATATCTGAAACTACAATGATAATAATTATTAATACTAGAATATGACAATCTAATATTATCTAATTGAAAATCTTTTAAACCTTTAAATGTATTAGAATAAGTTAAATATTCTATATCATTATAAGTATTATATAATTTACTTAAATCTGTATTTTTAACACCATATTTAATTAAATTATCTAAATTATTTGTTAATTTTATTTTATTGTATAAATTAGATGTTATATTATCTAAATAAATATCTTTAATTTCTAAATTTAAATCATCTATTAAATTAGATTTCAAAAATGTATTATAAGGTGTTTTATCTTTATAACTTATATTTATTTTTAATATATTATCAATATGATTAATACACTTTTTTCTTTCTACTTTATTATTTTCTATACTTGTATTTATTCCCAATTTTGTCTTTAAATCGTCATTAAAATAATCTATATCTTTATGTGTAATTGGAATATTTTCATTACTAAATCCTAAAACAAAAACATACTCATCCATAATTAAATTAGAATCAAGTGGTATTATATCAATAGCATTTTTATTTTGTTCTTCTTTAATATAAGTATTTTTTAAATCATATTCTATAAAATCTATTACTGAAGTTAAATTATCTACAAAATAATATTTATTAATAATATCTAAATAACATTTATAAAAATAATCATCACATTCTTTTAAATTATTAAGTATTTCTTTTTTAGTTAAATTATTTTTAATCAAAGTTATAAACTTTTTTGAAGTAACTGTCCCATATATACTTGTTAATTCTTTATTATTAATTGGAATATTATATAAATAACTAAATCTTTTTATTAAAATATTATATTCCATTCCAAGTATTACTAATTTAATTTTACTTATATCTATACCATTTTTTAAATATTCACTTATTTTGTTAAAAGTATATTCTACTTCCTCTTCAATTGAATTAAAATGATATACTACATTAGTTTGTCTTTTTTTACTGTATATATCTATATATTTTACATTATATTTATTTAATATATTTAAAGTAAATTTATCTAAATTGGTTTCAAAAACTAATATTTTATTCTTTTCTAAGTAAGATTTAAATAATTTATTAAATGTTAATAAATTATTATTTTTTAAATCATTGTATAATTCTTTTAAAAAATTTATTTTAGAGTCTTTTAATTCATTATCAATAACATATTTTAAATTATCTAAATATATACAAGCAATTTCTCTAGTTACATTATATTTATTTTTAACATAATAAATTGTTTTTTCATCATAAGAAAAAAAGTAATTATTATAAAACTCTTTCAAAGACATTATTTTAATATTTAATAGTTTACTTGATTCTAATAATATTTTTTCTTTGATACTATTATTACATATTATTAATGTGTTATTTTCTATATTGTCTAAGTAATTCATAATTACCTCTTTTGATTGTTACTTTTTACAATATGATAACATAAAACAATTCCTGAATAGATAATAAATACATAAAAATTAATAAATCTTGTAATAATCATAGCACTTCCAAGCATTCTTTTCGGAAATAACTTGCCATATATTCTCATAAATGTTACTTCACTTACACCAACTGCACCTGGAAATGGTAAAGCTGAAACAGATATAAATAAAACTGATTGAAAAGAAATAAAAGTAAATATCTTGGTAGCATCTAGTCCTAAAGAACGATAAACAAAATATGGTATGCTATAATAGAAAATCATTTGAAAAATCGTTATAGAAAATAATTTTACTAAAATTTCTTTATTTTCTTTTATTAGTGAAGATGCTTTACTATATTCTTCTACCCAAAGGGTTATTTTATTTATAATCATTTCTCTTTTTTTAATATGTAAACTTTTTAAAACAGAATCTAAAAAATTAACTAAATACATAATAACTTTTTTAAAAAATATTATTAAAAAGTATAATGTGCCTACGACAATATTCAGAAATGCTCCTAAGAATATTATATATTTTAAGTTTCCAAGAGCTCTAAATATTTCTTTATGATGGATTAAAAGTCCTATAATTCCTATAAATACAACCGAAATTTGAAAAGATAAAAGTTTTAAAAGTAAAGCAAGAGTTGCATTTTGTGACTTAACTTTATCTTTACTCATTAAATAGAATTGCATTGGATCTCCGCCAGTTGAAGATGGTGTAATTCCAGCAACAAAAAAGCCAGCAAGTGCATATTTATAACATTGTTTAAAAGAAACTTTTTCTTTTAACAAATTAAGTGATGTTTTTAAATTAAATGCTTCACAGATACTAAATAAAGACATACAAATAATTGCAATTAACAAGTAAGATCTCTTAGCTGATAAAAGTATTATTAACGTTTCTTTAGCATTATTATCTTTGAATATAAAATAAAATACAACTATAACAATAAAAATAAATATTAATCCACTTATAAAACTTTTCTTTACTATACTATCATCACTTTTATTTTTATTTTTCATCTAATCACTCCAATTATACTCAATAATAATATATTATCATTTTTTTAAAAAAAGATAAAGTACTAAAAAAAGAAACTAAATTATTGTTTCTTTTTAAAAATACTTAATACTTTTGTTTTTATATTATTTTCTTTCTTTACATTTGGATTAGCTTCAAATTCCCAATATGCTCTATCTAGCAAAAATTTTGTATCTTTATCCAAACTTAGATATTGTTCTAAACTGATATTGAATGCAGATAACATTTTTTCGCTTACTCCAAAATCTTTATACATAATATAACCTCCACAAAGTTTATATTATACTACCTTTTTGCATAATCTTCAAGTACTGGACTTGTTGCAGAAAGAATTGGAGATACACTTCCACCTACATGGAATGTATGGATAATTTTAGCAAGATATTCAGAACAATCAGCAATTTTTAACCATTCTCGTGTCTTTGCTTCATCAATTATATAAGAAAGATTAGTTGTATATATTGCAGTAAACAAACCATCATCATAGGCTTTATCAAAAACTTCTATTCCTTTAGTAAACATTACATAAGCGGACATCATATAAATTCTTGCTGCTCCTCTTTTTTTAAGTTCACTTGCAACATCTATCATTGATTCACCACTAGCAATCATATCATCAACAATAATAATATCTTTACCTTTAACATCTTTTCCAATATATTCATGCTCTAAGATTGGATTTTTTCCGTCAACTACATGGTATAAATCACGATGTTTTTCAAAGTGACCTCCTAATTCACATCCAAGCATATTAGCATAGAATCTTGTTCTTTTAAGTGCTCCATTATCAGGACTTACAGCAAGTAAATTATCATTATCAACGTTACTTTCTGTTACAAATTTTTCAAGTATTATATTTGTTGGATAAAAATTATCAAATGATGATGATGGTATAGCATTTTGAACATTTGAATCATGTACATCAAATGTAATTATGTTTTTTACTCCTTGATGAATAAATTCTTGAAGAGCAACAGCACAATCAAGTGACTCTCTTCCATCTCTTTTATGTTGACGTGATGCATATAAAAATGGCATTACTAGATTAACTCTTTCAGCATTATTACGAATTGCACAAAGAGTTCTAATAACATCAACAAAATGATCATCAGGACTTTTGTGGTTGTAATAATTATACATTTTATATACGATTGAATGATTCATTGGATCTGTTAAAATAAATATATCTTTTTTTCTAACACTCTCTCCTATTACAACTTTACCTTCACCATTATTGAATTTAATCTCTTCAATAGGAACAATTAAATCCTCATCCGTTTTCATAATTTTCTTTAAATGAAAATTAACTTTTTCTCCTAATTCACGGCAATTTTCCATGACTATTAGCTTTAAATTATCCATACTTCTCCTCCTCTAAATTCTTTAATCATATGATAGTTTAAACCATTTATAAACAAAAATCAATATCTTTTGAAAAAAAGAAAAAACTAAAGTATTAGATTAGCTTTTTCTCTAAACTCACTTATTAAATTACTCTTTAAATTATCATTTATATTAATATTATTTAATATATTTAAGTTTATCATAACTAAATCATGTAAACTAAATGGAAACACATTAAAAATCTTACAGTATTCATTAAGTAAATCTGTATCTAAAACATTCATATCGATTGTTGTGAATGCAATGTTAACATTTAATTTAAATAGATCATAGATTATATGATTTTTTAAATCATCGTATAAATTAAAGAAACTTTGATATGTAATTGGAAATTCTAATATAATATTATTTTCCTTAATTATTTCTAAGAAATCATTACTAGGTATTTCTATTAAATTATAAATAATATGACTTGCATTATAATAAATATCTTTATTTTGACTAGTTATTTTGGAATCAAGTAAAACTATATAATTAATATCATCTTTAATAAATTTATCAAATAAAGATTTATAAGAATCTATATTATCTAATTTATTTTTCTTAAAATATACCCCATTTATTCCATGATTATAATATTCATATAATATATTTAAATTATCATACAAATCTTCTTTATTAATACTAGAGTCTATTTCTAAAACAATATTTATATTTAATTCACTTGATTTTACCTTATTTAAAATATTTTTTATAATAATGTTTTTATCTAAGTTATGTAAAAAAGAATTTAAATTTAAATAAATTTCAGCATATAATGTATTTTTTTCTTTCAATTCTTTTAATAAATAATCAGTTGCTAAATCAATATTTTCATAACTGTTAAGCAGTTTTTTAACTAATTCTTTAGTATTGTTGTAATCAGTTAAACTAGAAAATTCAAGTATCTCGTCAATATCATCTTTAGAATTTCTTACTTTAGTTAATTCATATATTGCTTCTTTATTTATAGAACCAAAGTAATCAACATGTAAATCTACTTTAGGAAACATTTTTAAACTTTCAAATAAAGCCATAATTCACGTCCTTTATGTGTGTATTATATAACATAAATTAAAAAATTGCAAATTTTAATCTTTTATCACGTATTACATCTTAATTATAATTTTTTGTTTTTAACAGGTGAATTTTTTTCATCTATTTTGAATACAAAGATATATATATAATAAGGGAATAAAGAAAATTCAGAAAATCATACTTTTTTCGCATATATTATATTAGAGTGATTGGTTTGTGAAAATGCCAACCACTGTTTGGAAAATTAAGGAGGATAAATTAATGAAAAATGGTCTAAAAGAGAATTAAAAAGACAAATTGATTCTCTATTATTTCAAAGATTATTGTTGTCAAATTAATTTAAAAATTGATGATATGAAACTAGAATATGATAGAAAAATGAATATATATGTTAATTATTATAATTAAAAAATGCTAGATGAATTTGATAATGAAACAATAGGTATATTTTATGTACTGAAAATGATAATACTACGATGGAATATGCTTTAGGAGGACTTTCTAATAATATATTTGCATCTACATATACTTATTTTATATTCCAAGTAGAGATGAATTAATAAATGAAGTTGAAAAAGTATTAGAAGACAATAAATAATATTTAGTTTAGCCAATTTGTATATATAAAAAAAATCGATACATCGATTTTTCTATTTATTGCAGATATCTTTTAATTTGCAATTCAAACAATTAGGATTTTTAGCTTTACAATTGTATCTACCAAATAAAACTAATTGCTTATGCAATTTAGTCCATTCATCTTCAGGAAATTGTTTCATTAAATCTTGTTCAATAATTTTAACATCAGAGCTTGTTGTCAACCCTAGTCTTTTAGAAACACGAGATACATGAGTGTCTACTGCCAATGATGGTATATTATAAAGTTCCCCTAAAACAACATTAGCAGTCTTATGACCTACTCCATTTAAAGATTCAAGTTCTTCGTGCGTTTTAGGTACAACACCATGAAATTCGGTTAATAATTTTTTAGCAATTTCTATTATGTTAATTGATTTCTTATTATAATTACCAATCGGTCTAATTATTTCTTTTAAATCATCTAAATTCGCCTTACTTAATTTTTCTAAACTATCATACTTCTCAAATAAAACTCTAGTTACTTTATTAACTCCTTTATCAGTTGTTTGAGCAGATAACATAACAGCAATTACTAATTCATAATCTTTACTATATTCAAGTTCACATTTGGGATTTGGATATAATTCGTTTAAAAATTCTCTAATTCGTAATATATTCTTCTTCATCATCTAACCAATTCCAATCATCAAGTTCAAGTGTTTCATTACTACTATTACTATTTGTATTAACATTATTGTAGGCACTTTTTATTTCATCTACCGTTTTTATACCTCGATTTTTAAAATCAAATAATATTTTATCAATATACTTTAAACTATAAACACCATCATTTATTGCAATTTTTACTCCTTCTTTTATTAAGGATTCATCTATATTATTAGAAATCCAACTTTTAATTGTTTCTATTTCAGTTGCACTTATAGGTCTTCCTAACTCTGACTCTACATATTTAAATAAAGCATTACTATCTTTATGCTCATCAACTTGATCCATCAATAAAAAACTTATTTTTTCATAAAAACATGAAAGATTAATTACTTCATCTAATATATCATTTTCTTTTATAACGTCAAGCGTTAAATAGCCTTTATCACTTAAAACTGATATATATCCCATTACTTCCATAATATCAATATTTAAATCTCTTGCTATTTTTTCAGGATTAAAATCTATTTTATCTTGTTTATTATACAAATACATTAAAAAAACAAATTCATCCATATTTAAATCGAGTTTTTTAAAATATTTTAAAATATACAAAGGTATTACAATATTACCGTCTCCAATAGCCTTTTCAAGTTTAGTTTTCATAAACCACCCACTTTACTTTGTCTTATTTAGTCTTTTGCTTTAATTTCTAATTTATAAGTAAATTCAGGATTACTCGTCTTTTCTGTTAAATAAATATATAATCTATAAGAATCTGTCTTTAAAGTTTTAATACTACTTGTATAAAGAACATCTTTAATATCGGATAAATTTCCTGTCTGAACTTCTTCTTCATTCTTATACAATACATAAGATAAATTATCTTCCGAAATATTTGTATCACTCGTTAAAACAACATCATAATTTACACCTTTTAAACTTTTATTTTCAATAGTAAATTTATTTGGGTACGTATCAAGTGCCTCTTTTTTTGTTAATACATCAAAACTTTCTAAAGTAAACTCTTTTGTATCTTCAAACGTTACAAGTAAATTTGTATTTAAATATAAATTCTTATCTAAATATTTAGTGACTACATAACCAAGTCCTACCATAAACAAACATATTCCGATTACTAATATAATTTTTCCAACCTTATTTTTCATTACTACCTCGCTTTTCTATTTAAAAGATATGCAAATATATGGAATCCAAGTCTTGTTGTATCATGTCTAAATACTCCTTCTTTACTCTCAATTAAATCATCTTCAATTACTTCAATATCACTTAAATTTTCCTTGTCAAGAATTACAGCATCTTTTTGTTCCTCAGTCTCATATTTTCTTAACAAATCTTTATCCATTGCTTCTTTATTAAATATTCCAACTTTTATTTTTTTCTCTCCTAAATAACTATTTAATAATTTAATGTGATCACTGGCTGTCATATCATCTGTTTCTCCTGGTTGAGTAACAATATTGCAAATATACATAACATCAGCTTTAGACATATCAATTGCTTCTCTTATTTTTTCGCATATTAAATTTGGAATAATGCTTGTATAAATACTTCCCATACTAAGAACAATTAAATCCGCGTCCTTAATTGCTTTAATCGCATCTAAACTTACAACTGGTTCTTTTTTATAATAAATTTTTTTAATTTTTTTATGAGCAAGAGTTATATTATGCTCTCCTTCAACAACACTTCCATCATCCATCAACGCCATAAGAGTTATTTCATTATCTTCACTAAGAGGAATTACTTTTCCTTTTAAATTTAAAACTTTTGACAAACTCTTTATTCCTTTACTCATATTGCCTTTAACACTAGCTGCAGCCGTTAAAAGTAAATTACCAACTGTATGTCCATTTAAATCACTTGTAGTTTGAAAACGATAATTTAAAATAGAATCAAACGTATGTTCTGTTTCAGAAAGAGCAACTAATACCCTTCTTATATCTCCAACTGCTACTTGATTAAATTCCTCCCTAAGTCTTCCCGTTGACTTTCCATCATCACATACAGATACAATGGCTGATATATCAACAGGAAAATCTTTTAATCCTTTAAGAAGTGTTGATAAACCTGTTCCACCACCAAGTACAACTACTTTTTTATTCATACCTCACCTCTAATATTTAATATTTTTTAGATATTTAAATTATACAACATAACTAAATTATTATCTATATAATTTTAATTATTAATTTTATTTCTTAACTCTTTTATTTTAGAATCATTCATATATTCTTCATAAGTCATTCTTTTATCAATTATAGTTCCATCATCAAATATTTCTATTATTCTATTTGCTACCGTATTATTAAGTTCATAATCTCCACTTGTAAATAAAATTTCACCATTAAACTTATTCATACCTTTATTAAGCGAAGTAATACTTTCAAGATCTAAGTGATTGGTTGGTTCATCAAATATTAAAAAGTTAGGATTCTCAAGCATCATACGAGATAACATACATCTTGCTTTTTCACCACCTGATAAAACATTAACACTCTTTTTAACATCATCTCCTGAAAATAACATACGACCAAGAAAACTTCTTAATACTTCCTCATCATCTATATTAATATAATTACTAATCCATTTAAGAATTGATACATCATCTTTAAAGTAATCTGTATTATCACTTTCAAAATATGATACACGAGCATTAACACAAAATCTTATTTCACCTCTTGTGTACTTTTTCTTTTTAGTCAAAACATCAAATAGTAAAGTTTTACGAATATTATTTCCTAAAACTAATATTTTATCGTCCTTAAGTACAGTAAAAGATATTTTATTAAGTAATCTTTCTCCATTTTCTTCTACTATTAAATTCGTTACATTAAGCACTTCTCTTGCATTTCCTTTATCGAATTTAAAATCAATAAATGGATATTTTCTAGATGACGGAACAAGTTCTTCTAACATTATATTATCAAGTATTTTTTTACGAGAAGTAGCTTGTTTACTTTTAGAAGCATTTGCTTGAAATCTTGCAATAAATTCTTTTAACTCCTTTATCTTTTCCTCTTTCTTTTTATTACTTTCTCTTATCTGCTTTTGCATTAATTGATTTGATTCAACAAAGAAATCATAATTGCCTTTATAAAGAGTCATTTTTTTATAATCAATATCAACAATACTTGTACAAACATTATTTAAAAAATGTCTATCATGACTTACTATAATACAACAATTAGGATAATTTATAATAAATTCTGATAATGAATTAATAGTATCTATATCTAAGTTATTAGTTGGCTCATCAAGTAGTAATATATCTGGATTTTGAAATAAACTTTTAGCAAGTAATACTTTAACTTTGTCGTTATTTGGTATTTCTTTCATTTTTAAATAATGATAACTATTATCTACTCCTAAACTAGCAAGTAACTTAGATGCATCTGTTTCAGCTTCCCAACCATTTAATTCCAAGAATTCTGCTTCAAGTTCTCCAAGTCTTATTCCGTCACTTTCAGAAAAATCAGTTTTCTCGTATAGTTTATTTTTCGTCTCTCTAATATCATATAATTTTTTATTCCCCATTATAACAACATCAATAGCACTATAATCATCATATTTATAATGATCTTGTTCTAAAACAGAAACTCTTTCATTCTTTGGTATAATAATTTCTCCATGTGTTGTTTCTATTTCACCACTTAACAATTTTAAAAATGTTGATTTACCAGCTCCATTTGCACCTACTATTCCATAACACTCATTTGGTAAAAATTTTAAATTAACATCTGAAAATAATGTTTGTGTTCCAAATCTAAGTGTTACTCCATTTACTGTAATCATCTAATCAACTCCAAATCAAGTAATAGTTTATCATATATATGAAAAAAAAACTATTCAAAAGAATAATTTTAACATCAAAAAAATATAAAAAATTCAAACAACACCTAGCATTTTAAGATGCTAGGTGTTGTTAACTTAATAGAACGCCAAAGGGTTTTGGCGTTCCTTATCAGAAGTTCTTAGTTTGGAACTCCTATGATATATTAGTACCAACTATATATGGATGAGCTTCACTTCCATCTACTCCTGTTTCTCCATAATTGAACACTTGAGTTCCATGCTTTAGTGAAACTACGGGGCGCACACCGCCGCTATTACCAACGCCGTAGTAGTTCAACTCACCAACCGTATTCACGTAACCCGCAATAGCTGTATTGTAATTAGAGCCAGCAGGCGACAAAAGCCAATACCAGTACCCGGTATATAAGTAATTATCAGAATATGTTACATTTGTATACCATGTCATTCCAGCTAGTCCTACTTCATCGTAAGTTAGCAGTGCCGCTTTACTTCCTATATTTCCATGGCCATAAGCGTATTTTAATTTATCATTATCGTTATCACATGTTAACTTTGGTGTATTACTTCCTGACCATCCGCCACTACCACTTGCTCTTGTATATGGCTGCGTATAATAATATCCTGTTAATCCTCCTGTTGCACTCCATGCTCCTACACTACTTGCACTTCTATCCATACACCAGATTGTATCTTCTAAATAATCTCCATAATTACTCTTTATATTTGTATCATACCATCCATTTATTTTAGTTTGGATTGTTGAGGCTGCATCGACTGGTCCCTCGGTCATACTTCTTACCGCATCATCTATTCTATCTCCTCCTTGGAGATTTATATAATAATTTCTTCTATCACTTTCTGTTTCACTTGTACTCAAGTTTGCATAGTAATAGAATCTCACTAAGGTACATGTTCCTTCTATACTTGTCAAATTACAACTATACTTATGCGTTCCATCTGGTTTTCCTGTTACTGTTCCACTCTTTAATTTATATTCCTTGCTTCCATTTCCATCAAAATCATCATAATCAACGTCCGCTCCATATACTACTTCTGTTCTACTTAGTATATTGGTATCATTTTCTACCCACTCATACACTGCTCTCTTTGTTCCATCTTGTAATGTTATTTGGTTTGGATATGAATACCCCATATACGCAAGACTTTTATAATTTGAATTGAAGGCCGAATTTCCTAATCCCGTAGTTGATGATGTATTACTTGCATGCACACATTTATTCGTTGCATCATACGTTCCATTATAAATCATCTTAATGCCGCCGGTATC
>JAFUAL010000002.1 GCA_017460745.1 Bacilli bacterium | reverse complement strand
CGTTAAATTAAAAGTTAAAGTCGCGATAAAATAAAAAAATAGTTTTAATAGTTAAGTTCCCATTTTATGGGAATTTTTCTATGTTTTAGAAGATAAAAATTGAAAAAAAAGGAATAATATGATAAAATTTAATCTAATTTAAGTCAATTTATTGCATACAAAAGGAACGAGAAGTTAAAAAATTTTTTTTGAAAAGACTTAACTTCCCGCTACTTTGTATAAATAAAAATGTATTTTGGCTTAGATTGTGTTTTGGGGTAGGTTATTTTTTTAATAACCTATATGAAAGATCGATATCATCATAATCGATCTTTTTAATATTTAATTTATTAATATTATTTTGTCCTAAAAATAGTAATGCACAGTCATATGGAGAGTTATTATTTAAAGATAATCTTGGAGTAGAGTTAATGTGACTAGCTATTAAGAAACAATCTTTTTGTTCTAGTGAAGCAAAAGATGTCCCTTTAGGTAAAATATATCTAATGAATTCATGATTCTTTTCAATGGAACCTTTCTGCCATGAACAATTAGGATCACAGTAGAAAACAGAACATATTTTTTCTCCAGTGTCGAGATTAAATTCAATAGATTCAGGATCTGCAAATTCAGTACCATTGTCAGTTAAAATAACTTCAAATAATCTTTTGAATTCATCAATACCTAATATATTTTTAATACTATTAAATACTTCAGTAACATAAACAGACTTTTTATATGGCAGTAGATAAATAAGCATAAAATTAAACTGTCTAAACAATAAAGTAAGCATACATTTACCACCTTTACCTCCTTGAGTACCAATAACAGTATCCATTTCTACTATAGAAGCATTAGGATTATGCTCCATATAATCTTTAAAATCAGTATAAAATCTATTAACTTTAATAGAAGTATCTACTTTTTCTTTATGATAATCATATTCTTTTTTAAATTTCCATTTAACTTTTCTTTGCAAATCAATGTTTCTAACATTTAATATACCTAAGTCTATATATTTATAAAAAGTAGGTTTAGAAAAAGGTAGTAAATTTGAATGAGTTATATAAACTTGATTAACAGAATGATTTTTATAGATCATTAAAGGTGCAATGACTTCATTGATAGAAGCAATTTGATCTTTAGTAATGTTAAGATGTTCCCTTTGAGTAATTAAAGTTTGTTTATATTCGTTGTAAGCAATATGAGCAGAATAAGAATATTTCTGTTTTTTACAATGATTGAAATTTTCACATGCATTACATACGTAAGGAGGTTTGTTTTCAAAACAGCAGGGTCTATCATTAGAAGCGGTACCCCTAAGAAATCTATGTTTAAATACTTCTTTAGAAATAGAAGTTCTATTTTTATTAAGACGATTAGATATTTGAGTAAAATTATAATGATGATTTAAATATTCTTCAATAACACATCTATCTTCAAAAGAAAAATGTTTGTATTTTGGAGTAGACATAAATACACATCCTTTCAACTAAGCCAAAATACAAATACATATAATACAATATTCCCCTACAAAAGTTAAGAGCTAACTTCTCGCAAGCTCGATTTCGTGACTTTAACTATTTAATTTACG
>JAFUAL010000011.1 GCA_017460745.1 Bacilli bacterium | reverse complement strand
ATTTTATTATATTTTTAAACTTTTTATGAAATAATAGTTGAAAGAATAGAAAAAATGTGATATCATACTCTTGTTTTGGCGGAATTGGTGAAGTGGTTAACACGCTAGATTGTGGCTCTAGTATTCAAGGGTTCAATTCCCCCGACTTTTGTAGTTATTAAATTTATAAATATATATTTAACCCTTTTCAAAAAAGGGTTTTATCTTGTCAAGAATTTGACATTTTGGTGTTGTATAGTATTGTATAGTGTGTTATAATCTTTTTATAAGGTAGGTGCATTATGTTTGTAAAACAAAATAAAACACACAAGGGTATACTTTTAACTTATACTATAGGATATAGAGAAGATGGAAAAGTAAAACACAAGAACGTTGAAACTTTAGGTTATTTAGATGATTTAAAAAAAGTTTATGATGATCCAATTAAACATTTTAAAGATTTAGCAAAACAAAAAAGTAATGATGAAATTAATGAATTAACTATAAAAAATTTAAATACTAAAACAATTGATGAAAATTCAGTTACAAAAAATTTAGGTTATTTTATTATAAAAAAAATTTATAAAGAACTTGGAATTTCAAATTTATTAAAAGAAAAGCAAAAGAATTTAAAAATTGATTTTAAACTTGATGATGTTTTATCTATGCTTGTAAACATGAGAATTTTAAAGCCAGGTTCTAAAAAAGATGCCTATGATAACTCTAATATTTTATTTGATAAAATTGATTTTTCTTTAGATGATGTTTATAAATGTTTAACATATTTAAATCCTCTTCAGCAAGAAATTCAAAAAACTATTTGGGAAAACACTAAAGATAAATATAATAGAGACACTTCCAAAACTTATTATGATTGCACTAATTATTATTTTGAAATTGAATATAATGATGAAGATATTTTTGAAAGAGATGAAAAAGGAGAAGTTATTTTAGATAAAGATGGACTTCCTATAATTAAACAAAAAGGTTCTAGAAAAAGAGGCCCAGAAAAAAATCGTCGTCCTGACCCAATTATTGAAATGGGACTATTAATGGATGCTTCTTGTATTCCTCTTTCTTATAATTTATTTCCAGGTAATGAATCAGAAAAATTATCTCTTGTTCCTCAATTTAATAAAATTAAAAATGATTTTAATTTAGGAAGAACAATTGTTGTTGCTGATAGAGGATTAAACACTTCTGATAATATTATTAAAATTGCCGGAACCTCTTTAGAAGATGCATTAAAACATAATGGTTATGTTTATGGTCAATCTGTCAGAGGTGCTGACGATGAATTTAAATCTTGGGTTTTATCAGGAGATTATAGAACTGATATTATAAAGGATGACGATGGCAACGAAATTGTATTTAAACATAAATCAAGAATTTATCCGAAAAAAATGTATGTTACAAGAGATGACAAAGGCAAAACAAAAACTGGTAATAAAAAAAGAGAATATATTTTAGTCGACCAAAAACAAATGGTTTACTATTCTCAAAAATATGCCGATAAACAAAAAAGAGATAGAGAGATGATTATAAAAAAAGCTAATGATTTAATTAGTCATCCTGAACTATATACAAGAGCAACTTCCTATGGTGTTGCTGGTTATGTTAATAATTTAAAATTTGTTAAAGGAACTGGTGAAGTTGCTGATGCTTCTAATATTTCTTTAAATATTGAAAGAATTAAAGAAGAAGAAAAATATGATGGTTACTATTCTATTGTTACTTCAGAAGAAAATCTAACAGATATTGAAATTAGAAATATTTATAGAGGTCTTTCTAAAATTGAAGAAACTTTTAAAGTTACAAAATCCGGACTTGAAGCTAGACCTGTTTGGGTATCCAGAGCAGATCACATTGAATCACATTTTCTTACTTGCTTTATTGCTTTAGTAATTATTAGACTTTTAGAAATCAAATTAAATAACAAATATTCATTCAAAAAAATAATTGAAACTATACGAAATTATACAAGCAACCATGTGGAACATAACGTTTATTTACAAGGCTTTAGAAATGACGTTATTAAAGATATTGAAAATGTTTTTTCTATCGATTTATCGAAAAAATTCTTAACTTTATCTCAAATAAAAAATTTTTTTTAATTAAATTAAAAATTGAAATGATATACAACACTTAAAAAATGAGCATTCCTATATACAGCATGGGTTTGCTCATTTTAACTACAAAAGTAAAGTTTTAAATCATACCATATTTTATTATATTTTTAAACTTTTTATGAAATAATAGTTGAAAGAATAGAAAAAATGTGATATCATACTCTTGTTTTGGCGGAATTGGTGAAGTGGTTAACACGCTAGATTGTGGCTCTAGTATT
>JAFUAL010000010.1 GCA_017460745.1 Bacilli bacterium | reverse complement strand
AATACTAGAGCCACAATCTAGCGTGTTAACCACTTCACCAATTCCGCCAAAACAAGAGTATGATATCACATTTTTTCTATTCTTTCAACTATTATTTCATAAAAAGTTTAAAAATATAATAAAATATGGTATGATTTAAAAGAAAAGGAGTCGTTATGAAAATTGGAATAATTGGAAGTGGTGCTTATGCTATTGCTTTATCAACAATATTTGAAAATGTTACAGACCACATTATGATGTGGACTAAAATAGAACAAGAATATCAAGAATTAACAAATAATCACACTAATAAAAAGGCACTTGATTTTAAATTAAATAGTAAAATAACTTTTACAATGAGTTTAGAAGAATTATTGAATAAAAATGAAATAATCGTCCTTGCCATACCTGCTAAATTTGTTAAAACAACAATTGATGAATTAAAACCATTTTATAATAATCAAAAAATATTAATTGCTACTAAAGGGATGATTGATAATCCTAATTATTTAATACATGATTATTTAAGTGAAACTTTAAAAACTAATAATATTTCTTGTATATCAGGTCCATCATTTGCAATTGATTTAATAAAAAAAGAACCAATTGGTTTAACTCTTGCATCACTCAATCAAAATAATTTAGATTTATTTAAAAATATTTTTAAAGACATTAATTATATAACTCTTGATTATACGAATGATTTAGTTGGTGTTGAAGTATGTAGTATTTTAAAAAATATAGTTGCAATTGCATCTGGTATTTTAAAAGGAATGAACATTAATAATTCTACGATTGCCAAATTCTTAAAAGATGCTAGTTTGGAAATACAATCTATTATTGAAAAGTTGAATGGACAAAAAGATACTTTTCTAAATTATGCAGGAATTGGAGATTTTATCTTAACAGCAACCAATTCTCAAAGTAGAAATTATACTTTTGGAACTTTAATTGGAGAGGATAAAGATTATAAAACCTATATGGAAAATACAACTGTTGAAGGACTAGAAAATTTAAATAGTATGTATAATTATTTAAAAACAAAAGAAATAAATTCTAATATAATTAGTCTTTTATATAACATCATTTATTTAAATCTTGATAAAAATACTTTAATTCATTATTTAAAAAATGAACAATCGTTGTAATTTTATAAATCAAGTAATATCAATATTACTTGATTTATTATTCTTTCTTTTATATAATAAGTTCGGTGATTGGTATGACTATTACAGTTAAAACAAGTGAAAAAACAAGAGAATTAATGAAAGAATTCTATGAAGAATTAAAAAGAGATAAAACTCCACCTTATGCTATATTTCAAGCAGTTGACGGTGATACTGTTGTAACTCTTTATGAATCAGGAAAAGCTGTCTTTCAAGGGCGTGATGCCGATCTTGCAAGTGACTATTGGGTTGAAACTGAAAAAATTAATTCAGGAACAGTAACAGTTACTAATTCAGAAGATAAAAAGAAAAAAGAAGAAGAAGAATTTGATACTAAAAAATATATGTATGTTGATTCAGTTGGAAGTGATGAAGTTGGAACTGGGGATTACTTTGGCCCTATTGTTGTAACAGCATCATATGTAAAACGCGAAGATGTTGCTTTTCTAAAAGAACTAGGTTGTACAGATTCTAAAAAACTAACTGATGAAAAAATATTAAAAATTGCTCCAATTATTGCTAAAAAAATACAATATAAAAGTTTAATACTATCAAATACAGATTATAATAATTATCATAGTAAATATAATATGAATAAAGTTAAAGCTATTTTACATAATAAAGTTTTATTAGAAATCATGGAAACTAAACCACATGTTGACTATATTATAATAGATGAATTTGCTAAAGAATTTGTATATTATAATTATTTGAAAGAAACTCCTAAGGTTCAAAGAAATATAACATTTATGACCAAAGCTGAAAGTAAGAATATGGCTGTTGCTTGTAGTAGTATTATTTGTAGATATTTATTCTTAAAAGAATATGAAAAGTTAAATAAAAAATACAATATAATATTTCCAAAAGGAGCTGGAGAAAAAGTTGATGAAGTTGGCAAACAACTAGTAAATAAATATGGCAAAGATATCCTTAAAGAAATTGCTAAATTAAGTTTTAAAAATACAGAAAAAATCATTAATAATTAGTGATTTTTTTTTAATTATATGATACTCTATATAATAGGTGATAATATGATAATAAAAGAAATAGATGAAAATTTAGTATATGTATCATGTGATGATAAAAGTAAAATAAACAATCTAATGAATAATTATTTAGTTTTTATTGATAGTAAAACCATAATTGGTGAGATAATTAGTATTAAACAAAATGAACTAATTGTAAATTTAATTGGTGAAATAATAAATAATAACTTTATCTATGGAATTAGTGCTAAACCTGAAATTAATGCCAAAGTATCACTTGTTAATCCAAACTATATACCAAATATTATAAGTTTTCCTAACAATTATAATAGTTTATATTTAGGAAAAAGTCCTATTTTTAATACAAATATTTATATGAATTTAAATAATTTTTTTAATTCACATTTTACTATTATGGGAGGAACAGGAAGTGGTAAATCATGTGCTTTAACAAGAATTATTCAAAATCTATTTCAAAACACTGAATATATACCTTACAAATCTCATTTCTTTATCTTTGATACCTATGGAGAATATCAAAATGCATTTTCTAATTTAGAAAAAAACAATTCTTATATATCATACAAATGCTATACAACTAATTTAAAAGAATCTGGTGAAATATTAAAAATACCACCTTATTTACTTGGAATTGATGATTTAGCTCTCCTACTTAATGCTGAAACAAGTAGTCAACTTCAAGTTATAAGAAAAGCATTAGAACTTGTTAACCTTTTTAAAAATAATGATTCCGATTTAAATAAAATTAAAAACAACATTATAGCAAGAGCAGTTCTTGATATATTATTAAGTGGTAGACCTGCTTTTCAAATAAGAGATCAAATAATATCGATTCTTTCATTTTATAAAACTGATGAATTAAGTCTTGATACTGAAATATTTCAACCAGGTTATACTAGAGCCTTAAAACATTGTCTATTAATTGATGCAGATGGAAAACTAAGAGAAATGAATTTACTAACCGATTTCTTTACAAAATTTCTAATCGATTCAAATGAAGAAAAACTTAATTTAAAAGTAACCAGATATACACTTCAAGACATAGAAGATGCCATTGATTTCGCTCTTATTTCTGAAGGAATTTTAAAAAGTGAAAAGATATATGATAAAAATAATATTTTAAAAGTTAGAATTCATAATTTAGTTGAAAGTGAATATAGTAATTATTTTGATTGTGATGAATTCTTAACCAAAGAAGAATATTTAAATTCCTTGATAAGCAAAAATAATAAAACTGTTCAATTAACCAGTTTTAATATTAACTATGTTGATGATAGATTTGCCAAAAATATAGTTAAAATTATAAGTAAAATGGTATTCGATATGAATAAAACATTGGATGCTCGAGGAAGTATTCCCTTTCATATAATTTTAGAGGAAGCGCATAGATATGTTTTAAATGATACTGATATCGATTTACTTGGATATAATATTTTTGATAGAATTGCTAAAGAAGGTCGAAAATATGGGGTTATATTAGGACTTATTACTCAAAGACCAGCAGAATTATCAGAAACAGTACTTTCTCAATGTAATAACTTTTTAGTTTTTAAAATGACTCATCCAATAGATTCTGATTATGTAAAAAAAATTATTCCATACATGACAAATGAAATAAATCAAAGATTAAAAATACTTCAACCTGGAAATTGTTATTTGTTTGGTTCTGCTTTTAGACTTCCTTTAATTGTTAAATTTGATTTGCCAAATCCTACTCCAAATAGTAACAATGTTGATATTCCAAATACTTGGTTCATAAAGAAATCTTGACAAAAAGAATATTTTTAATTATTATATTGAAAAAAGAAAGGAATTATATATGGAAAAAGAATATTATTTAGGTTATCTTAGAAATCCAAAAGATGTAATTACAAATGGATTTCAAGATGTAAAAGAAACAGAAGCTATACTTTATAAAGATGTTAATGATTATCGTGAAGTTGTAACTAATGAAAAAGTCTTAGAAGTTAGTAAAAATCAAGTGTTTGATGGTCATAGAGTTACTGAAGCACAAGCTGGTTTTATAGGACGAATTGGTGAAAAACTAGAATTAAAAGATACTCTTGCCAAAATGAATCAAATAAGAGAAAACAATATGGCAAGTTATGTTGAAAAAATATATCAATTAATTATTGATACAAGAGAATTAGCCAATATAGGTGAACAAGAGTATCTAAACGAAATAGAAAAATTTCAAAATAGTTTTAGAAAGTAGTATTTATGAAAGAGAAAATAGAAAAAGTTTTAGACAGATTAAGACCATATTTGATAAATGATGGTGGCGATATAGAATTCATTGATTATAAAGATGGAATTTGTTATTTAAAATTCTTAGGTCACTGTGCAAATTGCTCTCTTATGAATGTTACCTTAAACGATGGAATTAAAGAAGCTCTTATTAATGAAATACCTGAAATAATAGATATAGAACTTATAAATGAAGTAGATGAAAAAGAATTAAATTTCTTTGACGTCAATTTAGATGATGATTTTTAGAAATCATCACTTTTTTTATTTATATTAACTAATAATATGATAAAATTATATTGGTGATAACATGAAACAAATTTTAAAAAACATAGTTATATTTATAATATTATTTATTTTATTTTTATATAAAGATTTATTTTATCTAATACCATTAAAATTATTAAAAATAGATTATAATTCATTAAACTATAATCAAGAAACGTTACTTTCTATTTTAGCATCATGTATTTTAATAATTATAATTGTTATAATATATAGAAAATATTTAAAAGAAAAGTTAATTGATTATAAAAATAATTTTAGTAAATATTTTGATTTAGGTATCAAATACTGGTTTATAGGAATATGTGGTATGGCTTTTTTTAACGTAACTATATCCTTATTTTCTCCTGTTCATGAAGCTAATAATGAAGTATTAGTACAAGAAATGTTAGAAAAAGCTCCTATTCTATGTTTTATCAGTGCAACTTTTATAGCTGCTTTTGTTGAGGAAATGTTATTTCGTAAATCATTTGGAGATATTTTTAAGAATAAAAAATTAATGGTTGTTGCAAGTGGATTATTTTTTGGCCTTCTTCACGTAATATTTTCACTTCAAACTCCTTGGGATTTACTTTATATACTTCCATATGGCACACTGGGGGCTTCATTTGCTTATACTCTTTATAAAGAAGATAATATTTTTATTCCAATGACTTTTCATATGCTTCATAATGGAATGCTTACCCTATTTTCCATCTTGATAATGGTGATTAAATGACAACTAGAACTGAAAAAAACAAAAAAATTCAAGATGAGATAATAAGAGAAGAAGCAACTAAAAAGTTTAAAAAAATATCTAAAATATTTTTTATTATATTTGGTAGTATATTTTTAATAATAATGTATGGAATGTATATAGGAGCAAAAGTTGTAATTGTTAAGGAAGAAAGAATATATGAAAATATTGATATAAATTATAACGGAATAAAAATTGTTCACATAAGTGATCTTTTATATAATAGTTTAAATAAAAATGATTTAGAAAAAATTAAAAATCAAATAAATGAAATAAATCCTGATATTATTCTTTTTACTGGTAATATAAAAAAAGACAATGAATTAAATAAAGAAGACTTAGAAATATTAAAAAATTTCTTTGGTAGTTTAAATGCCAAAATTAATAAATATGCAGTTTTAGGTAATTATGATGATGATAGTTTCAATACTGTTATAGAACAGGATTTTAAAATACTAAATAACAATAATGATTTATTATATTATAAGACTTCTTCACCTTTAGAATTTATTGGTTTTAATACAAATGATTTAAAATATGATGATATTAAAGAATCAAATAATGAAAAAATATGTCTAATGTCTAATCCTGATAAAATAGATGATATACTTGAACATGTTAATTGTAATATAATATTTGCAGGTGAAACATTAGGTGGTGAAGTTAAATTATTTGGAATTCCAATTTTTGATAATCACAAATATAATAAAGATTATTATCAAATAAATAATACTAAATTATATATTTCAAATGGATTAGGTAATACTATTAATGTCAGATATTTCAATCATCCAACTATTAATTTATATAGATTAACAAAAATTAAATAACCAATCGAGTAGAGAAAATTCACAAAAATTTGTAAATTTGTCCCTCTCACACCACCAGTACGTACCGTTCGGTATACGGCGGTTCAATTTATACTAATATGTACTTTTACGTAATGGTCTAATGGCAAAATTAGGCCTTTTT
>JAFUAL010000009.1 GCA_017460745.1 Bacilli bacterium | reverse complement strand
GAATATATTGATGCAATCATATATGATCATAATTACTTACGTCCTAGTTATGCATTAAATTACAAAACCCCAATCGAGTATAGAACTCAATTAGGGTTTGATTAAATCTTTTTTACTGTCTACTTTTTATTGACAACTTCATTTGTGGGAATCTTTTTTTCTTACCTTAGTTATTATCTTCTTCCCCCTCTTTGATTATTTTGAGGTGGTTGTCCTCCATTTTGATTCATACCTCCCATGTTGCCACCACCCATGAATTGATTTGTAATAGTGTTAGTTTCTTCGCCGTTTACGATAATAGTTCCACCTGTATATTTAGCTTCTCCATCGTAGTCGAATGGTGAATTTCCAGTTACATTGATAGTGCCTCCATTTATGTATAAATTTCCATTAGAATCAATTCCATCAGTATCACCTTGACCCATAACAATAGTTAAATCTCCACCATTTATTTCAATGGTTGTCTCATAATCACTTGATTTATTTCCGGCATTAATTCCATCATCTGATGCATTTATTTTAATAGTACCATCGTTTATTTTAACATATGTTCCTTCAAGTCCTTCATGAGCATTTATTGTTAAAGTTCCTCCGTTTATTTCGAGCTTACCATCAGCATGAATGGCATCATCATTTGAATTAATTGTAATTGTTCCAGAGTTGATTGTAACATCTTTATTTGAATGTATTCCATCATCATTAGTATCGATATTAAATGTTCCACCATTGATTGTTAAATTATTTTCAGATTTAATACCTTTTTGACTAGCATTGGAATTACTTTTACCAGTCTTGATTGTAAATTCTCCATTATTTATTTCTAATCCATTAATACTTACAATACCATCTCCATTTGTTGTTATATTAAATGTTCCATTTTCGATTAATAAATTACCAAGTTCTTCTTCGTTAGTAGTTTTTATTGCATCTCCTCCAGATGTAATTGTAAATGTTCCATTCTTAATAACTAAAGAATCTTTTCCTTTAATACCATCATCCTCAGCATTTATTATAAAATTTCCTGAATTAATAGTTAAATTATCACTTGATGAGATTCCATCTAAGTTACTAGTTATTTTAAGAGTTCCATCTCCTTCTATATATAAATCATCTTTAGAAAGTAATACAGAATCAAGATCGGTATCCATTGTTCCAACTAATGTATTTTCTCCAACTAATTCTATATAAGTACAGTTGGCATTTTTAATATAAATAGCTGGTCCATCTGAATTTGTAATTGTAACATTATTTAAAATTAATTTAACATCATCATTAGTTTCAACTAATAACTGTCCATCTTCAATTGTACCAGTTATAGTATATATTCCACCTTTAGTAATTGAAGTCGATTTAGTAAGCTCAAGATCGAATGATGCAGCAACATCCCAATTAATATTATCTTCAAGTGCAGTAACAGATACAGTATTATTACTTTGATTATTTCTTGCTAAATAGTAACCACCTATGCCTAGTAACAATATGGTAACTACAAGTACAATAATTAAAATTTTATTTTTCATTATAAAACCTCCCCTATAAGTTCATGAGTTAAAGATATTTTTAAATTTCCATTTTTAACTCTTAATTTATCTATAAATTCTTTTTCATTTATATTACTTTTAGTATCAATTAAGTAAGTTAATTCAAACATACTCCCCATATTAATAGTTTTAGCAGTTGTTAACTCATAATTATTTAAGTACTCTTTAAATATATCATTGAAAACTTCAGTATAATCTAAATCTTCTGGAATACATATTTTTAAAATTCTATTTTTGCTTTCTCCAAATTTAAGTGCATTCAAGATTAAAATAACTAAAGATGCAACTAAAGTAAATATAATTGAATAAGCAATGTATCCAGTTCCAACCGCAAGTCCAATTGCCATAGCAAAGAAAACTGAAAGTATTTCTTTAGAATTACCTGGAATACTTCTAAATCTTATTAAAGAAAATGCACCACCGACAGCAACAGCTGTACCAAGATTACCATTTACAAGCAAGATAACAATAGAAACCAGTGCCGGTAAAACTACTAAAGTTCCTGTAAAGTTTTTATTTGTTCTATTAGTTTTAGCATGTACAAGTGCAACTACTAAACCTAAAACAAATGCTGTTAAAATACAAATTGTAAAATTTATTAAAGTTAGGCTTCCACCTAAAATTGAATTAAACATATAATTTTCCCTCCATATAACTTAAATTTAAATTCTCTTCTAATTCATTATTAATTATAATTTTTTTATTTTTCTTTTTTCTTTCATTTTTTAATGTTTGTTTTTTATATATTTCTCCATACTTAGAAAAACTATTTGGGTAAATTTTCATTTCACTTAAGACCCTGGTAAACCATAATGGAATACTACTTAATGATTTAACTTCCATAATATACATTTTTTTATTAAATAAATTTCCATTATCACCAAGTTCTAAGTTTAGTTCATCTACCCTACTTCTTAAATTAGCATCAAAGGTAACTCTAAAATTAATATTATCTTTATCATAGTAAGATAATCTATCATATCCTATAAATATTTTAGGTTTTAACTTGAATTTTTTAATTGTATAATCAATCTCTTTCATTACCTGATTATTATATTTTTCTTCAATAATACCTGTTTCTAAATATTTATAAAAATCACTTAATATTATTTCTAATCTTCTTTTAAAAACTATTCCATTAAATTTACCTTTTAATTCTAAATAAACAGTATCGTTTATATTTGGTACATTATAACTTCTAAGTCTTACTTTTTCTTTAAAAATTGGTTTTTCTAAAGAATTCACAATTAGATCGTCGTTTTCATTATCAAAATATAAATTACAAATTTTGCTTTTATAGTAATAATCTTTTTCAAGATGTGATTCTATTTTCTTAAATAGTATTTTATATTCATCTTCATTTAATATATATTTTTGCTCTACTCTATTAAAAACTTCCATGCTGCTTTTTTCTCCTTTCGCCATTAATTATAGTATTATAATATGTAGAAAATTTGGCAATATAAAGAAAAAAACATGAATTTATTATGAAGATTTTGTGAAATAAATTATGGTAAAAAAATAGTAATACCTTTTGAGTAATACTATTTTTAAATCTCTTTTCTATCTATATTTTCTGAATTAACATTATCATTTTTGCTAACAAAATTTATTTTAAATCCACAATTTTTGGATATTCTTTCAATTATTTCAAAAGTTGGCTGAATTCTACCAGTTTCGTATTGTGATATGGTATTTTGCGGTATATTCGTTAATTTTGACAATTCTGATTGCTTTAAATTGCTTGTTGTTCTCATATATTTTAATATTTTACCTATCATTATCATTCACCAAAGAAATTATCTCAAAAGTAGATAAAAAATGCTTGCAATATCTCAAATATAGATATATAATAAAAATATCTATAATACAGATATTTTGCGATGGAGAATTAATGATGAATAGTAAAAAGTTAGTAAAAAAAATAATATTAGGTATAATAATAGGATTACTTGTTGGAAGTATAGGAAGTGTATCATATGCATTTTATACATATCAAAAAACAGGAACCAAGAATTCTACTTTAATACTAGGTAAAGTTTATTTAAATTTAAGTGAAAGAGAAGGTATTCAAATAGAAAACTTTGAACCTCAAGACACACGTCCAGATGAGTATTATGAATTTTCTGTATCTGGAATAAATGAAGCAGATAAAGATGTAGTATATGATATTAACGTTTTGCATGGAAATGATTCAACTACTGAAGGAGCTATAAGAGTACAAGATAAATTTGTAAGTTTTACTTTAATGAAAGAAGTTGGTAATAATAACTGGGAAACCATAATTGATAGTGACTCATATGATGATTTTGAAGAACCTCT